>JBGSKY010000275.1:0-11252 GCA_041740995.1 Pirellulaceae bacterium
CAATCCTAAGATGCTTGGATTAAAAAGCTTGCTGGTCATGCAGTCTGAAATCGCAATAGTTGTGCTCGAGGGCGGCAGCTTTGGAAGCAACGTGCGTGGCCATATCGGCGTCGGAAGCTTGTTAATTGCGCTTCGCAGCTCAATCCGTTGAGCGCTCTTGAGCAAGCTGCATCGTGTCAAGATATTCCACGCAGCTTGATGCGATTTCGGGTCCTTTATCGTCGCTTCTAAAATTTGCTTCAAGCCAAGTTTTGCGTCGTCAGTTGCGCTTTCAAGGCGACGCTGGAGGCCGCTCCAATCGGCCGATACGGCCAACGCAATGCCAGCTTTGTTCTGCTGCCAAGCTGCAAGCCAATCTTGTGATGCAAATAGCCCCGACTGCAATGCGTTTCGGAGGTCGTTCGTGTTGTCTTCGCCCACAGCGCGAAGGTTGTCGACCAGCATCGAGAGCTCGTATGCAACGAGCATGTATTCTCGATAGGCCTGCAGCGACGACATCGCGGTAAGCCAAATTTCGTCTTCAGATGTATTACTTGGTCTTCGCAATAGCGCTTTAAATTCGCTAGAAGGAAGTTGTTCAGCCAGCTCGGTCTCCATTTGAGTGGCGGACGCCAGCAGTCTCAATGTATCGTTGCGCAGAATTTCGCCGTCTGGATTATTGAAACGATAATCCGGGCCAGCGAACCAACGCAATTCTTGATCGATAGCCATCGCAGAAATCTGCTTCGTGGCCGCTGGCATTAGCTGGGCAGTCGTCCATCCGACCGCTTCGCTGCGAGGTTCATGCCAACGATCGAGCAGCTCCCAAACCGCTTGAGTCGGAACTGCATTAGCATTTGTGATCCCTTTCCCATCGGTTGAATCACGCGCAGCGGTGCTCGAGTTCGGATCCTTCGTTTCCGTTTTATCATCGGCATCTTCATTCGCTGGTTCCGGTTTCGCCACTGGCCAACCCAGCGGCTGGCGATCGGCTCCTCGAATTAGGATCGGTACATTGGCCGCTTGCGACCAGATGTGTTCGATGGTTGGTACGTTGCCCATTCCTCCACGCAAGAGCCATGGTGTTTGAAGACCGAAGCTGTCGGCTTGAACGCGGCGATAAACGTACTCTGCCAAATCGCCCAAGTTCAAATACTTGCCCGACGGCAACGTGAACTCAAAATCCGATGGTGCGCGCCGTTGTTCCAAAAGGGCTTCGACGCAAGCGCGGACAAATAAGCTCTGTTGGCTGCCCTCGGCTTGCAACGAAATCTCCGTGTCGCGATGTGAAGTCATGACCCAAACATTGTTCGGGATGTCTTTCATGATCGATTCGAGAGCTGTCGAAAATTGATTGACACCAAAACCTGCCCGAAGATCGAGCGATTGATTTCCCCAGTCTAGCAGCACGATACAAGGGCCAGGATTCTTGGCAGCGGCTTGAAGTAACTGCAGCAGATCGATGGCCGCTTGCGGATTAGTGATCGCAGCGGTCGAATCGGGAAGACCATAGATATAATTCAGCAGATAAGGCTTCCCGTCGAACGAAACGCCGTTAGTTCGCACGAAGAGCACCAAGCTGTCACCAGTTCGATGTTTTTTGGTTACCGCACTGACTTGCTGAAACATCGAGGCGACATTTTGCGTTCCGACGTTGAGCAGTGTTTCGAACTGTTCCGTCTTTTGATCGAGCGGTTTCATCGCGGCGGTGTTGTAGCCAAGTGGTTGCAGCGCGAATCGGACCTCTTGATCGCTTGTCGATTCCGAAGAGGTCGAAGTAATCGCCACGATTGTCGTGTGCTGGAAACGTTGCATCACAAGATATACAACCAAGCCGATCAGCAAAGCGACACAGAACGCCGCAAGGGAAGTTGTTGCGATCCGTTTACCGACCACAGGAGCTGCTTTTCGAGCATTGGCTGGTTTGCCTCCGTGTCGCCAGCCACCTTTTTTCACAGTACTAGGTTTTGCCATGGCGGCTTATGTTTCCAAAATAGAACTAGGTGGCGAATTGGTAGGTGGCGAGGTCGACTTTGAAATCGATTGACAGCGAGGCGACTAAACTGGGTGTCGGTAATCTCATTGCTCCGGGGGCGGAACAGAGTGCTTTGTCTGCCAGAAATCACTAGTTTCAGGCCCGGCCGGCTCTTGTCGTTCGACGCCTCATGAATACGCCTATCGACAAAATCTAGCGGCATTATGCCAAGAATTGTCCCACGAATCGACCGTCTCGGGCCACTTTGTAAAACTTGACGCTTCTACCGAGTTTAACGTCCACGCGTCGGCCGTGGAAAGTCGTTAGAAAATTAGGAAGCGGTAGTGGGGTAGATTACGCTGGTCAAGTGAGCGTAAGATAGCGACTATAGATTTTTTGTTTGATACCGCGCGTGGGTCCTAATGCGACAGCATCCGATCAATTGGTACGAAGGCATGTTCTTGCGACCGCAGCACTTCCAGGCTGCGGATCGCTATTGGCATCAGACTTTGGCCTTAGCCACAAGCTGGCAGACTCATTATTCATACGGAGTTCGCAGCTTTCAGTACCAGCGTGAAGCGCTGGCTGCGTACTTCTTCCAACTCAATGGTTGCCAAGCGATTTTGCGTGATGGCACGTTAGTCGAAATCAGCGGTCGCGATCTAAGAATCAGCTTAAAGGACGCGCTTCAGTCAAGCACCGAGGTGACGGTCTATCTTGCGGTTTCAAAGCTTGTGCTTGGTCGAGCGAATGTTGGCGACGCATCGGCACCAGAAACTCGCAGCCTAATGACGCGACTGGACGTGCCGGACGAAAATTCAGGGACGGGCGACACGGAGTTGATGTTCAAATCGATGCACATTCGATTGCTGACCAGCAGCGATAATATCGAAGGGTATGAAGTGCTGCCGATCGCGAAAGTCAAACGCGTTGGCAGCGAAGACGCCTCGCCCGAAATCGATGCCGATTATTTTCCCGCTCTGCTTGCGTGTGATGCCTGGACCGATTTGTCCCAGGGTGTCCTGCGAGCGATCTACGACCTGGTCGGCCAAAAAGTCGATATGCTTTCGCAACGTTCGACGTCTCGGAATCTTGCTTTTAACAGTCAAGAGCCTGGCGAGCTGGACGACTTATGGATGTTGACGCAGCTCAATCAAGCTCTGGCTACACTCCATGCGATCACGTTCGCGGTCGGGATTCATCCCTATACTGCTTATCTGGAGCTCTGTCGCATCGTCGGTATGCTGAGCGTTTTTGATCCGACGCGGCGATTGGACCCACAGTTACCCGCCTACGATCACGACGACCTGGCGAGAATTTTTCGTTGGTTACAGCGTCGAATTGGCGAGCTGATGGGTTCGACGAAGCGATTGGAATACGAACAGCGCTTTTTTATCGGCGTCGATCGCGGGATGCAAGTTTCACTCGATCCAAAATGGATGCATGCCAGTTGGAAATGGTATATTGGGGTCCACGGCGAAAATGTCCCCAGCGATCTGGTTCGTGACCTGCTGCGACCGGGCGTGATGGATTGGAAAATGGGCAGCGTCCAGCAAGTCGATCTGTTGTTCAAACACCGAATGCCGGATGTCAAAGCGGAAGACGAATTGCGGACGCCGCCACGAGCACTGCCATCGCAACGAGGCTGGTTGTACTTCGAAATCCGACGCGAAGGCCCAGCGTGGAAAGATGTTTTGACCACGCAAAGTCTTGCCATGCGATTCAACACGAATGTTATCGCCAATCTCGATCGATTGCCTAATCAACGAAGATTAGAAGTGTTGTATCGCGACAAACGAGCTAATCTGGAATTTGCACTATTCGCCGTCCCTAATGCCAATCCATGAGTCCTGAATTCGCCACTGCTATCGATCCAGTTTTTCTACAAGTCATCGCTGCGATGGAATCGTTGTCGCGACAAGACCATGTCGACGCGTCGGCGTTGCATTCGCAAATCACGGTTCGCTTGCGACAAGCCGAAGATTTGTTGCAACATGGAGAGAACCGCGACGTTTGGCAGCTAGCACGTTACGCGCTTTGTGCTTGGATCGATGATGTGATGATCACAATGAATTGGGAAGGCCAGCGCTGGTGGGAAAATCATAAACTAGAGTTTCAATTCTTTAATACCAACGACGCCGGTAGTTTGTTCTACCAGAAGGCCAAGGACGCGACGCAGTTGATGCGACGCGATGCGATCGAAGTCTTCTACATCGCCGTGATTCTCGGATTTCGTGGGCTTTATGCCTTGCCCGAATCGACTTTTATTGCTCAGCAATATGATTTGCCACCAACGATCGAAGAATGGACTCGCCGAACCGCTGGTCTGTTGCAAACGCGTCGTTCGCGGCAGGGGCTTACCGGCGTTGCGATGCCCGTCGATGGTGCTCCGCCACTTGAAAGCCGCTTTACGGTCGTCGGTGCCGCGATGCTGACCTTGATGTTGTTAGTGATTGCGGTCGTCGTCGGCTATCACATCCTCGCACCAGAGAATCAGACGAAAGTTTCACGGATGGAAATTTCAGCCAACGCCTGCCTATTCAATTTGGACTAAGCCGTGTTTCACTATCTCTTTGCACCATTTAAGTGGATTTTCTCAGCCCCAGCGCGGTGGCTTGGCGGCGCTCGCGGCTGGTTTGGTTGGTCATTGCCGACCCGCGTTGCCTTCATTTTGTTCTTGTTCTTGATTTTTTGCGTGATCGGCTATTACATCGCATCTGCATTTTCCAGCGGTGCGACGTTCAGTCCAAAGAAGGATCCGGCGTTTATCTTTGCGTTGGTCTTGCTGGTGTTTGCCATTCCAGCGGCTTGTTATTTCGCTGTCAAAGCGTGGTTGGAGAGCGAGCCAAGCCAATTTCCTGATATCGACGAAGCATGGGAGAAGGGCTGGACGGCTGTTCGTCGTGCTGGGATCGACCCGAGCGAAACGCCATTGTTTTTTGCGATGGGGGTTTCGACGGCACGACAAGCTGACCAATTGATGCAGGCGACTGACTGGGAATTGTTAGTGCAAGGCGAACCGGACGGCCGTGCGCCACTGCGCTGGTACGCTCGACAAGAAGGAATTGTCGTGGTCTTGCTCAATGCGTGTGCGACTTCCAAAATTCAGTCTGCTTCTGAAGCGATCCCGGTTGCCCGAGGAGGCGGTGCTAATGCATTGCGCGGAACTTTGGTCGGTGCTCCAGGTGCTGGACCGCAGACTGACGTCGCGAATCTTGGCATTCGCGGGACAATTGTTGCAGGAGCCAATCAAGAGCCAGCCGCTGTGCCAATGGCTGCCGCACCTACGGGGCTTCGTGGGACGATGGTTACCTCCGACAGCACCGCAACGCAAATGGTGGCCAACGCGATTGCTCCGCCGCAACTAGCACCGGCAGATCGAAAAGATTTGGCTGAACAATCTGAACGACTGCGACGAGTCTGCAAGCTGGCGGCGCAAGCTCGCCAACCGCTCTGTCCAATCAATGGCACGATCGCGATCATCGATTGGAACCAGTTGTTGCAATCTCAACCTGGACGATTGTCTGGACCGCTCCGAGATGATGCGAGAATCATCATCGAAGGGTCTCAATTGCATGCCCCGATGGCGGTGCTGATCACCGGCCTGGATGATGAACTGGGTTTTATCGAACTGGTGCGAAGAGTCGGCGAGAATCGCGCCCGCGAGAATCGTTTCGGACACGGCTACAATCATCTCGCCCCGACCACACCTGATCAATTGGTTTTGCTGGCTCAGCACGCGTGCGGAGCTTTCGAAGATTGGATCTACGACTTGTTCCGTCATCCCGACTGCTTGGGTCGGTCGCACAATGATAAGCTTTTTGCGTTGCTGTGTAAGATTCGCAATCGGGCTCAACCGAAAGTTGCGGAGCTGCTTTCAAGCTTGGCAGGCGTCGCCGAAGGCAACGACCAGCGTGGACCACTTTTGTGCGGCTGTTATTTCGCCGCCGCTGGCAGCTCGCGTTTGCGTCAAGCGTTCGTTCGGAGCGTATTCGATAAGCTGTTCGAATTGGAGGAAGATCTCGAATGGTCGAGTGAAGCCTGGCAAAGAGAAAATACCTATCTCAACATCGCTCGGGGATTCATAGCGATCAATGCCCTTTTGTTCGTTTTCATACTCGGGCTTTTGTTCTACAGCTATGTTTGGAAACAGGCATAAAACAACGCTTCTTGCGTTGGCCCATAGTGATGTGCCAAAACACATTTTACTTGTAACAAATATGGGTTTACGAATTGCAAGAATTGGAGGATGCTTGATTCAGTTCATGGCTCGAACTGGTGTTGATGGCGAGCTTTGCATTGCCACTTTCCAATCGAACGCTACGATAAGCGGCATGGCTGCATCGCGTGGACAGAGTTCGTTTGCAGTCTAAATTTCGCGATAATGCGCGACACAGTGGTGCGATCTAAAGTATCGGCTCCGAAGTTCGAAAAGCCAAATTCACGAAGGTTCCACAAACGTGGGCAAGTGACGACTGGTGACTACTAAAAAGCTCATTGCGCTGTGAAATTCAAAACGCTTGACAAATTGCGATGGCGATCCGGAATGCTGGAGCCCATTGGCGTTTCGGCCACGATCGTCTTTCTGATCGCCAACGCGCTAGTGTCGTTTTTCAACACCCGAGAGTTGCGGCAAGATGCGGCGCTGATCCAGCAGTCATTCGAGATCATCCGCGCGATCGACTCAATAGACCTGGAAGTCAATTCGGCGGAAGCGAATCAGAAAAATTATCTGATCACCGGAAACGAGGCGTTTCTCCGACCATTTAACAAGTCGAGAGACATGGTTAAAGTCCGACTTGATAAGTTGGAAACATTTGTTTTGGACGAACCTGATCAAGAGGTTTTGATTGAGGCGCTGAGGCGCGATATCGAAGCAAAACTTACCGAAATGAAAGAGGAAATCGAGGTCCGAAACAATAACGGGATTGATGCGGTTAAATCGGAGATGCAACTGCATAAGTCGCTGCAAATCACGGGCGACATTCAGTCTAAAATCAGCCGTCTGCTGGCCAACGAACAATCTCGTTGGCGTTCAAGAGATTTGACCGCTGGACGAAGTTTTCGCAATGCGATACTTTCCGGATTATTGTCCAATGCATTGGCCTTGGTCCTGGTTGCAGGCGTTCTATATCTAATACTTCACAATCGTCGACGAGCTCGAGCATCCGCGCGGGCTCTGAGTCTGCAACAAGAGCGGTTGCAGGTTACGCTAGCGACAATCGGTGATGGTGTGCTTTCAACTAATGCAAGCGGCCGAATCACTTATATCAATCAAGTGACCGAACGACTCACGGGTTGGACGCTGGCTGAAGCGATTGGACAACCTTTGGAAAAAGTCTTCCCGTTGATCGATGAAGAGACCGGCGATACAGTTGAAAGCTCTGGCTCACAAGCCATCCGCGATGGTTCTGTCGTTCGCGAGTCTGGTCGCAATGTATTGGTTGCGAAAGATGGCTGCCGAATTCCGATCGACGACAGTGCCGCGTCGATCCGTGATTCGAGCGGCAAAATCGAGAGCGTAGTCCTAATCTTTCGCGACACGACCAATCGTCGCCGAGAAGAACTGCGATTGAGCGAAGCGGCCGCGTTTACTCGCAGCGTTGTTGATGCACTGAACGAAATGGTCGTTGTGCTTGATAAACAATATCGCATTGTCGCGGTGAATCAGGCCTTTGTTCGAGATACCGGTGCTAAAGAAGTGGACTTAGTCGGGAAGTCGATATTTTCCGTCAATCAAGAACAATTCAATACACCCGAGATTCACACGCTGCTTGAAATGGTATCCGAGCATGGCGAGTCGATCCACAATTGCGAAACTCAAGTCGGAAATAATGATCAGAACGGCGAGCGAATACTGAGAATTAACGCCAATAGTTTTCAAGTCTCCGCTGAGCGAACCGAGTCAATCCTGTTGGCTGTCTCAGATGTCACGCAACAAAAATTGTTGGTCGCAGAAACAAGACGAATGGATCGCCTGATCGGTCTCTTTGTAGAGCAAGTTCACGACTATGCGATCTTCACGATGGATACAAAATGCCGAGCGACGAGCTGGAATCAAGGCGTAGAACATGTGCTTGGATTTTCCGAGGCAGAGTTTCTTGGACAAGACGTTCGAACCCTGATTTTTACGCCAGAAGCGATCGAAAACGGGATTCCCGACTTGGAATTTCAGATTGCCGCCGAACGTGGAAGCGCAAGCGATGATCGGTGGATGATGCGAAAGAATGGAACTCAATTCTGGGCATCTGGAATTACCAGCGGAATGCGTGATGAACAAGGTCGATTGCTGGGGTTCAGTAAAGTGATGCGCGACCTAACCCAACGTAAAGTCGCTGAAGACGAGCTGAGCGGTTTGGCGGCACGGTTGTCTGACGCGGATCGCCGCAAGAACGAATTCCTCGCGACCTTGGCACATGAGCTGCGCAATCCATTGGCGCCGATCAAAAACGCCGTCCAATTGATGGAGATGTCGCATCTGGATAACGATTTAAAACAGCTCCGCGAGACGATGGCTCGCCAGGTTGAACAGCTAGTTAGGCTAGTGGATGATCTGCTCGATGTATCCCGTATCAGCCGTGGGAAGATTACGCTTCGTAAGGAAGTTGTTCAAGTCAAACCGATTATTGAAGCGGCCATCGAGTCTGCAAATAGCTTGATTCGTGAAAAATCGCATCAGCTTAGCGTTCGTTATGAAGCCGAAGGCAAGTATGTTGATGCAGACCCAGCCCGACTTACACAAGTCTTATCAAACTTGCTCAACAATGCAGCCAAATACAGTGACAATGGCTCAATGATCGAATTGAATATTTGCGGGATCGACGACAACTTGCTGCAAATTGAAGTGAAAGACAATGGCATCGGAATCGCGTCGGAGAAGTTGCATGACATCTTTCAAATGTTCAGCCAAGTGGACGATACCCTTGCTCGTGGCGCTGCGGGGCTTGGAATTGGACTGACACTAGTTCGAACTTTGGTTGAATTACACGGCGGAACAGTCACGGCCGCGAGCGAAGGTATTGGCCACGGCAGCACCTTTACTGTCCAATTACCAATGGTTGAAAATCAGGCGTTTGGGGCGGCCGAAGCAGTTAGCTCTTTGAGCGAAAATATACAAACCACGACTCGTTCGTTTCGAGTGTTGATCGTCGAAGATATGCAAGCCTTGGCGATGGTCCTTTCGCGACTTCTGACCGCTTTGGGGCATGACGTTTCCATTGCGGACTGTGGGCAACGCGCATTAGATATTGTCGCGGATCTCGCTCCAGAAGTCATTTTGTCTGATATTTCGATGCCTGGTATGACCGGCTACGAGTTGGCCCGCCGGATTCGTATGTTGCCCAACCTCGATGAGTGCTTTCTGGTTGCGATGACGGGGTACGGTCAAGCGACCGATCGCGAAAAGGCTTTTGAAGCTGGGTTTGACGAGCACTTGGTAAAACCGGTAGACATACGAGATCTAAAAAAACTATTCGCTAGCTTGACTGTTAAATAATCAGAAAAGGTTTGAGATTGTCGTGATGGGATCGTCCTTGGTCTACTTTTTTTCAAGTAAGCGGGCGCGGCTATTCTTGCTCATCGTCACCGTCGTTGTCGTATTGGGCGGAAGGTTTCTCTACTTTCGAATCACTCCAAAAAATTTCACGGCCACCGGCGATCTAATTACATTGCAGCTCAGCGGTGGTCCGTTCCAGTGTCCCTATTTTCCGACGACCGAGCGGCCCAAAGGACTCGTTGTCTTGGGTACCGGCGACGGGGGTTGGAGTTATTGGGAAGATAACACAGCCAACTCACTGGCCAGTCACGGTTACGCAGTCGTCGGCTGGGATTGTCGCAAGTTCGCTGATTCAAGAAAGTTTACTCAGGACCAATTGGTGATCGGTTTCAACTCGGCGGTCAATGCCGGCTTGTCGCTGTCCAAGGTCCGTAGCCTACCGGTTTGGTTCGGCGGTTGGTCCACCGGCGCAGAACAATCTGTCGCGGCGGCGGCATCTCGAAAGCGAAATAGAAACTTGGTCGGCTTGTTGCTTGCCGCCCCTGGTACTCGTGGGCGATTCGGAATCAACACAAGCGACCTTCTTGGAATCGTACCAACTGGCGAAGATACTTTCGCGATGTCAGAGATGGGAGCGAAGCTTGCGCCGGGTATTAAAGTCGCTCAGTTCGCCGCTGGGATTGACCCGCTGGACGACGTCGATTGGCTGGAGAGCTGTGCAGTCGAACACAAGCTTTACGAATTGCCCACGTCGCTGCATGATATGGGCGGAGCCGGCCAAGAGTTTCAAACGTTGTTACTCGAGGCGATCGACTGGACGTTAAAGAAATAGCACAAGGTTGAAGGTCTACTCGTAACGCAATGCTTCGATCGGATTGAGCTTCGAGGCTTTCCACGCGGGGTAATATCCAAACGTTACGCCGACAACCATCGAAACTGCGACTGCGACAACAGCTGCCGCGATTGATGGTTGGGTAGGCCAATCGAGCAAGCGACCGACGCCCAACGATACACCTCGTCCAACTAGTACGCCCATCATCCCACCGACCAAACATAATACGACAGATTCGGTTAGGAATTGCCTTAGAATATCTTTCGCCTTCGCGCCGACCGCCATTCGCAGGCCGATTTCGCGAGTTCGCTCGGTGACTGAAACAAGCATAATATTCATGATTCCGACTCCGCCAACCGCCAGCGAAACCGCTGCGACTGACAATGCCAAGGCGGCCATCATGTCGACTGTTTTGCCGAGTGCATTGGAGACTTCAGCCATATCCTGAACCTTGAAATCGTCTGCGCTGCCAACAATTCGATGACGATCGTGAAGTAACGTTTCAAGTTCATCAATAGCCAGCGGGACACTGTCCGACGAAATTGCCTGGACCATAATTTTGTGGACGCTTTCGTTGCGAATCCGCTGGGTCATTAAAGGCACACGTTGTCGGGAAGCGTTCCCTTCGCGTTCGATGCCATTGACTGCTGCGATGCCTTCGCCCGTAATCCGCGATTTGACTGTCGTCCAAGGTGCGAACACAATGTCGTCTTGATCAACGCCCAGCAAATTGGCCCCTTTTGCGTTCAGCACACCGATGACTTTAAATGGCACGTTGTTGATTCGAATATCTTCGCCGATAGGATTGCGATCGCGAAAAAGTTTCATCACAACTGTTTGACCGAGCACACAAACTTTCGCTCCGACGCGGACTTCTCGTTCGTCAAAACAACGCCCTAGATGAAGGTCAGTCCAATTTCTAATCGCCAGAAACTCCGGCGTGGAACCAACCATATAATGCGGAACCCAAT
>JBGSKY010000276.1:0-7089 GCA_041740995.1 Pirellulaceae bacterium
AGTTCAAGGACTGGGGCGTCAAAAAGATTATTTAGAAGAATACACTGATGCAGAATTTGGCACTTTATTCCTGCCGAAAGTCGAAATGAATTTGTTCGTCAAAAATAGCCGAGCAAGCGAGGTGGTCGAGATACTTCTACAAAACGCTCGAAGTGGTCGAATCGGTGATGGAAAAGTTTTCGTAGTGCCAGTAGAACGAGTCATCGATATCGAAAGCTACGAAACCGACCGGTAACGCATTCCGCGAAGGTAATTGGCTTGGCGAGATTCATAGCTCGATAATGCGAACTTTATTAAAATAGCGAGATCAGTCCGATATGGATGTCACTAACAGCGAAGAATACAAACGGGTTCAACGACGCGAAGCCGCACAAGAAAACTATCGCAAGAAAATCGTCTCGACTCCCGTAAAATCAACCTTCCTCCGCGTGATCGGCGGGGAATTGCGAGCACGAAAGATACTCTTCAAGACCGAAGCGTCGACTCGTCCGATGAAGGATCGTACCCGCGAAGCGATCTTCAACTTGCTACAAAAAACGATTCAAGCAAAAATCGCGATCGACCTGTTTGCCGGAACTGGCATACTCGCGTTTGAATCGCTATCTCGCGGCGCTTATTATGCTGTTGCAATCGAAAAACAAGCATTTCGTGCGAATGAAATTGCTGAGAATGCGAAACGAATAACGATCGATCAACATGTTCGGATCCTGCAGGCTGATGCGTTCCGGGTTTCCAACAATCCTTCAAAACTAATCGAATCGTTGCCGGTGGAGGATCATGAACGAGCGGCACCTTGGGCTGTGTTTTGTTGTCCGCCTTACTCGTTTTGGACCGAGAAACGTGAACTGCTGACCGAGATGATCGATCGCTATATGCAACAATGCCCGGTCGATTCGCTGATCATCATTGAATTAGAATCAGCGACTGCCGATCAATTCATGTTTGAAGCCGATAATTTTGAATGGGATCGGCGAAGCTATCATCCAGCCACGATTGCGATCGGTACGAAGCTTTCGTAAATCCGTTGAGTTTAACGAACGTCGACGGGAAGCCAGAGAACGTTCTTCACGGCTTTCTGAAAGTAAGGACACTTCGAGTAATAATTCTGCTCGTCGTGTGAGTTTCCGACGATAGATCCGCAATCGTATTGTTCTAGTAAATTGGTCGATGTCAGCGGCGCTGTGGCTCGCGGGTCGGTGAAATTACTGAACCCAACAAACCCTGCGGCAATTGGCTGAGAGACTCGGCTTAGGAAGCGAAATCTTCGTAGCACGGGATCCTTTGAATTATACAAATTGACCATCCAATCAATTGATGATGTTGCAAGTTCGAATCGACCGCCGGGCTGCAGCCACGCTCGATCGACTGCCGGTGCGACTAGCGAAACTCGGTAGTGTGGACGACTTTCCGAATCGATCGACGTGTTCGCCATGCCGACATAACCTGATAAACGGTCGATCGAACCACCCGCCGCTAAGTGCAACGCGCCTGTGACTGTTCGAGCACCAAATGAAAAGCCAAGCAGACTGACCTGAGAGCTAGGATCAATGTGTTGCAATAAGTAGTTGAGGTAGTGAGCTTGGATATCAGCACATTCAGCGTTCTCCCTGATGTCTGAAACAAAGCCTCGGTCTCGTTCGCTCGGCCACGATAGCATGATTAAGCGGTAAGGACGATCGGCGTGTCGCGCTATCGCCCGACTGACAATTTGAACTCGCTCGCGAGCATTATCCCTTTCCATCCAATTGCCATGCACATAAATAATTGTCAACGTCGAGAAGTGATTCGATGGAACGGTTTCGAATGACTGAGCGTTAATGCTCGATGATTGCACGTCGGCTGACGACATCGGTGCGTCGGGCAACAAGTCAGTTAGTGTTCGTTTGACCCAGCGTCGATTTTCCAAATGCGAAACACGCAAATCAGGGTTAATGACGGCGTTGCGGTTGATGCAGCATGGCAAATGACGAGTCGAAACTTCCCAAACGTCTCCGCAGAAACCGCCTGATGTTGAAGCAGTTTGATAGGGAGAGCTGTCATCTGCTACGTCGAAATATTGCGTGGTTGGCGAGACGACTTCGACTTGATTGACAATCGGCAGTTCGCTGAACACTTCTTGCGCAACAGCAATGTTGGCAGAGTAGCTGATCATTAAAACGACAGCGAAGAATGAGTACTGTTTGCGGCGGTTTACTGGCGTTGGCATAGTTTGCGAGTCAAATTCAGGTGCTGGCAGCAAAGTCCATTGCGAGACCTTACTACCGGGAAACTGATGAGGATCAATTGATCATCCTTGACCTGCAACAGCAGACGCTTTGACGTCCACCGAAAGCCCGTTGCAATAAGTGCCTATCCGAAGTTCGATTCAGGCAGGCTTTGCTAATGTGCTCCAAGAAATGTAGCACCTTAGCTACAAAACTTCAGTCAAACTTTTCGTTTTGTTGAAAATATTCCACATGTTTCGTTTGCTCAACGTTTTCCACGTCGTAGAGTTCTCTGGCTTCAACGTAGAACGCCGAAAGTCTTTACCGCACTCGGTTTTGAAAGAGAAATTCGATGAAACGTCTATTAATAATCGTGCTGACGGTGTCCTGTTTCAGCACAGGTTGCACTTTTGGTCGTCGCAATGGTGAACCAGGCTACTTTACACGGCTATATAATCGCATCCATCCAAACAACGTCGGTGCACCGTGCAGCAGTGGTAACTGCGGTGTGGCTCCGCCAATGGGAGTTCCGATGATGGCACCACAAGCCTCGATCGCTCCAGGATGCAGCACTTGCGGTGGCGGCGAGTCTGTCGGCTATGGCGATTACTCAGGCTATGAAGGTTACAGCGACATGGGACACCAAGGCGAAGTGTACGGAAGTTCGCCTTACGGTGAGATGAGCCCAAGCACGCAAATCATGCCGGGCTATGATTCGGGCATGGAAATGATCCGCCCGATGAGCAACTAAGAGTCAACAAAACAAGTTAAGACGAGAAAGGTCGAACAAGTTTCCTGCCTTTTCGTTGCTCTAAGGACAATCTAAGGGCCTAAATAGCCTGGCTTTGATTGAATCTAAGCAGTGAATCGTCGTTGAGTTTTGGCCCGCAAGACTTCTTCAATTGCCATTCGTACTGTGTCAACTTCGATATTTCTCATGCATCGATGATGACGCAGCGGACACTCTGACTTATAGCAAGGTCGGCATTCTTGAAAACTCTCGAGAATGACTTCTTTGCGATTGAAGGTTTGCGTCGCAAGAGGATCTGTCGATCCAAACAGACTGATGACTGGACGATCCAATGCAACTGCAATGTGACGTGGACCCGAGTCGCTGCTGACCACACATGTCGCTGCCGATAATATCGCCTTGGATAACGATAGTGGCAGATCTGGCCACTCGCCCATCGATTGAACCAGCGGATTGTTGACTTGTTCAACGATTGAATTCGATTCCAAGCGATCGTTTGGACCGCTGTGCAATAGCACTTGGCAATTCAAACCGACAGCTAACTGCCGACACAAATGCACGACATATTGCTGCGGCCATAATCTCGACTTGGCCGATGCCGCCGCATTGTTGATCACGACCAGCGGGCGCCGTTCGTCAAAACCAATCAGCCTTAAGATCTTAGTTGCCCGCTGCGTATCGCCAGCACTGACCGACAATTCCATCGACCGGTCATCCGAATGGCAGCCGAACTGCCTTGTCAGCCGCAGATAACTTTCTACCAGTGATTTGGAGTCGGCCAGGGGCGACGTTTTTTCGATTTCGACACGATCGGTCAGCAACCAGCCTCGCCAGTCGCGGACATAACCGACTCGCCGCGGAATCTTTGCAAGATAGGCGATTCCCGCACTGCTGAGAGAATTGGTTAGTAACAAAATCGCATCCAAATCAGCAGATCGCAATTTCGTGATCAACGCACGTCGATTCTCGCCTGCTAAAACGCTTCGCGGCTTATAGGTTATGAACGCATCGAGAAAGCGGCTGTCCTGAAGTAATGCTGCCGGACCGGGACGCGCAATCCCGATTAGCTCTGAATCTGGCAGACCATTTCGCAACGCACGCAAGGCTGGAGTCGCCATACACGTATCGCCTATCCAGGACGGCAAAAAAATTCCAAGTCGCATTTTGCAGATTTTTTGATGAGAGAGTCAGAATCGCTCGCGGCCCCGTACCGTTCTTGCACCCGGCTTTCGGCATTCGGCGCGTCGATCTTCAAGGGTATTGCTTACGCAATTGGCGTCACGGCTGTCAATATCGCACATTATACAAATCAGTACATTTGACATTACAATCAGCAGAACTAGCACAGCTTGCCAATGTTGCAATTCTTTTCAGCAAATTCGCTTGTGCCAACATCGCTCAGCTTAAATGTCGGTTCAATTGCGCGACGATAGCCAATACTGTGAATAAATCCTTGGCAACTGCAGCCGCTTTGGTTCTGCAACGGACACGCTGAGGAACTCGCAGAAGATTGATCGGTGCTTTGACAAGCTGAAGCAACCTTTCAACGCGATCCATTGAGTGCAAAGGAATGTAAGCTATGCGTCGGACACTTTTGACCCTTGTGGCAATTACAGCATTGTTCGCGCCTGCTTTGACAAAGGCAGCCGGTCTCTTTGGGAAATGCGACCATTGCGGGCATCAGTGTGATCAACGCGTCTTGGTTGAATGCACTGTCATGGTTCCAATGAAAGTCATGGAAACGAGGATGAAATCGTGCTTGGTCGAAACGACCGAAGAACGAGACGAAACCTACACGGTGTTCCACTGCGAACCGGTCAAAAAAGAGATCAAGAAAGAGTGCTGCTATCTTGAAGACGAAGTGAAAACCAAAACGATCACTGAGTCGAACTGCAAGATCATGGACGTTCCGGTGAGCGTTGCTAAGAACGTAAAGGTTCCGCTGATCGAATGCGTGGAAGAGTGCGTTCAACGCGAAGTCTGCACCGAATGTGGTCCAGTCTGCGTCGAAGAGATGGTAATGGTTGAAAAGGCGCGAATGGTTGACGACGTTCGGGTCGAACAACGCTGCGATCCGCAATTGATTTTCGATGTGACCAAGCGCGACATATTCTATTGCGTCAAAACGCCGAAGAAGCAGACAATTGAATGTGCGGTCGAGGAAACTGTGAAGCTGGTCGGAGTCGAGAAAACCCGAAAGGTTTGTGTCACTGTTCCGAAATTTGTGAAGCAACCAGTAGAAGTTGAAGTCACAAAAATGGTACCCAAGAAGATCATGTGCTGCGTCGAGTGCTCAAAGCACCGCCATCACTAAGATTCACCGCCTTGAGCTGACGACTGGCGTCAGACAAATTACGCGACAAACGTAAGTTATTACAGTGACCGTCTAGCTCCTAACGACAACTCTACTGTACAACGTTTGACGAAGCGACTGGAACGATCGTATTGATTTCGTCATTGTTATCGCTGGCGACTGCTGCAGCGATTCCACCCAACGCGATCAGAGGTGCGACTTGTGCTAACTGGCTCAAAGCACCGTTCAATCCACCGGCCAAACCTGATCCTCCGCCGCCCGCACCACCCGGAAAACCTCCGCCGGGGAATCCGCCACCAGGAAAACCGCCACCCGGTATACCCACATCGGGTGTCAAAGCCATCTCAGTAGGAGTCGGTGTTGCCGGGTCTGCGGAAATTGGCTCCAAGGTGTAGTCTTGAGTGATCGTTTCGGTTACTTGGTCAGCTAGCTCGGGCGGTACCATAAAAACTATCAATTCTTCAGCGACTACGTTGGCTGCAATCAAACGTTGGCCATTGATTATCGAAGTTAATGGTGCGGCATTTGGCAGGACTTCAAACGCGTATGCTGCGTAGCCTGCTGGTCCGGCGGCGATCAAGCCGTAACTTCCGGGCCGCATATTGACCAAGCTGAACACGCCGTCGGTAGTATTGGATGTCGTTTGAGCAATTACTTGATTGCCTTGCAAAATTGTTATGTTCGCAAACCGCAGCGATGACTCGGCGCCGGTGTCAGGTACGACAATTCGACCACTTACTAAACCATCAACCGACATACGAACTGTGTAAACGCCGCGGATCGGTCCAATTCGATCAACGCCAAACGTTCGTCCGAACGGACTTTCGATCGATCGATTCGGACTAGTGTATGCCGCAACGTTCTTTAGGATTTCTTCGCGAGAAGTTCCTAAGACCGGAATCTTGATCGTGTCGCTCGTAATTGATTCGGCATCGGCAGTTTCGGCGCTGATTGGCATCACTGGAATGGCCGCATGCGCGACTTGGTCATTAACTACAACCGCGTGCAAAATGTCTGGAGTGACTCCAGCAAATTCTGCTACGCCTTCGGCGTTCGTTCGCGCTTGAACATTCGTTCCGTCCATTCCTATCAGTCGGACAATCAGATTGGCACGAGCCGAATCTACGAAGCTCGGAATTCCTAGAGTATCGAGGGCAACCTTTAATTTGCCGTCGTCTAAACGAGCGACGAACTCCTGCGGTAAGTCGATGTCTTCGCCCTGCAATACGTTCGCGACTGGAAGGCCGCGATCCGCTAGCGATTTGACAGCTTCGACTGCAAGTGCCGAATTGACTGGTGCTAGCAAGATGCCAAAACAAGCGGCAAAGGCGAGTAACTTTTTCATAGCTTGACTCAAGGTAGGTTGTGCGAACTCGATCAGCTTGGACAGCTCAATGAGCGAACCAATCTATCGGGCGCTGATCACGGAAGTATATCAATGTTATGCAACAGGAATTTCACACGCTCCGCTTCGACGTTAACCACTTGCAATGCCGTCGTCAAGAAAATCTTGCTACTTTCTCTGCGTTAACGCTTGAATCGAACCAATTGCCAGCCTGATGAGACTCAAGCCTGAATTAAACTGAACAGTGGCTCACTGTCGAAGCGGCACTATCGGTGTTTTTCGGTGCGACGGCTTTCAGGTAAGGTTTGGGCAGTGGACTATTTCTTTAGCCGCGAGACTTTCAGGTCGTCCAGCGAATCGCCGAGCGTTTGCAATTCGTCGAAGACTTCTAAAAGCTTGACAGAGTCGTTATCAGCGAATTGAACGCCTTGAATCTTGCAAGAGCCGACACCAATAAATCGAACGGCCGTCGTTG
>JBGSKY010000277.1:0-28979 GCA_041740995.1 Pirellulaceae bacterium
GCGAAATACGCAATTATTTTCGCCGTACTTGGTTAAGCTATAATCAATTCCAAAACTCTCAACAACAATCGCATTAATCGAATCACTTTCGATTGAAGAGACAATTTTTTGAAAATGAGCGGCGTGACAAAAGATCGCATAATTCTTCGAATGATGGGCCTGCTGACACTTTTGTTTGTCAAGCAATCTTGTTCGGCGGAGGACATTCCGTCCACAATTGAATCGTTCTTTACAGCGCATTGCACGGAGTGCCACTCGGGCGGAAAAAATGCCGAAGCTGATCTTGATTTGGAAAAATTTAGTTGGCAACTCCATGACCCAGGCAAGATGGAAAGCTGGGTGAAAATTTTGGATCGAGTGAACAACGGTGAGATGCCTCCACCTGAAGATTCGAAATTAACGACTGAAGATCGAGCGGCATTCACGACCGAGTTAAATCAGTTGTTAACATCGCACAACGTCCGACAACAAACTGAACGAGGTCGTACTACTGTTCGACGAATGAATCGTTTCGAATATGAGCGGACCGTTCAAGACTTGCTTTGTATCAATTCACCGCTTGCTCAAATATTGCCGGAAGAAACTCCTCTGTACGGGTTTGATACAGTTTCCGATGGTTTGCGATTTTCAGCGTTGCACATCGGCAGCTATCTCGAAGCGGCTGATTTCGCGTTGAATGAAGCGATCCGCTTGACGTCACCACCGGAGCACATAAATGAGCGATTTATCTACAGCCAGCAAAATGGCATCCGCGAAAATCTTACAAATTCCAGGCCAGTCGTTCGCGACATTGGTAATGCAGTCGTACTATTCCACGATGCCTCGTACATTACCAAACTAAAATTACACTTCAAAGAATCGGGCTCGTATCGCATTCGCGCTCGGGCTTGGGCATATCAATCCAACCGAGCGGTAGTTTTAAGACTCAATGCAGGCAGCTACCAAGCCGGTACGACACGCGTTATCGGTTTCTTTGATATGACTTCGGAACCGCGCGAGGTCGAAGTCATCGCGCGCATCGATGCCAATGAGTACTTTTATCCATCGCCTGACCAGTTGATGGCGGACGCTGACGGAAAGAATGTCTATCAGGTCGAGGGTGATGAATACAAAGGTGAAGGCTTGGCGTTAGAATGGATCGAAGTCGAGGGCCCCATCGAGCCAACTTGGCCACCGCCAAGCGTCGCAGCAGTCTTTGGTGATACGCCCATCATTCGCTTACAAAAGAGTCGCTGGGAAAATGGCAAACGGGTCGAATATGAATTGAAGCCTGATGATGAAGTCGTTGGTCTACGCAATCAAGTGACTCGATTCGCGACACGTGCTTTCCGAGGGCACGCGACTGAGGAAGACATCGAGCAATACGTCAAAATTGGCTTGGACGCTTTGGACGCTGGGGCAACGTTTGAGCGTTCAATGCGGATTTCGATTCGCGCGATTCTGACATCGCCTCAATTCCTAGTGCTTCATGAGCGGCCAGGACGTTTAGACGGGCATGCAATTGCTTCACGACTTTCCTATTTTCTTTGGCAAACGATGCCAGACGAAGAGTTGCTGAAGCTTGCTGCGGAAGGAAAGCTTAACGAAACAAATGAGTTGCGAACTCAAACCGAGCGACTTCTGAACAACTCACGAAGCGACGCTTTTGTTGAAAGCTTCGTTGACCAGTGGCTCGATCTACGAAGGATCAATGCGACAAGCCCCGATGAGAAGTTGTACCCCGAGTATGATGAGTTACTGAAGCTTTCGATGCTAGCTGAAACGCGTTCATTTTTTCGCGAGTTGCTTGATCAAGACCTGTCGATCCGAAACTTTATTGATTCAAAGTTTGCATTGCTAAATCGAAGATTGGCTGAGCACTATGGGATCGACGGAATCGACGGCCAGGAGATTCGCCCTGTTGCATTGCCGACCAACTCGCTTCGCGGCGGACTGCTGACTCAAGCCAGCATCTTGAAAGTTACGGCCAACGGAACGGTCACGTCGCCAGTAACTCGCGGGGCTTGGGTTTTGAGTCGTTTGCTTAATCAACCGCCCGCTGCACCTCCGCCTGGCGTCGG
Organism: Pirellulaceae bacterium; assembly: GCA_041740995.1. Classification (GTDB taxonomy): domain Bacteria; phylum Planctomycetota; class Planctomycetia; order Pirellulales; family Pirellulaceae; genus JBGSKY01. The sequence continues at coordinate 2,061 of JBGSKY010000277.1, forward strand.
TTCGATCGAACCGGACACACGCGGAGCAACGACAGTCCGAGAACAATTGGCGTTACATCGACGGGATAAATCTTGCGCGAGCTGTCATGCGGCGATCGATCCACCTGGATTCGCATTAGAAAGTTTTGATGTCATCGGAGGTTATCGCGAACGATATCGATCGAGCGATAAGGGCGATCGAGTGAAGGAAACAATGCTTGGCCGAAACATCTGGGAATATAAACTTGGGCCGCAAGTCGACGCTTCGGGTCAACTGAAAAACGGCGAGCTCTTTCGAGATATTTCAGATTTTAAAAAGCTATTGTTGAACGATCCAAGATCGATTACCCGGAGCGTGGTTTCCAATCTAATTGTCTACGCGACTGGCCAGCGAATTGAGTTAGCTGATCGTCCTCAGGTTGAAGCCATTACCCAGCGAGCGGTTGCCAGCGATATGGGACTGCGGTCGATTTTGCATGAAATCGTTCAAAGCGATTTGTTCCAATCAAAATAGTCCGACCCAATTTGACCAGCCAACTTACATTTAAAGTAATTCAAACATGAACTCGCAATCGATTGATAAAAACCGCCGTAAGTTTTTACGCGCTGCGGGTGTTGGAATTGCGTTGCCACTTCTAGATCGGTTTCTACCAAAATCAGCAGCCCAAGAATTCAAGGAAGCTGCTTCACCGCAAAGACTGGTTTTCATCTGCACCACACTGGGCTTGCACGCACCGAACTTTTTTCCCGAGCAAACTGGGGCCCAATATTCACCGCCAAAGTATCTTGAAACGCTTTCGGAATTTCGCAACGATTTCACGATCTACTCTGGCCTTTCCCACCCAGACCAATCGGGCAATGACGGACATTCGTCGGAAAGCACTTGGCTAACATCGGCACCGCATCCCGGCTTGGCTGGTTTTCGCAATACAATTTCAGTCGACCAGTTTGCCGCTGAAAAACTAGGCTATGTCACGCGATTCCCTTCGCTAGTTTTGGGCACCAGCAGCAGTAGTCAATCCTGTACGCGGAGCGGTGTCTCGATTCCTGCAATGCAGCATCCGTCAAAAGTTTTTGTAGAGCTGTTTTTGGAAGGTTCCCAAGACGAAATCACCAAGCAAATACAAAACTTGAGTGAAGGTCGTAGCATTTTGGATACTGTATCTGCCGAGGCGAAACGATTTGCGAAAACTAGCGGCGGTGCCGATCGTGAGCGCTTGGCAGAGTACTTTAACAGTGTTCGCGAAATGGAAAAACAATTGGCTGCGGCCGAATCCTGGATCAAAAAACCAAAGCCAGTGATTGCTGTTACGCAGCCACGGGATATTGCCAACGAATCGGACTTGATTGGGCGTGCAGCGCTTATGTTCCAGCTCATACCATTAGCGCTGCAAACCGACTCAACCAGGGTCATCACTGTGACCATGCGAGGGCGAAACGATGTACCCGTAGTCAATGGGGTATCGATCGATCATCACAATTTGTCACATCATGGAAACGAAGAGAACAAGCTGGCGCAACTAGAACTGATTGAACGAGCACAAATGAAGGCACTTGCAGGATTGCTTCGTGCATTGGCCGACAAAGACGAAGCTGGTCATCGGTTGCTGGACCGGAGCTCCATTTTGTTCGGCAGCAATCTTGGTAACGCAAACAGTCACGACGCGCGTAACTTGCCGATATTATTGGCAGGCGGAGGGCATAAGCACGGTCAACATCTTGCACTAGCCCGCGGTGAAGCCAAAGAAAACACGCCGTTGAGCAATTTGTTCGTCAGCATGTTGCAGGCCCAAGGTCACGAAGTCGATCGCTTTGGCAGCAGCACTGGTACGATCACGCTGTCGTAGCGATGTTCAGCTCAGAAGCGACTATCGTTTAACAAGTTTCCCGTAACCTAGTTCGCCAACGAACTTGCCTTCACGAACCTGAACCTTCCCGCGAACCAATACAGTGTCTGCGCGACCGGTTACCGCCCAGCCTTCGAACGCGCTGTAGTCGGTCGCCATATGGTGAGTCTTGCTGGAGAGTGTGCCGCGATAACCCGGATCATAGATCACTAGGTCAGCATCGCTGCCGATCGCGATTGTACCTTTACGCGGAAACAGCCCAAACAATTTGGCTGCTTGCGTGCTGGCCACCTCAACTAACTTGTTTACGCTAATCCTTCCCTTCGCAACGCCATAACTGTAAAGCACGTCGATTCGATGTTCAACGCTAGGTATTCCATTTGGAATCAAGGTAAAGTCTTCAATTCCCATATCCTTCTGACCATGAAAATCGAATGGTGCGTGATCAGTGGCGACCGTATTGATCGTGCCGTTCTCGATCGACTGCCATAAGTATTCTTGATCTTCTAGTGTTCGGATTGGCGGTGACATGACGTATTTAGCACCCTCGAAATTTTCGAGCTTTGCGTAGCTCTCGTCGAACACGAGATACGGCGCGACAGTTTCGATTGCAATAGAAACACCTTCATCGCGAGCCGACATCGCCGCTTGGACTGCCTCTCGACAACTAGTATGTACAACGTAAACCTTCGCGCCTGTCTGCTTCGCAAAGGCCACCAGATGACGGACGCCGGAAGCTTCAACACTGGTCGGGCGAGACGGTTCGTGCCACTGCGGACCGGTGCATCCGCTGGCTAGCAATTCTTGTTGGCGATTGGCTATCAGCGTTTCGTTCTCGCAGTGCGCTGTCACGATCACGTCCAATTCTTTGGCTAGCTTCAAAGTCTTGTACAGTTCATCGTCGTTGACTCCAAAAAATCCTTTGTAAGCCAGAAAGACTTTGAAGCTCTTGATTCCGCGTTTTACGATTTCACGAAGATCATTTTCAGTCTCTTCGTCAAATCGCGAGACTCCCATGTGAAACGTAAAATCACAAGCCGACAATCCTTCCGCTTTGCTAAGCCACAACTCAAACGCATCCAACGAACGTTCCGTTCGATTGGGACAACACATTTCAATCAATGTCGTCGTTCCGCCGATTAAAGCCGCCTTGCTGGCCGTTTCATAGTTATCTTTGGCGTACGTCCCCATAAACGGCAAATAGATATGCACGTGTGGATCGATGAAACCAGGAAAGACAAACTTGCCAGTTGCATCGATTGTTTCAATTTCTGCGGCAATAGATAGGTTTCGGCCAATCTCCGTGATTACTTCGCCGGAGCATAGAATATCGGCGACGTACGCATCTGTTGCCGTGACTATCGTTCCGTTTTTGATTAGCAGCGTCGGTTCGTTTGAGATGTCTTGATCATTATGTTGCAGCGGCATAATTAGCTTGGGTTCGTGTTGCGAAACTTAGGGCCAGAAGTAATTCCTCCAATCATCCAAAGATTCCTTCAAAAATGCAATGGTTTATGAAAAGGTAAAAATCTACTCTGTGTTGACCTAGCGAGCACTTTAAGTCACTAATAGTCGGCTAGAATCATCCGCTGGTTTTCGATTCCACCGTGTGCCCCGCCACGGACTGACAGATGAAAGTACAAGATGCAAGTGGACGTGTTTGATCGATTGATGCAGGAAATACATCAGCGAGTTCGTGAACTGCCGAACGATTCGTACACCACGAAATTGATACGCGGCGGTACACCAGCAATTGCAAAGAAGATTCGTGAGGAGGCCGACGAATTAATCGAAGCGGCCGACGAAAGCGATCAAGAGCATTTCATCTATGAAGCTTGCGATTTGATCTATCATGTCTGGGTATTATTGGGCACCAAGGGCGTCACGGTCGAAGATTTACGCCAAGAATTGACTCGCCGCGAAGGCACCAGCGGACTGGTCGAAAAAGCGAATCGTAATCCTAGCGAGTGATGAATCTCCCAATCGAAGGGTGGTGCCTAAACTAAGAAGTTGGCGAGAGCCAGGACTGGTCCTGGCCTCCGCGAAGAATCTAGTCTTGCATACCTCGTCCTTCGAGGATTTGCGGCACGTATTTCTCTATGCGCGACTGACGTGTACTGGATTGCTTGGCCGCCGAAAAAAAGAGGATGTAACCTCGCTGCCGCCCCGGAGTCAGGGCGGCGAACGCCGCCTGTAATGCGGGGAATGCAGCGAACTTACGTTGCAGCTCATCGGGAATGACAAGCTCCAAATTTGATTTGAATTCGACTTTTGTACCAACACGCTCCACTTCGATTGCTTCTTGAATGAGAGCTCGTATCGTTGGCTCCAGATCACGAATCATTGGAACATCGGTGAAACGAATCAGACGCGCCGATTGACTATTCTCGCCAGGTTTCTCAAGAATACCTGCTGCGTTGGTGAGCAGTGTGCCCTTGATGAAACTCAATGAGCAATAGTGCTTAAAGGCTGCAACAATCAGGACGTTCTTTTTGTCGATAGTGTAACAAGGGACTTTCCACTTCAGCTCTTCAGTCAAGCCACAGTCGAGCACGATTGATCGCAGCAGCTTGAGTTCGGCTTGCCAATCGTGGACTTTGCATTCGGGCGTTCCGCCTAACGGGCAGCGACCGCAACCAATCGCAAGGTACTCGTCGATCTTTGGATTTTTCTTTTGCATCGCCAAAATCCGTCAACAACTTTCTGTGGAAAAGATCAGAACAAAACCGCTGAAGTTTAGTCGACTGCGATGTCGAAGTCTGCTGCTTTTTAACAATTTTACGTTCGGAGATATTTCAAAAAACGAACAGATCACTCTGTTCACTCACCGAAATTGGAGTCGATTTTTTTGAAGTAGAAAATCTGTGCTCCGCATTCATAACACGAAGGCCCCAGACGTCGGCAGCGTACAACTTTCGCTCGCAGTTCTCGATTTTGAAAATGAACGTAAATCAATTCTTCTGGCCAAATTTGTTCGTGTGACAATATACTGACGCCACGTCTCGATATGTCTTTGATTAAGACAACATAATTGCTTTCGACTCGTGAGATGCTGGCCAAACCTTGTTCGATGATCATCGTTGCTTCGCAGCGCAATTTGATCCGCGCAGAGCTGCGGTCCTCGAAAAACGTCGGATTGCAATAGCCTGATTCTTGAAAAAAATTCTCAAGTGAACTCGGCAGTACCACCTTCATCTTTGAGGAAATCATCGAACTCCACCTTGTGCCAGGACCATTTCGCTCCACACGGCAACAATTTCGCCGTCGAGCTTCTTTCCGGATTCTCTTTGAAGAATCGAAAGCGCTTTCAGATGAGGCATTGCCGACCGATAAGGGCGCGTCGACGTTAAAGCCTCGAAGATATCTACGACTGCACACAGCTTAGCCCAAGGATGAATTTCGTCTGCAGCGATTGCTACTGGGTAACCAGAACCGTCAAGTTTTTCGTGATGCTGATAAACCATCATGAGCTGACCAAAGTTCAGGTCCAGCCGACTGGCAAGCTGAGTAAAACCCAACATTGGATGTTTTTGAATCGCTCGAATTTCGAACTCGTCGAGCTTACCTGGTTTACTTAATATTCGATCATCGATCGAGAGTTTGCCTAGGTCATGAACTAACGCGCCGACTACGATTTGATTTTGCTCGTCGGTCGAATATCCCAGTCGATTCGCAAGCATGGCAATGTAACAGGCAACATTGGCCGAGTGCGTAAAGGTGGCGTAGTCATGACGGAGAACGTCACAAAGACCACTGACCAGAACATTTTTGTTTCCGAGAACTTTTACAATCCCGGCACCGAGCGACTTGCTCGAAGCGACGATCTTGTTTGTGTCGCCGCTTTGAAACGAAACATCCAGTACATCGCGAAGGACTTCGCTCAAGACTGATGTCCGCGTTTCTATTGGTAGGTTTTCGTCAACAAGAATATCGGTCCAATGGTCACGAAGGTAAGCTTGATAAGCTTTGTAACTCTCCGATGTGACGTACAACTTCAAAACGCCTTCGTCGAGGATTTTCCGAAGGCGAGAATACTCGACCGGTTCATCTTTGGAGCAAAAAAGAATCGGAATCGAATCCTTGCCAGCACTGGCGAAAATATCGATGCCCGTGACTGACTTGGCAAGAAGCGTCACACCGCTGATAGGTACTAGTTGATTTACTTCGAGATCTACCACAAGATTGCTGGCCCAGTTAAACCCAAAATCCAGCAACGTTTCGCAACCGCCGGATGATCCATCGAAAATTCGACCGCGGAAAGCTAACTCTGCTATTGGCTTCAGGCCACCGACAAACATAAATCGAAATGTGATTTACCGTTCGCCGACTATATAACCGGAATAATCGTCGCGAAATCCCTGTGGTGATCCTTTGCTAGTTTATTAAGATTTGTTTAGGGGCTAAGACACGAGAAAACGTGGCATTGGTTTTGATCGGCTGACATTTTAAGTCACTCGATGAGACCAATACCACGTTTAAAAGTCGCTTGCGTATATTGCTAGAGCGGCTAAGAGGCAATCTTCTTGCGGCGGCGGCGATAACCCAACGCGACCAATCCGGTAAGTCCAACCGCGGCCAGACTGCTAGGCTCCGGAACGCCAACCACGCCATCGATTTGGATGTTATCGAAGGCTGCTGCTTCTTGCGGAATGTAAGCGCTCAGCGTCAAATTTAAGACGCTCCCAGTTCCGGTGATAGACGTTCGAAACGTGTCCAAAATTCCAGCACCAGGACCGCTAGCAGGGGTCTTGTCAAGATAAAGATTGCCTGCGTCAAGTCCGGTTTCTGCGAGCAGCTTTGTAACGAGACTATCGCCAGTGACGCTGAGGTAGTCAATGCCGGTCGTAGATGTCCCAAAGTCGATCGCGCGGTAAGTTATTTCGTTTCCAGAGGAATCAGGCGTGACGTTGAACGCAGTCACAACTGGTCCACCGTCGATAGAGTAAGTGAACAGAAATTGAGTTGTCGGGTCGTATGTGAATGTCGAACTTTCCATCGAACCCATGCCAATACTTAAGCTCAGATCGGTTGCACCGCTGATATTGAAACTCCAAGTCGAAATGACCGGCGTAGGATCGATACCAAAACCAGCGCTATCTGGTCTCGTATCCGAGATGCCAAGGAATTGATTCGAAAAATTCGAGTTGACTCCAAAAACTCCTTCAGTGTCACCGACAAAAAACATTGAATCGCCAACTGGACCGACAGAAGTGTCAACAAGCGAGAATGGCGTTCCACCGGTCGTCGGCCAACCACTTGTTGAACCGACGGCGTGCGTGTCTCCCCCGCCACCATCGATGGTTGGTACGTTGGAGCTGATCAATCCAATCGCGCCTCCATCAAAATCTTCTCTCGCAACGACTGCGCCAAAAGAATCGCTCGATGCAAACAACTGGCACAATAACATCCAGACAAAAACTCGGTATAGGTTCATTCTTTAAAGCTCCTATAGCAGGTAAACGGACTTACTACTTTTACCTAGACTAGATCGATGCAGTCTCAATACAACCTGCAAAAATCGCAGAAACGGCCAAATTCTCTGTCGATTTCCATGAAGGCTTTCGATGTAGCAATACACCCCCATTAAGGCAGAGATTCTTGCATTCTATTCGGAAGTTTTCTTAGCAAATTGTTGACACTTGGGCTTCTGGCCTATCGAAATGACTGAATTCATTTTGTTTCACATGACGTAACGGCACACAGCATAAAAATTCTGAATGTGTTCCGCTTGCGATAATCGCAAAGACAAGTCGTATTGAGCTGGCCGGTCAACTCAGAGACTCTTCTTTCGCATTCGCTACTGGCACTTGATCGGCTTGCGAAAATCACTTTTGATATTGTCTAGTTACTTGCTGCAGGCGGTTGGTTTTAATATTCAGCTTTGCCTAACTGCGATGTAGCTATATCTCACAAATTTCAGCGACGATTCAGACACGTTAATTTGTTCGCCTGGGTTTTAAGATCTGGACATCAAAGCAAAAACTTCTCTCAGCTTTTGTCGGTGTCGCCACTTGGCACATTTCGAATTGTTTATAATCACGTTTTAATTGAGCAAGTTTCTTCGAAGACGCTTGTCACATTGCGATCACTCTCAGGTCCCGAATTCGACAGCGAAAAACGCTTAGGTTGCCATGAGCCAGGATTTTGTATCGCCCCAGGTTTCGCCGCAGACTGATCATCCGCCGCCAAAAACGCGTTGGTGGTTAGTGATCCTCGGTGCGCTCGTTTTTGTCGTGTTGCTACCGGTTGTCCTAAACTTGCGGAAGGCTCAAAAGAAGATCGATCTGATCCAGAAGCCTATTCCCGTCAACCAAGACGATCCGTATTACCAGCGCTATTTGGCATTGCAGGAAGAGCGACTTCCGATTGCGGACAACGAAAAGCGCTTCGAGAAATTATCGAAGTCGGCTCGTGAAGCTTGCAAGAACGTTGTCGCTGCGGTCGAAACTACAGAAAAACTGCGATGTCAAAATGATCCGCATCTCGCCGCTGCGATTGACGATCCGTATGGAACATCTTTCGTCGGTCCGAATCCAGTCCTAAAGGCGAAGAAGCGTGACGAAGCGAAGAAGATTGCTGAGCTATTAATCGCTGACTATAGAAAAAATTCACACGACGAGTCCGAACTGCAAAATCAATTGGTCGGCCCAATGACGACGGCCATTATCAATGGTTTGGCCGACGACCTGCAGTCCGGCTTGGATGAAATGCAAAGCTTCCAAGGACAGTCCAACGACCCACTTTACTATTACTGCCTCGGTCGCGTCGAAAACGATACGCAGCGATACAACAAGGCGATCGAAGACGGTTCAAAAGCGTTAGAGAATCGACCAACTGACTCGATATTGCAACTGCTGCTTTCGGTTAATCGACTTTACTACACGGAAGTTGTTGCGGGCGAAATTCGTGCAGACGAGCTGATGCTTGCAATCCGCCGAATTGTTGCTGCCGTCGAGCAGTATGCTGACGACAAAGAGATGCTGCGATTCGTATATTTTCGAATCGATGGATTGCTAGATCACCTTACCACTTGGGGAAAAATCGAGGTACTCGACCAGCTATCTCAATTGAAGAAGCCAGAATGTCCGGAATGGATTTTTCAAGGCGTATGTTCGAAAATCGCGGAAAGTTTTGCGAGCCACTATCGAGGAGCAGATTACATCTCGATGGTCGCCGACGATGATTTAGAAAAGTTCGGTCAGTATTCCGAAATACAAGCCCTTCACTTGCAAAAAGCTTGGACGTTGGAACCGGATGAAATAGCCTTTTATCCCGATCTGATTTGGCTCCAAACACGTTCAGGTTCTACCCAACGTTCTTCGGATATCTGGTATCGACATTCCTTGGCAACAGAGCTCTCTTTCGACGATTCATTCGAAGTATTTTCGACGGATTGCCAACCTAGGTGGGGTGGATCATGTGAAAAGCTGCTTTGGCTCGCTGAAAAATCGGCTGACGCCTTTGCCGTTGATAGTGAACTTGGCTTCTCGTCGTGGTACCCGATCTACACTTACATCAACGAGAAAGGATTCACTGGCAAGCTTGACGATCCGGCGGCATTAAAAGTTGCGTTGCAGTATGTACATTACTTGCAAGGTTATTCGCAACAGGAGGTCCACGCTCGCGTGTTCGGTAATCGCGGAACCGCGATAGCTCGCATACTGTGGGAATCCAATCAACTCAACGAGCTGCGATGGTTGTTGAAAAAATACGATTCAGTAATCGCCGATAGCAGCATGACAATTTACAGAATGAATAAGCAATTCGTCATTGACGTGTGCAATGCGGCTGAAGGCGAAGGCGCTGATTGTTGGCAAACAATCCAAGCCGAACTGCTGACCAATTCAACGGAGTTGGATAACGCAAAACTCGCTCGGATCAAACTTGCAATCGACGAAGCTGGTGCGCTCGATGTCGATGGAAAATACGTCAGAGCTCTTGAGCACACGAGACAACTATTTGAATGGGCTACGCAGTTCCACGCCGGCGAATCTGTTGCCATGAGTTTTAAGAACAACGGCGCCGGATGGCTCATGCATCCGACGTTTTCAATCAGCGAAAGCTCAGCTATGGAAATGCGTTGCAAGAACAATGAAAAATTGCCATTTGCGATGGCGATGATTCAATTTCCAATGCCCTATTCCTTCGAAGCCAGCGTCCAATTTGATACAACAACCGCAGACCCGTATGGACTTGCGCTCCAGTGCGGAATCGTTTTGGCGCCGCGTGCTGAGCAGAACGGCGTTGAAGTGCGATACTGTCCTGGTGTTGGAAACTCTCCTGGCGTTGGAAACGCGCACATGGATGTGACACCTGAAAACCAAATTTTTCGACCGACAGAAAATTTTGTTTACATTGACAGTATCAAATCTCCACACGTTTTACGAATTGATATGCGACCTACAAAAGCCACGGGTTTTGTCGATGCCGAGCCAATCGGATCAGTCCGAGATTACTTTTCGAACGAAGGAAATGTAGGATTCGCACGGTATAACATGTTGAATTTCAGCGAGCATCCGGAAGATCTCGTTTACCGAATCGATTCAGTAAAAATCAAACGACTCGACGATCTTGAGACTGACGAGAGTGAATCAGGAGCGGCGGATCTAATGTTCGATTCCAATGAACTTTAGTCGGATAGCTGGCCAAGCTGTTGACGCATAATTGTCTCTAGAAAATGTGCTAATCTTATGAAGTTGTTTCAACGAAAAATGCGAAACGTTTTCTGCTCCAGCGTTCTCTTGATGTCGTTGCTTGCTGCCGAGATTTGCACCGCACAAGAGAATGAACTAACCATCGGCTCTGCCGCACCGCCATTACAGATCGAGCATTGGATTTCGAAATCGCCGCACAGCCAATCAAAAGAACTGGAATTCGAAACCGGCAAGGTCTACGTCGTTGAGTTCTGGGCAACTTGGTGCGGCCCATGTATCGCTTCGATGCCTGAACTGGCGGCGTTACAAAAGAAGCATTCTTTCAAAAAGGTGGAAATCATAAGCGTCACCGACGAAGATATGGAAACCGTAAACCAATTTTTGGAGCGGAAGTCTCCTTCGGGAAAAAGCTATCGTGAAGTGACCGCTGCATATCAACTGACCAGTGATCCCGATTCTTCCACGCATGACAGTTACATTAATGCAGCCGGAATTGAAACGATCCCAACTGCATTCATAGTCGGCAAAACTGGTCTGATTGAATGGTTCGGCTATCCGAGCGATTTGGAAGAAACGCTCGACGCGGTGCTCGATGACAGTTGGGACCAAGACGCTTTCAAAGCAGAAATGCAATCGCAACTAGCACTTCAAAACATGGTTAGCGAAGCGATGGAATTGGCGCAGACAGGAAAGATCGCCGAAGCGATTGAAATGATCCAACAAGCTTCCAAGTCCACTGATGACCCTGAAGCAAAAGAATACTTCAACTCGTTTCTGCAGATGCTCTCGCGTTTCAAACCGAGGAAGTCGGCAGCGCTGGACTACTACGTGCTGGAGCTGCCTAAGTTGGCCGACAAGCCAAGTGAACTTGCGGACTTCGCGCGTTGGCTGGCGAAAGAGATTAGCACTGATCGCGAGCTAGCGCCATTGGCCGATGACACGATCATCGCATTAAAAAATGCCGCGGTGAACAGTCCAGCCGACTCGGCTCGGCTCTGGAATTCGGCTGCCAAGCTGCAAGTGGCAAACAATGATCTTGAAGGAGCGATCGAATCGCAAACGCAATGCGTCGCAACGACTAGCAACGCGTCAAAGCCAAGGCATCAACTTTACCTCGACGAGCTAACAACCGCGAAAGCTGAGATCGAAGCGGATTTGCGTGGCGCGCTTGAAATCGAGAACTTGAAAAATCCGAATTAGAGATTTGCTATGCTCGTTTCTGGGTGAGAGTCTGGCAACCACAAAACCGCCGCTAACTTGCAGGCGGTTGACGTTGAATCAAAGTAATCACTTGCTCGCAAGCGTCGACAGGACGTCAAGAACTTGTTGGTCGTGTCCATCAACTGAAACTCGTTTGAACAATTTGATGATCTTGCCAGTAGCGTCCAAAATGTATGTGCTGCGCTGAATGCCCATCGATTTCTTGCCATACATATTTTTTTCTCGATAAGCTCCATATTGTGTCGACACGCGATTGTCGACATCGGCTAGTAACGGAAAGTTCAGCGTGTATTTGTCGCGAAACTTTTCATGCGATTGAACCGAATCGCCGCTGATGCCAACCACCACAGCGTTCGATTTGGAAAGTTCAGATGCGGCGTCACGGAAACTGCACGCTTCTTTGGTGCAACCAGGCGTATCATCTTTGGGATAGAAAAAAATCACCACCGGCTTGCCCAGGCAATCGGAAAGCTTGAAGATTTTATTCTTGTCGTCGCGAAGTTCAAAATCGGGTGCTGTATCGCCTTCAACTAGCCACTCGCTCATCGAAATCTGGTCCTTTTAATTACGGAAACGCTTAAAAACTGGCATCGAAATCGCTTTTAAGTAAGCCCAATCGCCGCAGAATCGTGAAGTCTTCGATTAGGAATCTTGCCCTAATTGATTGCCTCGACAGTCCTTCGCTTGAGATTCGTTCTGCGACGAAGCTATAATAGGGATGACGGCAAGCGATTTGTCGAGTACAAATTGCACACCGAAATTCACGGCAAAGAGCGAACCCCAACAAGAAAGGATCGTCCTATTTATGAATCACCCTTCCCAGGAGCAGCATAGCGGCCGATGAGCACTAAAACCCACCTCGCAAAAATATTCGACGATTCGCCATTCACTCTTGCTCCTCTTTCTCCGGAGCAACGCGAATCAAGCCTTCTAACGGCCAAACTGGTGGCTAAATGTGCAGCGGAAAACAAGGGACAGGACATCACGGTAATCGACTTGTCCAGTCAAACATCAATTTTCGATTTCTTTGTCATCGTCACTGGGACATCGCGTCGACAGCTTCATGCGATCGCCGATGACATTCATCGCAGTTTGCGCGAAGCAGGCGACGAGCGAGTCAGCCGAAGCGGTTATGAAGAAAGCCGCTGGATCGTGCTCGATTACGGCGGGGTGATTGTTCACCTTTTCGACGAAGAGACACGCAGCTTCTATGATTTGGAAGGTTTGTGGGCCGACAGTCCGCAGATCGATATCAGCGAAACACTGCGGTCTGTTGGTGCGACTGAATCTCGCGGATTTTAAGTCCTTGGTGCCGTGAGCAAACACGGCGATTGATTTTATTGACGGCGGCAAATGATGATACCGATGAACCCGGTCTACCTGTTGTATTACGTTCCTATCTGTCTTGCCGTGTCGATCGTCCTTTCCGCGACCAGGCATGAGCAACCGAAGATGATTTTTCGTCAATCGATTGGCAACGTAATTTGGATCTCCGGTTTCATGCTGATTGTTGCCGCCGTCCTGCAATTTTTTCTTTGGCTGATCTAGTCGTTGTCTGCGGCTTAGCATCTAGCGACAATTGAATGTCGCCCTTCGATTTTTTCGAAATTTCAAGCTGAAGCTGAACAGCATTGGGTGCTGTTTTAAATGTGCTGTTTGACTCCCATGAGCTCGTCCAATGGGCGCTTCAGCTTCGTGATCTAACATCGCGATGCCGCACCACAAGTCTTCCCAACGGGTTCATCCGGTTGGTGATCAGTTTGCTTGCGAGTCGGACTTCCCAGCTTTACGCAGTACTTGTTCGATTCGAAAATGTCCGTATTGGACTGCATACTCCAGAGCAGTCTTACCTTTAGCATCACGAGCATCAAGATCGGCCCCAGCTTGCAGAAGCAGTACTGTGACCTCGGCACAGTCGTCACGTTGTGTTGCATTCATGATCAGCGGCGTCATACCGTAAGACTTGGAATCGGACTTCATGTTCCGCGAATTGACATCAGCCCCGCGACGCAACAATAGCTCCACTGTTCGTGGTGCATGTTCGCTCGCCCAGTGCAAAGGCTTGCCGCCGTAACAATTGATCTCATCGGCCTCAACAATCGCACCAGCATCCAGCATGATCTCGACAATTTCAACAAATCCATTGTGCGCTGGCCAGTGCAATGGCGTATCTCCAATCCAACCACGCTGATGCACGCAAAGCGGATCGGCGTCGATATGTTTTCTGACCAGCTCAAGCCAGCCTTGTCGTGCGGCAAGATTAATGCTGACACCTAACCGGTTTGTGCCGTAAGCTTTTTCTGGAATCTCTAAGAGGAAGTAATCGACAACTTCTTGGTGCCGATTCCAAGCAGCCAACATGACCGGCGGGTAACTGCTCATCGGATTGGTGTAAACTTCGGCCCCACGTTCAACGAGCAACTTGCATATCTCCAATTGGCCCTCTGAAGCCGCGAACTGAAGCGTTGTCAAAGGATCATCCGGATTGTTAACACGAACATGCACAATTCCTGAGTCGTCATCGAGCAGGCTGCGAGTCCCATCGAGATCTCCAGCTTGAATGGATGTAAAGACACTTCGCGTATTCATCGATTATGAAAGAGTTCGCAGGTTCAAATATCGGTCGAACTTGTAGAAGAGACACCGTCAAATTTAGTATAACGTCTGTCGCAACTTTTAAGCCCAGGTTTGCTATCCTCGCACCAAGCCCGGTTTTACATCTAACGATAAATCATCGAACGAACCGGCTTTAATTTTTTCCCAAGCGATTGCGCCCATGATCGCGTTGTCGGTGCACAGTTCACGATCGGCGAGCAATAGTTCGAACTTTTGTCGGTCAGCAAGCTCTTGCAGGGCGGCACGCAAACGTCGATTGGCGGCGACGCCTCCACCAACACATAAACGCGAAAGCCGTTCTCGCTTCATCGCTAATTTGCACTTACCGACGACGCAATCAATCACAGCTTGTTCGAACGAAGCGGCAAGATTGGCCACTTCCTCGGTCGATAAATGGCTGCTGTCGATCGTCGAACTTTGTGGCCCAGCGATGCAATAGCGGACGGCGGTTTTCAAGCCCGAAAAACTAAAGTCGAGTGTTTGCGCGTCCTTAAGCATTGGTCGCGGAAACTTATGCGCTGCCGCATCACCCGACTCAGCAAGCTTGGCAAGTTCTGGACCGCCAGGAAAGGGCAAGCCCAACATAGCGGCAACTTTGTCGAACGCTTCGCCCGCCGCGTCGTCGATCGTCGCCCCCAAAAGCTTCCACTGAGCGGCTGATTCGCAACGGTAGATATGCGTATGACCACCACTGACTATCAAACCAATGCACGGAAAAATCGACTCTCGGCGCTGCATCTGACAAGCGTAGACATGAGCATGCAAGTGATTTACGCCGACCAGCGGTTTATCCCAAGCCAAACAAAGTCCCTTGGCGGTTGCAAGCCCGACGATCAACGAGCCTGGCAAACCTGGTTGCGTCGCTACCGCAATGGCAACCATGTCTTCAATAGTCACGTTGGCATCATGCATAGTTTTGCGCAGCACCGGAAGAAAGTTCTCCAAGTGCGCCCGCGCGGCAATCTCTGGCACTACGCCACCAAATCTTCCGTGCAGCAGTTCTTGCGTTGCGATGGTGCTTGCTAGCACGACTCCGTCACGGCGGATGATCGCAGCGGCTGTCTCATCGCAGGTGCTCTCCAGCGACAAAATATATTGTCGATCGAAACTGGCATTGTTCATGTCAGCGGTCATTCCATCATCGCGGCCAAGATCATATTGATCCCGATCCGCGCCGCATCGTCGCGGAGATAGCCGCGGCATTGCGTGACGCCTTGCGATTCGAGTGCGCAACTTAGATCGTAAATTGAAAATAGGCAAACAGTCCGCTGTCGAAAAACCAAGCGTTCCAGAACCGGCGGCCCTTCTCGCCGCGCCGTCGCGACCGGACCCGCTGCGGCTGGGTCGTTAAGTGTAACGTTTCGGATATCGAAACCACCGTATTGGCTGGTTAAAACCGGATCGCTCGCACCGACGGGCACCCAAGTCGCTTCGGGCAGTATCCGAGCTAATTCGGATTTCAACGATTCAGTAAATTGATCGCTCGCACAAATACTGTCGCCTAACAGCACGCCGCCGTTTTCGAAAAATGTTCGCAACGCCGCTCGATCGGATTCGGAATACTCAAATACATTCCGACCGTGAATGTACAGCATCGTCACTTCGGCAATGCCATCGCCAGAGGGCGTGATGAGCGGCGATTCGTTATCGATAAGTGTCGGGATGCTCGCACCAAATGCAGTGAGCAAATTGCGAATCGCTTTGGGCGTCTCATTGTCGCCGCCAGCATGTCGCAATCTCGGAAGCCGCAACGTTCCACGAACGATATCGATTGACTCACTCTTGTCCAGCTCGACCAGCGGTTTTTCGAATCGATTCTTCAGCTCGCGACCAGTCGCATATGTCACTACATTTAGACCAACAGCAGTTGCTTCATCAAGTTCCGCAAGTACCTTTGGCGACGCCTCCAATGGCACGCCGTAGGCCCGATGCAACTCCCAACGGCACGCCAGTGAGATAGGCGAATAGATGACCGCAGTCCGACAACAAGATTCGATACCATACAGCCAAAAATCATCAGGCAAACGTCCAACGTCGATCGGTACTTGCGCTGACCAAACTGGATGCGAGCGATCTAACTTTCGCATTTCAGTCCCAAACAGTTCGGCCATCAACGCGGTGAACGACTTTTCAAATGCGGACCCATCGCAGCCGTTTCCGTTACGAGCCTCAGCAAATATAAATCCGCCTTGTTCAACATATTCTTTGAGTACCGATTTCGTTTTTGCTGTTGGTTGAAAGCGTTCGGAACCGCTGATAAAAAGCACTGGGCTTTCAAGAAGATCTGTCACTTCGGCCTCACCAAGCGTAACGCTTTGCCAAGCCAAATCGCGTTTCCACGCTTGTTCGATATGACCATTCAAGTTGTTGACGGCGTGGTCGTGATGCTTAAATGAAAACTGGTCTTGTAATCGTGGTAGTTCGTCTTCGGCCAAACGTGCCCGAGCGATCACAATTTGTCGTCGCCCTTTGGATAGAAACAACACCGCCAATGCCGTTGGCGTCACTGCATTGGCGGCACTGTCATTGATATTTCCCTGCGTCGCGTCTTGATTTCGGAGCACCTCTGCACAGCCTTCACGATACCAATCGCGATTATTGATCATTCGCTTGCCGGTTAGCCGTCCAACCCTCTCAAGTCCGTACAGGTAATAGCTCCAGTAACTGCCGTTTGGGTTACTGCTAATCTGGAAGTTATGAGAAAGCCATTGAAACCCTAATTCTGCTTTACGCACTTCGACTTCTTCGGCCCCACAGCAAGCAATTGCATCTCCATTGATTTGCACATCAGCAATTTGAGCTGCTTCTTCGGCCATGAGTAACGAAGCGATGCCCGCACAAGTCATAGAACCGGTGACCGAAAAATTGTTGTAGCCCCAACCGCCAACGTAACGCGGGTCAGGATTGACGCCCCGCTGGCCCAAAAATTGACGCTTGTTCCAGTAACCGGCAATGGCCAGCAACGTCTCGCGCGGTACGCTGATCCCCGCTCGCTGAGCGTCCCACATCGCCAGCGCAGCAAACTGGCTGTTGGACGGATCGGTCGTGCCGGTTCGCCGGCAATCATAGCCCCAGCCACCAGCGCTTTCTCCTTTTTCGGTTTGCGATTCAATCAACAAATCGACCAATCGGCGTATTCGCGGCAGATCGCGATTCGGTTCGGCCAAGCAAAACACCATGACTTGCAACGACGTTTCATAAACCAACGTCGGACGACTGGCTCGCAGATATTCTAATCCGCGTTGAATGTCCGGCGACTGGACCGGCGAGCCCGCATTTAGCAACGCAAGCAGCACCAGTGCGGTCTGTCCTGTCCCATTGGTTTCATAGCCGCGCCAATGCCCGTCGTTCTTGTCTTGTTGGCTAATTAGATATCGAGTGGCCCGTTTCAAAGCCAGCTCGACGTCAGCTGCGGTCAATTCATTTTTCTCAGCCGCCGCGCATCGCTGCCAGATCGCTAACGGATGGATGATTACAGCAGTGAGGACAAAAGTCGCTGCAATTCTTATCAAGAGTTGTTGCATTGTTGAACGCTCATTGAAACCAGCGGCGAACTTCCTGACACCATTGCTACATTTATCACACGGGCAGGCGTTAAAAAGGAGACGAGCGGTCGCTAGGAGACCTAATTACAACGCTGAAGTTTCTGCGATGACGGGCGCTGTTGTCACGATCTCTGGGACACCACGGATTTTCAAGTAGCCGCTGATTGCAACAATCACTGCTGCCATTAGCACAATCGCAGTCAACCACTTACCGCGTGCATCACGAATAAATTGCAGTTTCGTCGATCGCCCAACCAAAGCCGCTGCCAAAAAGAAGATTGCAAACGCAAGCAACATTTTGATGCCGATCAACATGTGATACGGCCCGTCACCTTTATGCTTAGGCATTGCTTGAAAATAGTTATAAAATCCGGTCACCAACATCAGCAGCGTACCAATCGTAACAAACCGCTTCCAATAGGTCGTAATGCCGGCCATCAATTTAGCTCTTGCATCAGCGTCCAACGCTTTTGCAGCTGGCAAAAGTGCGAAAAGCGAAAAGACTGATCCGCCAATCAGACAAATGGCGGTTCCAACGTGGAAGATTCGAGAAATGACTTCGATCGGAAAATTCATGAGGGAATAACTGAGGGCTGAAAGTTAAGTGTTGAAAGATTCTTCAAAGATAGCAGAAACGGCCAATTCGAACTATCGCTAACCAAATTTGACATGGCATTTCCGCTGATCAAACGGTTTACTTTGGCTGAAGGCTGTTAGGCTCGACCGAGTCACGGAAACCGGAGCCAACGCTCGACGGCTGATCTTACAGCACGAAAAGTAGACAAGCCCAGCCAAAATCGAGCTTGCGATTAAACATCTAGCTTGGTGACGATTAAGTTGGCTAGATCTGCTCGCTGTCCATCGTAGTTATGTCCTGCCCCCGAAACAACATCGATGCTGTGAGCTGGTTTGTCGGCCAGCAAGTCAGCAAGTTTTCGATCGCAATCAGCGAAATTTTGCCGTATTCCGCGGACTTCCCGTTCACCGAAAATCCAACTCGCGTGATCGATCGAATGAGCCCAAGCGAGATAGTCATAGCGACTGTGCGAACCGTATTTGTCCAGGAAAGTCGAAGCGGTAATTGTTAGTGGCTGCGGGAATCGAATTTGAAGCAATCGGTCTGGCTCTCCGGCCGCCAATGCCGCTTCGGCCAACGCTAAATCTGTCCGATAGCCCGCGCCATAGCGAACGTCTTGTAACATCGACGGCTGATGCAATCGCGGCGGTGAAATCAAGATGAGCTTCTCGGGCTGAGGAGCAGAATCGGTTGACTTCGCGTTTTCAATTGCGAAGAAAGCCGACTTGATCGCGCCAAGTGAATGTCCTAACAAACCGATGCGCCGAAAGCCAGCGCGATGCGCAAATTTTGTCCAGGCTGCCAAGTCGATGACGCACTCGCTGATCGACTCAAAGGCCGAACCAACCAAACTCGCCAATGCACCGGAACTCGCAAAGGCAATCTGGTCATGTCCCCGCGTGTTAACTCGCAGCGTCGCCGCTCCGCGTTGACGGATCGCAAATGCAAGCGATTTTAATAGCGACGAAGAGTAAAAATTGCCAGCCACCCCGTGCACGATGATCCACAAATTGCAAGGCTCATCCTGTGATCGGGGGGCCAGCGGACTGTCCAGCGCAACCGTTGGCAACTGCAGGAACCCATTTAATCGCAAGCCATCCTGGCATTGCACTTCGACTAATCGTCCAGAATCATCCGTCGCTAAATTCAAACCATCCAAGCTCATTCATTCACTTTCATTTATTTTGACCGAGCAGCATTGTTGTTTCACGATGTCCGCGTCGTTGGGCAAAATCGAGCGCGGATTCACCGTCGATATCGGTCATTGAAGCGTCGGCCCCTTGGTCAAGCAGCAATTTACAAACCGCGGTGTGCCCTTCGCCGGCAGCAAACATCAGCGGCGTCCAATGTTCGCCGCTATCGATCGCGTTTATTTCCGCTTTGGCATCGAGCAAACGTTGAACTGTGGCTACATTCGGCAATGTCGAAGCGTACATCAAAGCCGTCCGTTGGATATTGTCCCGCGCATCGATCTCAGCGCCTTCGGCAATCAAATATTCGACAATAGCCGTGTGGCCGTTGAACGCCGCGAGCATTAAAGCGGTTCGATCGTCTTCGCCTTTTGCGTCAACCGCTAGTCCCTGACTCCGCGCCAGCTTGACGATTGCCACATCACCTTCAAGAGCCGCTTCCAAATACGCGTCAACTGTGACCTTTGCGAGCGACTGCATCGGCTCCGCCGGTTTCGCAACTTCAGAACTCGTCGAATCCGATAGCGTTTCCGGCTGTTTTAATTTCGCTTCGCAACCAACGACTGCTAGGAGGACCAAAATAAGTAGCTGTTGAAACGAATTGTTCAGGCGGTGCATTGGGTTGCTCTTTATTTGTGTCGGCAGGATCCTGCCGAATGGCTGAGGCGGTTTGTCTCGGCGATGTGAGTCATCGAGTTTTGTAGAGACCGGAAGAGATAACTAGAATTTCGGTGAATTAGCGACAAGGTACGCCGCTAGACCTTCGCGTATCGTAGCTGGAATCTCAGCCGATTGCATCGTGTGACCGGCGCGAATTGCGCAGCAGACGGTCGTGAATCGACCTGTACAAATCGTTCCACTCTCCAGTTCATCATCACCGCGTTCACCGATCGAATGTGCAGTTTGTACTGAACACTGTTGTTTTGGACACCGGCGAATCGTGAATTGGTAAGTCACGCTTGAACGGCCAAGCCGTTCGACTGCCACAGCCACATCGAGCAGGTCTTCGAAATAGGCGACCGATTGAAATTCGCTCTCGACGCGAACACGGGGCCAAGAGAGCACCACCGCATCGGTAATCGCATCGCTTTGCGTCTTCGAATCGTTGCAATTAACTCGCGGCATTACAGAGGTGCCAAGCTGACGCAGCAGCGCATGTTCAGCAGACTCCATGTAACGAATCATGGCTGTAAAATGAACGATGCCAGCGGCGTCAGTGTCTGCAAATTCAACCAACCGGCGATAATGAAATGTCTGATGCAAAACTCTGATTCTTCAATCGAAACCAACGCTAAAGCGGAGCTCAGCGGACGGGCAGCGGCGGTGTTGCGTATTTCTCGGCCGGAGTTTTCCAGAGATTGCGAAACCACATCGGCATCTTGTTGCGATGGTCGGTTGGATTGGAGCCTTCCGCCTCGATGGTATCCAGCCGCGTACATTCCATCCGCATTGGCCCATAGCAATAATTAAATTGTTCAATGAACTCATTGCTCGCGTCCGGAATACATACCGCACCGACGACCTTGGTACCTTGAACGATTATTCCAGACGGTTTTCCGCGATCGCTTCCAGATGACACTTTACTGACCCCAATTAAGAATCGCAACGAATCAATAGTAACGTCCAGCGAAGACGCAAAACGAAATTTTTGACTACTGATGTTTCAAAGCCACAGATCCGCCAGAGACTTTAGTCTATCAGGGTCGAGGGCGTTCACGCGAGTCTCTTGTTTGCAAATTGCCGAACGAATCCCAACTATTTTCGCGCCAGTTTGCCAAATCGGATTTAGGTCCGCAAGCCGCAAACCGCCAGCGACCATGACTGAGATATTTTGATTGCGAGCTTCCCTGATCATTTCGCTGACACTCTCAAGTGACAGATGCGATAAGGTCGAACGGCCATCTTTGATTGCAGTGTCGATCAAGACCGAACGTATCGCACACTGATTTGCAAACTCCAGCAGCGTTGACCAACTTGTGGCGCTACCGCAATATTTGTCGGCGTAATAAGTCAGGACCCATCGGTCTGCAACCTCGCTTGACTGTCGCAAATAGTCAAGCCGCCTTCGATTGGCAATCAGTTCTTCTAAGTCCGGCACGCCGATCTTTAGCATCGAGAATCTGGCAGCATGCTGTACCGAAATCGCGAGACTGGCTTCCGGTGCAAAATCACCGATCGCCACGCTCAGAAACGGAACTACTGCCCGCTCTAAATCGGCGGCCAATTCGTCAAACACTTGCAAAAAACGCTCGATGGTCGCATGGTTTGGACATCCCAGCGAACCAGTCGTTGGATCTTTCAGATCAATCCAACAGCCTGGCAAACCACCCAAAACAGCAAGTTCGTCAGCGTTCTGAAGGCTGATCAGCGTCGCCGACTGGGGCAGACTCGCTGTGCCAGTACGAATATTGCGTGGACCGTCAATAATATGGGACTGATTCAAGATTCACTTTCCGCCGTAGAGATTTGAATCTGCATTTTAGCCGGGCGATAACTGGTTAGGCGAGGGGAAATTCGAATCCGGACCGCTAGCAAATCTGGATGTAATGACGGTTAGGGCGGTTCCGACTGGGGCTGAGAATCCGGCCTAGCGTTGCAAAATTGTGCATTTGACGTCAGAAATGACAGTCCAGATGTTGTGCGATTTCGCAATCCCGATTACAAGTTGCTGACGCGAAACGAGTTTTTATCCCTTTGACTAGCTGCGCCATTCATCTCGCGTGAATCCAACTTATATTGACACCGATGAGAGCCTTGAGGAGTTTTGTCGCCATTTAGACGACTGCGCACTCATCGCCTTCGATACCGAATTCGTCGCCGAAGATACTTACAAGCCCGAACTCTGTTTGGTCCAGGTCGCGACGCCGACGCAGACTGCCATCATCGATCCCTACGGTTGCCGTTCGATTGACTCGTTCTGGGATCGAATCGTCGATCCAGGCAAAAAGATCATTGTCCACGCCGGGCGTGAAGAATCTTTATTCTGCTATCGAGCAACTGGCAAGATGATTACTGGCCTGTTCGATGTGCAGTTGGCGGCTGGTTTCCTTGGATACGAATATCCGATTTCATATGGCAATCTGGTCAGCCGCTTGGTCGGCGTTCAACTCGATAAAGAAGAAACGCGCAGCGATTGGCGACGCCGACCACTCAGCAGCCAGCAGCTAAAATACGCCGTACAAGATGTTCGTGATTTGCCGACTATCTATAAAACGCTCTCAGAGAGCCTCCAGGCTCGTGGTCGCTACGAATGGCTGGTCGAAGAATCCGCGATTCGGCAGAGCGAATTGATTGCTTTCGAAACAGACGAACAATGGTTCCGGATGTCCGGCTTGCAGGCGCTTCCTCGGCAATCGCTCGGTATTGCATTGGCCCTTTGGCGATGGCGCGATTCAGAAGGGCGCCGTCGAGACATACCGCCGCGTCGCATTTTGCGCGATGACTTGCTGGTTGAGCTGGCCAAACGAAAATCTTCGGACACGCGACGAATGGCTAGCCTGCGGGGCATGGAACAGCGAAACCTAAAACAACAACTGCAAACGATTGCCGATGTGATCGAATCGGCCAAGGAAGATGAAATTCCGCCATGGCCAATTCGCAGCCGACTTCCTCGGGTGCAACCCTCAACAATGCTCACGCAGTTCCTCGCGTCGGCGTTGGCAAGCATCTGTCGTCGAAAAAAGATTGCGGCCAGCATCGTCGGCACGTCTGAAGATATAAAAGCTTTCGTCAGCTATCGGCTGGCGAAAGGGGCAGTCGAAGTGGACGAAGTTCCCGCGTTGACAAAAGGCTGGCGGGCCGAAATCGTCGGTCGCGTACTGGATGACTTACTCAGCGGCAAATCGTCGATCCGCATTCAAAACCCGCTCAGCGATGTTCCATTGAAAGTGCTGACCGAAGACGATAGCACAGAGGACGATAGCGCGGTCGAGTCCGACGACGAATAAACATCCGCTTAGACGTCTTGTCGCTGCAAGTAAAAACAACTTATGACTAGCATGACGAAGATAAACAGACCATTGGACCAAATCGGTGTCCAATAGTCAGGCGGCGCTTCAGCTTCCTCCAATTCATCTGTCTGACGACCAAAAGCGAACGGGCTTTTCGTCGATAAGACACCGCGAATAATTTCGCTCAGCGCCGCAGGCTTGGGGTTCACACTGTAAAACGGGCGAACAATGGTCCAATAAGTCCATTGCAATGTACTCCACTTGGGCGAAAATCCGGCTGACGTAGACGTACTTCCCGATTTCAAAAAATCGACGCGGTTAGCTTTTCGACAGATCGCCAGTCGATTGTCGTCGGTCATCGCAATCGCTGTCGCATCTCGAATACCGGTGACAATATCAGCGGTGTCTGCGTTAGCAGAGGCGCGCACAATTCGCGATTCACCATTGAGGATCAAGAACGAGCCGTCGGACCAATCGACTTCGATTTCTTGCGGACGTTGCACTTTTAGCAAACTGGCCACGTCTGATCGCAGTGACCATGTTAATGTATCGACTGAAAAGGCAAGTTCATGATCGGTCATTACTAAACAAGTTTGTTTGTTGCACTCGATCAATGCCAACGTCGAATCGGGAAATTCCAATGTCAATTCGCCGATGACTTCGTATCGATCGGCCGGTTCACCGATGATCCGCCGCAGTTTAATCAGCCGCCGCCCCGAAAGTAAGGCAATATCTTCACTGTCTGGAATCTGAGCGACATCGATCGGTGTTTGCAAAACAAAATCGTCCGGCGTCATTTTACGAAACGTTTCGCTTTTAGGAAAAATTGGTAGCGGGATCATGCCAAACAAAGTCGGTTGAGGACGATCGTTCCGCGCCGCTTCAATGTCCAGCTCAAAAAGTCCTAATT
Organism: Pirellulaceae bacterium; assembly: GCA_041740995.1. Classification (GTDB taxonomy): domain Bacteria; phylum Planctomycetota; class Planctomycetia; order Pirellulales; family Pirellulaceae; genus JBGSKY01. The sequence goes on from JBGSKY010000277.1 coordinate 26,550, forward strand.
CGCTGACGATTAGAACGCGGCCATTGATCGATTTCATACGACGCGTTCGCGAAGGGAGCTCTGGCAAAGTATCGATCCGTTGTTCGCTCCACAGCGGCGCGATCGCTTGACTATCATCGTTCGATTTGGCGCTGCCTACTTTATCTGCGCTGAAGTCGGAAACTTGCAATCGAACACGATCGCTTTGCACGCCCATGAACGGATTCCATTCAGGACGTCCGAAGACTAACAATTGTTTATCTTCGATCCAACATGGCCCCAAAATTCGTCGATTCATATCGCCTTCGTTCCCGATCGTTTGCCAAGCCTGCGATTGGCCGTCCCAGATTTGCAACTGCCCACGCCGACTGGCTGCGAGCCATTGACCGTCAATAGCCGTTAGCTTCGTGAGCTGAGGCAGCTCAACGGCCCAAGCTTTCATCTGCTCGTGAGTCACGCCGATGACAAAGCAGAAGGCCCAAAAGAGGGCTACAAACACAATCGAAACGATTGCGTTTTTCCAAACCAATCCAGCCAGCATTGAGACGCTGTAATAAATCATAAAAACGAAAACGAAGATCGGAATGCACCACAGGATTCCAGTGTTCCAAATCTGAAGACGTGTCCCCATCAAAAAATAGACGCCAATCAGCAGATATGCGACGTTGATTACGATGAAGCCAATGCCGCCCGCGAACTTCGCGATCAACAACCCGCTTCGCGAAATCGGTTTGCTCAGCAATAGGGCCATTGAACCGGGTGCAAACATGTCGGGAATCAAATTGCTGGTCACGATGATGGCAACAAAGATACCGACAATGCCCAAAGCGATCTGCAACACTAGTGGCAGTAAGCCACCTTCGATAAAGGGTTGCAAACCGGAGCGAGAAACCGGAATCGCGTTGCCGATTTTAAGTCCGCCATATCCAAACCATATCGAGCTACCGTTGCTCATGCGAAGGCAAGCCGGAAAGGCCAACTCAACCAGTCGGCGATTTAGTTTCGCCAACCGCGCGGCATTGAGTTGCGTCGGATCAGAATCTTTCAATTCATCGGCAATTTCCGAACGTTTGCTTGCCGTTGGCCACGCTTGGACCGAGTAAAGCTCTGCGTTGTCGAGCGCTGCGTTTAGCCCGTTCGCCAGCACGCCCATCCGTACCGGCGGACTAGCATTTGGACCAATTCGAATCAGCTCGCGCTGGAAAGCTGGATCGAGCGCCGACCAAACCCGTTTTTGAGCTTCGCTACCACCCTCACCTTTTGCAGCAACCAATTCCGTGACCAGTCGATCGCGGTTAATGATGCTGTCAGCAGTGAACTGAAAATCAGCCCCTTCAATCCACCCGAATGGAGCGATTGCGCACAACAGCACAGTCCAACCGGCCAGCAAGATCCACAACACGCGCGACTTGAGCGCTTCGAAAAACGAATCGTATATGACCGCAAAATATGGTCTCATGCATGAAGCTTTCGATGGCTAGTCTATCGCGCGGGGTAAGGCTGTTGTTCGGACGCTTGAACGTATCGCATAAAGACTTGCTCCAAGCGCGGCCGAACTTGTGTGATGTTCAAGATGCTGATGTTTGCCGATCGCAAGCTATCGATCAACGCGTTCAAAAGCTGCTGATCGTTGCCATGCAATGTCAGCGTGTGTTGTTGAGGAACCGACGCCGCAATATCTATCGTCGCCACTTCGTCGTCGAAATTGTTTTCCGTTTTTCGCGGACTCTGGTCCAGCGGCGAATCGATAACCAGTAGTTTTCCGTCCTGCAGCGGTTCTGGCGCGGTGAATCGCTCAAGGTCGCCGGCGACTTCCAGACGCACGACGGTCGGTTGTTCGTGTTCGATCTGCGAGAGCAGTGTTCCGATATTACCATTTGCAACGACTTGGCCCGACACCATAATCGCAAACTCGTCGCACATCATTTCGACTTCTTGCAGTATGTGGCTGTTGACGAATATCGTTTTGCCATCGTCACGAAGCCGTTCGATGCAAGTTCGAATATGGTGACGCCCGACGGGATCGAGCCCATCAGTTGGTTCGTCCAGAAACAAAAGTTCGGGCTCGTGCAGCAGCGCCTGCGCTAGGCCGAGTCGCTGCTTCATGCCTTTGGAATACGTTCGCACCAAATTTTTTTCACGACCTTTCAAACCGACCAAATCAATGAGCCCAGGTATACGTTGAGCGATCGTCGATTCTTTCATTCGCGACAATCGTCCCAGAAAATAAAGCGCCGAAATGGCGGTGTGATGTCGCGCGACGTGGAAGTGTTCCGGAAGATAGCCAATCTTAGTTCGAACAGATTGTTGCCAGTGTGGTTGCGAAAAAATGGTGGCGGAACCTTTTTGAGGTCGCAAGATGCCGAGCAAAATCTTGACCAGCGTTGTCTTGCCAGCACCGTTGGGGCCGAGCAGTCCGAAGATCGAACCGCGTGGAACTTGCAAATTTAT
>JBGSKY010000278.1:0-2067 GCA_041740995.1 Pirellulaceae bacterium
TACCCCGCAACAAGATCGTCGGTTACTACAGTGACATGTACAAGCTCGAGTTTGCGCTACCAAAGTTTGCGATGTTCAAACGTTGCCTGGCCGACGTGCTGGCGGAGAATTTTGTCGTCGGCTTGGGCTGGAGCGAATCTCGCGCAATTGGGCTTGGCCAGCAAATACTGCGTGGGAATGTCGAATCCATTTTCTACCGCAACTAGTGTAGAACGATTGTCCCAATCGTTTACGCGGGCTTCGCACGCCCTGAGGTTGGCCTGATGAAAATCAGCCTATGTTGGGAAGATGGGTAGATTTGTATTGAAATGCTACCACGAAACTTTGTATGCGAGAGTTGTCACATTCCGCTTACGAAGGATCGTAGTAGCAATGTCAGTTTTGAACACTTCCCTCTCGCAGTACAAGTCGTCTTTCTATGAAATTTGCAGAACTCTACTGAATAGTCGATCTTTCCACGCGGCAAAGGTTAGTCAACTTTCTGATGAAAATCTTCGGCTAAAGGATCAGAATGCGACGGTCACTCGAGAGCTCGAAGAAGCTCGTCGGGATGCACAGCAATCAAGAGAACTGCTAGAGAAAAAACAACTCGAAAACAGCCAACTTCAAGAGCGGGCACCGCGTCTACCCAGTGATATCCCTATACCAGGGCATAGCTACGGCCCAAAGCTCATTTGCGTGTGCCTGAACCTGGCCAAACGCATCGGATTTCGACCAACCAACGCTGCATTGCAAATCATCTTTGAGTTCCTGGGCATCGACGCTCAAATCCCTTCGTGGGACTCGATCCGTTGTTGGGCTTGTCGCATGGGGATCGCTATCCTAGACGAGCACGAACAAACCAGCGAAGACGAAATGTGGATCGTCGATCACTCCAATCAAATCGGTCAGGAGAAAATCCTGGTCATCAACCGACTTCGCAAGCGCGATTTGCCACCGCCGGGAAAAACGCTCAAACGTTCAAACTTGAAAACCATTGCCACGATCGCCGGCAAGAGTTGGGCCAAAGATGACGTCCGTCGCGAGTATGCGAAACTGGCGGCCCAGCGAGGTGCCCCAAGATATCTGTTGTCTGACGGCGCCGTTGAACTGCACGAAACTGCAGATGGGCTGGGGAAACACGGGGGAAATGACGTGATAACCATCCGGGACATGAAGCACAAAGCAGCCAATATTTTGGAGAGTCTAATTGGTAAAGACGCTCGCTTCACAGACTTCATGGGACACATCGGACGAACGCGAAGTCAAATTCAACAAACCGAATTGGGACATTTCACTCCTCCGCCTCAGAAGACGAAAGCTCGGTTTATGAACTTAGGGCCGATGCTGCGTTGGGGGCAAATGGTCTCGTATCACTTGAGTCATCCCCACAGCCGATCACGCGGGGAGATCACCGCAGTGAGGATGAACGACAAGCTCAGTTGGTTACGCAATTTTGGTGGTGACATAGCGTTTTGGAACGAATGCCAATCGGTAATGCAGCATTGCTTGGGACATCTTGAGCGTCACGCGGTCGAGCGTGGTACAGTCGCCCAGCTTCGGAAGTCGCTTGAGAAAGCGTTCCCCAACTGGCAAGGACGGGCAGAAATGGTTCAGCAAATGGGTGATCGACTGTTAGACTCGATCGGGGAGATCGAGTCAAAGCTCGCTGAGGGTGATAGAGTGTGGGCGATGTCAGACAACCTTGAAAGTGGGTTCGGTGGATTCAAGCGACTGGAGGGGCAGCACAGCAAAGGTGGTTTCACAAGTTTGATAGCAGCATTACCATTAGTGTTCGAAGACCTGACACCCGAGCGCGTCAAAACTGGATTGCAGCTCGTACCGGTCAAGCGCATGAAAGAGTGGGTAAAAACGAGCCTCGGTGAGACGCTCACGGCCAAGCGTCAAAGAGCTTACGCAGAAGCCTGCCCTCGCCCGTCGGGCCAGCTAAAACCAACGTGAAACGATTTTCATCAGGCCACCCTCGCCGCGTGTCTCAATCAGGGTCTTTTTCTCTCGCTTCGGGTCCAATGCAATCTTGGTGTTGCCGCCAATCTCGCTGCAACGAAAGAGCACATGCCAACCGCC
>JBGSKY010000279.1:0-35206 GCA_041740995.1 Pirellulaceae bacterium
TCCAAGCTGCAACGAATCGTAAATATGTTGGACGGTCTGCGTTGGATCTCTAATCAAGTCTTCGTACCGAACTTCGATCAGTTGATTTCTTGGAAGCGAACTCGCATATGCCGTATATCCGCTGTACATACGGTCGAAACAATTGAAAACGAAGTCTTCAAGATCTTCCTCTACCTCATTGCCCTGGAGCCCTTGTACATAGTCGAGCGATCGCCAAAGCTTAATCGTTGAAGGAATGAGCGATTTTGGGTTTCGAGAAATATGAATAAATTTTGCTTCCGGATATTTCGCGCAAAGCAATTCAATGCGGCCGGTGTGCGGTGGGCTCTTGAGGACTAGCCGCTTCTTTTCACGAACTGTCACCGCTTTTAAGAACCAGTCCAACAATGACTGCCAGCGATCAATCTTGCTTGGATCAAAAGTATCCGATGACAACGTGTTCAAGCTGACCGGTCGACGCGGAAATGCAATCCGCGAATACACCGATTCGGCGCCTAGCGCCATAAGAGCGAACTCGTCCTCTTGTGGCAGTTGCCAACCTGCCTTCATATTATCCATCGGACGTTTCTCGGGGAGCAAAAAATTGCCAAACCGAGTCATCATGGATTCTGTTATCAGAAAATGCCACGGCGCGAAACACTGATAAGTATTCGGCGATGCAAAACGTGAATCGAGCTGCAACAATTCATGGAGCAACGTCGTCCCGCTTCGCCAGTGGCCAAGCACAAAAATTGGTGGACTGACCAGTTCGGTTTTATCGATTGCAGCGGCGAACAATGTTTGCTGAGCTAACGCAAGGGCGTCGCTCAGTGGCGTTGACAAGCTAACAGAGGTCGCGAAATGCATCCGCGTCCAATCTACGCTCCACCCATGTCGCTGCAGCAGTGGCCACCATACGACAGACGGCATCCCGTGCCAAAAGCGAGGTGCATACCAAGGAAAATGATTCTTCGTCTTCATGCGAAACAATCCATGTCGTCAAAATCTTGCATCAACTGCTTTGAAATTTCGCAGCGCAATTCAGTCAATATTGCGAAAAATCTCATCCGCTTCGAAGCGGACCTTTGCTGATTTAGCATTGGAGTCAGCGACCGACCGATAGCCGACCGCACACCCAACGACAGTCCGATACCCCGTCCCCTCCAGTCCCAGCAATTTGTCGTAACCCGCCGCGTCAATACCTTCCATCGGACAGGCATCGATGTCGACCATGGCCGCAGCCGTCATCAACTGGCCAAGGGCAATGTAGACTTGCCGCGTTGTCCAAGCGAACATTGTTTCACGTTCCATCTTTGAAACAAAACCAGAAATTACGTTCCGATAACCATTCATTGCGGCCACATCGATCTTTCGATCTGCGGCCACTTTGTTCATAAACCGATCGATATAATCGTCTTCGATGCTCTCTCGCGCTGCCATAGCTACCATGTGCGAGCAGTCTCGCGGCTGAGGCTGGCCCCACGACAGCCTGGCCAGCTCAGCTTTAATTTTTGCGTTGGTCACAACGATAAATTGCCATGGCTGCAACCCAAAACTGCTAGGCGAGAGCTGAATCGCGGTCTGCAAAGTTAGCCAGTCATCTTGGCTGATTTTTCGAGTCGCATCAAATTGCTTAACGGCGTATCGCCATCGCAAACGTGTTAACAGATCTTCTTGTGAGATTTCGGGCATCTAATTTATTGATTCGTTTGATTATGAAATTTGTCCTGCTCCAGGCGTTACGATCGCTCTTTTATTTGTCGATCGCAACTCGGACGCCGAACGATTCTAGCATTTCGATTTGCAAATCCGAAGTGGCAACCATCAATGGATTTTTCTGTATATACAAATTCAAATATGGTGCAAAACGGCGATGATGCTCCGAATCGGCTCTGCACATCGCCACGAGGACGTCCAAATCATCGATCGCATTGTCGCTAAGATTTAGGTTTCTTAGTTCGGTTAGCGGCTGTAAAAAATGGAGATTCTTTAGTCCCGAATGTTGAAGGTCGAGTGTATTCAACCAGTGCAAGTTTCCGATCGAGTCAAAGTTTTTCACTTGATTGTTGCCCGCAAAGAGCGTGTTAATTTTTCGCAGATTCGCTAGCGGCTCAAGACTCTCAAGCAAGTTCGAATCCAAATACAGGGCTCGCATTTGATTTAAGCTTGCGATGGGTTCGACGTTTCGAATGTTGTTCTTGCTCAAGTTCAAGTATTGCAGCTTGACCAGTCGTCGAAGCGGTTCGACCGATTCGATTTGATTTTCGGAAACGTCGAGGTACTGCAAGCTGGTAAGGTCGGCAATTGGAAGCAGGTCAGTTATTTTGCTTTTTGGCAATTCGATTCGTTTGATAGCCCGACAAAACTGAATTCCTTCAAGTGATTTGATTTCGCTTTGGCTGGTAACTACCCGCGAGATTCGCTGAACGTCTTCAACGGTCAGCGGCTCGGAAGAGTTCCGCTTGGCAAAAACTTCCTTGCGGACGGCTGCCTCTAAGGCTGGGTCTAGAAAGATTTCTCCGGCTGCTCTGTGTTCCTCAACGCATTGCAGTGCGACGAGAATGACCAGCGGGATGCATACCGATCGAAAAACCGAATTCATGATTTTTGGTAAAAAATTAAGCACAAAACAACTTCAAAATCGAGAAAATTTTGTGTCGAATTCATCCCGAGCCATCCGCTAGATCGTAGTTGCAAGTCGATTTATTTTCCACCGTGCCAGAAGTTTCGGTAGCTGCCCTTTGGAATGCCGTCGGAAAGCGTTATCTTGTTGGAAAAGACAATCAAAAACGTCGCTCTTGCAACGTTGGTAACGGATGCACAAATCAAACAACAATTAAATTATGAAGACTATTGAATACGATGTGGTGGTTTTGGGCGGCGGTCCTGGCGGTTATGTTGCCGCAATCCGAGCGGCTCAATTGGGAATGAAGGTAGCTTGCGTCGATGAAAACCCGGTCTTCGGTGGTGTCTGCCTGCGAGTCGGATGCATCCCGAGCAAAGCTCTTTTGGAATCAAGCCACTTGTACGAACAGGCCAGCCACGGGTTGGATGAACATGGAATCGGCCTGTCGAATGTCCAGCTTGACGTTGCCAAGTTGATGCAGCGAAAAAACAAGATTGTTCAAACGCTCACCTCAGGGATCGGCCTGCTGTTCAAAAAAAATAAAGTCACGGCTTACAACGGTAAAGGCAAGCTACGTGATGTCGATTCGATCTTGGTTGAATCGGAGTCCAGTGAACCTATTTTGTTGCGCGGCAAACATGTGATCCTAGCAACAGGTTCTCGACCATCAAGTATGAAGGGGATTCAAGAAGACGGCGTCCACATCGGAAACAGCACGATGGCGCTCAGCTTCGATGCGGTTCCAGAACATCTCGTCGTGATTGGCGGCGGCTATATCGGGCTGGAGCTGGGAAGCGTTTGGTGTCGCTTGGGATCGAAGGTAACTGTTCTGGAAGCGATGGATCGAATGTTGCCGACCTTGGACCAGGAAATTGCCAAACTTGCGCAACGCGTCTTCACTAAGCAAGGACTAAAATTTGAGTTTGGAAGCTGGGTTGAAAGCGCCAAGATTGAAGGTGACAAATGCGTCGTCCAGTGCAAGGGCAAAGAACCCATCGAATGCAGCAAGGTTTTATTGTCGGCTGGTAGAGTTCCAAACAGTAACGATATCGGACTTGAAACAGTTGGCTTAGAGACGGACAAACGCGGCTTCGTTACCGTCAATCACGACTACCAAACTGGTGTCAAAGGATTGTACGCGATCGGTGATTTGATCGGCGGTGCGATGCTGGCGCATAAGGCAATGGAAGAGGGGATTGTTTGCGTCGAAAAAATTGCCGGGATTGCTGCTCACGTGAACTACGATTGTATTCCGGCCATTGTTTACACCCATCCAGAAATAGCTTCCGTAGGTAAAACCGAAGAGCAACTTATCGAAGCCAAAATTCCTTATCGCAAAGGTGTTTCCGCTTATGGCGCCAATGGTCGCGCTCGAACGCTTGGTGACACCGATGGTCGCGTGAAAATTCTCGCGCATGAAATTACCGATAGAGTGCTTGGCGTTCATATTATCGGCGCTAGAGCAGGGGACTTAATCGCCGAAGCCGCGGTGGCGATCGAATTTGGTGCCAGCAGCGAAGACATTGCTCGAACTTGCCACGCTCATCCGACATTGGCTGAGACGATGCACGAAGCAGCTCTGGCAGTTGACAACCGAGCAATCCATTCCGCGTGATCTCATGCCAATCAAAGTCGAAGTTTCCGATCACCAGACTTATCGTCCGATGCTTGACGAAGAGTGCGAACGCGTCAAGTCAACGATCGAACATATCCTTAGTGAGCATGAGTTTTTGAATGCAGAAATTAGCGTTGCGATTCTCGATGATCCTGGAATACAAACGTACAACAACGAATATCTGCAACATGATTGGCCAACCGATGTGATTTCGTTTCTTCTCTCTGAAGACTCGGATCTTCTCGAAGGCCAACTGTTGATCAGTCGTCAAACCGCTGACGCCGTGGCCGCCGAGTTGCCATGGGATGCGACATCCGAACTACTGCTATATGCCATTCATGGAACGCTGCACTTACTCGGATACGACGACCAATCTGACGACGAAGTTCAACAGATGCGCGTGCTTGAAAGGTTGTATTTAGCTGTCGCAAACGTACCCCATGCCGACAAGCATCCACACTTTGCTGAGCGTTCCAAACTGAACGACCAACCTGATACCGAAGAATTTAAGTAACATGGCTGAATTGCAGATACTAAAGCCAATTGTTTGGACGGATTCGTTAAATGACCGAACCATGCAAATGCTTCAAGGTCTACATGATGAACTGGCCCGTTTGCGAATCGCCAAGCACGTTACCGAAAGCGGGGCGACCATCTATGACTTCGGGATCAAAACAGTCGGATCGCTCGCGGCTGGTTTAGCCTTAGCGAAAATCTGTATGGCCGATTTAGCAGAGGTTTCAATTGCTGCGAGCAACCCATTGCTCGGTCCGATGCCAATCATTCAAGTTCAAACGGATGATCCCGTCAGAGGCTGTCTAGCTGCTCAATACGCGGGCTGGCCAATCAAGACTGAAAGCTACTTTGGGATGGGGTCTGGCCCGATGAGAACTAAACGCGGGAAGGAAAAAATGCTGGTCAACATCGCAGCCAAAGATGCTGGCAAGTTTGCTGTTGGAGTCATCGAAAGCGAGACTCTACCGGATGACTCAGTTGCATGTCAAATTGCACTGGAGTGCAGTGTCCATCCGAATGAACTTGCAATCTGCGTCGCGCCAACTAGCTCGATAAGCGGATTGATTCAGGTCGTCGCTCGCAGCGTCGAAACAACGCTCCACCAATTACACGAGTTGGGCGGTGATCTATCTTACGTTCAATCGGCAGTTGGATTTGCTCCGATGCCACCGCCTGGTAAGAACTTTATGGCCAGCCTCGGACGGACCAACGATGCGATACTCTATGGTGGCCAAGTCGTGCTCTGGGTTAGCTCAGGGGCTGGCCTCCTTGATCTTGCAGAGAAAATCCCAAGCTGTACGGCTAAGCAATGGGGACGGCCATTTGCCGATATTTTTGCCAGCAGCGGTCACGACTTTTATAAGATCGATCCGGCCCTCTTCGCACCTGCAATGGTTACAATTGTCGAACTTGAAAGCGGCCGGTCGAAAACCTCAGGAATAATGCGACCAGACTGCATCGCGGTATCGTTTGGTATCGATACCGCTTCAATCGAGGCTTAAACAGACCGCTCACCTAGTTCATTGCCAACGGTCGATTACTGTCGCGGGCTCACTTGACGGCTTCGGAGACCAATCTTCCAGTAGGCGCTTGCATAGGCTGGGATGTCTTAGTCATGAGTATTCGCAAGTGTGGCTCGGCCAATTCGTATTCTTGCATCGATTCCAACAAATCAACAAGCTGCAAACGAAGTTGCATATTGTCAGGATCCCGTTGTACATTTTCCTTCAGCAACGGCAAAAGACGATCGGACATGCCAAATTTGGCCATCGAGCTGACAAGCAATCGCGAGTCTTCCACGTCGCTTTCATTAATTGATTTCTTTTCTACAAGTGACAATAGAGTTTGGCGTTGCGAGTCACTGAGTTTCTCAACAAGCAAGGTTGATTGAATAAAGGCACGTTGAAAATCTAGACGTTCTGGCGAAATGGATAAATGTTGCTCTAGCATATCGATCGCTTGCTGGCCGTCGCCTGTCCACAAGTACGAAAAAGCAAGTTTCTCACGAGCCACGTCATCGTTGTTATCCATTGCAATTAACTTCAGAAGCGTTTTCTGCCCTGCGTGGAAATCTTCCTGAGCAAAAGCGCAATCAACTTCCAAATGCATTGCCTCAAAATGGTTTGGATATTCTCTCAGGATATTTTCGCATTGCAGACGCGCGTCACTAAATTTTTTATCAGCAGCAAAAACTTGAGCCAAGAACATTCGATCATCAATTGTTTTTTCTTCGATCTTATTCATGATCGCTATCGCTTCTTCAGTTTGACAATCGGCTGTCAACATTCCTGCGAATTCACGTCGAATCTTTGAACGTTTCGCAATTGTTTCCGGCGAGAGCTTCCGAAACATTGCGACTGAGTTTTTTGCATCATTTCGATTTGCAAAATTCCTTGCCGCCGATAGGTACAAATCCTGTAGTTCATTTGCGTCAGAAGCATCTTGCGTTTGCAGCAATAAATTTTCGTAGATCGGTCGGGAATCATCGAATCGCTTTGCACTATCAAGCGTCTGTGCCCTACAAAGTTTCGCAGAGAATGAATTCAAATCGCGTTGCATGATCATCGTGTCCAATTTCTTTAGATTGGCGTGATCATCAAGATTGTAAAGGATCTCTCGCAGTTTCATGATTCGCGATTCGTCGGACAGCGGATCATCAATTACGTTGTTCACCAGTTGCGATAGGCGAAGATGAGTTTGTTTTGACACAACTGTCGAGTGCTTGGACGAAAGGATTAACCAATCATCCCGATTCCAGCAAAGCATAAAACAAATTGCGATGACGCAAGCAACCATCGAAGTTGTTCCAGTAAGCATCGCAGGCCTCAAGTTTGGCAGTTTGCGCTCTGGCGGCCGCAATGTGACCACATTCGCAAGGCACTCATCTTTACTACCGTGACAGATTGACAGTAATAGACTGCGGCTTTCACCTTGGAATTTTAGAAACTCCAACTCAGCAAATTGAAGCGATGTGCAACCCAAAATCACTGGCTGAATTTTTCGCAGTGTTGCTTCACCTCGAATTTCGCCAAGCGGCGAGGAAAGCGAAATCTGCACTACTTCGTCGAACTTTAAATCGTCTTTAGTTAGCAAGGCACATCCGGTTGCCGAAAGACCTTCCGTAACGCATTTTAAAGTAGTTTTTCCTTCGACCGAAATAGCCAGCGGTAGATTGACTCGGACCTCACCAAAAGAGCTTCCAGACAAAGCTCCCTCAATTGAATTGGGACGAATCTTGCCTTTTTTAGCCTCAAATTTTTCGTACAGTCGGGCCGTTGCGTAGTCCGAGCAAATTCGCCAAACAATCGCCATCGTTGACGTTGAAGGGTCAACAAATTTGCAGCCATATCGCCAACTCGCAGCATTGCCATCCCGCCTCGAATTTGAATTTAGAGATTGCGTTTTGTGGATCAACTTGACTTGAGTTGTCGTCTTCAAACCCATCGCCGAAATCATGACCGTTAATTCTTCAGTCACTGGGATATTTTGAAACCCATGAAAACCTATGCCTTGTTCGTTCAAATCACAACTTACGCCATGACCAAATTGGGTTGTGCCTTCTTCATCGCGGTAAGAATACTCGATGTGAATAGCACAGGGATGCCGCCAAGCTTCAGAGTCTTCGTCTTTCTCGCGCAGTGCCCGACGCACGACCTGCCACGCAAACCAGCACTGAATCAGCAACAACAACGAACCGACCAAAAGACCTGGAAGATCGTTGGAAAGCCCGATGAGATATCTGGTTGAGGCCCACGCAATCGCCAGCGCGCTGCCGGCAATATAAAGGCATTGTGGCGCGATAAAACGACGGATACTATTGGTCTGGCGTCCACGTTTACTAGTTACGACAAACTTTGTTTTGCGACGCTTAAATACAGCACGATAGCACGATTGGATCTGAGTCCAAAACGACGCCATGTGCGTCAATTCCGTTCCCATTAGATTGCCGTGACCATTACTAGTGATTGTTACAGCAGTCCAAATCGACATCATGTAAAAGATCGTAATGAGTCCCAACGTCCAACTCAATTCAGCGACCGGAGCAACGCCAGTCAACAGCATCAACATCGGTGCAATGTACAGTTGTAATTTTTGAATTCCCGTCGTCCAAGAAAGCATAGACCCGAGATAACACAGCCGCTGGCCAATGGTTAGTCCAGGCATCGTCAACGGATTGTCGAACGCGAAAATCCCCAGGTTGCCTTCACCCCATCTTAGACGTTGTGTATTGAAGGTCGTCACGTCGGTTGCTGCTTGCCCGCTGACCAAACGTTCGTTAACAAACAGCGATCGCCACCCTTTGGCGTGCATTCGCAACCCTGTGTGCATATCTTCAGTGATGGTTTCAGTGGCGACTAGTCCGACGTCAACCAAAGCTTCGCGGCGAAACATTGCTGCGCTACCGCAGAAGGAAACAGCGTTCCAATAATTTTTCCCAGGCTGAATTACGTTGTAGAACAGCTCGCCTTCTTCCCAGTAGGTCTGTTTTTCGTAATTCAATACGCCGTGAAAATTATCGAAATTATAAAACGAGTGCGGCGTTTGTATAAAGCCAAGCTTTTCGTCTTCGAAATATCCAAGTAGGCGAGTGATAAAGTCACGTCGCGAAACGTGATCAGCATCGAAGATGACAACGAATTCGCCGTCGGTAATCTCCATCGCATGATTTAAATTTCCCGCCTTGGCATGGAGGTTGGTTGGGCGTTTGATGTATTTGGCACCTAATTCTCGCGCCAGTTCAGCGATCGCTGGACGATTTCCATCGTCGAGGACATAGGTCTTATGCGGATACTCCAAAGCGACCGCGGCTGAGATAGTGCCACGCAGAAGCTCCGCATCTTCGTTGTATGTCGGAATGTAGACGTCGACAGTGCGATTTTCCAAGGGTGGAACGGGTTCGGGTTCTACTATTTCCCAGATTTGCAAGAAATACAAGAACATCAAAAAACAACCGTACAGCTCCGCGACGAAAAGAGATATCGAAGCCACACAGGCATAAGCGCTTGATACATTTAAAGTAAAAATGACGCGATAGCTCATATAGATTATGGTGGCTATCACGGCAGCACATATCGACACACGTCGCACTGTAGGATTATTGTTTGCAAACATGGATGTATCTATGAAATCGCCGAGGTCGATAAATTATTTGTAAGTTGAAAATTGGCGAAGGAGCTGTAACGAAAGACTGTCTTTGGAACTCGCATTAGAAGGCTCCAGTGAAAGTGAATAGTCATTCCACCACGGTCCAGCGGCCCATGCGGTTCCCGAAAGATTTGATCGCTGCATGGTTTGCAGCATCGCGTCAAGCAATCGATTCCAATCGGGGTCGTTGGCTGGAACACCAAACTCACCGACGAAACCACGAACTCTATTTTTAGTGCACCAACTGACAAATGGTGCGAGTCGTTGTTCCGCTCGGTTCGCAATTTTTTGGTCGAGCCGAAACTCGTTTGCGAAACTGAGCCGGTATTTTCCACTCGCGTCGCTGTCGAGGTAGCAGTGTGCTTCGTAAGCAAAGTTTCCCGTTGGATCGGCGATCCAAGCGACTGAGCCGTTGGAAATGGCGAACCGCTCCGCTGACGACCAATCGTCGCCGGCGATTAAAATCATTTTGTTAACGTCAACACTGCGAATAGCGGTCACGGCCTTTTGCGAAATTGATTTCCAGTCAGAATTGCCCATGTCGTGCGGTTCGTTCATCAAACCGTATGCGGCGACAAAATTTTGGTCAGCGAAAGTTTTTGCTAGCCGCTGCCACAGGTCGGCGAGATGATCAGCCGTAACAGGTCGAATGCCTTCGATAACTTGATCGATGATCAATTCTTTTTTGCCGTTTCGAGTTGCTAGGCAATAGCGACCGTAGTTATGAAGATCGAGAATGGCGAGACAACCGTGGTTACCAATGGTATCGATTGTCTTTTGAAGTCGCAGCAATTCGCCTCGATCCAACGGACCGGCTAAAGTGGGTTGCAGACGTTCCCATCGAAACGGGACTCTCATCAGCCGTATACCGCGATTGGCAAGTTGCCCGATGGTCGCTTCATCGGGATAGATATAGTCGGTTTGAAAGACACCCGGGTTTGCGTTGCTAAACGTAGCTTTTTCGGTACCGAATTCAGCGCCTGCGATAGAAACGCCATATCCGTTCAAAACGTCATCTCCAGAGACACATGGGACTGGTGCGAGCAAAACGACAGCGAGCGTCCAAAACGTCATCCATCGGCAGCGATGCGACTCGCGTTTGTCGTTTGGAAGCATAGAATTTTCCGTTGGCGTAAGCTTTTACAGTTGAAGGAATTTCAATTGCGAAAGCTTAGGTCGCGATTGCGACACTCACGGAGAAAGCCAAGTTATTTGCCAAAATAGCAAGACGAAAGAAGTCGTTCGGTTATCACGGTATCTGCCATTCAACAGCTCTCGAGGCTTTGAGGCTGAGTTGGAGCCAACTAGTTGGCTGTCCAGAATGACTGGCAGGATGCATTATTTTGGTTGCACGAAGCGGTCGCCGAATTTGCGTCGCGTGATTTCGCATTGAGCGATAATTAAGCTTGGCACCCCGTTCCGCGAAAGTACTGGCTCTGCATTCTTTCGCGAAGCGAAGGCGTTTTTAATAGCGGGACGTTGCTTAATCGTCGATGCCAAGTCGCATCTGCAGCTTTTTGAATTCATGTGCGAAAGTGTCAGAACTGCTGTGTACGTGTTCGGCTTCCGTCAAGAATCGAATTTTCTCGTCTGGGTAGACATCGTTTTGAATTAAGATTCGCTCAAACGACTCTAATGGAGAACCGTAAGCAACAATTAGCTTGTGTTCGTCGAACTGAACTTCCTGCCGCTTTCTAGTGTTCATCACCGCAATGCCGGTGCATCCGTCGTTAAGAAGCAAGTCTTCAAAATCGAAAAGGATGCTTTTCAGCACTGGTGTATCGATATGTTCGCGAATCATATCTTGATGGTCGCCGTTGCCATCATGACTGGATTCAATGACCACATCCACCACGTCGCCCAACGGGTCAAGCATGTCCATCAAAAGGTCAAATAGTTGCTCACGGGTAGCGGCAGCCATCACAACCGGAATACTGGAACGGGATTGGTCGTCGGAATAGTTTTCATGACGGAAGCCTTGCCGAGGGACGACCTTCAAGTCGAACGACGGGCGAATTGCATCGGTCAAATCAAACGAGCCATAGCGAAACACCTCTAGGTGCGACTCTAAATCGTTTGAACTTAGACCAGCAAAACTTGAGCTTGTGGGCTTTGGAGCGGTCTCTTTTGCAGGAACCGAAGTCTGGGTTGGACGAGGCATTGAACTCATCAAATTAAATCTCGGGTTAATCGATTGAACCAAATTGCTCGTGCTTGCGCCAATTCACAGCACCCATCTGGTTCGTTTGGAACAACCAAAGTTAGGTTACGGCGATTGCCAAGCTTCGAGATTTCGCCAAAAAGTTTTGCAAATCTGAATTTGATTGCCGACCACAAGGTGGTAAGCCTGGGCGAACTAGCGAACTTGGTTTGACTATCAAGTCGATATTCTCGAGAAAATCTCATGCTTAATTCAAGTTCTAGCGCGGCATCGGCCGATATCATTAAGGCGAGCGAGCTGGGAATTTCCGAAGCCTCATTGAAGCAATTTTGATGCTCCGAAAGTTCGGCATGCCGTTTGAGCTCCAGTGCGGAGAGTTTGATTAGGAGTTAGCTATGGCCCGAGGGTACGCCGCTTGTTTGGGTGCGATTGCATTACTTGTAAGCATTTTGCGGAATGTACTGGACGGACAAACATCGCCCGAAGCGATCAGTCAAACGTTGGTTTTGACAGTAGTTTTCGTAGCGATTGGATTCGTGGTTGGTGCCATTGCGGATGGTTTGATCAGGCAGTCGGTGGAAAGCAATTTCCGTCGAGCGGTTGCGAAAATGCGTTCGGCGACTGAGGAACCAGTAGCCCAAAAACGCGTTTGATCGACGAACTGAGATTGAGTTTCTGGAAAGTCAGGATGACTTTCTAGAGCGAGAGGTAATACATATTTGTAATGATTGGCATGGACTGGCGAAAATTGTTTCGTTACAGTCCCGCCGGTCGCCAGGAGCTAGAGTGTGGCCTTTCGGCTGCACCTTTGCCAGGGAAACATGGAGGTTTGGATGGCAACGACGATCGCGTCAAAAGTTGATATTCAGGATGTTTGGGTTCGCTACAAAGCGGATCAGACCAACCAGACACTTCGCAACACCTTAATCGAAACATTTACGCATTTGGTCCGCTACAACGCGGAGCGTTTGCGTTCAAGATTGCCAGATGGCGTCGACGTCGACGATCTGATCAGCGCCGGTGTATTCGGGTTGATGGATGCGATCGACGCGTATGATATGACGCGCGGAGTCAAATTCGAAACTTATTGTGTGCCGCGAATTCGCGGCGCAATGCTCGACGAACTGCGGACTATGGACTGGGTCCCCCGATTGGTTCGCAGCAAGGCTAGTAAACTGTCCGAAGCGATCAAGACGTTGGAAAAACGTTACGGACGTTATCCGACGGATGGCGAGCTTTCCGAACACATGGAGCTGCCGCTGCCAGAACTTGAAAAGATGAAAAGCGAAGCGGCGGCTGTCGGTTTGGTATCGCTGAATAAGAAGTGGTACGAAACGGACAGCTACAAGGATGTTCGCGAAATCGATATTCTGGAAGACAAGAAGGGCGAAGATCCAACTCGCCGAATCCAGAAGGGCGATTTGATGCGTTTGGTCACTAAGGGCCTCAACCGCAACGAACGATTGATTATAATCCTGTATTATTACGAAGAACTGACGATGAAAGAGATCGGGCAAACACTCGACCTCAGCGAAAGCCGCGTCAGCCAGATGCACACCAGCATCGTTCAACGTCTTCAGGAACAATTGGGTCGTCGCCGACCCGAATTTGGAAGTTAAAAATGCTCAACTCGTCGCCGAATCGTTTTCTTGGTACTCGAATCGGCAACGTAATGAGTTTCAAAAAAAGGTTGCTCGCGGCTTCATGCTGTTGGGCAACAATGGTCTGCTCCGTGAGTGTGTACGGCCAAGAACCGTCGGCGGCTCCCAACGAGGTCCTCGGGCCTAGCGCCGCTCCAACCTTACCGCCGGAACTACTTAATCTATTTGGCGTTCCGGAAGACTCGTCGCATCAGTGGATCTCTGCTTGGCTAGCCAAAAATAAGGACTGGACAGTCGCGATCGACCGATTCACCGTGACATTGCACGGTTTCAACGTTGGTGGAACTGGGGAAGTCCAGATACCGCGGATGATGGCGGCAATCCAATCGATGGCCGCGACGCTGGACAATGAGTCGTGTGAATTGACGATTACTCCCGATCCGAAAATCTGGAAGCTGCGATGGAAGAACACCCAACCCATTGAAGATCGCAATCACGAAGTCGATATTAAGCTGGTCTTAAACGATCGCCCGATTGGCATTACACAGTCTTCGGCCACTTATCAACAAGCGGATGGGACTATTGTCCTACGCGCTCAAAATGGCATTACATCAGGTGAGCTCTTGCGTTTCGAGCCGCAACCCTTCAAAAACACGATCGGCTATTGGGCCAATCCAAAAGACACGGTCAGTTGGGAATTCCAGGTCAATCAACCGGGACAATTTGCAGTTGCGGTGCTTGCTGGATGCGGAGCGGGTCAAGGGGGTAGTGTGGTCGAATTGCGGGCTGGTATCGATGCCGACAATCACAATGAGACTGCTTCGTTGGAACCGTCTTCAAAATCAATGAAAATTGAATTTGCAATGATTGAGACCGGGCATTTCCAAAACTTTCGCTGGCAGCCAATCGGTATGCTGACGATTGAAAAAGCCGATAAGTACAAACTTACATTGACGGCAAAAAGCTTGGCCAACAAAGCAATTGGCGACGTTCGAATGATCAGCTTAGTTCGGCAATCATCGCCGCAATAAGACTTGAATTATCCCGGACACAACCGGCGACGATTTCAGATTCGTGAAGAGTCTGATTAATCTAATTGCTGGTGATTGCCAAATATGCGTTCAACATTTCCGCGAAGTAAATCGTAACCCAGGGCAATCGCTCTTTCTTCGGTCCAACGTCGTTTGATCACAAAGTCTTCTGCCAAAACGTTTGCCAAAATTTGTCGATACATCGAGAACTTCGGCAAAATGAATTCTATCTTGTAAGCGTCGCTGTAATAACCGATTTGCTTCGTCTTCGGGACCGCTTCCAAACGATTCCGCAAATCGCGGTCAATAAAGGCTGGTGTGTTGCTGTACCACCAATGACCGTTCATCACCACATTTGGAAAAATCCAAGCGTAGTCTACTAACTCTTGATTGGTGACCGAAGCTAACACTGAGACCGGAAAAGTCACGCTTGGGAAGCTGCGAAAAAGATTTGCATATTGGATCATCGACACTCGCGAGTCGTACAAGTCTTGCCCTTGAAATACTCCCGTCGGGTAGACCTTTCGGATGACACCAATCATTAGATCAAATGGCAACTTGTGCTCGCGGCACAATTCTGTGATTCTCCAAAATGTCCAATACGCAAGCAACCGAACATGAGCCGGGTCGCTGTCGCTGCCTTCAACCAGCACATGCTGGAGCGCCGCTGCCGCCGAAACCGCATCGACCTGGATTGGGGCGAAATCTGGAGGTAGCGAGATTGCACATGCCTTGGCGTTGTTGGCACAAAAATGCGCGAAGAGAAATTGAAGTGCTTCGTCAAATTTTTCAAGTGTGTTGACTGTTATGTTTGACGCCGCTTCCAAACGTTGCCTGACCGCTGGTTGCGATAAATTGAAAACTAAATCGTCAGTTCGCAAGCAGGGAATGTATCGATGCGTGTCAAAACCGGCGAGCGGATCATCGAAATCGTTGGTCAGAAAAATACTCTCAACGGCCGATCGTTGCAGAACTTCATCAGTCCAGCTTTCGCGAAGCCCACATTGCACGACTCGATCGTACAGACCCTCCCAATTGCTTTGATCGATACAATCAGAGGGCCAGTCGTAGAGTTCCTGAGCCAGATGTAACATCCAAGTCCATTGTACTGTGTTGTCGATAGCTCCCAGGTTTTCGATTAGCCGACCAACTTTTGTTTTCGCGTCGATGTTTGGATCTTCGATTGACTCGCGGGGCATGCCAGCCGAATGAGCCAATTCCGTGTAATAATGGTATCCCAGCAAATCGACCAAATTGGAACTACTAGGTGAGTGCGGATTGATATGCGAATGTGGATCGATCAGCGTTATCTTGCTCAATTCATCGCGAATTGAACGTTGTAGTGAGTCAAGCTGAGGCAATTCATATTCGGTCGTACTCATGGCGGTCATCATGCATCGGGGGAAGAGGGAAGATTTGATTGAGAAATCGTTTGCTTCTCGTCTGGTCTACGGCCTACAATTGTAACATCGACGACAGCTTCGCAAAATTGCATTGGGAGCGACTTGGTTTTTTAGGGAAACGCTTCATGGAAAATGACTCGAACGACCCGGCTTATTGTGCATCCATCGCATCGACTACTAACCAGCAACATTTCCATTTTGACACGCTAAACTTGCCATCCGAGGGCCCGGTCCTTGATCTCCCGACAAAGCCTGTCGAAGCTGCTCCAGGCTCAAAAAATCTATCATCGGGATCGACCTGGAAAAACGCAGTGGGTTCCACGCTAGCTTCGCTGACCATTGTTTTAATCCTGTTAACAGCGGTACGGTTCTTTCTTCCTCCGTTGCTCGAAACATCGCGATACTCTTGGTATCGAGGCCAGTTGCGCGCCGAACATGAAGCCGCTGGCGAGCGGCTGAAAAATATCAGTCTGAATGGACTGAGCGAAGTCTCTGCGATGGTCAGCCAACGAGTAACCCCTTCCGTTGTGCACATCGACGTCCGCCAGAAAAACGCTGGCTGGACCCTGTCGAATGATCAGGTCAGTGAATCCAGTAAGTTGGATCGCCAATTTGTCCTAGGGCAGGGCAGTGGCGTAGTTGTCGATGCGTCGGGCTTTCTTTTAACCAACTATCATGTGGTTGAAAATGCAGACCTAATCGAGGTCTATTTGGGCGATCGACGACGACTGCGTGCGACCTTGATTGGTTCGGACCGCGCGACCGATTTGGCCGTTCTAAAGGTCGATGCAAACGACTTAATTCCCATCGAATGGGGCGACAGTGAGCAACTGACCGTCGGTACACCCGTATGGGCAGTGGGCAGTCCGTTTGGACTTAGCGGTTCGATCACTTTCGGCATCATCAGCAGCAAACATCGGGTCGATCTAAGTGGAACGCGTTACGGTGATGGGAAAGTACTGACACCTCGATATGGTGATTTGCTGCAAAGCGACGTGGCCGTCAACCCAGGCAACAGCGGTGGTCCATTGGTGGATGCAAGCGGCTCGCTGGTTGGAATTAACACTGCCATTCTGGGTGAGGATTACCGTGGCGTCTCGTTCTCAATTCCCAGTCGAGTAGTGCGTCGATGCTATGAACAGATTTTAAAATATGGCGAGGTCAATCGCGGTTGGTTGGGGGTCGAGCTCCAGATGGTTGCTGACAAAAGTCTTGTGACTCCAAATGCAACATTGAATATCGAATCAGATAGCGACGAATTACCGAGAACTGGTGCTTTGGTATTGCGATTCGCCGGGAATAATAACTCTCCGGCTCTTCGAGCAGGCATTCGAATTGGCGATCGTATTGTCGAGTTCAATGGCGTACAGATTCAAGACGCTGATGAGTTGATTCGTACAATCGGCGAAACGGATAGCGGCAGCCCGATACCGTTCAAAGTGATCCGCGACGGCGAAACCATTGCATTAAAAGTCAAGCTCGGTGTTCGCCCGCCGGAATGATTTTTGGCTGCAGATTATTAGGCTATTTTCTTTTGGCACTGCTCCGCGGTGCCACAACCGAAGTGTGCGATAAGGCTTTAAAGCCTGAACCTGACACAAATGATGTCTATTCTTTTCAAGCACACCTTGCTCAATCGCAAACTCAATCCATCTTGACGAAGGTGTTTAAAATCAGCGATAAGCCAAACGGTGAAACCATTGAGATGCAATTGCGAATCGAATAATAGACAGTTCGCTTGACGAATGATGTTTGAATGAAAAAAACCGCACTATTGACCGGCATCACTGGCCAGGACGGCTATTACCTAGCTTCCTTTCTGCGCAGTCTAAATTATCGAGTCATCGGGCTTATCCGATCCGAATCAGGAGCGTCGAAAAACATCCCCTCGCTCGAATATTTTTTGAATGCTCCAGCTATAGAGCTTCGCAAGACATCGTTGCTTGACCAATCATCGTGGAACGATTTGGTCGCAGATTATCAACCTGATGAGATCTATCATTTGGCTGGCGTGAGCTTTGTTCCAGATAGTTGGAATGACCCGATCGGAACAGTTGCGGCGAACGTCGATGTAACGCTGCACATTTTAGAAGCGATCCGCAATTGCAATCCGACGACGAAGATGTTTTACGCGTGTTCGAGCGAGATTTTTGGTCGCCCAACAGTTGGTCCGCAAAATGAACAAACCGCGTTGGCACCCAATTCACCCTATGGCGTTACTAAAGCTGCATCTCATGGGATGATCGCAGCCTACCGCCAACGATACAACCTTTTTGCGTGCAGCGGCATTCTGTTTAATCATGAATCGCCACGCAGGCCGACGACATTCGTGACACGGAAAATTTCTGCGGCGACAGCGGCAATTGCGAACGGCCAACAAGACTCGTTAATGCTGGGTTGCTTGGATGCACAACGCGACTGGGGTTATGCAGGCGATTTTGTTGACTGCATGTGGCGAATGCTGCAATCGAATCATCCGAAAGACTATGTCATTGGGACGGGACAATTGACCAGCATTCGACGTCTGCTTGATATTGCCTTTGAGCACGTTGGTTTGGATTGGAACAACTATGTTTCAATCGATCAACGCTTTGCGCATTCAAAAGAAACCAACGCGCTTTACGCAGACGCCAGTGCGGCCGCAAACGATTTGAATTGGCGGCCCCAGACGCCGATAGACGAGTTGCTTCGCATGATGGTCGATCATGATTTAACGTTGTCCGCTAACCAAGCTGGTCAGTTGCGAGCGGCGTAAACGTTGTGATTATCGCAATGCAATTTTGGCACAATCGATCGATTGCTCTAGCGAGCTTGACGACTGATTTGCTACGAAACGGACACACAGCAATTCGGGGCGGTCGAGATACCGTTGCCGGTGGGCTGGTCAAAATAACTAATGTTTTCTTCGGAGTGCTATTGGAATGGATGCGACCGCATTAATCACCGGAATTACAGGCCAGGATGGCTCGTATTTAGCTGAACTGCTGCTCGACAAGGGTTATGAAGTTCATGGAACTTTTCGCCGTTCCAGCACGCCAAGCTTTGAACGAATCAGTCATATTGAAGAAAAGCTTCACCTTCACTCCTGCGATTTGACGGACCAGAGTTCACTGCACAAACTGATTCAACGAATTCGTCCTAGCGAAGTCTACAATTTGGCCGCTCAGAGTTTTGTCGGAACCAGTTGGGACCAAGTTTTATCGACCGGTGACGTGACCGGCCTGGGAACTGCCCGCGTGCTAGAAGCGATACGAAACGTTGACGCTAACATCAAATTTTATCAAGCCAGCAGCAGCGAGATGTTCGGCTTAGTTCATGAAACACCGCAGCGCGAAACCACGCCGCTGCACCCGCGCAGCCCCTATGGTGTAGCCAAAGTATACGGCCATTATTTAACCATCAATTTCCGTGAGAGCTATGGCATGTTTGCTTGCTCAGGAATTCTTTTTAATCACGAATCGCCGCGACGAGGATTGGAGTTTGTGACTCGCAAAATTACCAATGCAGTCGCACGAATCAAATGCGGCCTGCAAAATGAATTGCGTCTGGGTAATCTGGAAGCCAAACGAGATTGGGGATTCGCGGGCGACTATGTCGAAGCGATGTGGTTGATGTTGCAACGCGATACGCCCGAAGATTTCGTCGTCGGAACCGGTATAACTAGCCGCGTCGATGATTTCGTAAAACTGGCCTTCGATCATGTTGGTTTGGATGCCAACGAATTTGTTATTGTTGACCCGCGATTCTACCGCCCAGCGGAAGTGGATCTGTTGCTAGCGGATCCTAGCAAATGCGAAAGCGAACTGGATTGGACACCGAAGACTGATTTAGAAACGCTTGTCAAAATGATGGTCGACAACGATCTGGAACTGGCCGAGCGTGAGATTGCTTTGCGTCGGACGCAAGTCCGCATTTCCAAAGCTGCGTAGCAACCTCCTGAAAATCCCCACCGACGGCGAAACCGTCCTGGTTTTGCCAGGGTAATCGTTGGCAAAAATTCAGCTTGTGAGTATGCTAGAGCGGGTGCGACGAAGCAGTAATCGTCGCCTCTCCCGTTCGTGATACTTGTTCTAATGAGCTCTGCCTTCGCAAATTCACGTAGCCGGTCTTTTACGACTTCGCCACGCGCTGCCGCAGTCCCGCAAGAACGTAGAGTGGAGCAGACCAAGCAGTCGCTCGATCTGTTCGCGTTCATGGATCTGCTCGTCTTTCCGATCGCCTTACAGTTTTGTTACATCGGGATGGTATTCGGCAACAATATTGACGTTGCCAAGGAGATTCAGACTGGAGCCCAGTCTACGCTGACGTTTCAAATTCTTTTGAAACTGGTATTTGTTGCAATCGGCTTGGTCATCGGCGGTTGGGGCTGGTGGTATCGTCAACGCGTTCGAGCTTTGCTGACCTCATTGCCCGGGACGATGATCCTTGCATTATTAGCTTGGCATTTTGTGACTAGCCCGATGGCGATGTCCGCGTTCAAGTCATTCATAGCGGCCGTCTCTTTTCTGTCGATCGTTTTGGTGACTACGTCGATGCTTGCCTGCTTTGGCGTGCGACGTTTAGTGATGACGACCCTGTTTGGGATCATTCTTTACGTCTTGGGAAGTATTGTTCTTTACGCCGTTTCGCCTGAGATGGCAACTTTCAAAGAAGTCATGAATCGGTTTGTAACGATCGAACGCTTCGGCGGACTTGCCCATCCAAACATGCTTGGTAAGTATGCAGTGATGATGGTTTTGTTAACGATGATTGCGATCGGCGACGGCTATCTGGATTGGAAGTGGTCCGTTCCCTCGATCCTTTTAGCAGCTGGGGTTTTGGTTGCCTGTCTCAGCCGGACTCCGGTGATTGCAGGCGTGGCAGCATGTGGAATTGTAATGGCACCCATCTTGCGAAAACGCGAGACTTATCTCGCGATCGCCGGTTGCATGATCGCTGGATTGATTGGTTTTGTGATCGTGGAAAGTACAATCGGATTCGATTTTGTGGCCGAAAAATTAATTGCCAAGGTAACCAAGACGGGTTCGGCCGAGGAAGTCACCACGGTTACCGGTCGAACAGACATTTGGAAATATTCGCTTGCTAGATCCGCTGAACGTCCAATATTTGGTTGGGGATCTGCGTCAACAGCGGTTGTTATGGAAGATATGTCCGGACATTCGCATAACTTGATTCTTCATCCGATTTTGGCCATGGGTTTTCCAGGTGGTGCATTGGTAATTGTGATTCTGTTAATGAATCTCGTTAACGCCATAAGGATGGACAGTTTGTTGCTTCGCGGCGTTCTTGTGTTCACTCTTGTACTTGGCATGGTAGAATCACCTCTGCTCGGTTCGTTCCCCGATGGACTCACAATTCTGTGGATAGCAATTACGTTGTTGCCAATTTTGTTAATCCTTGACAAACAAGCTGACCGTGGATTGGTCAATTCCCCGGCGGTTGATAATGTCCATCGGCCCAACTTTTCGACCGCAACTTAAAGCCTTATCCGAAAAGGGGTCTGACCCGTTGGAACAACGGAGAGGGTCAGCCCCCTTTTCATAAACAGAAATTTATTGAATCAATGATTGCCGTTTTACCAATGAAAAATCGCTCAAAGTTTCGCAGCTTGATCGGATCACTATCGCTAGCGATGATCGCCGCGAGCGCTGTTGCAGAATCACCAATCAACTACAAAGATCTGGGAATCGTCAGCGAAAAACCAGTTGAGGGCATTTATGTCCAAGTCGGCGATGCTTTCATGGTTCCATACTCAATGCCAATCCCCGGAACTGAAATCCAGTTCACCATGATCCCGGTACCCGCTGGCAAATTCATGATGGGATCGCCTGAAGATGAGACAGGTCATCAGTCCGACGAAGGACCGCAACGTGAAGTCTCTGTGCCGCCATTTTGGATTGGCAAGACAGAACTGACTTGGGCGGAATACAAAGTCTTTATGGGGATGTATCCGATCCTGAAGCAATTGGTCAGCCAAAAAGTGCGCCCGATTACCAAAGACAATCGCGTCGATGCGATCACCGTCCCAACACCGTTGTATGATCCAGGCCACACTTATAAGCTTGGATCTAGACCGCAACAACCAGCGGTAACGATGACCCAGTATGCGGCGAAACAATACACAAAGTGGCTCAGCGGTCTCTCAGGTTTACAATACCGTCTGCCGACCGAAGCGGAATGGGAATACGCGGCGCGAGCTGGTAGCACCACCGCCTACTCGTTTGGTGATGACGTTTCGAAGCTGCCTGAATTCGCCGTGTTTGCTGAAAACGCGGAAGTCGGCGCTGCGGACGTCGCCAGTTTGAAACCCAACGCGTTTGGTTTGTATGATATGCACGGCAATGCCTGGGAATGGGTGATCGATGGTTACCGCAAAGACGGTTATCCGGCTGGCGAAAAGAACACCCTTGAGATGATTGACGCGATTGATTGGCCGACCGCCGCTTATCCGCGAACGGTCCGCGGCGGTGGCTTCCAAGACGATGCAGATCGACTGCGTAGCGCAGCAAAAATGGGTTCGGATGACGAAGACTGGAAGGGTTCAGACCCAAACATCCCGCTTTCACCATGGTGGTTTACGGATGACCCCGCGCGGAGTGTCGGGATGAGACTAGCCCGATCGTATGAACCGATGGCCAAAGAGCTGATCACCAAGTTCTGGAATATCGACAATGAGGACATTGAATTAGATGTCGATATTAGGCTTGATGAAGGCCGTGGCGTGCTGGCGATCCCAGCCCCCGAATTGGCTGAAGACATCAAGAGCTCGCTATAGGTTCCAGCACTGAGATTGCTTAAATAGCGGGCCATCTAAAGCGGTTCGACTATTGAGCCGAACTGTTAGAGCCCTGCGGCGAGGCCCCGACTCGAATACCTTCTGGCAATGGGCGGGCGGCTGTTAGGTATCCCTCGACAAAGAGTCGCTCTTTGAGCTTGCGGAATGAGCCGAATGAGTTCGGATAAACCCAAACGGTGACCGTTGTTGAACGGGGTTGATGCAGCGCCAATTCGGATCGCAACCGGCCGGATACCTGAAGCGCTGCATCGATATTTTCTCGGATCACCTCTTCGGTTGGTTCGAGCACAAAATACTCCAATTCGACATTTTGCGCCATCGAAGCACCAGCACCGTTGGACACCAATCCACGTTGTGTTTTCAATGCATATTTCATCACAAATCCATCGACTGGTCCGAGAGCATCGACCACTCGGTCATTTCGAATGGCACGAGTCACCGACAACCGAGCCTGACTCTTAAGGCTTTCGATCAATGTGTCCCACGGAATAACAGAAACCTTTTCGTTTTCCAACAAGATATGAACTTCGTCGCCGAAAACCGTCTTGGCCATCGGTGTTGGCAAGTGTTGCAGAGTGATCGTCTCGTTTGGTGCTTCAGCGGATTCCAGCTCTCCTTGATTAGCGAGCAGAGCAGCAATCTTCTGCTGAAGCTCCTCAATCTCAACTGCGTTTTCAAGTTTTATTGTTTGATCTTCATCGAGTGTCTTTTTGATCTCATCGACTGCCGATTCCTCTTGTACCAACTCGATCATCAATTGATCTCGCTCACGTTTGCGCAGGGCAATTTCGAACTGATGCCGCTCATAGATACTTAGCTGCCGCTCCAAATCATCCTGGACGTTTTTGACCGTTTCGATCCGCTTGAGAACTTCATCATTTTCTTGCTGTTTCAGCTCGTTTTTTGCGGCCGCCGTGGCCGCAATTTTAGTCTGGGAGGCAACCACAACGACCAGAATCACTAACACGCCGACAAGGTTCGCCACGGTATCCAAGAACGCGTCCGCATTTACTTCAAATGTTTCAGATTTTGCTCGCTTCATGCCAAGAAACTTTTCGGAGAGTTCACCGATGCTAGAACGTTTTATTAAGGTCGGACTTTGATAATCACGCCGCTGTCTTCCAGCATGGCGTTCAATTGGGCCAACGCCCAGTTGGAATTGCCGATCGGCTTGATTTCAATCACTGGCACCCAGTAGCCATTAGCGACAGCGATCCCCCATTGATCGATCCGATCTTTGACGGCTTTACTCAATTGCGAAGCGCACGCAGCGGGGCCTTCATTGAGCATAATTGTGGTTTCGATCTTTGTTGGATCACGAGCATCAACAATCAGCCATCGGTCCGATTCGACACGCATCTCAATCGTTCGCGAAACGGGCGTGCTGGATAACTGTTTGCGTTGCAAGGCCCAGCCTTGTCCGAGATTTTTTGCGATAGATGAATTGGAAGCTGAATTTGGTGGTTTGCTGTTGGATGGTCGACCGGATTCGCTCGATGAACTTTCCGACGAAGGACTGCCTTGGTTTTGCGATCCGTTTTTGGCAAGCTCGGCCCGCGTTTCTGCATCAAGTTGCTCCGAGGCGTCGCCTGGTCCGCTCGTTGGGGCGGAAGCACCGGCACCCGATTGAGAACTTGAAAGTGGGTTTCCGCCAGCCTGAGCCAATTGATCGCTTTGGGCAGAACCTTTGTTCGAGCCAGCATACGATTCGGTTGACGCCTGCAACCCGTTTTCGCCAACGTCATCGGATCCCGAAGAGCTAGCAGTTTGCCCGATGGCTGATCGCCCACCAACGATCGAAGTTGCTGCTTCCTTTGGTGATTGCTCAAAGGGACGTGTGTTATTCGGACTGCCGCTGCTAGAGTTTAACGAAGCTGGCATGGCGAGCGCGCCGGCACTGCCACCGCTGCTACTAACGACTGGCCATTGGCTGCCCGATGCGACCGGAATAAAGCGCTCGCCCGGTCGAAGGTCGCGAGCCGTTGCACTGCCGGCCTTGCTCTCATCACCATATTCAACCGCCAGATCTCGCGGCTCATCGACGCTGCCTAATCCAGACCGATAGTTGCGAGGCATTGCCGCGACGATTTCGCGTTGTCGAGTGCGAGATTTCGCAAGTACCGCATCAAGCTCCGTGCTCATACCTGGCAACGACGACGGGAAAGCCAATGGCAAATCGGCTTCGATCAGTTCATAGCCATGTTGATCATCCCATGCAGCCATCGCCGACCGTGCCAGCGAGTATGAAGTGATGCCCGTGGGACGCACTAGCAATAGCGGATAAGGTGTCGCGATGTAGCTGTTGCCGTCGCTGCGCTGGAGCTCTCGACGTATCGTTCGCAAGCATGCGTCGAGCGGATTGCCTGGTCCGTGAGGCGGACTGAGGTCCTGTAGCGTCAACAGTTTGCCCTCAGGCTGGATGATGACACCTTCGGCCGTGCACTCGAGATAAATGGGACGACGGGCCGTCCCATTGGGACCGGCGTATGGAATTATCGAGAAAGCTTTTTTCGCCGTTTTTGTCTCTTTTTCGAGTTCCGCCACGATCGATTCCAGAGTCGACATCTCCGCTTTCAGTGCAGCGATTTTCGCCTGCTGGGATTCGACTTCCAATTGATCATTGTTCGTTTTGACGTCGCTTTGAGCGCTGATAATTTTCGCTTGCTGTTCCAGCCCCTCAATCTGTAAAGCGATCTCGTCGATGTGTTGGTCGAGATGCGTCAGTTGCTCTCGCGCTCGATCGATACTTTCGCGAAGCTCGTCTCGTTGGGCCAGCAAATCGTCCGTCGCAGCGGCAACGAAAGCGCCTTCATCTTGAATCTTCTGTCGAACCGTTTCGACTTCCAATTTCGCCGACTGGGCTGCATTCGTGACCGCGATCGTCAGAATGAAAACCAACGCTCCAATCGTGCACACCATGACTGCCAAAAAAGGAAACAAAGCGGGAGCAAGAATTGATTCCTTCCTCCTCGTTTTTCGCGATCGTTGACTCGCTCGATCGCTCATGCCGCCTCCCGCTGGTCACGATCGATCTCGTCGAAGACATTTCGATTGCGGACAATTTTCCCAATCTGACCGGAACGTTCCAATTGAATTCCAATCACAGCAATTGCTTCTGCCAGACAAACTGCCGCTTCGTGAAAGCGATCGACGTCGGTCATTCGCGAGAGCGTCTGCTGGACCGATTGATCTAGTGCTTCGAAACGCTCACAATTTTCAACCAGCGAGGTCAACAGATCGCTTTGCTTGGTCAGCTCCGTTTGGCACTGCAACATCTGGCGAGACTGATCCGAGAACGTGGTCTGCCATTGTTGATATCGCGATTCCAATTTGGTGATTGATTCACTTTGTACTTCTTGTATGCCATGAGTCAGGTTGGACAGCGACTGATCAAGCGCCGACTTCAGCGCGTCGATCAACTGTAGCCCCGCTTGGCCAGCGATTTGATTGGTCCGATCGAGTGTCGTTTCCATGGCGATCTGCCAGCTGCGCTGTTGGTCTTCGGCAAGCTGGTTGATCGCTCGAACGGTTCCATCGACCATTCTATTGGCGAGAGCTTCCATTAGATCGGCATCAGAAGTTCGGTCGACGTTTTCTTTTTTCAAAAATGAAAACGCACGATCGGCCATCAAAGAATCGATGCTTTCAAGCAAACGCATTTCAACGCCGCTGACCGCAAACTGAACGAACATTGTCGCAATTGTTAGGACCAATCCAACCGCTGTGGTGTCGAATGCAATGTACAAGCCACCGGTCAACGCTTTCATTGCATCGTCGGCCCCGCTGGCTAATGATTTCATATCCATGCTGCCCAAGGTCTGCGAAATTCCGATGACCGTGCCGAGAAACCCCAGCATTGGCATCGCCCAGCAAATGATTCTGACGATCGAGTACGAGTCGTGTTGGGCATTGGCATCAGCATCGGCGAGGTCTTGTAAATCGTTGTCGAATTGATCGCAATTTTCGCGTTGGATTTGGAGCCGAAGTAGCTTTCGAAAACGGACGGCAAAAAATGATTGGGTAATTTTCTGGCTTTGTGCCCGCCACATAGAATCCAGCCAGCGCACTGCATCCAGCGCTCCAGTACTCGGGATCGATTGCAGTAGATCTAGCAAGACGTGATCGCAGGCCAGCAGGGCCCGATCCTGTCGAATAACGGTTAGGAATTTTTGGATTAAGACCGTTATTGCAATGGAAAATAAGAATACTGCGACGATTGAAACCGGATGACCCATCGCGTAGCGGCGTAACGCTGAAAAATCTAACAATCCAATCCAAATCAGGGCGAAAAATGTACCAGCCGATAGTGAGCCATAACCGAGAGCGGCCCACATGGAGGCATGAAAGTTCTTCGTTTCACTATGTAGTGGCTTCGACATGAGATTCTCGATAGTTTTTGCATGTTCCATGGTGAGCCAGCTTGATCCTGATAGCCAATGACGCCACAGAAGGACTTGCCCGATTGGTTAGTACATCAGCGACCGCTCGAAGGTCAATCTCGATCCGAATGCCGTCAATACTCTCATCTCTTCGTTGCTCAGAACTTGCCTCGGGATCGCTAACTCTTTCGACGACGCAACGGGTTGTCCCGATTATGCGGGGCGAGAGCGGGTCAATTGCAGCAAACATTCGGACTTTCGATCAAGTTCACCTGATGGCGTGGCCGATTCCGACGAGACAGCTAGATGGAATTCGCTGGGACAAAACGTCTGCCTCCACGGAACGGTTTAAATTCCCTAGATCGCTAACCCAGCGGTCGCGATGTGAAGGTCAAATTCTATGTGGCGTGCTTTTTTCTCGGCCGTTGGGATTGTCTTACTGATCCTCGGTCTAGAGTGCTTGGTGATCGATCAAGCCGTGTTGGCTTCGGCAGATCGAACGGACGAATATTCCAACCAGCTACAGACAGTCTCGCTATTCGGGCGTTCAGCGGCGACTCGACTTGACAGTCGTCCAATTTTTCGTCCGGCCGAATGGATTCCTTGGAGCTTACTGGCGACCGGAGCGGTGACGGTCCTCTATTCGGTTTCTCTGCGAAAAACCTAAGGCCAGCTTATCTTCCTTTAGGCAGCCATAACGCTACTGATCGCAATATTGAATGGTCGCAGATTCGATGGTTTGGATCAGCGTGATTGACGTCAGTTTGCCAACTTTCGACGCTCGATAAAACGCCGTCTGAAAGTTGTTGACAAGCCGCACGGCAAGGTTATGATTATCGAACTTTCTAATGGAAGAAATTGCTGTATTAGCAAAACTTATACGAGATTTTCATGCTGGATCCCCGTCGCACGCATTCTTCGATGCAGATTCGCTCGTTGCGAATATTCTGCGACGTGGTTCGCAAGCGGAATTTTTCAGCCGCGGCCAGCGAGCATGGTTTGACGCAGGGAGCGGCATCGCAGACGGTTCAGCATCTTGAAGATTTGGTTGATGTAAAGTTGCTTGACCGATCGACTCGCCCCTTTTTGCTAACGGCCGAAGGGCAAAAGTTTTTTGATGGTGCGACTTCGATTTTGAGGAATTTCGATTCGTTGATCGAGGAAGTCAGAGGAACGGCCGGAGATGTCTCGGGTAATGTTTCTGTCGGTTCGATTTATTCGATTGGTTTGAGCTATCTGCCAGGGATTGAAGAGCAATTTAAGCAACGATTTCCTAACGCAACCTTGCAAACACAGCTTGCCCATCCGGATGCGGTTTACAAAGCAGTGGAGCAGGGAACGGTCGACCTTGGGTTAGTTTCTTATCCTGAAAGCACACGGACTGTTTTAGCGACCGCGTGGCGGGAAGAGCGAATGGTTTTGGTCAGCTCGCCACGTCATCGACTGGCGTCGCGGAAGTCGGTCTGTCCGAAAGATCTATCGGAGGTTGGCTTGGTCGCGTTCGCGAAAGAGTTGCCCATTCGACACGCGATCGATCGCGCCTTGCGAGCTGAGAACGTTACGATGCGAATCGTGGTCGAATTGGACAACATAGATTCAGTAAAGCACGCGGTGGTCGTCAACAGCGGGCTTGGCTTCCTGCCAGAGCTAACTGTCCAGCAGGAATTGGCCGCTGGTTCGTTGCAGTTGCTGAGGTGTCCCGATTTTACGTTGACTCGACCGATTGGTTATTTGCAGCGAAGAGACAAGCCGATGTCGCGCGTCGCACGAGAGTTGGCGGAATTTTTGGCCAGGACGGCCGAACCGGCACCAATTGTCGCGGAGGATGGAAAAATCGCGAACCGTGAGTCAAAAAGCCGCCGAGGTGTTGCTACCAATGCGTCTGGAACGGATAAAGGTAGCGGGAAGAAGAAACAGCTTGGAACGGTGAGCAAGCCTGTGCGGCGAAAAAAATCGTCCTCGTTAGTCGATCAACAAGGAGGTGCGAAGGACAACGAGCCGTCCAAATCCAGTCGGGGCAAAACGATTAAGCCCGTACCCACGATTTGATTTCGGTTTGATATCTAGAGTTTGTTAGTTTTCTATGAAAGTAGCTTGAGCAATGGCTGTGCAAACAGGATTCCCAGAACCACAAGGGCTGTATGATCCATCTCTGGAAAAAGATTCATGCGGCGTCGGATTCGTCGCGCACATCAAAGGCAAGGCTAGCCATCAGATCGTCCGCGACGCCGATACAATTCTCCGAGCAATGAATCATCGTGGGGCTTGCGGTTGCGAGTCGAACACGGGCGATGGAGCGGGAATTCTGGTTGGCTCCCCACATACCTTCTATCAGCGAGTGGCCCGCGAAGATTTAAAGGTCAAGCTGCCTCCAGCGGATCAGTTTGCTGCTGGAAATATTTTCTTGCCGCGAGATGAGCAATCGCGGGCACATTGCAAAAAGACAATCGAGCAGCTGATAGTGCAGTTTGGTCAGAAGCTCTTGGGCTGGCGAAAAGTACCTGTCGACGCCGATGCGGCCGACGTTGGACCGACCGCCCGAGCCGCAGAACCGGTGATCGAGCAACTATATATCGCTGCTGGTGAAGGCTACGCTGGCGACAGTTTTGAACGACAGTTGTATTTGATTCGCAAGCGGGCAAGCCATCTGCTGCGCGGCGATGAGAAATTGAAGGAACGCTTGCTGTTCTATATCTGCTCACTAACTTCCAAGGTGTTGATCTACAAAGGCATGCTTACGCCGGCGCAGGTCTCACCGTACTACTTGGATTTACAGGCCGAAGATTTCGAGACCCATTTGGCGATGGTTCACAGCCGTTTTTCAACCAACACGTTCCCAAGCTGGGATCGCGCTCAGCCGCTGCGATTTATGAGCCATAATGGCGAGATCTACACTTTGCGTGGCAACGCAAACTGGATGCGGGCTCGCGAAGGCAATGCGTCGAGTGCCGTTTTCAAGGACCAGCTCAAAGAACTCTTCCCCGTCGTCGAGCCGTTTTGTAGTGACTCAGGCACGTTCGATAACGTGCTCGAATTCCTGCTAATGAATGGCCGAACATTGCAGGAAGCCGTCATGATGATGGTGCCCGAAGCGTGGCAAAAACACGAAACAATGTCTGAAGAAAAACGTGCTTTGTACGAATTCTTTAGCTGTATGATGGAACCCTGGGACGGCCCGGCATCGATTGTCTTTACCGACGGACATTATATCGGTGCGACTCTGGATCGAAATGGTTTGCGACCAAGTCGCTATTATCTGACGACTGACGATCGCGTCATTATGGCCAGTGAAGTCGGCGTGCTGCCAGTTGATCCAAAATTGGTAAAAGAAAAAGGTCGACTACAACCTGGGCGGATGTTCTTGATCGACTTCCAAGAAGGTCGATTAATTCCCGATGAAGAGTTGAAGCAAGGTTTCGCGGCCAAGATGCCTTATGGCCAATGGCTCAAAGAACAACGCATCACACTTGAAGATCTCTCACCCAAGGATGAGCCGCACGGGTTTGATCCAACGACGCTTATTCCACGGATGCAGGCCTTTGGTTACACGCTCGAGACGCTCAACTTCATGTTGCTGCCGTTGGTTCGTGAAGCTCGCGACCCGATTGGATCAATGGGGAACGATTCGGCCATCGCGTGTTTGTCCGACAAACCGCGGATGATTTATGACTACTTTAAACAGCTCTTTGCGCAAGTGACCAACCCAGCGATCGATTCGATCCGCGAAGAAGTCATCATGTCGCTGGAATGTTATATCGGGCCAGAGCAAAACTTGCTCGACGCAACGCCAGCCCACGCGCATCGATTGCTTATACCCCATCCGATTCTAACGAACGAAGAATTGGCGGCCTTGTCGCACATGACCCGCGGCGGCTGGAAAACAAAGACGATCGATATTACGTTTGATCGTAACGAAGGTCACGGTGGACTTGAGAGTACGCTTGATCGGATTTGCGCCGAAGCGGAACAAGCAATCGCTGACAAGTACACACTGTTGATCTTGAGTGATCGAATGGTTGCACATGATCGAGTCGCGCTGAGCACTTTGCTCGCGACCGGCGCGGTCCATCACCATTTGATCAAGATTGCCAAACGAACTCAGATCGGGATTGTTGTCGAAACCGGAGAAGCTCGCGAGGTTCACCATCATTGCCTGTTGGTTGGCTATGGCGCCGATGCAATCAACCCGTACTTGGCGTTTGAAGCGCTGTGGCAAGCTTCCCGTGATGGGTTGCTCGACACCGCCAAGGTAACCGAAGACGACAAGATCGTTTTGGCTTATCGAAAGGCCGTTGCAAAGGGACTTTTAAAGGTCATGGCAAAGATGGGCATCAGTACGCTGCAAAGCTACAAAGGTGCACAGATTTTCGAAGCATTGGGGCTTCGCGACGAAGTCATCAAGCGATGTTTTGTTGGGACAAACAGCCGCATTCAAGGTTGCGATTTCAAGGTTCTCGCTGAGGAAACATTTCGTCGACATACATTGGGATATCCAGAGAATGCCAGCAATGTAACAACGAATCTCCCCAATTTAGGCGAATACCATTGGAGGGCCGAAGGTGAGCGACATGGCTGGGACCCCAATGCGATTGCAGACATTCAAGTCGCGGCGCGGGCAGGCGACAAGAGTGCTTATCGTCGTTTTGCAGACCACATTAATCACGATGCCAAGGTCCGATGTGCGTTGCGCGGTCTCTTCGATTTGAAGCCTGGCGTTTATGGGCCGTCGGTACCGATTGACGAAGTGCAGACGGCATCGGAAATCGTAAAGCGATTCTGCACCGGTGCGATGAGCTTGGGTTCGATCAGTGCTGAGGCGCATGAAACACTCGCGATCGCAATGAATCGATTAGGAGGCAAGAGCAACACGGGGGAAGGTGGTGAAGATCCAGTACGGTTCACACCACTTGCCAATGGCGATTCCAAGAAGTCTGCCATTAAGCAAGTTGCGTCCGGCCGATTCGGCGTTACGATCGAATATCTGGCCAACGCTGACGAATTGCAAATTAAGATTTCGCAAGGTGCAAAGCCTGGCGAAGGGGGCGAGCTGCCGGGTCAGAAAGTCGATGACTACATCGCAAAGATCCGCTACTCGACTCCAGGTGTTGGATTGATTTCTCCTCCACCTCATCATGATATCTATTCGATCGCGGATCTGGCTCAGTTGATTCATGACTTGAAGAATTCAAACCCGTCAGCTCGCGTCAGTGTGAAGCTGGTCAGCGAAGTCGGCGTCGGCGTTATTGCGTCAGGCGTCGCTAAGGCGCACGCCGATCACATCTTGATCAGTGGTGACACTGGAGGAACGGGCGCATCGCCTTTGACGAGCATCAAACACGCTGGCCTGCCTTGGGAACTCGGTATCGCTGAGACGCATCAAACCTTGGTGCTAAACGACCTGCGATCGCGCGTTGTTTTGCAGACTGACGGCGGACTTAAAACTGGACGAGATGTCGTCATCGCGGCGTTGCTGGGCGCAGAAGAGTTTGGATTTGCGACCGCACCGCTGATTACACTGGGTTGTATTATGATGCGAAAGTGTCATTTGAATACTTGCCCTGTTGGAATCGCCACGCAAGATCCAGAGCTGCGGGCAAAGTTTGCTGGCAAGCCCGAACACGTTGTGAATTACTTGTTCATGGTTGCTGAAGACGCTCGCGAGATCATGGCAAATCTAGGTTTCCGTTCGATCGACGAAATGGTCGGACGAACCGATTGTTTGGCTGTTGATAAGGCGATCAAGCACTGGAAGAGCGATGGCTTGGATCTGACGCCGATCTTGAAACAAGCAAAGGGGCTACACGATGGCGTGGGTGTTCGATGTACGCAGGGTCAAGACCACGGGCTGGAGCTATCATTGGATGTGCGCGAAATCGTTCCGCGATCGAAGGACACTATTAAATCGAAGAAGCCGATCCGATTCGAGCTTCCAATTGTCAACATCAATAGAACCGTTGGAACGATCCTTTCGCATGAAATTGCAAAAGTCCATGGTCAAGGCGGATTGCCAACGGACACCATTCATATTGATTTGAAAGGGTCGGCTGGACAAAGCCTCGGTGCATTCCTTGCACATGGAGTAACGATCGAGCTTGAGGGCGATGCGAACGACTACGTTGGAAAAGGTCTTTCAGGTGGACGAATCATCATCTATCCGCCAAAAGATTCGTTGTTCAAACCAGAAGACAACATCCTGGTCGGAAACGTATGCTTGTACGGTGCGACGATGGGTGAGGTCTATTTCCGGGGCCGCGCCGCAGAAAGATTCGCTGTCCGCAACAGCGGTGCTTACGCGGTTATCGAAGGCGCTGGAGATCATGGCTGTGAGTACATGACTGGGGGTCGAGTTGTCATCTTGGGTAAGACCGGACGCAACTTTGCTGCAGGCATGAGCGGTGGTTTAGCTTACGTGTTTGATCGTGACGGACAATTCAATTTGCGTTGCAATCTCGAAACCGTCGAACTTGAAGAAGTTGCCGAACCGGATGACATCGAAGAGCTGCGTGGGTTGATTGAAAGGCACTTCCAATTTACTCGTTCAACTGTCGCTGAATCGATCTTGAAGGACTGGGATAATTCACTAGCGAAATTCGTGAAAGTCATCCCAACCGACTACAAGCGAGTGCTGGAAGAATTGAAGCAGCGCGCCGGCGGTAGCCCGGTCTTAGTTCGCTCCAAAGGCTGAAAGATTGATTTCGTGCTTTAAAGCATCAGCGAGGCCACCGACAGAGTTACCTCGCACCAAACATAGATTTTTTGATATCGAATTGTTAGTAATGGGATGTTGTTATGGGAAAGCCAACTGGATTTAAAGAGTACGATCGGGAAAAAGTCGCTTGGCGTTTACCGATTGTTCGCTTAGGCGACTACAAAGAAATTTATACCGACCCAGATACCGCGCATTTGCAAAAGCAAGGTGCAAGGTGCATGGACTGTGGTGTCCCGTTTTGTATGAGTACAACGGGCTGTCCGATCGATAACTTGATCCCTGAGTGGAACGATCTGGTTTACAACAACCGCTGGAAGGAAGCGCTTGATCGGCTGCACAAAACCAATAACTTCCCTGAGTTTACTGGTCGAGTTTGTCCAGCGCCGTGCGAAGGTGCTTGCGTGCTGGGAATCACCAATCCACCGGTAACAATCAAAAACATTGAATGCGCGATCATCGACCGTGGATTCGCTGAAGGTTGGGTTAAAGCGAATCCGCCAAAGTTCAAAAGCGGAAAAAGTGTGGCAATTATCGGGTCCGGACCGGCTGGACTGGCGGCGGCTGACCAGCTCAATAAAGCCGGACACTCTGTCACGGTGTACGAACGAGCGAATCGCATCGGCGGTCTACTGACCTACGGCATCCCTAATATGAAGCTCGACAAAGGCGTTGTTGAGCGACGTGTAAATTTAATGCGAGAAGAAGGCGTCACCTTTGTTACCAACGCTGATGTTGGAAAATCTGTTGATCCAAAACAGTTGATGACGGAAAATCATGCCGTTCTGTTAGCGACTGGCGCCACCAAACCGCGTGACTTGCCAATTCCTGGTCGAGAGCTCAAGGGGATCCATTTTGCGATGGAATTCTTGACGGCCAATACGTCGTCGCTCTGCGATTCGGAACTGAAAGACGGCAAGTATATTTCGGCAGCTGGCAAGAAAGTGGTCGTCATCGGCGGAGGCGATACCGGCTGCGATTGCATCGGCACGTCGTTGCGACATGGATGCACCCAACTAGTCAATTTTGAATTGCTAAGCGAGCCGCCGGTAGAACGCGCTGCGGACAATCCATGGCCGCAATGGCCAAAGGTCTTTAAGCTCGATTACGGTCATGAAGAAGCGACCGAGAAGTTCGGCTCTGACCCTCGCGAGTATTGCATCCTCAGCAAAGAGTTTGTCAGCGATGGAAACGGTAATGTCAAAGCAATCAAAACCGTTCGCGTCAAATGGGAACGCGAAGAAGGTCGCGTAGTCATGAAGGAGGTCGAGGGCAGCGAAGAGTTAATCGAAGCCGACCTTGTACTGCTTGCGCTCGGTTTCTTGGGGCCTGAGCAATACGTTAGCCAGATTCTAGACCTCGAATATGATCCGCGAAGCAATTACAAAGCAGAACATGGCAAGTTCACCACGAACGTCGCAGGTGTGTTTGCCGCTGGTGACTGCCGACGAGGACAATCGCTAGTGGTTTGGGCGATCAATGAAGGTCGTGGTGCTGCACGAGCGGTCGACGAATATTTGATGGGCAAGAGCACATTGCCAGCTCCCGGTCTGACACTCGGCTCGGCGTTGGCAACAATCTGACATCGTGAGCCAACGGCCGATGAAATCTGTGCTCGTTCGTTAAGCGTTACGACTTATGTCGTATGAATTGAAGACGTAGCACTCAGTGGAAAATCTTTTTGATCGCGTGGGTTCGACCCGCGATTTAGTGATCCAATAAAATCATCCTGACTATGCAGCAGTTGGG
>JBGSKY010000280.1:0-2500 GCA_041740995.1 Pirellulaceae bacterium
GGTCCAGGAGGAAGACGAGAATTCAAATACATGGTCGTGCATGACCGCGAGACAAATCATGGGGGGGGTTGGCCACATACACCTTGCAGAGTCCAAGAGGGGCAGCCAGACTCGGTTAAAGCCCGGCGAAAAATACAGAAATATTGATAAAGAAAACGGACTGGATCCCGTGCCATTCGCTTCCTTGAGAGGAGTTAGAAATTGACACCTGAACAGAAGGATTTGCTCGCACAAAAGCGTTGGCAAAATGTTGCTGCCCTCAATCGCAGTAAACGTGTAGCTCCGCTGGCGAGTGCACTGAACGTTTCAATGGGCGATATAGCATTTTTGTCATGCGAAGAGACGCAGATTATCAAAAATATGTTCTTCGAGCAATTGGAGAGTCATGGTGAGATAGAAGTACCGACAAGAGCGGATGCCGTTCGTGCAATTTCCCATTTGCTTGAGCGTAAAACTGGCGAATGCTACTTGCTGGGAATCGACTACGAAATTAGCGGAGTAGTACCGTTAAACTTTATGACGATACGTTCTTGCGTGAGCGACCTACTTCAATCACAAGGCGATTGCCTCAGATTAGTTGCGAAAGATGGTAGTGCAGGCGTTTGCGTTATCACGCAAGAGGGGGCTGACAACATGCCGTACTATCTAACTTTGTGGACTTAGTTCGTGCCATACTGTTACCTGCCTAATTGTGATCGCATTTGTGGCCGATTAATGACTCTAGCGATTTCGTGGAGTTTTGGTTGACAGGCATAAAGGTAGCAGGAACGAATGGCACTTAATAGAACCCAAAAGGTGCCATCCATGAATGGCATTCGGTACCGACGGTCACGGCAGTGAGGTGCTGGTCAACGCGTTGGCGGCGAAGCAGCATAGCAAGAGACTTCAGAGAATGGTCTCTAGAGTATCGGCCACTCTTACAGACTCCAAGGATTAAATCTCGCACCGCATCTCAGGATGCCGACGCGTCGCCAGACGCCTAGAAGTATGATATCTTGCGAGAACGTTCGGGGATTCCGTGATAAAGAAAAACCTCTTTTGAACTGGTTACGACTTGATCCACGATTATGTCGATGCGTGCAAATCCAGCTTCCACCTCCTTGGCTGGCGACTGCAGAATGGCGTGGTCCGGACCGACCTGCGACAATTGCAACACAACCCCAGCCACTACAAGCCGAAGCTCCACGGACGCTGAGTATCGTTTTGAGGTTGACATGAGAACTTACCGAGCGGAATGCGAGCAAAGAGCGATCGTATATTGCAAGAGTCGGCATTGCGAACCGCTTTTTAACTCGCAACTTGGTTGGGGGCAAGAAGGGTACGTGTGGGAAACCACGCGTCGCTCCGCCATCAAGGTGTATCGGGATGATGGCGAAAGCAACTTCAATCGCGAATATCGATGCTACGACATTCTAGCGGAGAACGAAATCAGTGAGGTGCACGGATTCAACGTACCTCAGTTGATTGACCACGACTTTAGTCTGCTGGTCATTGAAATGACGATTGTGACGGCACCCTACATCCTCGACTTTGGAAAGGCCAACTTTCGTCCGCACGATTTTTCCAACGAAGTGATGGAAGACTACGAAAACAATTGTGAAGAACTGTTTGAAGGAAACTGGCATCGGGTTTCCAAGGCATTGTATTCACTTGAACGATACGGGATTTTTTACAACGATGCTCGTCCCGGCAACATCAATTGCGAGGGGTTACCGCCCATGGATGGCACAGCAAAACCGTAACCGCAGGGGAAAAAGTGGCAGCAGCCCTCCTGGAAATCTATGCAACTCTAAGGTTCGATTAGCTGTTAGGACGCTAGCACCACGCGTACCGAGTATCTGACGGAGGCTCAGAACCATACTGGTTATTCTCAAGTCCTTCAGCAGACCGATTTTGACGCTTCGGGGCTGCCTGCCAAAAAGATAGTATATAACGTCGGTCACGATCAGATATCTCAGACGACGTATCTTATCCAAAACGGCGATTGGGGAGCTGGTCAGACGGCGTTCTTTGGTACCGACGGGCACGGCAGTGTGCGGGTGCTGGTCGACGCGTTGGCGGCGGTGGTTCGCGATCAAGCTTCGCGGCTGCAAATCTATCATTTCGACGCTTACGGTAATTTGCTCGGTTGGGACAATGCTCAGCCGCTGACCAGTTATCTCTACAGCGGCGAGTCCTTCGACTTCAACATCGGCCAGCAATACCTCCGAGCCCGTTTCTACGACGCCACCACCGGAAGGTTTAACCGCCTCGACCCGTTCTTCGGTAACTCCAGCGACCCGCAGAGTTTTCATAAATATGCGTATGTGCACGGCGACCCGATTAATGGCGTTGATCCGACGGGGATGTTTTTGGGCGTTGTCATCGGGCTAGGTATCGAATACGCCATGCCTGGGCCGGGGGATTTGATTCAAGCTGGCTTAGAAGCGCTGGTGCAAGCCTATGCAACTAATCTCGAGTGGGACCTTGAATGGGCATTTGACTTTAGCTTGCCTGATAG
>JBGSKY010000281.1:0-8957 GCA_041740995.1 Pirellulaceae bacterium
ATCCCTGACGACAGTTGTCTAAAGGTGAGCGTCGAGCTGCATTTCATTGGTAAACGCGCATTTGTAGCGGAACTCGCCAAGAATTTTGTTTGTCCCAGCGATTCACAAGTTGCCGAAAGTCTTGGTGACATTCGCTACGGCAGGAGCGACGTTTCTTGTTTTGGAACTGCGAGCCAAGCCAACGCAGGCGGATAAGTTGTTGAGCTGTCCAGCTTTGGCGCAAGCAAAATTTCTCGCAATATTGCTTTCATCCACTCAGAGGATTCTTCACTGAGTATCCCGCCAAATTTCACATTCCGATCCGCTTCGATGACGATAACGTTGTTCGAGCGGCCTTCGGACTGAAACGTCGATGTTTTCCAGCTAATTTCACTTACTGCTCTAGGGTCGAATTTCGTCCGCCACATCAGCCACCCAATGCCGGCGCCCGCCGAAGACACATCTTCGTCGATGACCACATCCACTCGACCCAGCAAACTCATCAGTGCAAACGACGTCATCCCAATGCCGATAGTGACAAATGGGATCATGAACAACAACACAAATAACGAACCGCCCAGGCCCATCGGTTCGTCATTCATCACTGGTTTGCCCTCCATCAATGCTGGATGCGGCATCCATTCGGGAATTGGCCCAACGAGATTTGCATAAAGACCTTCCAGCCCAATCGCGACGAATAGCGAAGTGATCGAACACCAAAATGTAGCGATGCCAGCCGCGAACAAAAAACCGATGATCGATCGGCAACTAGCACGAACAATAACGCCGCGCTGAATCGAAATCAGCTCGCAACCCGACGGCGGTTTCGCCAGAATCTCGACCACGGACCTTTGGCTAAAACTCAACTCCGATAGCTTGGATAGCTTGCCACACTTCGGACAAAGCGCTACGCCTTCTGCGATGTTGATGTCGGACTTTCCAATGACCTCATCGCAATCTGGACAACGTTGATGCGTCGCCGTCAATGCGTTCAATGCACCAGCCAGCTTTTTACTGATCAACGGACGTTCCTTGCAAAGTCAAAGGCTTAACTCAGCCTGCAGATCAATTTGAATACCTGCAAGCCCTCTGTAACGTTAATGATTATTCGGTCTACAATGACGCCGTACAAGCAGCGACCTTCAGCACAACTAATTGATTAAAACATGCAAGCGCGACCGATTTCGATTCAACGTCATTTTACCAAACATTCCGCCGGCAGCGTTTTGTACCGCTGTGGAGATACGGTCGTCTTGTGTACTGCAAGTCTTTCAGAACAAGTCCCGCCGTGGATGGCAGGTAAAGGCAAAGGTTGGATAACCGCCGAATACAACATGCTGCCGCACAGCACCCACCCACGAAAATCCCGT
Source organism: Pirellulaceae bacterium (assembly GCA_041740995.1). GTDB lineage: Bacteria > Planctomycetota > Planctomycetia > Pirellulales > Pirellulaceae > JBGSKY01. The sequence continues at coordinate 1,350 of JBGSKY010000281.1, forward strand.
GAGCGGAGCGGCAAAGTGGATGGTCGAACGATCGAAATCCAGCGTCTCATCGGTCGATCGCTGCGAGCGGTGGCCGACTTGTCACGCCTGGGCGAACGAAGCTTAACGATTGATTGCGACGTTTTGCAAGCCGATGGCGGTACACGAACGGCCAGCATCAGCGGTGCGTTCATCGCAATGGTCGATGCCCTTTTGCCGATTTTTGGCGACGTCGGTCTAGATGCCTACCCGCTTCGTGATAGTGTGGCTGCTGTCAGCGTCGGTGTGGTCAATGGTGAAACGATGCTGGACCTCAACTACGATCAGGACTTTGCCGCTAGCGTCGATATGAATGTCGTGATGACTGGCGCTGGCCGATTCATCGAGTTACAGGGGACCGGCGAAGAAGCAACCTTTGGTGATGGCGATCTGGCATCACTGATCGCCGCAGCAAAAAGTGGCATCCTTGAAATCGGTCAAGCTCAACGCGAATCACTGGGTGATGACTGGCCGTTCGCGAAGTAAATCGATCTCGAAAACGGTTTCGTGCGACCGCGGAAAAGTCACACTCCCGTACGATCCTTACCACTGGTAAATTCAGAAAACTTGGGCGACAAGCGTCCGCACACGCTAACTGCGAGCTAGAGTTTCACCGATAGAAATCTTCTAGCGTGAGACCCGTTTTATGACGCCAGTAATCCTGTTCAGTTTAGCCATCGGCGCCAGCGCCGCAGCCTTGCTCGCTGTCGGTATGATGATGTTGCAGAAGCAGCCTGAGGCCGCTGTTGAAGAGCGACTCGCGGTACTAACCAACAAGGGTAAAGGAAACTCCGACAAGGCTGCCGTTGAAGCTTCGATGCTGCTGAGCAGTTCCGGAATGGACAGCAAATCGCTGATCGAAAGTTTCTTTAATCGCTATCTGAATTTACAGCAGAGTATTGATCAAGCCGACCTGAAAATTTCCGTTGGCAAGTTCACAGCGATCGTTGGTCTGACTAGCTTTGGGATCGCGGCCATCGCGATAGTTCTGGGTGGACCATGGTTTACAATTCCTCTCGCGTTGATCATGCCGCCATTGATTGCACGAAGCGTACTTTCGTTTCTTTCCAAACGCCGAATCAATAAGTTCGTAAAGCAATTGCCCGAAGCACTTGATCTGCTCGGCCGCTCGCTCCGCAGTGGTCACTCGCTCGGATCAGGATTCGGATTGATCGCGTCGGAAATGCCTGACCCAATCAGCCGCGAATTCGGCCGTTGCTTCGAAGAACAGAATTTCGGCATTCAAATCGAAGACGCACTTCGAAATATGACTGTTCGGATTCCGAATATGGATTTGCGTTTCATGGTCACCTCGATAGTCCTGCAACGTCAGACCGGTGGCGACTTGGTCGAAATTTTGGAGAAGATTTCAAAGCTCGTTCGCGAACGTTTCAAGCTCGCCGGTACGATTCAAGCGTTGACTGGTGAAGGACGATTGTCCGGTATCGTGCTGTTCATGCTACCGCCAGGTTTGTTCGTTTCTACGTACTTCCTGAATCGCGAATATGTGATGAGTCTTTTCGACGAAGAAATTGGACGCTGGATGGTTGCCGGCGCGATCGTCATGCAGTTGCTCGGTGCGTATGTGATTCAGAAGATTGTCGATATCAAGGTTTAAGCGACGGTTTGTCGGACCAAGACTGCCAAGAACCGTAGAGGATTTCGTTTCATGTTTGTACTCGCCGCAATCAACTATGTTTTCCTTTTCGCTTTGTCCGTTGGCGCAGGCGTGTTCTCGATCGCTTGGTTGCTCATGGGACTTGGCTCGGATCGTCGATCGAGGACTGAAGACCGTTTAGAAAAACTGTCCGACTTGCAAAATCGTGGTAAGAACGGAAACCCGGTCAACGAGAAATCCGCATCGGAAAGTTTAGTTGAGACGCTAAACAAAGCGGCACCTCAGTTGTCGAAAGCATTGACGCCAAAGACTGAAAAGGAAACGAACAAGCTCAAGCAACGGTTGAGCGAGGCGGGCTTCCGAAGCGAAGGCGCTTTTGCAATGTTCTTGTCGATCAAGGTCGTCGCAACTCTGGGCATGTTGTTCATTACTGGCGGTTTGTCTTTGTTCTTCGAAGGCTTCACGACCGGCGCTGCGATGAAGACCGTGTTCGGCGGCGGGATGGGTTTCTACCTGCCAGAATTGGTGCTCAATTTATTTCGATCGAATCGCAAGAAAGCGTTGTTCTTAGGTTTGCCGGACGCCTTGGACTTGATGGTCGTTTGCGTGGAGTCCGGCCTGGGTTTAGACCAAGCGATGCGCAAAGTCGCCGACGAAATGAAGGGGGCTTACAAAGTTCTCTCCGAAGAATTCGCGATTTCGAATATGCAATTGCAGATGGGGCGGCAACGCTCGTTGGTGCTGCAAGATCTCGGCATTCGAACCGGTGTCGATGACCTCCGGGCACTTGCTTCGTTGTTGATACAGGCCGACAAGTTCGGTTCGAGCGTCGGTAATGCATTGCGTGTCCAAAGCGATTCGATGCGTATTCGCCGTCAACAAATCGCCGAGGAAAAAGCAGCCAAGACAGCGGTTAAGCTGATTTTCCCACTGGTGCTGTTCATCTTCCCAGGCGTGTTTGTCGTGCTGGTTGGTCCTGCCGCAATCCAGATGATGCGTGACATGTTCCCAGCGATGCAAGTCAAGTAGACGGGCAGTCGAAGGCAAGTCTGATCAGGTACGGTTTTGAATTTTCCGCAGGCTAGGTGATACGCGGAAACCGAAGCGATAGCTCGATTAGAAACTGTAGCGGAATGGGCGCAAGCCCTCCGGTTCTTCTTGCTCTTCCAGATCTTCTAACAACGTCCAATTTCACTTGCCAAAGAACCGGACGGCTCGCGCCGTGCCGCTAACAATGTTTCGCATTGAATTAGAAACCGAAGCGGAATGGGCGCAAGCCCTCCGGTTCTTCTTACTCTTGCTGATCTTATCACAACGTCCAAGTTCACTTGCCAAACTCGTTCGCGAACGCCTTACTGCTCAGCGGCTCACCAGTTGACTTTTCGACCATTGCTGACCAAGGCAGTGTTCGACCTAGATCGAAAACGTGGGTCTGCAAATACGCGCCAATCGCTGGATTGTTCCAATAGACAGCAGTCGTCGGATCGTCGCTGCCGAGCACATCTTTGGCGACTTTTGCGTGCAACTGGCAAGCGAACAATTCACCCAACAAGTAGTTATGGTAGTAGACCGGTGCGGATACAACGTGGATCTTGCTCGCAAAATCAGGTGCTGATCGATTAGGCGGTTGACGCAACCCTTGGTACTTGCTGACCAAATCCCACCAAAGCTGATTTAGATCTTGATCAGGATCTTCGTACATCGCTTTCTCGAAGCGAAACATGACTTGGCACCATCGCGAGAAAATCAAAAGTTTGTTTCGCCGGGTTGCCGCTGCAACGCGATCGTAGTCGGTTGGCGATGAAACGTTAATGCCCATCGCGGCTAACCAGTTACTATCGCCGGCGAAGCGTTCGAACATCATCGCCATGCCTTCGGTCGTAAGGATATGTGCATCGGTTCGCAACAAGTACGGCAGAGACATTGGAATATTCTTACTGCTGTAAACCGCATGCCCTAGCTCGTGCAGCATAGTGCTCATCCAATATTCGTTTGGCACGATATTGGCTAATACCCGCACATCTCCTCGGCGATCGATGTCAGTACAAAATGCGTGAGGACTCTTGCCAGATTTCTCGTACAAATCACTGCTGGCCAGAACGTCTTCAATCGGCAACCCGATACCTTGATAGAACTCGCGGCAAACTTTTTGAATGTCGGCTGATTGAAACGGTTCGTCTAAACTGACGTCATAAATCGCGGGTGGTTCTTGGAAGAATGGATCGTGATAATGCCAAGGATAAAGCTCCGCCGTGGGCAGGTCATAGTTGCTCGCCAGCACGGAATCGATCTCCGTTTTGACTTTTGCAAAAGGTTCGGCGGTCAATTCATCAAGCTGGTCAAAGAGCTTCAAGATTTGATCGGGCGATTGTTCATTGATCGCCAACATCATGGCTTGATAGTTCGCGAAGCCAAGCTTCACAGCGGCCTCGTTTCGCAGCGCGACCAAATCCTTGAGCGATCTTTCGATCACGTCACCAACCGCTTTACTGGCCAACCAAACGCGGCGACGATAATCGCTGTCAGTGCTTTCGCCAAGCACCTTTCGAACCTCGCTATCGCTAAGTTGTTTTCCGTCGACGGTTGCCCGATAAACATTAAATGCTTTTTCAATCGAGTTGGCTTTTGCTACGATTTTCGCCAACAACTCTGGCGGAACCTGCTTCTCAAGATGCATCAAGTACAGCAATCGAATTTGACGCTGCAGCAAGGCGTCGCCCAGTTCCGCTTGGTTCAAGTCTTTGAGAATCGTAAATCGTTTGGCGTTCGAAAGCGCTGCGTCAAGCTGATTTTGAACCGCTTCTTTTTTTGCAAAGGCTTCATCACTGCCGGTCGTATTGGCTTCCCACCAAGCGAGATTGGCAGCATATTCCAATGGGACAATCTCTCTCTCGTAAGCGGCAATGATTTCGCGAGCTTGATCGCCCCGGCTTTTCACCGACGCTTCGTCGGCGGACACATTGATAGGCTGCATAAAAATTGCGGCTACGCTAAAGATGGCCAAACACGATCGTCGCTTCATCGATGATACTTTCGAATAAGGTTGCGGGCGTCAACCGATCATACCGCAAATCGACTTGTGCCGCTGCCCTCAGTTGCCCGGCCAATTACGCTGACTGCGTAGCCTTCGGCAGCAATCATGCTGCGAATACTCTCCGCATAATACTCGCTCACACTCAGCACTAAACCGATGCCCATATTGAATACACGCTGCATTTCCTCTGGCGGAATATCACCCAGTTTTTGCAGCCATGGAAAGACCGGCGGGACAGGCCAACTGCCCATCTCAAAAACCAAATCGACGTGCGCTGGCAAAATTCGAGCTGTATTTTCTAGCAGTCCTCCGCCAGTGATATGCGCGATGCCGTGCACAACTTGTTTGACCCGATAGTGATTCAAAATCGTCCGAACAAGCTTGGCGTAGATGTAAGTCGGTGTCAGCAATGTATCGCCGACGGTCGCTTGCAGTTCCTCAATGTAAGTGCCCGCATCGAGCTGCGCTTTCTCGAAGACGACTTTTCTGACTAGCGAATAACCGTTGCTATGCAGCCCCGACGACGCGATGCCCAACAACACATCGCCGGGTGCAATCGACTTGCCGCTGACCAAATGCTTCTTGTCAACAACCCCAACACAGAAGCCCGCAACATCGTATTCATCGCCGCTGTAAATATCCGGCATGATTGCCGTCTCACCGCCCAGCAATGCGCAATTTGCATCGACGCAACCGTCCGAAATCCCGCTCACGATCGACTCCAGAAGCGGCGGATTATCGCGAGACATTGCAATATAATCGAGGAAAAATAACGGCTCGGCTCCAGTGCACAAACAATCGTTAACACACATTGCAACCAAGTCTTGACCGATCGTGTCGTGCCGACCACACATCGTCGCAACTTTAAGTTTCGTGCCGACGCCATCGGTGCCCGAGACGAGAATCGGCTCCTGATAGTTTCGGGCAAAGAGACTGCTGGCAAAATCTAACGCGTACAGTCCAGCGAAACCTCCGTCGTTACGAACGACCCGCGGGCTGAACGTTCGGTGCATTAAGCGGGGCAGTCGCCGCATCGCATCTTCGTACTTTTCTAGATCGACGCCGCTGTCTTTGTAAGTTGTCATAGGAGGCAGTTGGAGATGAATCGGCAGGCGACAAACGAGTGAATTGGTCGCTTCGAATGATTTCGCCAGATTATGCCATCGCCGACCGTTTTACGTTAGGGGCGATGCTCAGGCTGACCAAACGATAGCCTCCCATACTATTGGAATGCGTTGGGAAAAACGTCAGCGGCTGGCTGCCAGTTTTTTCCACCTTCCAGTGCCACTTCCGTATCGGGCGTGATGCGATTTTGTGAAATCCAGGTCTTTAAGGTTTGTACGTCAACTGGTCCGTACGTCCCACCGCTCGGCGGGCGAACAAGATAGCTATCGGACTTTTTCCCCGCAGCAGGAATCGACGAATTCGCTACCGGACGCCCCGACGCCTTCCGGCCAGGCGAACTTTCCGAAGCGACCGCTTTGGCGGCGGCGCTGTTCAATGTGGCCGAGCTTGATGAATCATCGGCAGCGGTTGAGAATTCTGCATCGTGCAAAGGTATACGAAACCGACCACCGCACTTTGGACAAATCGCACGTCGCCCAGCAAGTTCAGATTTGATGTGCAACCTTTTGGTGCAGTGATGACATGAGAAACGAATGCCCATTGAGTGATCTTGGAAAAGGATTTTAAGCGGATCGGCGTTAGCGGCAACTTTTGGGAAGACCCGTTGCCAAGCTATTTACCAAGCGAGTTCGCATTATAGCGTACCGAAACGCCGCCGAGGCGAGGTCGCGATTTCCAATTGCCTTCTCCAGCCAGCTACTTCGACTTACGAAACGCGTAGTATTCGGCTACCGAGATCTGAGCATCACCATTGCTGTCGACGCTAGAAAATGGGGCGACCGAAGCGCTCCATTCGTTCACAGTCACCCGCAAGTTCTTGTCAGCATCCATCCGCGAAAGCGTGCTTACGGCGAATTTCACCCATCGATCTTCAGCATCGGCCGGCAAACCTTCTAGTGAGAAAGCGCCACCGCTCGACGCCGACGAAGGCGAAGCACTTGCAGTGGACGCCGACGAAGTACTGCTCCGCCCTGCCCCGCGAACTGCGCCATCGCGGACTGCTCGTAAGCACTCCGTTGCGGTAATTATACCGTCGCGGTTTAAGTCGAATTGTTCAAACTCTTCGATCGCTTCGATTGTCCACTGACTAGTGAACTCGGACATCGCAACTTGGCCGTCCGTGTTCGCGTCTTCGCGGGTGAACCAGTCGGGAACGCCTTCGACACGTTTGGTCGATCCACCAGCGGTTGTAACTCGATAGCTGGCTCGATCTTTCCATGGCTGGTCAGGTTTTTTCTCTTCTACGTTTTGACCATCGCCGCCCCAACCGCCAGCCCGACTGCGTCGTGGGTCGTTGTTGGTTGCCGCAGTTTCCTCTTTTTTATCGGTCTCAGTCGTCCTCCGCCGAGCATATCTGACAGCTAATTCATTAAGTTGAAGCTTGCCGTCGCCATTGCGATCGTACTGGATTGGATTGTCGCCCCATCGACCGTTTTTTAACTCCTCAGCGTCCAAAACGCCATCTTTATTGGCGTCGTAGCGGGCCAGCCGCTCGGATGCTTCGCGAAGATCCGACTCTTCAATTTTCACTGAAAAGACTTCCGCCGACTTTCCGAATCCAGGCGGAAAAGTTGGCAACGTCGCCAATCCGAATCCAGGGACGAGCGGTTCATCGACCGGTGGACCACTGTCCGAATTCCCGCCACGGTCTCCGCGGCTATCCTCGGGATTGCCTCCACCGCCTCGCGCTGAATCCATGCCTTGAGAGATTACAGAAATTGGAATTGGTTTGGACAAGTCGATTTTTGGATTGCTGCGAGCCATGCGGTCCAAAATAAAGCGAGCCGGACCTTGCATTTCATCGGGATCGATC
>JBGSKY010000282.1:0-44166 GCA_041740995.1 Pirellulaceae bacterium
CAGCAATCTAATTTGAAGCTTGGATGCCCGTTGCTTCCAGCGCCGCTTGCGGTTAGGCTTCGATTTCGAAAATCCGCAGTGTCCGCCAATTGAACTGTTATAAATGAGTGACGCAAAGAAAAAAGCTCTTGTTATTGTCGAGTCGCCAGCCAAGGCAAAGACGATCGCCAAATACCTAGGCAGTGGCTACATAGTCGAAGCTTCTATCGGACACATTCGCGATCTTCCGGGTGGCAAAAAAGATGTTCCTGAGAAGTTCAAATCCGAACCTTGGGCCTATCTTGGCGTTAATGTAGATGACAAATTTGAACCGGTTTACGTCGTCCCGCCAGAAAAGCGGAAGCAGGTCTCGCATCTAAAAGCGAGACTAAAAGAAGCCAACGAGCTGTTCCTCGCGACGGACGAGGATCGCGAAGGGGAAGCAATTTCATGGCATCTTTTCGAAGTTCTAAAACCTAGCGTCCCCGTACATCGACTTGTTTTTCATGAAATCACGAAAGAAGCGATTCAAAACGCCTTAAAGACAACTCGTCAAATCGATGTCGGCCTCGTCAAAGCTCAGGAAACGCGTCGAATTGTCGATCGATTGTATGGATACGATGTGTCGCAATTGCTGTGGCGCAAAGTCGCCCCCAAGCTTTCCGCCGGTCGAGTCCAGAGCGTTGCGGTCCGATTGATTGTTGATCGAGAGCGTGAACGGATGGCTTTTCATTCGGCCACCTATTTTGACCTTTCGGCCGAATTCGCCAAACAAGATGGATCGAAATTTACCGCGACTTTGTCGGAGTACAAAACGCAGCGGCTGCCAAGTGGTAAAGACTTTGACCCGGCGACTGGATTGCTTAAAGACAACGCATACCTGTTGCTCGATCAAGTAGGCGCTGATGAGCTTCGAAACATGCTGGCCAGCGGAAAGTTCAACGTAAAATCTGTCGAAGTCAAACCGTTTGTCGAGCGCCCGAAGCCGCCTTTTACGACCAGCACGATGCAACAAGAAGCTGGCCGCAAGCTTGGATTTACGGCTAAGCAAGCGATGCGAGCGGCTCAAAATCTGTACGAGAACGGTTACATCACTTACATGCGTACCGATTCGACCACGCTGGCCAGCGTGGCTGTCGATGCAGCCCGTGAGTTGGTTAGTTCGCAGTATGGCAAAGAGTTCTTGCACCCCACGCCGCGAACCTATGCGACCAAAGTTAAAAATGCTCAGGAGGCTCACGAGGCCATTCGTCCAGCCGGCCATCCGTTTCAAGTCCCAGAGAAACTCCGAAGCGAGCTCAATCGAGACGAGTTCCGGCTATTTGAATTGATTTGGAAACGAACGATTGCTTCGCAGATGGCCGACGCACGCAAACAACGCATGACAGTGGTTATCGAAGGCGAAAACGCTTTGTTCCAAGCATCCGGAACGTCGATCGAATTCGAAGGATTCCTGCGCGCCTACGTTGAAGGCAGTGACGATCCTGACGCGGAATTGGCGCAGCGGGAACGGTTGCTGCCAGAGCTTTTGCAAGGCGAGACATTGAACGTCGCCAAAATGGATGCGGTTTCGCATACGACTCAACCTCCAGCTCGATTCACCGAAGCTTCATTGACAGCCGCCTTAGAAGAGCGCGGTATAGGTCGCCCGAGTACTTACGCATCAATTATCGATACAATCCAATATCGTGATTACGTTTTCAAAAAGGGTACCGCGCTGGTTCCAAGCTGGATGGCGTTTGCAGTAATTCGCTTGCTTGAAGACAACCTCGGAAAATTGGTCAACTATCAATTCACGGCCGAAATGGAAGACCATCTGGATGAAATTAGCCGCGAAGAACGAGAGAATCTGACTTATCTGCAAGAGTTCTATTTCGGCAACGTCACTGATTCAAATGGCGTAAGTGGCCCTGGCCTGAAGCCTTTGCTTGAGAGCAAAATCGCTGAGATCGACCCGCGCGCCGCCTGTTCTTATGCCCTTGGTCGACCTGATAGCGGTGAGTTCCAAGAAGATATTGTCGTCCGGGTTGGCAAGTTCGGTCCATTCCTCGAACAAGGAACGCGCAAGGCGAGTATTCCTGATGACATGGCACCTGACGAGATTAACCTTGCGAACGCACTTGCATTGCTTGACCAACAAGCGGCCGGCGACCAGGCTCTCGGAATCGATCCCGATACCGGTTTGGAATTTTTTGTGAAGGTCGGTCGATTTGGTCCGTATATTCAGTTGGGGCAAAAAGAGGATGAAGGCAAACGTAATGTGTCTCTGCCAAAAGGGATCAAGCCCGAAGAGGTTTCGCCCGAGATCGCTTTAAAGTATCTGTCGTTGCCGCGAAAGTTGGGCAGCCATCCGCAAGATGGTTATGCGATCATCGCGTCGGTCGGCCCGTTTGGACCTTACGTCAAAGGTAAAGACAAAGATTATCGTTCAATTCCAAAGGATTTGGACGTACATGAAATTACGTTGGAAAAAGCGGTCGAGCTGCTGAGCCAACCCAAAGCTGGTCGCGGTCGTGGTGAACCAACGCCGCCGCTTCGAACATTGGCAGCCTCGCCGGTGACTGAAAAACCAATCGAAGTACGCGATGGCAAATACGGCATTTACATCACTGACGGTCAGACAAACGCAACGCTTCCGAAGGAAACAAAAGCCGACGACCTGACGTTTGAACAAGCGGTCACTTTGCTCGCGGAGCGATTCGCGATCGCGCCGCCGAAAAAGGCCAAACGTGGCGCGAAGAAGGCAACTAAAAAGGCGGCGACCAAGTCGACGGCCACCAAAAAGACGACCAAGAAGGCGAGCAAAAAAGTAAGCAAGAAAAAGACTTAAACTCGCTCATAAGGTGACTTCCAAATAGTGGCGGCAAGCAAGCCGCCAATCTATCAACTTGCGACCAACATTCCAATTGAGGGAAATTACGATGGTAAAAACCGCTTCGACAATGATGCCGCTCGGCACCGCCGCGCCTGAATTTGCGTTGATTGATTTGGATGGAAGCACCAAATCACTGCAGGATTGCAAAGGCAAACTCGCTACCGTCATTGTCTTCATGTGCAATCATTGCCCGTACGTCAAACATGTCGCGCCGGAGCTGGCGCGAGTTTCCAAGGACTACACCGCCAAAGGTGTCGCTTTCGTCGGAATTAGTAGCAACGATGTCGCAAGCCATCCTGAAGATTCGCCGGAGATGATGAAGCTTGAAGCAAAGACACAGGGCTATGCGTTTCCGTATCTTTATGATCCGACGCAAGCGGTTGCTCAGAAGTATCGAGCAGCATGCACGCCCGACTTTTTCGTCTTCGATGGCGACCTAAAACTAGTCTATCGAGGACAGCTTGACGACAGCCGGCCGAAGACCGATCGTCCACTTGATGGACGCGATCTACGCGCTGCATTAGACAACTTGATCGCAGGCCAACCGGTTTCAGCGACTCAGAAACCGAGCATTGGCTGCAACATCAAGTGGCTGCCAGGAATGGAACCTGACTACTTCGAAAGTTCTAAGGTCTAGCAGTCATTCTCGACTAACTCGCAGATTTACGTTGCAACAACGGACAAGCAATTTGCGATGAGGTAGAGCTATTAAAAGTTTGTCGCACCTGCTACGAAACTGCGATGGGAGTTTTCAGCTTGTGAATCCATTACCGATGCTTCGGCGTAAGATTCGTCGGTTTCCCAAATGCGCACGGCCACTGCCCTGCCCCCGGTGCCTTCCAAAACTTGGGGACAAACTTCTTCCAATAAATACTTCGCCATGTTTTCAGCCGTTGGATTATAAGGCAGGACAAAGAGGCGGCTGGGTTGAACCATCTGCAGCGATTCGATCGCGTTTTGATCTTTATGAGAAACTAAAAAGCTGTGATCCCAGTGCTCATCGAGCCAGCCTTTACAGCGCGATTTAAGCTCCGAAAAATCGATCACACGCCCTACCGCGTCTTGTTCGTCGCCTTGGACGAAAAAATCGGCGACGTAGTTATGCCCATGAAAGTGTTCGCATTTCCCACCGTGCTGGAACAGTCGATGCCCGGCACAAAATTTAATTCGCCGCATGATCGTAAGGCTCATAGTTACTCTCAGTTCAGTTTTGGATTCTGTTGATGTCGATCTCTATCGCGTTTAGTTTTCTTGTCTAGGTTGGCTTGAATTGCCGCAGTCAAGTCGACTCCCGTTTGGTTCGCCAAACAGACAATTACGAAGAGCACGTCGGCAAGTTCATCGGCAATTGATCCATCCGACTCACCAGCCTTGAACGACTGTTCGCCATAGGTTCGCGAGATTATCCGAGCCAGTTCGCCGACCTCTTCGGTCAATTGGGCTAAATTGCCAAGCTCGGAAAAGTACCTGACGCCAATACTTTGTATCCAACCGTCGACTGCCCTTTGCAGATCACCGATCGTTAGCTCCGGAGCTGGCGATTGAGTCGTCATGGCCTTATTCACCGAACATTTGCGAGATCGACTTGTTGGAGTGAATGCGGCGAATCGCTTCGGCCAGCAGCGGTGCAACGGAAAGCACGTGCAGATTGTCCATTTTCTTTTCCGGCGTTAGTGGAATCGTGTTCGTTATGATCACGCTGTCAACTTCCGTTTTTAAGATCGTCTGAACAGCTTGCCCGCAAAGGACGCCGTGCGTGGCGGCCAGATGGATTTCTTTCGCACCCGCTTTTCGAACCAATGAAGCGGCGCCACAGATCGAACCGGCAGTGCTGATCATATCGTCGAACATTAAGCAGACCTTCCCCTCGACCGGCCCACCGATAATGTATTTCTGTTGCGTTTCGAAGGCATTTTGGCGTCGTTTGTCCACAATCGCCAACGTACCACCAAGACGTTTTGAATGTCCGCTCGCCCGCTTGATGCTACCCTCATCCGGACTGACCACAACCAAGTCGGATTGAGCAATTTCAAGGCTTTTGAAATAGGCGTTGAGAACCGGCGCGGCGGTCAGGTGATCGACCGGCACATCGAAAAAACCCTGAATTTGCGGAGCGTGCAGATCCATTGTGAGCACCCGATCGGCACCGGCCCGAGTGATCAAATTGGCGACTAGCTTGGCTGTGATCGGTACGCGGCCTTCGTCCTTACGATCTTGACGAGCATAGCCGTAATAAGGAATTACAGCAGTCACGCGCTCGGCGCTAGCACGTTTGCACGAGTCAATCATGATCAACAATTCGAGCAAATTGTCGTTGACCGGCGGGCACGTCGATTGGACTAGATAAACGTCGCGACCTCGCACATCGTCTTCGATTTTGCAAAAGTTCTCGCCGTCCGGAAATTTCCCCAACGCGATTGAACCCAGCTGGAGGTGCAAAAATTCGCAGATATCTCGTGCGAGTCCAGGATTCGCGCGGCCCGAGAAAATCTTCAGTTCTGGCATGAATAACCCATAGTCCGCATTTGTTCTTCAACCAGCGCGGCTTCGTCGACGGTGTTGATACTTAGCGCTTCGCACGGTTGCAAAGCACAAATGGCTTGTACGCGATGCCCGTCCGATTTAAGTAACCTCGGGCAATCAGTCAAATAATACTCACCCTGTGCATTGTCGTTTGTAAGCTGGCCGAGAGCCTCTCGCAACCGCTGACAATCGAATAAATAAGTGCTCATGTTGACTTCGCAGATTCGTCGCTGATCCTCGGTCGCATCTTTTTCTTCGACGATCGCGAGAAATTCTGACGTATCATCTCGAACGATGCGTCCCAAGCCAAAGGGGTTCTCTTTTTTTAATGTGCCCAGCAAACAACTCGGTTGATCGTTTGAGAACGTGTTCAACAACTGTTGCAACGATTGTGATTGAACGAGCGGCGAATCGCCAGCCAATATGAAGGCCGGACCATCGAAATCGGCGATTTCAGGCAGGCAACATTGGACCGCATGACCGGTTCCCTTCTGCTGCGATTGTTCGACGAAGGAAATGTTGGCACGTCCGGCAAGTTCATCTCGAACTAGATCGCTGCGATAACCGACCACGACAATAGTTCGCTGGACACCAACACGTTCCAATGCGTCTAAGACCCAGTGGATCATCGGTCGATTTAAAACCGGAAAGAGAACTTTGGGCAAATCGCTTTTCATCCGCGTTCCTTTGCCGGCAGCTAAGACGATTGCGAGTGGTTGCGGCATAGTTCTTGTTCGGGCGATTAGACTCGGTCAGAAAAGGTCAACAGTGTGGCATGTTCGGCCGTTTTCGCCAAGTATCGAAGCTGGCGGCACAAATGAACGTTCGACTTAGCTTTCAACGGAATTTGGATCTCAAGTTGACGCGTAGCGAAAACGTCGATATTCTGCTAGGCCCGTTGCGCTGTAAGTGCGTCAACAACAAAGATAAATTTACTAATCACTTGGCATTTCGATTTTTTTGAGGCAGATATGGCTGGAACGCAACGACAACGAGAACTTCGACGACGACGTTCCCGCAGCAAGAAAATTGCGACAATGAAGGCAAAAGTCGGAAAAGCCACCAAGAGCGAAAAAGAAGTCATGGCCACAAAGCTGCGCCGGATGACTCCAGGGGCTGAAGTTTTGATCCAAGCGTGGCAGCTACAGGCTTAGCCACCACAGAGTGTTCATTTGCGACATCCGCAAGTGCATCAATACCCAATTCCCGCCCGGAGAACAAAACTGTTCTCCAAGTCCAGATTATCCTGGGGGCGAATTCTATAGATAATCTCTCGCTGGAATGCATAACCAGCTTCTACGAATGCTAGCCGCTGGCCGGCGCGCAACGCGTCGTTTCGACCAAACTCCATTCCTAACATGACTCGCAGGTCGTTGATATCGATCGAGTCTTCGGTATCGTCGGCTCGTGTGATCGACCAAGTACCGCCGCCGAAATATCCAGTCGCGTACCACCATGCGTCGGTACGGCCGAAAGTAGTCAAATAGTGCGATAGCTTTGGCTCGGGAAAGAAGAGATCGAATTTTGTGTCTGGATTAGGCGTCCAAATGATTCCACCGGCGGGAACAAGCTTGATACGGTTTCGATCGATCCAGTAGACTCCAAGCTTCCCGGTAGCGGTGGGCGTCAAACGAACATTGCCGATCAGCTTTCCAAGGATTCGAAAGCTGTCGTCATTGAATGTTTGATAATCAGTGAAAACCCCAAGTCGGATGCCCGTTTCCAGACCAAACGTTCGAATGGGGTCGGTCTGCCAACCAACGTCTAGAAAGGCGCTGTAAGCGGCGCCCGGCAAGTCTGCGGTTCCATTGGAAGGCCCCTCCCAAAGATGGCTTGAATAGGACGGCAGCAGATATAAAGGCTGTGTTGATCCGAAAAATCGGGGAATTGCAAATGCCAACGAAACGTCGCTGTCATTGATTTCAACCGAATTCGGGGAGTCGTCGTTTGCGATCCAAGAATGCCGAAATCGCGGCCCCTGAAAGAATCGGATTACCTGCTGGCTGGTCGTCGTGAACACATTCCCGTTTGGATTGTTAAACCAACTGTTAGATGGAATGAGATAGTTGCCATTTGCATCGGCATAGGGATAAACCGCATTGGCACTAGGTACTGGATAGCCATATGGATTAGCCGCTGCTGGGTTTCCAAAGCTGAATGGATTGACCGGAGCCGAATTACCGGGATACAAGGCCGGTGGATTGGTGTTGGGGTAAATCGATCCGGACGTCGGTGCCGTAGTTCCGAAACCTTGTGGAAAACCTGGATAGGCGGCTGGATTGGACCAGGGAACTTGGGAAGTCGGCTGACCGAGCGGCGTCACGACCGGGTTGCCGTAGGTGGCAGGCGGAAAAGTCATCGGTGGGGGATAAGTCCCGGAATTGACCGGCGCGGTACTGGGAGCCAAAATCGCGCCTGCCGCCCAGCTTGTGTTCGCTGGAGGGGCCGCTGGAAACAATTGAGTCGGATTGGTTGTCGTCGGATAGACCGGCGAAGTCGAAGGAAACTGGACCTGTTGGGCATTAGACCACTTGGCAAGAGTTATCACCAAGAGAATTGCGACTGCACGCCAATTTTTTGACGTACGCAGACTTTGCAGCGTTTGAACCGCATGAGTTTGTTCAGGATGTCGCCGAAACGCTAGCATGTGAAGGACGTCGAGAAAACTCGTGGATCAAATCAGCCAACATTTCGGCTGCGTGGTCCCTCGCCGCATATTAAATGGGCATCAACGCTGTAGTTGGCTCAAAGGACCGATACTTAAAGCTGATATCGGTGGGGCAATACTCCGGTCAACCCGACTTTAACGAAATTGCGATTTATCTCAAATTTTCCTCTCTCGGTCGCTTCATCAGCGAAATTCGACCACCATAATTGACTTCCTCGATTGAATTTGTTGCAAGCAGGCCTTTATGCAACTAAGGTAATAGGGTGTGTTGAGCTGGGCCGCGCTTGCTTTGGGTGCGGTTTTTCTGCAGTTGCAACACCGGTAAGTAAAAGCAGATATTTTATTTTTTGCAGGCATTTGGGCGAGGAACGTATGGCCAGGGTAATCGATTCGTTTTTCCGAGCAATTCCACTGGTGGCAGCCCTCTTTTTGCTGCCCGTCAACCTATTGCCTGCACAAGGAGTCGCCAACCCAGGTGTGGCAGGTATTGATATCGATGCGGACAATGTTCTTCGCGTTAGATCAACTGACCCACGATTGCGACAGATGCAATTGCAAGCCGCCCAGCGACAGCGTGGTGGCAAGATTGAGGTAAGTCCGCTGCGAAAGGTTTCCTTGAATCGATACGAAGCGGCAGTGGCCCAAGCGATTAAAAACGGCCAGGATATCGACGCGATGATGTCTTCGGTCGCTGGTTTGACTCGCCTCGAATACGTCATGTACCTGCCCGGCTCAAGTGACATCGTGATTGCTGGACCAGCCGAAGAAGTCGTTTACGATGCCGATGGACGAAGCGTTGGGTTGAAGAGCGGGCATCCAACACTGCGATTAGACGATCTGATTGTTGCCCTACGAGCAAGTTCGCCAAACGAACGCAAACCGGCTTACATTAGTTGCTCGATCGACCCGACCCAGGACGGCTTGGCTCGAATGCAGCAATATATTGTCGATTTGGGATCAACGATAAGCCCAGGAGCAAATGTCAACGCGATCGCCCAGGGAATGAAAAACTCGCTCGGATTGCAAACAGTTACCATTCAAGGTATTCCAGCCAACACGCGATTTGCTCAGACGCTGGTCGAAGCAGATTATCGAATGAAACTGATTGGAATCGGCCTAGAGCGTCCACCAGTCCGGATGCGAAGCTGGGTTGATCGTGTTCCGCCGTCCGGCGGCGGGGCCAATTCGCTGCAACGTTGGTATTTCGTGGCCGACTATGAAAAAGTGAATGTCAGCCCAGACGGAATGGTTCTTCAATTAACTGGCCAGGGCGTCAAGCTGATTGGCGAAAGCGAGCGAGTTGATCGCAACGGGAATCGCTCACAAACAGGTGGTAAAGGCGACCCAGCAAGTAACCAGTTTACGCATGAGTTCACCGAAAAATTCAACTTGATAGCGGACGTGACCCCGGTTTTCTTTCAAATGCGGAACCTGTTCGATCTGAGCGTTGCAGCGACCTATATTCGCAACCAAGACATGTATTCAAGTGCCGCTTGGGATCAGGGCATTTTTGCTCGCGAATCCGAGTTGCCCGTCGAAGTCGTCAATCCGCCTGAGCAAGTTGAAACCGCTGTCAACGCAATTTGGCGTGGCGGACGTCTGATGACTCCAATCGGTGGCGGTGTCGAAATTTCGACGCAACGTGTACTAAAAGGTGACAATGTTGTTGAGAGCGAAGAGCTAGTCAAATCGCAACAAAATGCGTCAGCCCCAAGTGACCTTGCTGCCGGTCAGTGGTGGTGGGACTGAGTGAACGACGATTTCGCTGTAAAGCTTGACCATTGAGAATTCGAAGCCGAGTGCCTTACCGCACTCGGCTTTTTTTTTCTGTGATCGAGCCAGAAGAGCGTTCGTTGCACCTTCGCGTGGTGGAAAAATGGGCAAGATAGGACAGTTCGCGATGTTTGGATCGGAAGCATCTTCCGAATTGCCGATACAAACCAAACAAGTCCATCTTCGTAGCTCACTTCAGGGTGAATGCGATTTCTCACACTGACCGTTTCTGATTGCCATGAGAAAAAATCGCGAACGACTTTGCCAACTTGCTTCCGCCAGCACGATCGCGATATTGAGCGGGTTTGGTTCGATCAGCTCAATCGCTCAAGATTCTCGTTCGTTTTCCAGCGATTGGATGCAGCGGCAAGAAATGACCGCGCTCGACGGTAACAATGCCGCGTGGACAGCTCCCTCGCGAACTGGCCAATTGGATACCGGCTCGACGAGTCGATCGAACAATTCGAGTGTTGCGGCGACCGATAGCAGACTTGCCAGCAGCATCAGTTCGTCGCCAGCATCAGAGCTTACAAAGCCGATTTTTTGGAATAAGCCCGAGTTCGTTATTCCTTTCAATGTCAGCTCGCAAGGAAGGCTACCGGCCGCTGTCGAGCTGGAAGTTTCAACCGATGCTGGTCGAAATTGGGTCGCTGTCCAACGCAGCGATATCAGCGAGCGTCAATTTGCTTTTCGTTCGCGGGGCGATGGAATGTATTGGTTCCGAATTAAAACGATCGATTCGGCTGGCAAGTCCTTTGAAACGTCAGCCCAACCTCTTGCGATTATCATCGACACGAATCGCCCAGAGATTGATCTTGTCGTCGACTCAGATGAACAAGCGAGAATGACGGCGGACTTTCGCATCGCCGACGCGAATCTTTCGGGAACCGATATGCGCTTGGAGTACCAAACGGAGCTTGATGCACAATGGGTTCCGGTCCAGATGCAGTCCCAATTTGGACGCGATTCTACGGAGATTGTCGGCAAGGGAATATGGGAAGTTCCAGTCCGCGCACGTCAACTAGTTGTGCGGTTGATCGTCCGCGATTCAGCCGGCAACGAAAGCGAAATTACGCGTTTGCCCAGCTTGCTCCGGACGGCAAATTCTGGCGGCGGATTGCAACTGGCTAGTGGCGGCAAATCTATTTTCAATCAGATGTTTCCAGCCCAGCAAATCACCGATCCGACGCAGTCACCTTCGCTGATGTCACCTCAGAGCTCAATCAATATTGCTCCACCGCAGCAACGCCAGCCAACTTCATTAGTTGGCACAGGTGATGCTTTTAGTCGATCTTCCAATCAAATGGAAACCCTCCCCTCCCCTCCACCGCTGGCCCGCAGTGGCATCAACAGGAGCCAATCCAATAGCGAATCGACGTTGATTCTCAATGGTCCCACGGATGCCCCAAGTGGCAACTTATCAATCGGCTCAAGCAATCAGCCAGGACTCTCAAACGGCGTTTCCCGTTACGTATTCAGCGAAATCGAAGCAGCGGCCGCGAACAATGCGTCACAGCAAATCGGTGGTCGCTCAAACGTGCCGTCGAGTCCAACGATAAACTTGCCGAACAGTCAACTGGCAAACAAGCCGTTACCTTTCGAATCTTTACCGACGAACATAGCGCCGGGTGCACCTCAGATCGATACCGTCGTTAGAAATCCAGCGGAGAATTTTTCGTCTCGCGGTAAGCTCCCCTTTGCGAGCAATTCCCGCGCGTTCAGCTTGGATTACGACGTGGAAACAGATGCCGGCAATCAAGTTGCAGGAATTGAGCTGTGGGGCACCATTGATGGCGGAAGAAATTGGACCGCTTGGGGCAGCGACCCTGACAAACGGAGTCCTTTTGACATCAAAGTCCAAAACGATGGCTTATTTGGATTCCGCATGGTTGTCGTTGGCAGCAATGGCCTGACCAACAATCGCCCGCTGGCTGGCGATGACGCTGACGCGTGGATCGAGGTCGACACAGTTCTGCCATCGGCACGCATCATATCGGCGCAATATGGCAGCGGAAACGAGGCCGGTTCATTGATCATCGAATACAACGCCAGCGACGAGCGATTGGCGGAACGCCCGATTGCCCTCTCTTACAGTCCAGCCCCAGACGGACCTTGGACAGCCATTATTTCGGAATTGCCCAACAGCGGTCGATTTGCTTGGCCTGGAAATCCGAACTTGCCGCGCCGTGTGTACCTCCGACTGGACGCCTTCGATCGCGCGGGCAATGTCGCCGTCGATCGGATGGAATTTCCGGTCGATTTGGAAGGTCTGACTCCCCGGGGTCGAATCCAAGGCTTCCGACCAATTCCGGCCAATTAAGCTCGCTAATCTTTGCTGCAAGCATATTGTTTGGTGCACTCCTGTCGCATGAGTCGCCTTCAACAGGCTTTGTTAGTACAATTGGACTGGTTCCTGTCCCGACCTTCGAGCTCTTTGCATCGTGTTACCACAAGAATCTATTGTTCTAGTTTTTGGTCATCGCAATCCAGACACTGACGCGATCTGCTCGGCAATCGCTTATGCCGACTTGCTTCAAAAAACCACACGGCCTTCGGCAGTTGCTGCTTGCTGCGGTGCACCCAATCAACGAACCGAATTTGCGCTACGTCAAGCGAACTTGCCGTCACCGCGAATCGTGATGGACGTCCGACCTGAGGTTGGTGATGTCTGCCAGCGCAATGTGGTCGTTGCAAAAGCCGGTGACGTATTTTTCGATGTTTACAATCGAATGAAAAACCGCGAGTTGCGAGCCATACCGGTAGTTGATGAAAACAGGCGTGTCGTCGGCCAACTGTCGCTTATCAATTTAATGAGCTTGATTTTCGAACATGATCAAGATCGACTGAGAGCGAGAACTGTCTTTTCCAGCTTGGAACGTGTCTGCGAAGTGCTTGAAGGTGAATTCCAACACGAGGTCGCAATTGATGAGCCGATCGAATTGATCACGATGGTCGGCGGCATGAGCGCTGAAGGTTTCACGCGACGTTTGAGTCAATATCCTGCTGACCGTTTGCTGGTCGTCAGTGGTGATCGACCAACAATTCACATGCCAGCCATCCAGCATGGCGTCCGAGGCATTGTGACAACTGGCGGTTACGAATTACCGCCAGAAATGATTGAACTTGCTCGCGTAAAAAACGTCACGGTTATCAATAGCGCCTTTGATACTGCGACTACGACGATTCGCATACGATCATCGCAGTTTATTGACTCGGCCATTGATCGAACATTTGCGACCTTACTGCATCATCAGCCAGTACAAGAAGCTCGCGATTCGATCGAACGATCATCGGAACCACTTTTTCTCGTCGTAGATGACGATGGTAAATTGATCGGCGTACTATCCAAATCGGACTTGATAAATCCACCTAAGCCACGCTTGATTTTGGTTGACCATAACGAGCTAACCCAAGCGGTCAATGGAGCCGACCAAGCGGAGATTCTGGAAGTCCTCGACCATCATCGGCTGGGCGGCGGTTTGAAAAGCAGTCAGCCAATTCGCTTCATCAACGAACCGGTGGGATCAACTTGCACATTGGTCGCGCGACAATTCCGAGCGGCAGGAATTACGCCAACTTCGGGTATCGCACTTTGCATGGCCTCTGGAATTATTTCTGACACTCTTTATCTGCGATCCCCTACAGCGACCGATGTCGATCGCGAGATTTTAGCTTGGCTGGAACCTTTAACGGGACTAGATTTTGACATCTATGCTCAACAGTTTTTCGAAGTCGGATCGGCTTTACGAGCCTGCACACCGGTCGAAGTGATTAACGAAGATTGCAAAGAATTTACCGAACGACAGACCCGGTTTTCGATTTCACAGATCGAGGAAATTGGTTTCGAGCTGTTCTGGAATCGCAAGGAAGAACTACGGGAAGCCTTGGAAAACCAAGCGAACGAGCGCGGTTTGGATTTCGCTGCGTTGCTGGTGACCGATATCGTCAGCAATGGATCACTGCTACTGCTGTCCCACGAATCTGACGCTTGGGAAGATATCAATTATCCGCGTTTGGATCGGAATCTGTACGAACTGGCAAACGTGGTCAGTCGTAAGAAACAGCTACTGCCGCTCTTTGCACAATTGATAGCGGCCGCACCTTTTGAACCAGCAGCAGCCAAGTAGCAGACGCTCATCGCGGCGACATCTTTTCTTTTTGCCTCCACTAAAAGTATTCATGCGATCTGAAAAGCACGCATCTTGGACGAAGACTTTCCGTGTTTATTGCGTGCGATGCGTATTCTTAGTCGGCTGCTTATACGCCATCGCGATCGGTACGCTCGTCTCTTTTGAAACCAAACTTGTCTTTCCTGGCGCCAGCGGCGGCGACTGGGAACAAAACGAAATCGAGCATCGATCGGTCTGGTTCGATAGTCAAGATGGAACCAAAATTAACGGCTGGTATCTTGCGCCATTGGAAAAAAAGAGTTCAGGCACTGAATTTGCGATTCTGATGAGTCATGGCAATGGCGAGAACGTCACGATGATGTTGCGCGAAGCCGATCAATTTCGAAAAAGTTTTGGCTTGCCTGTGTTGATTTACGACTACCGTGGCTTTGGTCAAAGCTTGGGCGAGCCAAGCGAATCAAAAGTTTTGCAGGATGCCGATGCCGCAATGGAATGGCTACAACGCGAGACGAAATTACCATCCAACAAGATCTTTCAATTTGGGCGTTCGCTTGGCGGTGGGGTCGCGGTTCACTTGGCATCAAAGTTTGGTTCAGCCGGATTGATTCTCGATCGCACGTTCAATTCAGTCGTCGATGTCGCGGCGGAACGATACTGGATGATGCCTGTTCGTTGGGTAATCCGTAACAGCTTTCACTCGGACCAGCGTATCAAATCCTACACAGGACCATTGCTGCAAATGCATGGCGATCAAGATAGTGTCATAGATCAAAAATTTGCGCGGCGATTGTTTGCCGCATCGCCTTCTTTGGACAAGCAATTTTTGTTGTCGCCTGGTACGACGCACATAGATTGGTGGCCGGCAGTCTTCACTGAAACTGCTGACGCATTTATAGCGCGCTTGATGGCTGACAATGGCGACGCAGCGGAATCGAAAACAGTCAATATGCAATCCGAAAATCCGGCCACTCTCCCGTAGCGGTTGACCAAGTCGAATTTTGCTCGCTTATGTTGTGGCCGAATTGTTCGCTGATCATCTCAACAAAGGCTGTCAGTTCTTTACGCGCACCTTCGGCGACCAAACGAACGGTCCGGTCGGGCATGTTTTCGACGGTGCCTGAGACCGCAAAATTACCGGCAATTTGAAGTGTGTTGATGCGAAAGCCAACGCCTTGAACATGACCACGAAAAATTACCGTACAGCGAACGTTCATTCTGATTAAGTTTCCTATCAATTTTCGTTTGCGATACAATCTCAAGCGTAATTGCATTAGCAACCGAAATAGCACTTCGAAATCAAGTTACGGGGAATTCGTTCATTGGCAAAGGTAGCAGCGGAAGTTTACGACGTATTTTCGATTCTCGATCGCAAAGCGGAAGTGCCTTGTTGCGGAACGGTTGCGTTTGTTGGCACCGATAGTTTTTTGCGTGAGCAAGCGACTCGGTTTTCTACGAATCAATGGAAGATCGACTCGGCCTCGTTAGACACGCAATTTGGCGAGGATGTTTCCTGGGTCGACGTACATGATCGACTAGCGACTCGTTCGCTTTTTGACGATGCTGGACATCGAACGCTGCTTCTAAAAGCGGCAGACAAATTTGTTAGCAAATATCGCGATGCGTTAGAGAAATGGGTAACCGCTGCGGACGATCGGTCGACGCTGGTTTTGCATCTAGATCAACTTGCTTCCAACACGCGGCTTTACAAATTGCTCAATCAACATGGAGCGATTGTCGATTGCAAGATCCCAACGACAAAGGCCTTTGGCTCTCCGCCAGATGATCGAGCTATTGGGAAATGGATCGTCAGTTGGGCGACGCAAACACATGGATTACGACTGACCAGCAGCCAGTCTAACGTGCTAGTTGAGCGAATTGGTCCAATCTTTGGATTGCTCGATTGCGAGCTCGCCAAGCTGGCGCTTTTTTGCAACGACAAACGTAGCGTTAGCGACGAACACGTCGACGAATTGGTGGGTGGTTGGCGAACCAAAACCGCTTGGGACGTTGCCGAATGGATCGCTGAAGGACAGATCGCCGAAGCACTTCAAGAGATCGACAAATTGTTCGCGGCTGGTCAAAATCCAATAGCTCTGATGGCACAAATCAGTTGGGCCCTCCGTCGATTTGGAATGGCGGCTAACGTGTTTGAGCAGGCCAGGAACACCACCGCGCCAATAAAGCTGTACGATGCCCTGTCCGGGGTCGGATTTTTCGGGCCGAAGATTTCGGCGGCTGAAAAGCAGCTCCGCCGCATCGGAATTGCCCGCTCGCGCCAAATTCTGGATTGGCTTGTTGAGCTCGATCTTAAGCTCAAAGGAACGCACTCTCAGGACGATCGCGGCCGCCTAGCGATCGAGGAATTCGTAGTGCGATTCACCTGAAAGATTTCGCATTTCGAGCAGCAACTTTTGTCCCATTTAGTCTGCCTGGGTCTCGAAAGTCGATCGTCAGCCTGCTAACATACTTGCCCCACCTGAACCAATAATATCGCAGGCGAACTACATTCCTCCCACTAAAACGACTGAGTTTCATAGATGATGAAAGCGATCGCGGTCCGTCCCGGCAAAACCAACAGTGTGCATCAACGCGAGATTGCTGAGCCTTCGATCGATTCCATTGCGGACGGCAAAGGCGTCAAAGTCAAAGTGCTAAAGGTCGGCGTCGACGCGACCGATCGTGAGATCAACGACGCCCTGTACGGCAACGCCCCTGGCAACGATGACTATCTGGTCCTCGGCCACGAATCGTTTGGCATCGTCGAAGAAGTCGGTCCACAAGTGCGTTTGGTCAAACCTGGCGACTATGTAACCGCAACAGTTCGTCGACCTGGAGGTTCCATTTACGATACTATCGGAACCTACGATGTGACCAGCGAAGAAACGTACTATGAGCGCGGCATTAATTTGCTGCACGGTTACCTAACCGAGAAGTTCGTTGATGCGGAAAACTATATCGTTCGCGTCCCACAAGGACTGAAGCATTTGCACGTTTTGATGGAGCCGATGAGCTGCGCCGCCAAAGCTGCGGCCCACGCTTTCGAAGCTCAACGACGACTCAAAGTTTGGCGTCCTGAACGCGCATTTGTTCTTGGAGCAGGCCAAATCGGATTGCTCACTACTCTCTCTCTGCGGATGCGTGGGATGGACGTCTACACGGTTGCTAGGGCACCCGGCCCGCATCTCAAATCAAAAATTGTCGAAGGCTTGGAAGCGACATACATCTCGACTAGTGAGACGACTTTACCTGAATTGGCAAAGCAGGTTGGCAAGGCAGACTTGATCGTCGACGCAACTGGATCGAGCAAGCTTGCGTTTGAAGCAATGCAAGTCTTGGGACATAACGGTGCGCTCGTTTGGACTAGTATCACAGGTGGTGACAAGCAAGTCACACTACCTGCCGACAAGATCAACTTGGATTGGGTTTTGGGGAACAAGCTTTTGCTCGGCTCCGTCAACGCCAACCGTGATCACTTTGAAATGGGTATCCGCGATTTAGCTATGGGAGAAATGATGTACCCAGGCGTGCTTGAGCAAATTTTGACTACGCCGGTAGATGGGCTAGACAACTACCAAGAGATGATGCGATTGTTAGTCGAAGACGATGACGCATTGAAAGTGTTCGTCAATGTCGCGGACGAATAGAACGTCCAATGACGGTAAAACTCTAGTGGCATCGGCGCAAGCCCTCCGGTTCTTCAGCAAGCAGAAGCGGGACGAACTAGAGAAGCGGAAAGACGAAGTCGGAAAAACCGGACGGCTGGCGCCCTTCCGCTATGGTTTTTGGATGAAATTAGTAAGTGCGATTGGCTTCTGCGGTTGCTTGATTGGCTGCCATCAGCCTGATTCGCCAAGTGATGTCGGTTCAACACAAGCTCCGACCGCAATTGCGACAGAGCCGATCGGTCAGAGTTTTGACGAAGCATTCGACGCAGTTTTAAACGGGCAAAGTCGTCAGCTGCTGATCGAAGCGACTCCTGTTTCAGCTGATCAATTGCGACAGCTTTCCGAGTTGCCGATGCTCCTTACTTTGCAACTCGACGGCGGTTTGGTCGACGCCAATAACCTTTTTGAGCTACCGTTGCTGCCTGAGCTAACGCAGTTTCGTCTACGTTTAACAGCAATCAATCAGCGAGGCTTGGAGCATCTATCCAATAGCTGTCCGAAGATTCAAGTGCTCAATGTGCCAGTTTTGAAACTTGCTTCTGAAACGTCGACGCCAGATCTGTTTTCAGGTTTCAAAGCCATCAGTTCGTTACGTATCGGCGGGCCTAGCGTTGACGGGAACATAATCAACTCCGTTAGACAACTTGCAAAGCTGCGACATCTGCATTTGATCAGCCCGTCGATTCAAGATTCAGACTTGCAAGTGATTGCGACAATTAAATCGCTGCGGTCGTTCTATTTGGACGACTGCCCGCTGAGCCAGAAAGCTTGGGAGGATTTTTTTAAGAGTCGGCCTGACATCCACGTGCATCTTGATCAATTGCATGCCGACTGGGACCCGAACAGACATTAGGCCATGCAATATGCAGCGACTGTGCGTTCTGCGAAAGAACCGCTAGCCGTCGTTACGTGTGACGAACGATCGCCAAGCAAGCATCGCGGTTCCGCATACCAGCAAGCTGTCTGCGATATTGAAATTAGGCCATGTGTATTGACCGTAGCACAACAAGATCCAATCGCGAACGCCGCTACTCCATTGGGCAGGATATCCCGGTTCGTTCCAAATGCCCAAGCGGTCGTAAAGATTGCCGAAAATTCCAGCCATGATGCATCCAGCGGCAATCGTGAACCAGAGCGATCTGGCCGCTTGAAAACCAAACAGCCAAACTGCGATCCCGATCGCGGCGATTATGGACAAGCTAGCAAAGACACTTCCAAGCCCCGCCCCCAACCCAAAAAGGGCGCCAGGATTTACGGCTGTTTGGAAACCAATATAGTCTTCCCAAATCCACCAGACGGGCTGTTCGCCAGGCAGTCCGCGCCACTGGAAAATTGCGTGTTTTGTCCACAAATCGGCAATTGCTCCAAGAATCGTAATCGCCAGCCAAACCGCCAGCCGGGATTGCCACCAATTGTTCGCATGGGCCGTCAGTTCGTTTCCTGAGCTTGGCAGCGAGCCTTCTTTCAAGGCCATTGGAGCGGCGGAGACTGGTTCCGGAGAAGTCATAAAAGTTGCAAGTTTGCTGGAAAGAGGAAACGATTTGCCGCATCGCGTGAAAAAGCCCAATAGCATCTCAGCGCGTTATCTGCCAAGATCAGTCGCGCTGCCAGCGTACAAAGCATTTCTCGCGATAGCGGATAGCAAATGTTCCGTCTTCTGTCGACCGGTTCGAATTGGAGCAGCAAAGTTATGAATTGTTGTTAAACTAAATCACTTCCGAATTTACACTACATCTCGAATTGTTGCAGCAGCGGTGCTCTAGGAACCACCCCCGATGGAATCAAAATTGGCATTCAAGCAGGCGTCTTCCACGACCAAGGGTATCGATACGTCGGTTGCTCACCAAAAATGCCTTAATCTCGACTGCCAAGCGACCTATGGCGTCGACGAAACACTGACGCGATGTCCGAAATGTGGCGATTTGCTCGATGTTGTTTATGACTGGAATCGTATCGAAGTGCCCAAGCGGCTGAGCGATTTTCAGCAAATGTGGACTCGAAGGTTCGATCCGATCCGGTTTAGCGGCGTGTGGCGATTTCACGAATTGCTGCAGTACGCCCCCACGGAAAAAATCGTCACCGTCGGCGAAGGCCAAACATTGCTGCAACAAGCCGACACGGTCGGACGATATGTTGGACTTAAACCTGGCGGGTTGTACTTGCAATACGAAGGGATGAATCCTTCGGGATCATTCAAAGACAACGGAATGTGCGCCGCGTTTACTCACGCCCACATGGTTGGTGCCAAACGTGCAGCCTGTGCATCGACCGGAAACACCAGTGCATCTCTGGCGATGTATTCGGCAGTCACACAATTGATGAAGGCCGTGATCTTCATCGGCACCGGAAAAATTTCTTACGGCAAGCTTTCTCAAGCGCTCGAATATGGCGCGTTGACAGTCCAAATTGCCGGTGACTTCGACGATGCAATGGCTCGAGTCCAAGAAATCAGCAAGCAGCTTGGCATCTATCTGGTCAACAGCGTCAATCCGTTTCGCTTGGAAGGCCAAAAGACAGTCATGTTCCGCGTCTTGGAAGCCTTGCAGTGGAACGTCCCAGACTGGATCGTCGTTCCCGGCGGCAACTTGGGAAACAGCAGCGCTTTTGGCAAAGCGTTTATGGAGCTGCGTGACCTGGGATTGATCGACCGATTGCCACGACTGGCGGTCATCAATGCCAGCGGGGCTGATACGTTGGACGTGCTTTTCAACCAACGGTCGCTTAAGTGGGATGCTGGCCGGCCGGCGATGGAGAAGGCTTGCTACTACTACGATGAACTAGACGAACGCAAAGCGAAAGCGGATACGATAGCCAGTGCGATTGAAATTAACCGTCCAGTCAACTTGAAAAAGTGCCTTCGCGCTTTGGACCTCTGCGATGGTGTGGTCCGCCAGGTCAATGACCAAGATATCTTGGACGCCAAAGCCCAAGTCGGCGCTGGCGGTATCGGCTGCGAACCGGCTAGCGCAGCTAGCGTCGCGGGTGCGAAACTTCTACGACAACAAGGCGTCATCGCCGCCGACGAACGAGTCGTTTGCATCTTGACTGGTCACCAATTGAAAGATCCAACAGCAACCGTCGCGTATCATACGACTGATCAAGATAAATTCAATGAAGTGCTCGGCAGCCGAGGCGTTTCGCGCGCGTCGTACGCCAATCGAGCGATCGCGGTCCCGAACGACTTGGACGCCATCGTCCGAGCGATTCAGCTATACAGCTAACGTTGCTTCGCAAGTCATCTTCACACAACCAAGATTGCCTCGATCGATCATGCCCCTTGAGCCTGCTCCCCTTCGCGTCGTCATCCACGGAGCCTCGGGCCGCAACGGTCGACGGCTGATCGATTTGGTCCAGCACAGCGAACAATATCAACTGGTTGGCGCGATCGTCAGCCCGTCAAGCAAGCAACTTGGGATCGATGCGGGCACGATGTGTGGACTCGAACCCGCCGGCGTTGCTCTCTCTGATAAATGGCCAGCCGACTTCGATGTTGTAATCGATTTTTCCAGCGCCGATGCCGCAGTGGCTGCGGTGCATCATTGCTGCCAAGTGGGTCGTCCGATTGTCGTTGCATCCACTGGCCTGAGCGCTGCTGATGTAGCCGTGTTGCAGCAGTCATCACAGAAAATTCCGATCTGTTATGCGGCGAATTTTTCGCCAGCGGTCAATCTGACAATGAAGCTAGCCGAACAAGCGGCAGCGGCGCTTCGCAAGCTTGGCCAGCAGATCGATGTCGAAATTATCGAGCGTCATCACCGGATGAAAGCTGACAGTCCGAGCGGCACCGCATTGAAGTTCGGTGAATTGATAGCGGCGCAATTAGACTTGCCCCACGCGGTCCATGGACGAGAGGGCATGGTTGGCAAGCGACCCGCTGACGAGATCGGCTACCATGCGGTTCGATTAGGCGACGACGCTGGCCAGCACACGATTTGCTTTGGCATGATGGGCGAATTAATCGAGCTGCGATGTGCCGCCAGCAACCGCGATCCTTATGCCACCGGCGCCCTTGCGGCAGCTAACTTCCTACAAGGCAAACCCGCTCGCATGTACAGCATGTTCGACGTACTGGGCCTGTGATCTTACGCTGCTTCTGACCCACTTTCAGACCGGTTCCGGCATACTAAGATTTTGGCAGGAGAATGAGGGCAGGAAGATGTTAGCGATCGGTTTGTGAAGAGTTGGTGTAATCTTCCTCACGCTATTCGCGCTTTTTTCCAGCAGAAAAGATTTGATTACTTCAGAACTTTACGCTGATAACTAACATCAAAGGGTAGCTGCGCCTTTTCGGCAATCATCCTTTCTGCTGTTTGGTCCACCGTTTTCATGCCAGTTGCATTTTTACGAAAGTTCGTTTTCGGCGTTCGTGCAAGTCATTCTGATTCGCCGAAACGGGAAAGTTGGCGAAAATTGCGGCTTGAATCGCTGGAAGATCGTCGATTGATGACCGCAATGCCGTTTGGAGCGACCGAAACCGATACGGCCGAATTCCTGCTGGGCCGAGTCGCAGTCACGCCAGTTTTGCTCGAAAGCAATGGCCGGCTAGACACCAGCACCAAAGACTGGACGGCCGCACATAAAGCCGAAGTGCTAGCAAATATTCAAACCGGTCTCCAATTTTGGGTCGATTTGCTTGCGACGAAAAGCTCGGTTCACACGCTCGATTGGATCATTGATCGGACGTTTTTGGATAATCCAGCCGAGACTGTTTACGAACCGATCACACGGATTTCCAATGACTACGGTCGCTGGGTCCCAGAGTTTTTGACCAACCAGGGCTTCAACAGTGGATCGAGTTTGGAAGCCAATATGCGGGCTTTCAATAATTCGCAACGCGAGAAACTCAATACCGATTGGTCCTTTACGATCTTTGTCGTCAACTCCGAAGGGACCAACGGTGCATTTGCCAACGGCGGGTCGTTCTCGCGGGCGTTTGCCTTCGCCGGTGGACTTTTTGAAGTTGTCCCTTCGACGCGACCCGCTTCGACTTACGCTCATGAAACTGGGCACATTTTTTATGCTCGCGATGAGTATTCTGGCGGCGGAAATTATTATCAACGGCGTGGCTATTATGACTCACTGAACGTCAACGCCGTTGACCAAAATCCAACACCGAATTTTGTGCAGCAAGTCAGCATCATGGCCGCTGGCACACTGCTGGAGACGGCTTACAACAATGTCGAAACGACTGCCGGAACGCTGGAATTGCTCGGCTGGCGGGACAGCGACAACGACGGGATTTTCGACGTCTTAGATGTGCCATTGGGCTTGGATGGCATTGGAAGATACGATGCTGCGGCACAGACATATCGCTTCACTGGCCGCGCGTTCGCCCAGACGCTGGCTAACCAAAATTCCAGCGGCAACGGCAACAGCATCACGCTCAACAAAGTTACCGACGTTCAGTATCGTTTTGCGGGCGATTCGCAATGGACAAACTTAAGCCAGCCTAATTCCTACGAAGCAACGCTGGATTTATCGATTCCGATATCTACAGCAAACCTAAATCGCACGATCGAAATTCGGGCGATTGATGCTCGAATCGGGATTGCAAGCGCGACGTTCGCGGCGGCTATTGCGGCGCACCCCAAATCGGCGGATTTGCCAGGGATTCAGGGCTTTGCTTGGAATGACAAGAACGGAAACGGAGTTTTCGATATCAATGAAACGGCCCGCGCTGGCTGGACGGTGGAACTACTAACATCCACAGGACAATCGCTCAACACCTATCGCGAAGTTGCGGTCGACGCACTGCCGGAGGGCAGTTTGCAGTCTGACTTTTTTGCTGGGTTCAGCATCGGGGTCACAGGCGGCGGAGGAGTCGGCGTCGGTGCCGCTGTGGTCGGCTCGGGAAAAGCAATTCGGCCCTACTCAGTTAGCAATAATCGCTTGTTGGATGCTTGGAATTCGTCACAAAGTCTGCAACTTGTTAATAGCAACGAATTCACCAGTTTTTCCATCGACGTGACGGCCGTCAGCAGCTCGGCGACCGTTCGGATCCGCGGTTTAGATAGCGCTGGGCAGATCGTTGCGTCTCAGTCGTTTACCGCCGATGGAACGACGAAGACAATTCAAATCCAATCGCCGGAACGCAATCTACGGCAAGTTCAAGTTCAGATTCTCGGCGCGTCGATTGTTTCATTGGGTAATTTTGCAATCGGTTCGCCGACAGTGGTCCCTATCGACGAAAGAGGACGATTCTACTTGTCTGAAGCACCGCAAGGCAGCTACCAGTTGCGGCTGAACTCGCCGCGAGACATCTACCAATTCACTACTGTCGGCGGCGGCCAATTCAGCCTCGCGGTGACGGCTGACCAGCAGCTGGTGGCGCAAGATTTTGGCGCAAAACTGCCGGACAACGCTTGGTCTCGACCGAGCAATCCAATTGATCTCGATGGCGATGGGAACTATTTGCCATTAGATGTTTTGCAGGTTGTAAACGCGATCAATCGATACGGAATTGGACCGCTGGAAACGTCGACCGTCCCGCTTGATCGGATTGTCGACGCGAACTTGGACTTAGTCCTGTCATCGCTTGATGTGTTGGCGATTGTCAACCGGATCAACGCTGAGCGACGCCGATCAGGCGGTGGCGAAGGCGAAATCTCTGGCTCGAGCTTGTCGGCCAAGACAATCATTCAGTCACCAGTTCAAACGCCGTCAGTACTAAGCCAGCTAGCCTTTTCGCAACTATCACCGAATGCTTCACCGCCAGAGGCTTCCATCGAGTCCGGCTTCGGAGGTAACTTGATCGCTGAAGGCGAAGCTAGGTTTTTATATGTATCGGATGATGTTCGTAGCGTTAAAAGAGTCGAGCGAAAGCCAGTTTTGAGCTCTCCGCTGAGCCAACAAACAGGATTTTTTCAGCGGACTGAAAAACGCGATTTGGCGGACGTTTCGGCACAATCTATCGACAAATTCTTGTCGCAAATCAGCGATTTCGATCCGATCGGATAGGGATCGGTCCTTAGCCAGGATGATAGGTTCAGCTCGCTGATCGCACGGGCATTGTTCGTTTCAAGCGGCCGAACGAAGTATTGCTCGCAACTCTGAATTCTCTCATCAAAGTCTTTGAAGCGGCTCCGATTCTCGGTGTCACACAACAAACCGTTCGATCGTTTGCCGGTAAAGAATCGCGCGGAAATGTAGGGCACGAAAATGGCATCCAAAACGCTGTCACTTCGGAATTCCGCACTTTAGACTTGAGCAAATCTGAAAAAATTCGGCAACTAATCTGGAACTTTGGGCGTACCGGACACATCGAAGCCTGTACTCCGATTGTAGCTCTCGTACCGGTTATAGCGTTTCATTAACGCATAAAAGCTTGTCGAGCGATCAATTTGTCCGGCCTGGGCACCGGCAAAGATTGAAATCGATTGGTTTCCAATTACGCTCATTAGGTAAGTATTTGGTCGAAATTTTTCGCCAAGCTCTCGGCGTCAACCGCCGCAGGCAAATCTTCTCATAATTCAAAGCAAGCTGATGCAACGATTAACGCGGCGGTCGAAATCCAATCATCGGACCGAAACTCAAAGTGTGATTTCATCGAAATCGAACGCTTCTAGTGGCCTTTCCAAGCGAAAGACGGGGCGAAATCGCAGTAGTCTTCGAGTCGAGTGCTTGGAGCGTCGTGAAATGCTGGCGGCTGACATCATCCACAACGGGCTGATCGCGCAGGACGTCAACGGTGACTTTCGGGTCACTCCGTTGGACGTCCTCAGCCTCGTCAATCACCTCAACAGCCAGCGACGCGGGAAAGCCGCTGGTGAAGGCGAAGTGTCATCTTTAGCAACGACAGTCACCACTACAGACAGCTCCGTTCGTCGAATGCTGGATGTCAATAATGACAAAACTGTAACTCCCTTAGACGTTCTGAGCGTTATCAACAAGATCAATGCTGGCGAAGGCGAGCCGATTTTGGCAGAAGTTCGCTTGGTGGCCATCGATCAAAACGGCACTCCGTTAGCATCACGGCTTGTTAACGGCGTGACCGAGTACTCTGTTGGCGTCGGACAAGATTTCCGACTGCAAACGCAAATTCTCGATCGCCGTGGCGCGACGGCTGAAGGCGTTTTCTCTGGTTATGTCGATATTGATTATTCCAATCTCGACGGCTCCGCGAACGAGAAAGTTGCGGCGCTTTATGGCGAGCTTCAAGTGGTTAGCTTGGCTAATGTTAATGGCGGGTCATTTACTCTGCGTTATGGAAACCAAGAGACTGGTCCGATCTCAGTTGCAACCACCGGCAGTGGCGCGATCAACCGCACTCAAACCGCAACCAACATTCGTAACGCAGTGGGTGCGCTGCCGATCGTTGGGGGAATCGAAAACTTGCGAGTATCGAATTTCGGCAGTGTTAACGATGCTGAATTTGAGTTGAGTTTTATCAATGCGAAGATCCGGACAAACATGCCCAATCCAGCAGTGGGCAACAATTCTTTGACCGCTCCGTCGGGAACACCGACGCTCAACTTGACGGCATCATTCGATCCGTCCAACGCGGCGGTATTTTTCCCAGCCTTAGGTTTTCCAGTCACGACTCAGCCGGATATTGTCAATGCTTCCGGTCAGCCAACTCAATTGGCGTACACCTTCAATTCAGGCGGTTCGTTGCGGAATTTATCGACCGGAAATTTCCAGCTTGACGAAATCGGCGGATCGCTTAGTTTTTTTGAGCCTTTTATCGTTCAAGACCCAAGCTCGTTCACCAGTGTTTTTGACGTCAACTTCCGAGCGGCATTTGCAGGCATCGTCAATTTTACGACGAACATCGCCGATGGATTTTCTGGGATCGCATTGCTCGACAGCGTGACACAAGAAGCAAGGAATCTTCCCGAAGATAGTATTCAGTTTTCCGCGCCGATTCGAATCAATGTCGTCGATCGAATTCTTGCTAATGATGATGTTTACCCAGTGAGTGGTGTCTTTCGTGAGGATAGTGGACCGTTCACATTGACCAATGTGACTGGTAATGACATCATCCGCGTAGGAACGTCGACCGGCATTCGGTCGGTTTCTAACCCAGGTGCAAGCGTTGGGACAGTTAATTTCACGGTCGGTGGTAGCGATATCATTTTCAATCCTGCACCAGACTTTTTTGGTCAAGCAGTCTTCAGTTACACGATCGGTAACTCGCTCGGCGATGCAGCTCAAGCGAACGTGACTGTAAATATTTCGCCGGTCAATGATCCGCCAATTGCAATTACACCTTCCCCGCGCCCAACAATCGCCGAAGACAGCCTAACGCCGCTTACTCTTTCTGGCTCGGACATTTTTTTGCCTGGACCATCCGGTGAATCAGGAACGGTGACTTTCCAATCTGCGGCTGTAATTGCTGGTGAGGTCGGTGGGACGGTTCAAGTCGTCAATGGTCAATTGGTTTTCCGTCCGTCTCAAGACTTTAACGGAGTAGTTCGAATCGATGCGGTGGGTGTCGATCAAGGTGGCTTGACCAGTGCACTGACCCGAGTGTTTATTGTTGTTACGCCGGTCAACGACGCGCCAGTTGCAAGTACAACGATCTTCAATCTCTCCGAAGACGTCAACTTTTCGCTAGCTCCGGCTTCTTTATTCAGTCCCGGACCAGCCGACGAAGCTTCGCAAACAATTACCTTGTCTAACGCATCCTTGGCGCCAGGATCAACAGGCGGCTCTGTTTCAATCGCCGCTAACGGTCGACTATTCTTTGCTCCAACGCAAGACTTTTTTGGCGATGTAAGGATTATCGTGACTGGGACTGATAATGGGACGCCCGCGCTCAGCACCACAGGGACTTTTACACTTAGAATTGCACCTGTTAACGACGCGCCGACTGCGAATCCTGATACTTTCACCGTTGTTGGGTTTTCCGGCATTGAACAAGAATTGTTGGTGCTGGCGAACGATAGTGCTGGACCGGCCAATGAACCCGATTCGGAACTGCGAATCACACGCATTTTGAACCAGACTGGCAACGGCACAGTTCGAATTGCAGCCAACGGTCGAAGCATCTTTTACTTGCCAGCTGATGGTCAAGCAAGTGGAACAGACTCGTTTGTCTACGTGATCACCGATTCAAGTGATCCAACGATCGCGTTAACTGCTTCGGCTCGTGTAAACATTAATATTGTTCCACCAGTCTTGCCGTTTGCCGTTCGCGATGTTCGCTCAATCGCTGAAGGTAGTGGGCCGCTGACGATCGACGT
This sequence comes from Pirellulaceae bacterium, assembly GCA_041740995.1. GTDB lineage: Bacteria > Planctomycetota > Planctomycetia > Pirellulales > Pirellulaceae > JBGSKY01. Next base: position 27,798 of record JBGSKY010000282.1, read on the forward strand.
TTTGGCGAATGACCTGATCAAAGCCGGCGCTCAGCGACGCTTAGTCAGCTTTACACAACCCGCCAGCGGACAGGGAACCGTCACGCTCGATACTGGAACCAATCCAAACAGCAGCGATGACCGACTCATCTATACCAGTCCCTCAGCCGACTTTTTTGGCGAAGTCGTTTTCAGCTATACGCTGCTAGACACCGACCCAACGTCTAACCCATCCACTGGCCAAGTCACAGTCACAGTGACGGAAGTCAACGATCAGCCGACTGTTACAAAAAATCAGACAGCCAGCACCGTTGAAGATGTTGTCGACTTCCGAATTCCCGGCACGACATTGCTCCAAGGTTCGAGCCCCGGCCCTCTTGAATCAGGTCAGCAACTAAACGTAACGTCTGCCCGTGTGCTTTCAGGCGGTGGTGCAGTCGAAATCCGTAACGGCGATTTGTTCTTCACGCCTGCACGAAATCGAGTGGGTAACGTGGTAGTCGAGTTTACAGCGACCGACAACGGGACAACCAATGGCCAACCTGATCCGCTTTCAGATACAGGTCGCGTAACCATTAGCGTTGCAGCGGTTAACGACGCACCAGAAACTGGATTAGACACGGCGACGACCCCCGAAGACACGCCAATCACCGTCCTCGCATCTCAAATTCTGGCTAACGATCGTCCTGGCCCAGCCAATGCCGCTGATGAGCTTACCAATCAGCAAATACGAATCACCGCCGTGCGCGTTGTGGCAGGCGGAGGCACCGCTAGTTTATCCAGTGGAAACATTCGATATTCACCCGCACTAAACTTCAATGGAGTCGCTGTTCTCGAATACACAATCACTGATTCGGAATTGGTTGCAACACCGGGCTTTGTAGCCGCCTCAGCAACTGGGCAGTTAAATATTACGGTAACCCCAGTCAACGACAAACCGGAAAATTTTACTGCTTCACGAACTGCCTTTGCTGGTCTGGCCACGCGGATCGATCTGACTGCTGAACTTGCAGCAACCTCACGCGGCGCAACAAACGAAGCAAGCCAAACGCTTCGCATCAATCGTATCGTTCCAGGCAGCTCTGCAAATGGCGTAGCCGTTCTAAATAGCGACGGATCGGTAACTTTCACAGCTAATCAAGGCACTTCTGGTATTGTCAGTTTCCAAGTCGAGACGATCGATAACGGAACGACCAATGGTGCCGCTGACTTTAAGACTGGCATCGGAACAATTAACGTGCAGGTCGCGCCTTTCCAACCTTCGCGCGTTAATGGCGTGGCCTGGATCGATGACGATGGCGACAATTCAATTGATGCTGACGAACGTCGTTTGGGTGGCATTACTGTGCAATTGACCGGAACGTCAGTGGCTGCTGGCAGTGGTTCGATCACTATGACCGCGATCACCAGCTCCGATGGTTCGTACAGTTTCAACATGCTTCCGCCTGGAACGTTTACCGTTGCATATGTGCAACCAACCATGACGATTGATGGACCAAGTGCCAACTCAGTGACGCGAACAGTTGCCGTCCCAGGCGGCACAACGATTGTTGCAAACTTTAGCATCAGCGGTTTCGACGCGCAATACAACAGTATTTTGGACAACCTGGCCGAAGGTTATTACGGTCAGTTCCCAAGCGTTCGTGGCAAAGGTATTGATGCGATTTTGTCAGCAGACGGAACGATGGCCGCTTCGGTGGTTCGAGGGGGCTATGCAGGCGTTCAGTTTGCCGAAGTGTCCGCCAGTGCAGATGGTCGGAGCGTGTTCGTCACCTTGGTCGGCGACGACATGAGCGTGCGAACAGCTAGTGTTCCGCGTGGCAAGTTTTTTGTCACTCGTGATGCAGCCGGAAATATGATGGTCAAAATCTTGGCGTTGCCGTCGGATTTATCGTTTAATACAGTAGGCAGCTCTCAAACCGCTGCCACTCAATCACGACAATATCTGAATGCCGTCGATTCGTTCTTTGCCCAACTTTCCTAATGACCTTTGCGAGCGAATTTATTCGCCGAGTCAAGCACTCAGCAAACTAGTAAGCCGTTGCAAAAGCTCAGCGGCTGATACTGAAAGCCGAAAAAAACTTGCACGAGTATGCATCAAACACGCAATCTCAAAGCGTTTTAAGATACTCCAATAGGTCTTCACGCTCATTAACCGTGAGCTTTGCGGGATAAGTGTGACCTTGATTCGACTTGCCAATCACGTCGCAATCAAAATACCAACGACGTAGATAATTACTCAATGAGTAGAAATTATCAGGCAAACGTTCTAACCGTTCGACTTTGAAGCCTACACTTGTAGCGTCAAACGATTCACTGATACGTCGCCAAACTTTCGGACGAATTTCAGGAAAGAGGACATCTCGCAAAGTCGGCACACTACCGTTATGAAAATAAGGAGCAGACGCCCAAACGCCGTGCAGCGGAGGTGCCGTGTAGCCCGACGGATCCGCGATTGTGTCTTGCTGGCCATACTCACCAAACCAACTGTCGCCGTAATGTTTACGATTCATTGGTGTGAGCGCTGAAAAACGAATGCTGTCAGTTCCAATGTCTGCCAAGTCGATGTTACGCTCTGGATACTCGTATTTTGACGCGCCGTATGACCCATGACAGGACGCGCAATGAGAATTGAAAACTAGCTCGCCTCGCTTCTGTTTAACTTGATCGATTGGTAGCGGGTACGGTGGTGGTGTGACCTGTGAAATGAATTCGTAGACCGCTTCAAAATCGGTAGCCCACTTGCGGAATTTTTCAGGCCCGTTTTGACGAACTAACATAAATTGCATAAGACCCTTATGATCTTTCTCAGCAAAGCCGTCGATGTAAATATGCGATTTGTTCTTGAAGTGCCACCACGCTGGCGCGTCCATGTCATGATGAACCATTGACTCCGGTGGATGAAGCCCGAGCACATTTAGATCGGCGTCTCGAAAGTTCATGAGTGCGACTCCAAACATGACCGCATTGCTGGTCCCAACCGAAGTGCCTAGTGGCATAAACATCGATCCTACATCCATGTGCGACAAAGGTGCCTTCAGTCGCAATTTGGTTCGACGAATCTGCTCGGTCAACGATTCAAGCGAATACGTGGTATTAGGCCCGCCTGGGTATGAAACCCCGTACATACTTCCGCCGTGACAGGCGAAACAGTTCATTACCCAGCGTTGATCTTTGGTGACGACGTATTGGAGTGGAAGTTCAGGACTATCTGGACGCGGCGAGATTCCAAATGCCCTCAAGGTTTGCCAACGATTGTCCTTCAAGCTTGAAGCTGCAACAATTTCATCGCGATCTCCGCCTTCTATTTTTGAATCGGAACGTTCCGGAGCCGATTCTTTTTCGAAAGGCAGCTTCCATGGTTGCTTCGCAAGCTCAGTGATGATTGAATCGTCAAAGTCGGCTGGCAGATAATTCGACCCAACTAAATGATCGTACCCTGCCCTAGCCTGCGGCGACAAATCGGCCATCATCGACTGCACGTGATCAGCAATCGCTTTCCGAACTTGCCGATCGATCTCGATTTGGCTTGCAGTTGGAACACCGTCACCACTTATTTCGTCATCGACTGCCGCTGGGACCTCAGCTTTCGCAGAAACGCCGTTCCAGCAGAAGATCGTAATAAAAAAAACAAATAGATAAGATTGCATTTTCTGCCGATGCGCCGTCAATAGGCAAAGCGAAAAACCAGTCGAATCGATACGATCGCCCATAACCATAATACTTAAAATTTAGGTCAGTGAACTCGCCAACACTTCTAATCACCTTGCGAGGACAATCGAATTTCTGACAGTTGAAGGTCTTGACGGTACAACGCGCTCTCAGTCCTAGGAGGCTGAAATGGAGATTGTTTGTGAGTTCAGCTTCAACATTGTTTCGGTCCAGAATTCAAATCTAACTCCAGGACATGTTAACCGCTAATCAAGGCTCTCGTCTAACCGGTTTAACGGTCAATCGATAGACAGCCAATCGACCTTGACCGTACAAACGTTCGGAAGTCCATACGAGCTCACGATCGGAAAGCTTTGCCGACAGGTAAGCTGGCAGAAAATTCAAAATTTGGTCATCAGTCTTCCAATTGAAGGCTCGCACAATGAGCAAGATTTCTCGCATCTGGGTTGTCGGATCATCGTCCTTTGGAATGAAATAGGCTGGCCAAACTGCCGTTGAATTAGGAAGAATTCGTGCTTTGGCAATGGCGCTATCCAGGCTTCGAGATTTCAGAACAACCAACTTTTTTGCCGCTTGCAATGGAAATTGAAGATAATCTGTGCGATGTTTTTCCATCGTGAGCATGTCGCGAGTTTCGACCAGCATTGGCGAAAGAAATATCTCCGTGTTTGGCGTTGTTTTGCTCTCCGCTTGGCGAATTATCGCCGGCCAATTTTCATGACGCTGCCAAACGATCAATGAGCCGTCACGTAAGAGATGCGGTCCTCCTTGGATCAACATCCAAGTCATAGCGGAGGCTCCGCATGCCAGCATTCTTAGTGCTAACAAATCAATACTTGCAAACAAAATACCAGCGGCAACCACAATCAGCGGGTAAGCGCCAATCACGTACCGAGAATGCATCAAAGGCGCTATTCCTGTTGCAGTGAGCAACCATGCCAGCCCAACTGTTGCGCTGGCAACGAGCACGATAAAGATAAGCTCGCTCTCAAATATCGGCATTTGCTGATCGCTTATTTGTGGCTTGCTCTTTGAAAGCCGACTTTCAATGAATTTGGTTGCCGAAGGCACGAGTACCCATGCGCCGAGCGGCATTAATGCCCAAACCGAAAAGAAGCCAGCTTGCCCAGCAAATGACTGCCAGTTTTCACGCCTGGCGCCAATTTCAAGCAGCGGCAGAAGGATAGGCGCGAGCATCACCGAAAACAGAATCAACTCGAACAACAACTCCCGTCCGGACTTCGAATCACTGGATTGAATCACTGTATTTGTTTTTGGATTGATCTGAATCAGCCAATAAAGTGTCCGAATCAAAAACATCGCTGCGACGAATATCACAGCGGTGTAGTGAAGATAAACCGCGACAACACACGCAATGACAAATAGAACGTTACAGCCAATCTCCAATCGCCCCGACAATAGTCGCATTGATAAATCAGATATCACCAACCACGCGGCGATCACACATGCTAGAGCGACAGCAGAATAGGGTCTCGCTTCGACCGAATAAAACCAATTGAGCTGATCGCACCAAAGCAAGATGGCAATGCATCCGGCTACGCTCACCGTCGCAACTGTTGACTTTGCATCGGTTTTTGAAATGATCCAGTTACCGATAATAAGAAAGGTTCCCAACCACGCAAAGAGGCTAGGCAACCGAATTAGTACAGTCGTTGAGATAACTTGCTCGTCGACGATACTCCGGATCGCTCGCAAAAAGACTGCCTCTGACCAATACCAAAGCGGTGATTGGTTGCCTTGCAAAGCCTTCGCGGCTAAATCTTCTAAAGGTCCATCGCAGACCCACAAAGTGTGTAGCTCGTCGATCCAAAGCGGTTCGAATATCGTCAGGATGCCGCCGAGCAAGGCGGCAACGACAATCACTGAAGTAAAAATGGGACGCTTCATATTGGACAGCGTCGGGGTCTATTTGGCAGTTTGGACAATTGCTCGTAATTTTTTTGGCAACGGGAAGACAACCACTTCTTCGCGAACCGATTGTTCGCGAACAGTCGCGTTGAAATTCGTTTTCAGGAACTCAATCGTCGATTGAACCACAGTCTCAGGCGCACTTGCACCAGCGGTTACCAATACTCGATCATCCGGAGAAAACCAATCGAGCTGCAAATCTTGCGGTCCATCGATCAAATAAGATTTCTTCCCATTATCAATTGCCAGTTCGCTCAGCCGCTGACTGTTGCTGCTGTTCTGGCTGCCAAGGACCAACACCACATCTACTTGCGAACCCAACACGCGCACTGCTTCTTGACGGTTTTGAGTTGCATAGCAAATGTCTTCTTTCGGTGGGCCGATGATCCACGGGAAACGTTCTTTGAGTCGATTGATGATGCGGTTTGCATCGTCAACACTCAAAGTGGTTTGAGTTAAGTAAGCCAATTTTTGGCCCTCAGAAAACTCTAGTCGATCGACCCCTTCGGTATCTTCAACCAAAAGAATCGCTTCGGGTGCCTCGCCCATCGTTCCGATGACTTCATCATGACCTTCGTGCCCTATCAGAACAATCGAAAAGCCAGCCTTTGCAAACTTGATCGCTTCTAAGTGAACCTTAGTAACTAAAGGACAAGTCGCATCGATCGCATTGAGTTCGCGCTCGGCTGCAATTCGTCGAATTTCCGGCGACACGCCATGCGCGGAAAACATTACCGTCGATTTCGGCGGGATTTCGTCGAGTTGTTCTACGAAGATCGCCCCTCGCCCTCGAAAGCTTTCTACGACATATTGGTTGTGCACGATCTCATGGAAAACATAAACCGGAGCGCCAAAGCGTTCCAAAGCCAATTCCAAGCTCTGCACGGCCATGTTGACGCCGGCACAAAAACCACGAGGCGAAGCAATTAGAATATCCATAATCTCTATCATATCCTTGCCCAAAAAGTTCGCAACGCATTTGTCCACCCGCTCATCTCCAGCTCGAAAAACCGCTCTGGTATCGGCGAACCGATTTTGTCGAAATCTAGCCTGCTCGCATTATGAGAATTTCAGTGTGGCTAGTCTCCTAATACCTCGCAGACTGCGCCAGGACTTTTACAATATTTACGCGTTTTGCCGATGGTCCGATGACCTTGCTGACGAAAGCGGTGACCCTCAAATCGCCCTGCAAAAGCTTCGCAACTGGCGATCGAATTTTCAGTCCGCTTTGCTTGCGCAAGATTCGCCGGACCCGATATTGCTTGCCGCAACCGATACTATTCAGCGGCTCAGTTTGGATGCAAACTTGTTTTTTTTGTTGCTTGACGCGTTTGAGCAAGACCAGGCCCGAAATCGCTATCAGACCCATGCCCAGGTGCTGGACTACTGTCAACGCAGCGCCAATCCTGTCGGTAGAATCCTGTTGGGAATGGCCGGCGTGAATTCCGAAACTCAACTCGATCAAAGCGACGCCATATGTTCAGGGCTGCAGATTGCCAACTTTTGCCAAGATATGAATCGCGATGCAGCGATTAATCGAATTTATATGCCCACCGAACTCGCTGAGAAACATGATGTAAACGAAACGATGGTCCTAGCCGGTAAATCAACGCCGCAACTATGTGAGGCGTTAAGCGAGTGGGTCCAAATAGCTCGCCGCAAATTCATTTTCGGCTGGGATTTAAGCTTCAACGTCCCGCGATGGTTAGCCAGAGATGTACAACTATTTGCAAGCGGTGGTCTAGCAATCTGCGATGCCATTGCGGCTAACCACTATGACGTATGGACGAAACGCCCGACGGTCAGCAAACTTACCAAAATGCGACTGCTCGCAAGAGCTATGATTCGCACCGATCTTCCGACCTCACGTTACTTTGCATCGAATTGGTCTTAAACAACTTTTTGCACGAAACTAGCTCACGGTGGAATTGAATCAAAGACTGTTGCGATCTCAACGCTTGTGCCACCGGATTGTTGCGCAGAGCGGGAGCAGCTTCAGTAAGTCGTTTGACTTTCTCCGAGCCGATTCGAAAGAAGCGATGCACGCATTGTATGCCTACGCTCGATTGGTTGATAACCTCGCCGATGACGGAATATGCGACGGCCCGCTCGCTGTTCAATTCGCAAAACATTTGCGTCAGTGGGTGAACTTTTCCCATGCCTCGACTGATGACACGCTCAGGACCTGGACCGAGGAACATGCATCGCCGGTAGATTTAAATCGATTGGCCACTGAGCTTGATGGTATTGCAAAGGCCCTTGAAGACTGCATGAGTCGCTTCTCGATATCACCAAAATACTTGCAGGCAATGATCGATGGCACCCTGTTCGATCTTGATCCAACCTGCCAAATCGAAGCTCCATCCGATCTTGAGAGATATTGCTATCAAGTCGCCTCATCAGTAGGCTTGGCTTGCATTCAGATCTGGCGTGGCGATATAGAACGATGTAAGCAAGCGGCCATCGATTGCGGAATCGCTTTTCAAATGACCAACATCTTGCGAGACGTCGCCGAAGACGCAAGACGCCAGCGTGTTTATTTTCCGACGACGCAATTGCAGACCTTTGGATGCAGTCGTGATGCATGGATTGGTTGCCAACCCGATGGCGATTGGCAGTCGTTAATGCGGTCCTCTATTGAGTTGGCACGCGAAAAATACGAGAACGCCAAATCTATCTCAACTTGCCTGCCTGCTGATTCAGCTCGAATGTTTTCGCTGATTTGGAAGTCTTATCGAAGTCTTCTGGAATACATTGCAAGTAATCTAGACCAAGTTTGGCAACGTCGACTACGATTGCCGCTAATGACAAAATCGCGTCTGTATTTCAGTCATGCCATTACGCCGATTTACAATCGTTCGAAAACGTTGTGAGGACAAGCGTTGAGACAGGCTAGCCATTTGCATGGTCATTCAAAATCCGATTCTCCGGTGCAATCGGTTGCGATTGTTGGCGGCGGTCTCGCCGGAATCGCTGCGGCACTTGCATTGGCAGACGCTGGGTTTTCAGTTGAACTGTACGAGTCAAAATCACGCTTGGGAGGCCGAGTCGGGTCCTTTAAAGATCACGAGACCGACAGTGAATTCGATTACTGTCAACATGTCGGCATGGCGTGTTGTACCAATCTTCAGTATTTAATTAATCGGCTGAACTTGAACGAACAATGGCTGACCGAGAAGAAGCTGCATTTTTTTGATTCCAGTGGCCGCCACCTTCCTCTTTCCGCTTGGCCTCTCCCGGCACCGTTGCATATGACTGGCTTACTCCTGCGTTGGCCTAGCCTAAGCGGTATTGAGCGGCTCAGAATCGCTCAGGCCATTACGCAAATGATTTGCCAAGCTGAGCAAACCAATTCTTCTGACCGGCTAGCCATCGATTGGCTGCGTCAAAACAGGCAATCGGAACACTCAATCCAAACCTTCTGGAATACCATCATCGTTAGTGCGCTTGGTGAAACGATTGATCGAGTTGGCTTGATTCCGGTCCGCAAAGTCTTGCTCGACGGATTCGCGATGAACCGACAAGCGTATCACCTGCTTGTCCCGCTATCTCCACTTTCCACGATGTTCAACGAACATGCGAAGGAGCAATTGAATCTTGCCGGCGTACAAGTGCATCTAAACCACGATGTCAGAAAAATTGTTTACGTAAACCAGCAGCCCAATCTTTGTGTCGGCCAACGACTTGAACCAACACAGTTTGATGGCGTCATCGCGGCCGTGCCGTGGCATAAGATCGAAACGTTGCTCGACGAACCAATGTTCAACGCAACCGAGCAACCTCACAAACTCCAGAGCTCTCCAATAACTGGCGTTCATACTTGGTGGGATCGTCCTTGGATGGATTTCCCGCATGCAGCCTTGGTCAATCGAATGTGCCAATGGGTTTTTGCAAAGCGAGTCCGAGCGACAGAAATAAATCGCGACGACGCTAGCCAATTTTCGATGACGGATTTGCATTACTATCAAATCGTCATCAGTAGCTCGCGAGACTTTCAGTTACGCAATAGCGTCGAAATTGAAGCGGCTTTGCAAGAGGACCTGAAGTCGATTTTTCCTTCGATACAATCAGCTCGATTACTCAAGTGCCGCGTCGTGACCGATCCGCGATCCGTCTTCAGTATCTCGCCCGACAGTCAACCTAGACGTTGGTCGTCCGAACGATTCGCCGAGCGAAGCGTTTGGCTGGCAGGTGATTGGACCGAAACTGGTTGGCCAGCAACGATGGAAGGTGCCATCCGCAGCGGTTTTGAAGCCGCAAAAAAGCTGGCTGCACATTCAGGCAAGGCAATCAATTTACCGGTCGCTGGTCTTACTCCAGGATTCATTCCACGGACGATCCGACGAATAGGCTGGGGAATTTATAGAAAGCGAGTAGAATCCTAACTCTGACTTAAATCAATTCGCTAACCGTCTGAAAGATCGAAACTGTGAGCCTGAGCGAGAAATTTGATACCAAAAATTGGGCAGCCGACCGATGCAGCACGTTTTCGTCCAGTGGCATTCGTAAAGTCTTCGATTTAGCGGCAAGCCTAAAAAACCCCATCAACCTTTCGATCGGGCAGCCGGATTTTGATGTCCCGCAGTCGATCAAGGACGCCTGTATCGATGCAATCTCAAATGGCAAAAACGCGTATTCGCCAACTCAAGGCATCGCGCCGCTGCGAGAAAAATTGCGGAACCAAATCGTAGCCAAGTACAACCACGCCGACCGCGATGTATTCGTTTCGTCAGGTACCAGTGGCGGGCTTGTCGTTGCCATGCTTGCGTTGATCAATCCTGGCGATGAAGTGATCATATTTGACCCGTACTTTGTGATGTACCCGCCGTTGATTCAAATGGTCGGCGGTATTCCGATCTATGTCGACACCTATCCAGACTTCCAAATTGACATCGCCAAGGTCGCTGCGGCGATAACACCTCGCACCAAAGCGATTTTGTTCAACACGCCAGCCAACCCAACGGGAGTTGTTGCTCAACGCGACAAAATCGAGCAACTTGCAAGGTTGTGCCAAGAGCGCAATGTCGCATTGATTAGCGACGAAATTTATAGCTGTTTTTGTTTCGACGAACCGATGTGCTCGCCCGCTGAATTCAATTCCGACACGATTGTTATCGATGGGTTTTCGAAGTCGCATGCAATGACCGGCTGGCGATTAGGTTGGGTGCATGGTCCATCGAGCTTGATGCAAGAAATGATGAAGATCCAACAATTCTCGTTTGTGTGTGCTCCGCAACCAGTGCAGTGGGCAGGCATTACGGCGATGGATTATGACATGGCGACGCACTACGCTGACTATCGATCAAAACGCGATCGTATTGTGAACGGGTTGAAAGACTTGTATGAATTCAGCCTGCCGACGGGCGCGTTCTACCTATTTGCCAAAGCACCTTGGGGCACTGCAACGGAGTTTGTGCACGAAGCCATCCGCAACGAATTGCTGATCATCCCTGGCAACATCTTTTCGCGCGAGGATACTTACTTTCGCATTTCATTCGCAGCACCTGACGACACGATTGATCGCGGCATCGAAGTACTGCGAAGAATCGCGAAGCGATAAATCCGTTTACACTAGTCGAACAACTGCTGGTGCAGTTTGGCAAGCTCGTCCACAGGTATCTTGGTAACCCGTCGGTCGTAAGTCATCAAGCCATTAATTTCGCCTTCGACGTCAGTGGTCTGAGTGTAAACGCCAGCAGCAATTCCTTGCTTTCGCAAAGCGTTCAATTTTTCCAACGATACTCGATATCGCTGACGGTATTCAGATTCGTTTTCCGGCAAACCTCCATAGCCCCAATTGCGACGGTTGGCATCCCAAAGATGCCCAGGTACCGGATATCCGTGCCCGCCAAATTCGCCAACAACTTTTATGAAGGGTTCGTAACGTTTTGGGTCGAACGGAAAATCTGGATCAGGATAGCTATGTTGATCAACGACGTCACCGACCGGCCAGAAATTACCACCGCTTGCAACATTAACCAACCGCGAGGGGTCGCGAGCGGCGATCCACTGCCCTACCTCGACCGTTCGATGCTGTCCCCAAGCTTCGTTAAAAGGCGTCCAGACAACAATGGATGGATGATTTTCTAAGTTGTCTACCATTCGCTCAAACTCGAGCATGAATTGCTGATCAGCTTCGACTGGCCATTTTGCATCATTTGGATTTGGGTCTAACCGTGTCCACTTTGGCCGTTCACCGCCACTGACTTGGTCTTGCCACACCATCATTCCAAGCCGGTCGCAGTGGTAGTAGTACCGCCGTGGTTCAACCTTGATATGTTTGCGGATCATATTGAACCCGGCAGTTTTTAAAAACTCGATATCGTACAGCATGGCCTGGTCTGATGGTGGGGTTAGCAGCCCATCGGGCCACCAGCCTTGGTCTAACGGCCCCCAGTGAAATATCGTTTGACCGTTGAGCGTAAATCGCAAGTGCCCCGCCTCATCACGAGCTTTGCCTACCGTCCGAATTCCAGCGTACGATTGAACTTGATCGACGATTTCCCCAGACTCATTCAGAAGCGAAACTTCAAGGTCGTAGAGCGTCGGCTCCGAAGGCGACCAAAGCTTCGCTGATGGCACTTGCACTCGCAGCTTCGATGTCGGTGATTGGAGCTGCGTAACGACTTGGTCTCCATCGCGAACGACGACGCGGTACTGCGCAGTTTGTTCTGGTTGGGAACAGATTGCTTCGATCGAGATCGAACCATTGGTGGCATCGGTGGCCAAATGCAAGTCCTCGATTGAGTTTTTGGGTAACGGTTCGAGCCAAACTGTTTGCCAGATACCAGAGGATTGTGTGTACCAAATTCCTTCCGGGTTTAACGACTGCTTGCCGTTGAGTTGCCATTTTTCGGTTTCATCCTTAACTCTGACAACCAATTCGTTTTCACCGTTGATTAACGAGTCAGAAATATCGATTGAGAAAGGATCGTTACCTCCAACGTGCGTTCCAACTAATACTCCATTAACAAAAATTTTCGACTGATAATCGACAGCCTCAAAATTCAATTTCCAATGTTTTTCGTCTTTTGAATCAATCGAAAAAGTTCGGTGATACCACAGCGTTTCATCTGCGTTGAGCAAGCGTTCGACACCGCCAAGCTTCGATTCCAAAGAGAAAGGAACCAAAATTTCTCCATCCCATTTGATTGGTCGTTCTTGATTGGTTGCGCTCGTAATAGCATAGTCCCATAGACCGTTTAAGTTCGTCCATTCTTTGCGAACTAATTGCGGCCTTGGATACTCAGTCCATGCATTTCCCGCGGTCAACGATTCGCCCCACTGGGTGATCAATTCGGTTTTTTGAGGCGTTTGCTCTCTTGGAGCGACCGGCAAGACCGGGACGTCATCTGCATCGATGATGTGTACATCGATAAACTGGCCGCCGGTCGACTGACGGCAATGGACTGCGAGAAGGTTGTTGCCATCACGAAGCGACGAACGTTGTTGGTCCGTAAGCGGTACGACTTGATAGTCGGTACTCCATTCCTTGAAAGCTCCGATAAGCTTGCCATTCAGGAAAACTTCAGCGTCTTCGTCGTGATGAATGAAAATCGCTGGTCTAGCAATGCTGGTCTTGAAGTCGAACGTTTTCCGAAGCCAGATTTGCTTTCCACGCCACGTCGTACCGATGCGTGCGGCTGGCGTTTCACGGGTGCCAAATCCACCTTTGCCAATATTCCATCGTGTATCGTCGAATTGTGTTGACTGCCAGCCTTCACCCGGATTTTGTAGCACATATCGCCAATCATCGACGATCGTACTTTCTTGGCCGAAAAGATTCGTTATCGAAGCGGTTAGGAGAATTGCCAAAGTGGCAAATCGAAAGAAAGTTAGACTTCGGAGCATGAGGGCTAATACCTTGGCAAGAGCGTGAGGCGAGAAGCCGATAGTATAACCGATCGAACGTCAGGTATGGCGGATGACGATCTACCTTGATTGATTTACTTTTTTGGTCTGCCTCGTTTTTTGCTCGATGGCTTTGCTCTCATCGGAACGACGCTTGACGGCTTAGTTGTGGACTTGGTTTTTTTCCGCGAGTTCATTGGAGCCTCTTGCACTCTCTCGCCATCGACTGAGCTCGCGTTTTTCTTCTGCTTCTTACCTGTACCAAGCTTCTGAACACTCGATCGGCCTTGATAGGTGAAATAGAGCTCTCGTTTGGCGAGATTAACTTGAGTGACAGTGATCGCTACCGCATCGCCGAGTCGAAATCTATTCTCCTTCCGATAGCCTTCCATAGAATGACTCTGACGATCAAATCGATATCGGTCTGCTGGCAGACTCTTCTGCATCAGCACACCCTCAACTGGGACTTGATGAAGCTGAACGATGATCCGATCTTGTTTGACCGTTGTAATTGTCCCAGTGAAAGAATCGCCAATTCGCTTATGCATGTAGTGCAACAATTTGACTCGAATTAATTGCCGCTCGGCTGACTCCGCGTTTTGTTCTCGATCACTGCAGTGTTGTCCTTGTCGATTCAACAATTGCACCGGAACACGAGCGTCTTTGCCATCGATTAAGTCTTGCAGTATTCGATGCACGATCAGATCTGGATAGCGTCGAATCGGACTAGTGAAATGACAATAATTGGTCATATCCAGGGCAAAATGGCGTTCTTCCTGAGGCTGATAAACTGCCTTGGACATGCTTTTAAGAATGGCATAATTTGCCGCTTGCTCCAACGGCGTATTGCGGACACTTGTAACGACTCTTTGGATCTCAAAACGATTGTGCATATCGCTGCACTGAATTCCGATCGCGCGAATGAACTCGGTCAATCGTTTGAGCTTGATGCCCTGTGGCGGCGGATGAGCTCTTCGAAGAAACGGGACGTTCTTGCGAGTCAAATAAGTGGCGACCGCTTGATTGGCCGCCAGCATAAACTCCTCAATGATCTTATGACTGTCGGTATACTGAGTCAGATGAGCGCCCTTCACTTTACCTGACTTGTCGAGTTCAATTTTTACTTCGGGCAAGTTCAGCTCAATCGCTCCACGATCGATCCGGCGTTGACGCAGTAGCATCGCGAGGGAGTACATGTCCGTTAGCAGGTGCGCGACATTATCGGTTAGCTCCAATTTCTGAGGTGCTTCCAAAAACTGGTCAACCATTTCATAAGTTAAGCGTTTTTTATTGCAAATCACCGATGCAAAAAAATCGGTATGAATCGGCAGGCCCTGATCGTCAAATTCGATCATCACCGTCTTCGCAAAACGCAGCTTGTCAGGCTGCAAGCTGGCCAAAGAATTGCTTATTATTTCGGGCAACATCGGTATGACGCGATCGGGAAGATAAACGCTGGTCGCTCGATCCGCAGCTTCTTCGTCTAATCGAGTTCCGGGTTGCACGAAATGCGAAACATCCGCGATGTGGACCATCAACTCCCAATTGCCAACTTCGTTCTTGGACAGCGAAATGGCATCGTCAAAATCTCGCGCATCAACTGGGTCGATCGTCAACGTAGTGACCTTCGTCAAATCGCGACGATTTCCGAACTCGTGTTCGTTAAACTGATCCGCAACCGCACGCGCGTCGTCCAGGACATCATCTGGAAACGCTTCTGGCAAATTGAATTGATGGATAACGGCAATCGTATCAACAGCTGGATTTCTGCTGGCACCGAGCACCTCTAAGATCACACCTTCGCCGGGAGTAAAATGGCCACTAGCGGCGGTCTCTGGAAACTTCACTAGCTCGACGATGACCTTGTTCTCATTTTCCAGCGGCATGCCACGCACATCTCCAACTCCGATTGGATAGTCCGATTTCACTCCGTCCAGCCAGACAACAGGCTCGCCGTTGACCCTCTCGAAGGTTCCCACAAAATTACGTCTGGCTCGTTCAATCACCTCCGTGACAGCGCCTTCTCTGCCTCGACCGTTTCGGCCGCTTGCTAATCGAACTTCAACCAAATCGCCTTCCATAGCGGATTTCGTATACTTACCAGGAATGAAAATATCGTCCGAGCTATCGAGCAACTCGGGGTCTAAGAGCCGCACGAATCCGAAGCCACCAACGGCAGCCCGAAAAGTTCCACGCACTACTTCAGAGGCCGTTTTCGGCTTGCCGGCTGGCTTAATCTCGACGCCATGGATGGCTGAAATGAGATGATTCGCTCCAAAAGCGATCAATCCCCGTCGGACCATTTTCTTCAATAATTGCCGAAGCGCAGGGTATTCTTCGGGACTGATTGAAAGCAGTTTGGCGATCGTTTTCGGTTTGCTGGGACGAAATTCCGCAGAATTGACAAGGTTAAGTACCGACACCGCCAGTTTCGAGTTTTCCATATTCAAAGGATATATGCCTAAGATGGCACAGCAAAGCTGCGAATAGAAACTTTAACCAATAATTCTAGCTTTTTAGCTTCGTTGGACCTGGTTCGACAGACCTGGACAGTAGAACCTTTTGGAATCGTCGTTTAAACTGCAACACCGACCTGCCAAGCTGACGACTCCCCACCTACCCCGCCTCGATTGAAAGAATCATCGTGCCCAATTCCGCAGAAAAGATGCCAAGTTCGGCTCGAATTTTAATCATTGATGATGACGATGAGATTCGTACGACGGTGGCATACGCATTGCGAAATCAAGGCTATCAAGTCCATCTTGCGGCCGACGGAAACGAAGGGCTCGCAATGGCCGAAACTCTAGAGCCAGATCTGGTCTTGCTCGACATGATGATGCCCAAACGAAGCGGCTTTCTGGTTCTGGAACAATTGGGCCAGGTCATCACCAAACCAATTCGCGTCATCATGATGACCGCCAACGAAGGCGAGCGACAT
>JBGSKY010000283.1:0-6919 GCA_041740995.1 Pirellulaceae bacterium
CTTTGCCCGTGACAACCTATCTCCTGTGTGAGATTGCGACTCACCACTTTCGGCTGTGTTTTCCAAAGCCAACATCATGTGCGATTCCAAACTTGGCGGTCATCTTAAGTCGTACCGACGAGCGGCTTAGAACGATGCGAAAGCGCATCCACGGTCTGACTAATGATCCGTTTGCAATTTTGAATTCGTCCTGATTTACAAGGATCAAGCGTCGCCTTCCCAAGCGAACCAAGGCACTTCGCCGGAAACCATCTTGACGCTACCCGCATTTCGCTCCCTAAAATCTCACTCGATCACCTCATTCGAGTTTTTGTACCAGACGCCATTCTGGAATTAAGCAAAACTCAATGCAGTTGCTCGCACTCGGCCGAATTACCCTACTGTGTCGCATTCGGTTGAGTTATGTTGTTCTCGAAAATCGCCCGTGCGAATTCGAGTCGCTTGAATCCATCAGCTTGCTGATGACGCTGCAGATACGGGGGGTTGGCCGTTGCGGAGAGCTTAAATCGGCCGAGATTCGTCAGGTAAGGTGGGTCGCCTTGAAAAGACATTTCTATTACAAGTGTTTCGTCGCTTCCCAGCGACACTGGCATATCGAATTCGAAGATCGCGGTATGCGGTTGACCTTGCCCTTTGCCTTCCTCCCACGCTCCGAGGTTCCAGTAGCCGCCGGTATTGATCGGATAGGCCAAATGCGATTGGTCCGCCCATACCGCGTGATACTCGATCGAAGTCAGCTGATCTTCGAGATTGGAACGCTTTATAATGGTTTTGAATTCACCAACGAAATCGCCAGTTTCGTGTTTGGCATGGACACCGCGACCAGGGCCAGCCAAAGGCAACGATGCATGAGGTAATGCTTCGATGCGGACTGCTGCGATCGGCGTTTTAATCGCGGAGAACTGGAGACG
This sequence comes from Pirellulaceae bacterium, assembly GCA_041740995.1. Classification (GTDB taxonomy): domain Bacteria; phylum Planctomycetota; class Planctomycetia; order Pirellulales; family Pirellulaceae; genus JBGSKY01. The sequence goes on from JBGSKY010000283.1 coordinate 912, forward strand.
ATAAACATCGCCATCAACATTTGCCCCGCCAACCAAAATGGATTGGTCCGGTAATTTATCGAAGTCTGCCCCCGCTTTCGAAGTGATCGAATCAGCTTCCATAGCGGTCCAGGTCGGCGCTTTGAGTTCAAAGATCGCGTCAGCAAGCTTACCAGCGACGACTGCATCATCTGGATCTTGCGCGTGCAACCACTCGTAATGCGTCACGAGTGCTGGGGTGGTGAGCCGATTCACGCGTTGCCAGAAATCGGCAATGAGTTGTTGGTCTGAGGTGGACAAACCTTCGACAACAAGTTGGTCACGAATACCGCTCAAATCTGGTTCGGTTTTCCAAGGCACAATCGTGGCAACTATGCTATGGCTAGTATTGACCGCATCGACTTCCGTTTGGGAGGCGAACTGATTAACCAGCTCGGACAACCATGCGATTGCTTGTCTACGATTTTGACTGCGTTTTTGATCGTTGAGAGGATCGGCGTCGCCAATACCTTCGCTTGCACGCGATGCCGCGAAAGCTCCTCGCCAGCGGACTTCAATGGCGTCTTCGGATGATAAATCTGGTTTGGTAGAAACGAGTGCCGCGTACATGGAAGTCGCTTGCTCGTACCGCCGATTCACAAACAGGAGGCGTGCTGCAGCACGCTTCGAATCGAAGACCTCATCCGGAGTCAGATTTACACTAGTCGAGGGCGTTTCGTTCAGCCGGTTCATCGCAGCTAGATTAGCCAAAGCCGAACGAATTGCCTTATCATCAGGTCGGAGCACGAGCGCTCGCTCCAAATGAGCCTGAGCGTCGGCTAGTTTTCCAATGCGCTCCAGCATTGCTGACTTACCAACCATAGCTCTCACATTCCTTGGATCAGCGTAGAGCGCCTGTTCATAGGCGTCCATCGCTTTCTCGATATTTCCTGCAGCGGTAAAACCATCTCCCAAGTGAAGCAGTTTGTCGATTACTTTGCGTGCTTCATCGTTGTCGTGGTTGTCACGAAGGGTCGTCACAAGTGCTACGTAGCTGGCCGTGGCCGTCGGCTCAACTCGAATAGCTTCTCGGTAATTGGAAATTGCCTGTTCGAGTTGGCCTTGACGATGATAAGCCGCAGCCAGCGCATCGTGACCTCCATGGTTTGTGGTGTTGATTCGGATCGCTTCACGGCTCTGTGTCATCGACTCTTCGAATCGCCCAAGATCAATCAGCATCCGAGCGGATTGCATGCGGACATAGAAATCGTCAGGCACAACCGTTGTCATCGCCCCTAGCACTTGCAGTGATTCATCGATAGCACCTTGTTGTTTAAGCAACATCGCCAAGTCCCAAAGCGCCCCCGCGCTGTTGGGCTTAAGGGCAATAGCAGCCCGTGCGTATCCAATCGCTTGTTCGGTTTGTCCTGCACTTGATAAACTTCGCGACAATTCAATATTTACCCAAAAGTCCCCTGGATCTTTAAGCTGTGCGCTACGCAGCAGTTCGATTGACTGGTCCACGCCGCCTTGGTTGCGCAATGCCTCTCCTAAGGTGGCCAGCACTTCACTAGACTGCTGGCCGGTTTGCGGATCGGAATAAATCGACAGCAACGCAGTCAAGTCGAAGGTGTGCACCGCCGCTCTCAACTTGGTTCGCCAAGCATCGTCGTCGGCCAAATTGGCAATCTCGATTAATCTCGCGCGCCGATCAAAGTGAGTCGGCGTGACCTGCGCCCATAAGTCAAGTGCAACTAACAACCGATTTCGGATCGGTGACGTGCGAACATGTTCGGCTGCGACTTGACTGCTTGGTGTCAATAGGTCATAACCCGCCGCGGCAAAAGCCTCTGCATAACGACTGTCAGTAGCCGCCAAATCGAACGCGGCAAAACCATCCTGTGACTCGGATCTTCGCAAACGAATATCATCCAATTGCGAAGTGAACTGCGCCTGGACCGTTGCTTTTTCAGCCTCTTCAATCGCACTTTGTGCAAGGGAAGCCACTTCGTTGTAGACCGAGAGGGCACGGTCATTCGTGCCTGGCAGTAGTTCGGCTGTAGCACAAAATTCTCTTGCCTTCTGAGCCTCAACAAGAGTTTGGTTCCATTTGTTGATCAAATCATCCGGCGTTGCTGACTCGGCTACCGCCTGCAAATCTGCAACGTCGTCGAGAATCGCCAGAACATAATTTGAATTGACTTCTCGACGGTGTTGTTCGCGGCGACTGTACCACAGCATGGCTGTACCGGCCGCTGCCAGACTGAACACTACTGAAGCGACGAATTGCAATGAAGCACGGTAGCGTTTGCGTTCGGCCGCAGCGGTCTTGATCGCTTCGGTAGCGCGAGCAGAATCGGCGGCGGATTGGACTTCTGCCTGCCGCAATCGCGAATCGACCGATTCTAAATAATCGGCAATGCGTTGAGTGATGATCGAAGCGTCTCGCAATCGTTGCTCGCGATCAACCTTTAAGCAATCGGTTGTTATCTCTACCAGAGCCGGATCACATTCGCAGGCGGCAAGTCTTTCCAAACACGGCTCAATTTGTCCCAGCTTGGCGGCTTGCAGAAGTTCCGTTCCGAACTCGCCCACATAGGGCGGAGATCCGGTCAATATTTCACAAAGGATCGCCCCCAGTCCGAACACATCCACGCGCTCATCCAGTTGGTCGATCTCGCCTTGTGCCTGTTCGGGTGCCATGTAGGCGACTGTACCCATGACGCTGCCCTGCGCAGTGTGAAAGACTTCTGATACCGCCGGTATTATCGGTGTTTGAACCACCGCGCCCGACTGCAGATCTTGGTCCCGGGGCATGTCGAGAACTTTTGCCAATCCCCAATCCATCACCTGGACTTCACCAAACGCACCCAGCATGACATTAGCAGGTTTCAAGTCGCGATGGATCACTCCGCGTTGATGTGCGTAAGCAATTGTTTGGCAAATCTGTTTGAAGACGCCCAACCACCGCGCGCGATCTTCTCGGAAGTCTTGTCGATCGCGCAGGGCTGCGGCAAGTGACTGGCCGTCTACAAGTTGCATGCTGAAGAAAGGTCGTCCATCGGCAAGGCGTCCTAGTTCATAGACGGGCACAATGCCAGGGTGCTGAAGCTGGCCGCCGATTTGAGCTTCGTCATAAAACCGCTTTACAACCGAAGGTGCATGCTGATGCTTGGCCAGGAGAGCCTTGATCGCTAATTCACGTCCCAATTGGATGTCTTGACCTTTTAGGACCACGCCCATCCCGCCACGCGAGATTTCACCTTCTAATCGATAGCGTCCAACATTGCGATCGATAGGAATTTCTGTTGAAGCGATGTCCAACGCTGAGTCGGTTTGGCTTCCGTTTGATCGAAGCTTGACGCTGGAAGGACGCAGATTTAGGTGAGAAGGGTCGACTGATCCCGCCGTTGGGCTATGCTTCGTCTCGTTAAGCGGGGTCGCGTGGCGATCGAAAAAGCTGGGAGAACCCAGACTCAGATCATGCGCCGGTTCAATCAGAAAGCTTCCCATGCTTTCATGAGTCCGAAGCATTTGCTTAACGCGATTCTTTAATTGGATGTTGTCACCGCAAGCAGCGTCAATAAACGCATCACGCAGTTCCGGCGAATCGAGTTCAATGGCCTCAACGAAAATCTCGTTTGCAACGGAATTCCAGTCTGTCACTGTGGCAGGCTTCTCCATTGAAGAAGGTAAACGATTCGTTTTTCACTATGACTTAATGCGAAATAGATTCGCGTTTTGCACCTAATTAACGAATTTGTTCGTGCAACCAAACCCTCGCTACTGCCCACAGCCGGTCGGCAGTGCGGCGGTTGATGCCCATCGATTGTGCCGCTTCTTGGTGTCCAAGGCCAGCGAAATAACGCAACATGACAAGTTGATAGGCATTTGCATCGTGCATCTTTAACTGCTCAAGCGCGCTGTCCAAGCCAAGCAGCTCGGTGGAGTCTTGAACCGACAATTCGGCTTCGTTGAGTTCGACACGATTCAAATCGCCACCACGTTTGAGGCAATTCTTCTGCCTAGCACGCTCCACGAGAATACGCCGCATTGCTTCAGCAGCGGCCGCAAAAAAGTGACCACGCGAATCCCAGGTTTGCACTTGTTGAGTGTCGACCAATCGCAGGTAAGCTTCGTGTACTAGTGCAGTGCCCTGCAGCGAGATGCCAGCTGCTTCTTGACTGATCTTTATTGCTGCCAGTCGTCTCAATTCCTCATAAACGAGCGGCAGCAAGTCTTCTGCGGACTTTTTTTCACCGCGTTCCAACGCGACCAAAATCGTTGTGATTTCGCTCATGACAGCAGCCGCCACTAACAGGATCTAATCAATTTCCACGTAATTGTCGTTCAGTTAAGTACGAACGCAAGCCGTGAACCGGCCGAAACTTGCTAATTCATCTCGGCATGCTGAACATTCAATCCGCTCACCGTGAGCTCGACCGGGTACTACTACGGCGTAACAACAAAAGCTCTAGTTAATTTTCCCAACGCGGAACTCAATGCATCGATGAACTTCAATAAAAATCTCCGAAATCGTCAAATATTGTTGTGCAAAGGCCGGTGCCAAATCGCATTGACATCTGACGAACGATTGGTTCGCAAATAAACTGCAACATCGACCGGAGTCTGCTTGACCAATGTCATCCAACCCCATTTCCCGAGGTGAACCGCACCGCCGCCCTTCGAGCTCTCGTCGTCGCTTACGGATCGAGCGGCTCGAAGACCGACGGCTGCTGGCCATCGATTTGGATGACTGGATGGCGGACCTGCCCGACTCGGTACGGCTGTCGGACGTCTCCATCCCGGGAACACACGACACCCTGGCTTATGGACATACTTCTCAGCACGATTCAACAGATACTCAGGACCAAAATCTTCTTCAGCAACTTGAATCCGGGATTCGATATTTCGATATCCGTTTACGGAAAGTCGACATCAGCTTCGGGGCCCCGGTTCGTTTTCACGGCCATCACGGGGTTGTGTACGTCAATGTGAATTTCGATCAAGTCTTGAAGGATGCCTCAACCTTCCTAGCGGCCCATCCGCAGGAAACCATTCTGATGCGGATCAACACCAAGGAGGCGTCTGGGATCGGAATCGGTTTGCCGTCGGACATCAGTCTGTTGAATTCGTATCTCGATGGCTCTCATCCCGATATGAATGGCTTGGATACGCGGTCGTTGTTGTATCGCAAACCACACACGCCGACGCAACTCAGCCTTGTCACGGGCGGCGTGACCGTGGCTGAATCGACAATCCCTACGCTCGGTGACGTGCGGGGAAAAATGGTTTGGTTCATGGACAATTGGGGTGATGCGGACCCGACGCTCGATCAGTTCACTGCCATCACCACGCCTGTGGACAATGGCACTTACGATAGTGGAGCAGGTGTCTACAACCAAATGCTTGGCTACATCAGTGAAGCTCAGTTGCATTCGGGCGCCGGCTATACTCGCTTTGGCGCCACGGGCCAATCGTTTCCATCGAGAACACCGTACTTTGTCTCGGTCGGCGACAGTAACAACCCCGGCGTAAATCAACTCGCTCGCGACCATTTTTCGGCCGATCTGGGATTGCGAAGTACCGGCATCATTACGTTTGATTTCCCTGAATCGCATCCCGGTCTGGTTTCGAACGTCATCGCACAGAACCAACTTGGGCTTACTCAATTATTCGTCAACGTGGCTGGTCCAGCGATCCCCAACTCGCCCCTCGTCGATGACGCCAATTTCAAGTCGTGGACGGCCGATGCCAATGTTGCCAATCGTCGGACCACGGGCAGCAACACCAATACGACTGCCTCTTCGATCATCGTGCCGTCGTCGATCGACGCGCCCGCGGCGATCTTCCAAACCCATCGTTCCGATCCCCCGGGCGGCAACAATATGCAATGGGATTTCCCGGTTGTGCCAGGGGAGTATCAGGTCAAGTTGTACTTTGCCGAAAGCAACCTCAACACCGTGGGTGCGCGTGTCTTTGATGTATCGATCGAGAACCAAGTCGTGCTCGATAACCTGGACGTGTTTGCCGAAGCGGGTTTGAACACG
>JBGSKY010000284.1:0-22266 GCA_041740995.1 Pirellulaceae bacterium
GAGTACTTCAAGCACCCGCTTTTCGGAAGCCTGCTTCGAACATTTCAAGCGATTCCCACGACCCGAAGCGGCAGCGACAATTCAGCAACTAAGCAGGCCGTCCGCTTGGCCAGTGAAGGTCGGCTGGTAGGCATGTTTCCTGAAGGAAGATTAAATCGGACCAGATCACCATTGGTTTCGGTCCGACCAGGTGTTTTTCTTATCGCTCGAAAAGCAGAAGTTCCAATTATTCCACTTTGGATTCGTGGTGCTCCAATAGGTCAAGATGTTTGGAACCCAATCTTCATGCCAGCTTTCGTTCAGATCAAGATTGGTGAGGCTTTACCGGTTCCAAACGAGTTTCAACAGACCAGTCGCGAATTGCAGTCGCAATGGCTACAAACAAAGATGTTACAACAAAAGTTCGGTCAAAATTGAATTCGGCTAGCCGCTTCCTCGTGCTTGACTGGGTAAGTTACCGAAAAGGGGTCTGACCTTCTCCGTTGCTCCGAAAGGTCAGACCCCTTTTCGGAGAAGCTCAAAGAGTGATTGATGAACAATTCTTCAAATTTGAATCCCGGCAAAGACACAAATCTTCCCACTCGCAGATTGATTAATCGCAAGCCGAAGATGTCGCCTAAAGCACTAACTTTCATAGAGCGAATTAGACTCGTCTGCTTAGTGTTTGCGTTAGTCGGTGTTTCAATATATGCCTATCGTCGTTACCAATGGCACAACGCGACTTCGGCAATTTATCGATTGTTAGAAAACGAGGATTCGCGAACGGCGCTCGAACGCTTGCGTCAATTGGACGAATTATGGGGGCCCAGCGGTGAGTCTAGTTTTCTGCGAGGTCGAGCATATCGATATCTAAACAATGTCGAACTCGCAGACCGGTCATTTAATCAAGCACTCGTGGCAAAGTACAACGCCGAACGCTTGCATCACGAACAATTGTTGCTCGATGTTCAGTGCGTAATGCCGCAGATTTCACAAAACGTTGTCGATCAGGTCCTGAGTTCTTATCAAGCTCCACTAGCGGAGAATGGAACCGCTTTGACTAGAGGATTTTTGCGTTTGCGAAAGATCGATGCAACTCTGTTGGTCCTGGGTATCTGGAAAAACGAAGAGCCGGATTCAGATCGGATAAACTACCTCTCGGGCCTGCTAGCAAATCAGTCGCAGCTCTTTAGCGATGCTCTGGCTTTATTTGAAAAGGCGCATCAAACCAACGGCAACTACATCCCAACGTGGATTGAATTAGCAAAGGCGTATTGGCACGACAATCAGATTGAAAAAGCTCGCGAGTATTTCGCAATGTACAACGCGAAATGCCCAGACGATCCCGAAGGCGAGGGCGGTTTGATTCAATCCATGTTGGCTCTGAAAGAATTTGAAGCCGTAAACAAGTTGTTTGAAAATCGAAATGAACCCTTAGATCTCAACAGTCAAGCGAGAATCTTTCGAGCGGAAGCGTATTTGGGGGTGGACCAAGCAGAGAAAGCACTGCAAGTTTTGCAAGCTGTGCTTCGTGAGTGGCCCGACGATATTCGTGGCAATGAAATAGCGTTGGAGGCCTCCAAGCGACTCGAAAATTCTGCGGACATCGAAAAGTACAGCAAGCGATTGGAAAGTGCCGCTGAGGCCCGCTCAAAGATTCTCGAACTTCGTTCGACCGTCGCTTCTGAACCAGCGAACGCTTCGACTCGATATGAGCTTGGTCATGCGTTGATGAATTATGAGTCGCGAAACGAAGGTTTCCAAGAACTGCAAACTGCGATCATTATCGACCCGTCTTTAGTCGCCGCCCATGAAGATTTAATGCACTTTTATATGATTGCCGGTAATCCAAATGCTGCCGCATTCCACCGCCAACAAATCGCTTCGCGAACTCAGGCGACGCCGTCCAATTAACTCGCATACCATGCGCTGTTTAAAGTTTGGCAACTTAAAACCGTTTACAGCAAGCGTTTCAAAGGCGCATATTGATGGAACGGTTCCAAAAGGCCCTTCGTTAATTCTTTAGTTCGGCGCATAAAAAAAGCGCCGATTTCGGAAGCAGTGAAATCGACGCATGTCACACTTTGAAACGCCCGACATCCTTGGCCTATCGATTGAATCGAAAGTTGGAACGTCGGAAATTTCAAACAAGTTACTTCTTCTTTGCTTTTGCAGCAGGCTTTGCAGTCTTTGCAGGAGCAGGCTTAGCAGCAGCAGGCTTAGCAGCAGGTTTTGCGGCAGGTTTTGCCATAATAACAATCCTCGTCTTTATTCCTGTAGATCAGACATTCGCTACCTGCGAATGACACTGTCTACTTGATCCTCCTAGCTTGAAGATTTTGCCTATCCGTTGCAATATCGACTTCGTAAACGTTTCAAAGATTCTGCAATTTTTTTCCGCGATCGATTCGCGTTTTGAACAAGTCATAAAAATTTTGGATTTGTAGTCTTATCTCGCTGCTGCTTTACGTTCGTCATTCGTGATCTAGAATGACGTTGCTTTGGAAGTAGATAAATGCTTTTGGAAGAAATGAAAGTATGGACGTTTTCCTTCAGGCTGCGATAGACGAAGCTCGGCTTGGTCTAGCGGAGGGCGGAATCCCGATCGGCTCAGTTCTAGTAATCGACAACGAAATTGTTGGACGAGGTCATAATCGTCGTGTTCAGAGTGGTAGCGCAATACTTCATGCAGAGATGGACTGTTTGGAAAATGCAGGCCGACTGACGGCCAAACAGTACTTACAAGCAACGCTCTATTCAACGCTCTCACCATGCGATATGTGTAGCGGCACGGCACTGCTTTACAAAATCCCGCAGGTTATCATCGGCGAAAATGTGACCTTCCAAGGCCCTGAAGACTACTTGCGAAGTCGCGGCGTCAAATTGATGATTCTAAAAAATGAAGAATGCATCGAGCTGATGCGAGCATTTATCGCAGATAAACCCGAGCTCTGGAACGAAGACATCGGCGTTTAGCATTTCGTCGCAACACGCTCTTGATTTAGTCCAGGACCTGTACTGGCTTACTCGAACTTTCCAGAACAGTTTGATTGGCTACTCCACCGTCGCTAACGGGAAGGACGGAATCCGACCTCGCTCGGTTACCGGATGCTGGCGACCGCCAGTTAATTCCTTCACCCTTGCGGTAACATAAGCGTCGATTTCAGATATTTCTAAAATTGAATCATTGTTCAGATCACATGGCAGTGTAATCGCGCTCGGTACGCTAGGGCTATGTCGCCCCGAAAATGCTTCAATTAAAGCCAATGCAAACGCACCGTGGCCCCAAACATCGTCCTCCAAGCTTTCTTCTTTCCCAGTTGAACTAGTCATTACAACCACGCCCGAGCTGATGCTTGTCAATTCCGCGACAGCATCGTTAATCGCTAACGATGTCGACTTCGTCCGCTGAGTCGATGGCCCTAAAACTCCTGCTGCATGGCAAGTGTCCATGCAGAGCACGACCTTGCAAGGCAGGTCGGCCAGTGGTTGCGTAAACGTGCTAAAGCGAATTCCGTAGACGGATGTTTCGGTCGGATCATGGTCATGAGGACAAAAAAAGTACTCGCCATTATCAATGTCACCATGACCGGAAACTATGACGATCGCGACGTCATTCTGGGTTACATTTCGCCTTAGATTTGTCATGGCCCGCTTGATATTGCGATCGGTTACATCCGAATCAATGAGCAAATCGGTCACAACTGACGCATAAAATCCACCACCCTGAGCTTGGAGAGTTTTCGCCAACACACGAATGTCTTCACCAGGAAAACTTAAATCTAGCTCAGAATCGGCATACTTCGAAACACCGATTCCCAGCACGTACAACGTCGGCTTTGTGACCGCTTGAGATTCTCGTATCACTTCCACTTTGGCCGGGACGCTCGACGCAAATTGAGTGCGAGCTACGACTTCGATTGAGTTGCGACCGGGTACCAATTGAATTTCAAGGCTGAATGGAACTTCATCATTTTGATTATTTGCTTTTTGAACGCGCTCATTGACCGAAAATCCTTTGGTATTGGAAGTGGCAGGACGTCCATTCACCAATATTCGCACATCTTTTATCGGCTCGGCGCCAACTGAACGTGCCAATCCATTTAGGGGCACGCTCGCTCTATTGGTGCGATCACCGTCCGTCGGAGAATTGATTTGTACTGTCGGAACGGCTAGTTGATCGCGATCTGTTGCGATATCGATCTTTCTGTCGATTTTGCTGTTGTTTTGTTCTTTCGCAACCAAAGCAAGAGCTTTTTCAACACTTCTTGTTTTAAAAATATTGCGTACAACTTCAGGTCGGCGAAATGTCTGCGAGTACTGCCACGCGGCAGCAAATGTTGGCGTTTCCTCGACCGAACCGTTGAGATGCCAACCGAGCATTTCATCCGCGCCAGGCGAACCGGTATAGTAGCCAGCGTTGGACCACGCTATCCAATCTCGACCATCGCGAGCAATGAAAAAGTTAAGGAACGATGACACATTTTGATCTTTGTCCGCATCAGCATAAATGTCCCACATTCGAACTATTTGGTCACCGCTAGCGGACAACAATGTCTTACCGTCTGGGCTAAGTGAGACGGCCCAGATCGAGCCTGTATGACCCGCAAAATTCTTTACAAATCCACCAGTCTGAACATCAAACATCGTCAGAAAAAAATCCGAGCCGACGATGATGTACTTTCCATCTTTGGTAAAGGTGTAGCATAAATTTCTCTGCGGAGAATATTGCTGGATCGTCGAAAGTAACGAACCGTTTCGATAGATGTAAAGAAGGCTTTCGTTATTCTGGTCGCGTTCTGCAACAAGACCGGCTGTAGCATCGAGTCGACGATTCCAGACGGTCCACGTATTCGCTGTTGGCTCACCGAGCGAAAACGTCTCTAAATCAAATGAATGAACCAACGGATGATCGTAGTTTAAATCGTTGCTCTGACCATTCGTCTGGCCACATGCAAACTCATTACCTTCGGCGTTAAATGCGCAAGCGAATATAGAACCGCCCCGACCAGTGATCTTAGAATACTCTTTGCCGCTCAACGAATCCCAAAGACATATTTCATGGGCATCGCCTCCAGCGCTGGCGATCAAATACGATCCCTGCTGACTCTTTCTTTTTGAAATAGCGATTGCCGTCACCGTGTTATTGTTTCCACCATTGGTTGCGACAACCTTTCCGCTTGGCAACTCCCAAACGGTTGATCCTCCGCGATTAAAGTTCGTCGCATCGGCAGCGACAAGAAACTTACTGTCAAAAGTAAACGCCAACATAGGCGGATAAATGCCTTCACCAGATTTCTTTGCAATCGTTGCTAGGAAGTCGCCATTTTGTTTCCACAATCGAACTTTGCGGTCGCTCGAACCAGTCGCGATACAGCGTCCATCGTATGAAGAATCAAAGGTGATAAAAAAGCTTTCCTGTACGCCGAAGGTCTTTTGGACTCGAGCACCTTGGCTTGTCAGTTCGCACAATTTTGCAGTCTTGTCCTCTGCGACCGATAGAAACCGACGAGTGCCGCCTGAATTGAGAAAGTCCGCTCTGTAGATTTGCCCTTGATGTTCTGTTAGCTTCAAAATTTTAAATTTTCGATTGTTCCCAGAGAGCCACGGCTTGAGGTCCCAAACGGCTATCGCTTCAGATGCAGCGAGTAATAGTTCGCCATCATCAGAGAACGAAATGGATGATGGAATTCCACTAAGGCCAGACAGCGACGCCAATAATTCGCCGGATTTAAAATCAAGAATCCTAATCTCGAGATCTGGAAAAGCGCCGCCGATCGCGAGCAACTTACCGTCTGGAGAAATGCTACCCGCATAGATGGCACCGACGGCGCCTTCGCCGATGGTCGTTCGCAACGTCCGAGCGAGTACAGGTTGTGAAGGATCTTCAACGTTCCAAACGCGTACCACCTTATCTCCGCATCCAGAGATTAATTCCGATCCATCCGGCGAGAAATCTACCCAATTTGAAGACGAAGTATTGCCTCCTGTTTCGAGCTGAAGGATTGGTCCAACGTCCGCTGGTAGACTGTTTAAGACAGTAAAGGATGAAAAAATGCAAATGGACGCGAACGTTATTGCAATTTTTGCGCTACGGGCGGAGAAGGAATTCAAAGAAGAGTAAAACATCTCAGATGTGCCGATTTTATCTTGGTCTTGTAGTCACAGTAAAACTGGTTGTAGCCCATTCATCGTTTCGAAATTGCTGTTCAATCGCGGTCGTTGCAACGTTCAAGATTGTCGCACTTTGTACGGTCGAACGCTCGGGGCTAGAGGCATTTCTTTGGACCGGTGTAAATCCTTTGGACCGCGAACGCCCCAGCACTAAAAGTCCAGTTTCGCGAAGCGTTTGAGGCGCAGCGCCTTTGATATCCAACGGTCGGGAAGTGACTATTGCCTTGAGCAATGTCGGACCATGCGGTGGAGTCGTTGCAAATTCAAAGGGCATATCGGCGGTTGGGACACTAACTATCTGATTAGCTGTCAGCTCCAAAGTGGGGTGCCACGCGTTTGGGACTAAGAGCGTCACTTGCCCTTCTGAGTCAACGGACAATAAAGTCAGAAAACTATCTTCAGTTGCGCGAACGCGGACGACAAGCTTCTCGCCCTCGATATAGTTTCGCTGTTGGTCTTCGGTCCACATATCCACTCTCAAGTGACCGTCTCGATTTTCCGCGTCGATCAAATCGATCCCCGTTTGCCCTACGCCAGGAGCCGTAATGGACTCAACAGCCTCGTTTCTTGCGAACGTTGTTACTTTGTTGCCAAAATAGGGGATGGGCAATTCGATTGATTGCTCTACCGAACCGATGCCGGCCAATCGGACCACTCGTGCGAATCGGCTGAGCCAGTTTTGACGTTTGAGAACGCCTGACTGAGCGTCGCTAAGAACTTGACGTGTTTCGGATTCGCGATTAAGCCGCTCGACTAAATCGTCTGAGGCCAAACCCAGCTCCGTTGCAACTGAATCGACATTCAGATCGTTCTTAAAATAGTCAAACAGTGTTCGTGCCGGTTCAGTGGCACCATTTTGCGGAATCCCAGTACGTTCCAACGCCGTCAAAAAGTTTTTACGATCAACTTCGACGAGCTTTCGAAAGACCTCGTTTGGAGGATACAATTCTAACGCAAGCTCTTGCTCTTGAGCGGTAAAGCGAACGGTGTTGTCTTCAACCGAAGCTCTAACGACATCAAGATTCTCGAAGCGAGGTGAGTATTGCTCTGGCTTCATTCCTTGGTAGTGACAACTTAAGCAGCTTACGCCGTTGATAATAACACTTCCAGGCATCGTTCGGTCTTGAACAATTGCTTGCGGAGCGATATCCAATCGTCGGCCAGTACCATCGACGAGCATGTAAGCTTGATATCCATTTGGCAACGAATAAATAATTTCGCCGCCATCATGACGGAACGCATGTCTTGTGGAGAATGCACCGACTGGCCCCAGTGGAAAATCGCGAAAATTTTGCTCGTCAGTATTCGACGCAAAATCGTAGCTGATGTGAAAAACACCACTTCGTGAAACCATCGGGATGCGTTCCAAAAGTCGATTGTTGACCGAGACCTTCGACTCGACCATCCCGGAACGTTGAGCGGTCCTGTCTCGGATTGCACCAAGTCGATCTATTTGCAACTTCGCTTCCAAGGCCTGAAGCGTATCAGGAATATCAAGCAACTCGTGATACAACGGCGGCTGTAGCGTTGTAAAGACAAACCAGTCGGCACGCAAAATTGGTTGTTGAGTGGTCGTGGCTGTTGAAATAAAGCGTTCGGAACCACTTTGTGGCGACATCCCAAACGGGTAATGTTTGGCGAGCAAGTCCCATTTGCCTTTGGTCCAGTTTAATTGTCGCAAATCAAAACGAAAGATCGTCCGTTCTGGATCGACGGCAACAATTCGCTGTGGAGCGTCTGAAGTATCCAGGCCGATTCCGTCAGCAGATTGCGACAACGAGTTAAGCGTTTTCACAATCGCCGCTCGGAAGACATCCAGTTGCGTCGGAGACACTGACCGGTCATTAAAAGCATTGGTCAGCGTTAAGTAGCGAGCATTTTCAAGCTCCGCTCCGTTCAACTGTTGAAGGTCTTTTGCGACCGCATCATTTATCGATTGGAAGCTGAAAAACTTCCTCGCCTCAACACTAACCGATTTGCCGTAATCTGTACTTGGCCCGCCGCGTTGCACCCATTTCAGAAGCGTTTCTTTTTCGATTTCATCCAATGGTCCATCCCATTTAATCGAGTTGTATTGCGGCTTGGGCATTCGTGGTTTTGTACCCAGCACCAAATCATTGACATATTCCTCATCTGCGGCGTCGAGATAAGAAATGGCCAATACATCTAGATTAAGCAAATCATCAACCCCAGAGGCAGCGTCTGCATCCAGATCATCATGACAACGAGCGCATTTCGCTTGAATTATTGCGGCGACTTTTTGGTCTAGATTATCCCCCAGATTTTGAGAAGTAGCGTCAACTGCAAAAACATGCTGACCACAAAGAATTGCCCCGATGGCCAACATCGAAACTTGTAACGGCTTCATCATGTCCAAACCCAACTCCAAAGCTCTTTGACAGGTCCACGCAATCATCCGTCTTTCAAATCATCCGCTCGACAATTTACTGAGATGATTTTGCTGAATCGATCACTTGTTTCATTTCAAGTCGCGAACCGTGTAAGTACGCACAGTACATCCAAATATCTCCCGGGCTCACTTCGGAAAACGTGCCGCGCGCATTAACGTAAACGACCTTGAAATCCTTTGATGTACTGTAGCCACTCAAGCGCAGCAGGTCACTGTTGCTAGCAACTGCCTTGATCACTGCCGGCGCCATAGGGCTGTCCGAACGCGCGACTTCGGTCCACATACTCAGCCCCAAGACTGTCTTTTGATCGTAAGTACCTAAGACTTCCAACCCCATAACAATTTTGGATATCTCGCCTTCTTGTTCCCAAACGATGGTCGCAAATTTTTTGCCAGCATCATCCTCGTTGACCTTGTAAAACAAACCGTCAACCTGTTTCAACACACTTTCCAGTTTCGCAAATGCAGCCGCGACCGGATCTGCCGACTGGCCGCTGGACTCTTGAGCGATTCCAAACATTGAGTGTCCACTAACGGCGACAACCAAAACAGCAAATGCTAAAAATCCAAATCGAAATAGTCGTTTGTTCAAGATGCAAATCATAGTAAAACCTTACCTTTTCATATTAGGGAAATTTGTGATTAACCATCGGTTATGGTCGATTGACATTGAAGAAAACCCATCCAGTAATTTGTTAATCGGTAATGTGCATGCAACTATCGGCTTTCGATAGGAACGTTGACAATCACGAGCTCTTTGACTTTTTGTTGATCATACTGCACCGCGATTCCAACTTGTCGATAGAACTGGTACGCGTTATTTGGATTGACGATGCTCACCAACTCCACGCTCCATTCATCGCCAAGAGCTGCTTCTAAGTCTGCGCGGTCCATGCCGACCGAAAGCAAGACGGTCTCACCGCCCAATCCAGTCCTAATGAGCTTGATTTTTGGCGAAGCTTCTGAACTTAAGAAAATCGCAAGCACCTCGCGACTACTCAAAATAGTAACGCCATGATCGTTGTACATTGAACGCTTGATATTTGTCCCAGCGATCACTGGTACGACTGTGTCCGCTTCGCCAATTTCTTCTTTGATTTGATTTTCGACTTGACCAAGTCCAATGATCTTCCCTTCAGAAAACTCAATACTGGTAACCGGTCGCCAATCCTCAATGGAGGGCTTCGCAAATTCAGATATCGCTTTGGGCGTTTGACTAAGCTTTGAGGCGAGATCCTTGTATTCCGAATAGGCAACAGGCCACCATGAACTGGCTCGATTCATCGTTTGCAAGTAGGTCTCAAACAGTTTTAGGGCAGAACTTCGGTCCGCTGGGATATTGGAGACCGCCAAACTTCTCGCTTGGGTATACTGCATCGCTGCTTCCAGCATTTCAAGTTCGGATTTGTCCTTGGAAATTTTATTGCCAGCAAGGCGTAGCTCTGCCAGGATCTGCTTTTGCGACTGCTCATCGATTCCGCGACCAGCTCCGGCATTAATTCTTATCGACGCCCTGACCAACGGATCGATTGTGCTGGCGACGTTGGGATTGTTTAGTGCAGTAAGTACTTGCTCGAAATACTTTTCAGCTTCACCGAAATCCTTACCGGACGGACGAATTAAATAAGCTACCGCCAAATTCGCTTTAACAAGCAATAAATCATCGGTTGCCCCGGATCGCGAATGAATTCGCAAAGCATCGCGAAGGGCTCCAACAGCATCCAGCCATAAATCTTCATCCATCCCGCGTTGGATGTTCGGCGTGAGCGACTCAGGACGATGATAAAATCCTCCAACGACTAGATGTCCGATATCAAACGAGCGAAGGTCGCGTTCGTCCAACGCATCACAATATTGCATCAATAGTGCATATCCCAAATTCGCCGAGGCTTCCCAGCAATCAGGAAACTCGGCTGCTACCTTCTGAAAACATGCTTCCGCATGTTCGTAGTTTTCAGCCTTAAGAAAGAAGACGCCATTTTGGAACGCCATCATCGAATGCCAGAGTTTCGCTTGCGTATCGCTGTTCTGTAAGTAGGCAATGCGCACATCCCAGGACGGATGCGTCGACTTCAAGCCTTCGAAGGCGCAGTAATACGATCCCGCTTCTGGTGATTGCATACCTCTCAGATTTTTTTGAACTCCAGCATATGAAAAACCCGACTTCATTGCCAATTGCATACCGAACAAGTCGGCTTCCAACTCTTGCTCGCGATCAGACGCGACGATTGTAAGTTTCGCTTGACCGAAAACCTCTTGGGCCTTGAGTCGGCGTTTTGAATCGTAGTGAACGAGATGCCCAATTTCATGGCCAATAGTAAACGCTAAAACATCTGGATCGTTCCCCGAGATGAATTCGATCAGGCCGCGAGTTACTTCGATCGTCGGAATTGTTTGGCCGTCGGAATCTACCGGCACAGCGTATGCGTTGATGATATCTTGATCCAGCACGTTGATAGTCGGTGGCCAAACTTCCCATCCGTCCGGTTTGTCGACGTTAACGATCAATTGCTGAAAAACCTTTTGGACTAGTTCAGCTTGTGCGGGCGTTACTTCAGCTAAAACAGGCGAGGAAGAAAAAAGCATCGCCATTCCGCATCCAATTGCCAGTCGTAAGAAATGCATTCGTGAGAAATGAGAGTACACACCGTTCATCGTCAAATCTTTCCACTGCGTAAATTGAGATTGGTTCGGCTTGTTAACTATTGAAACAAGCTTTTGTACGACGGTCCTTGGACAGTCGCATGTTGACGATGATCAGTTGATCGCATCTTCGCATTTAGCTTGACGGAAGGCGATTGATCGGCAATCGAACCTAGCGATGCGATTCTTGAATTTTGCAGTTCAGCCGCATTGGAAACTGCGAGGTAAGTTTTGCCGTTTGTTGGCGATTTGTTCAACGCATGCGAACGTGACGTCATCAGCTTTCCAGCGAGCGCCGCGTCTTGCCGAACCGATTGTGCTTCTGGCATTGCTTTTGAGTATTCAGCTAACATTTGCCGACCGGGCAAGACACGTACCGATTGCCGGTCGCCAGAATTTGCGATATCCGAATTCTTTAAACCGCTGTCGTCGACAGTTGGTCGACTCCCCGATTGCTCGACAGAGAGAATCTCTGCGTCGGGCGCGGCGGTAACATTCCATGCGGCGAGCCCTAAGACGAGCATAGAGTACCCAAAGAGTTGGATCATTTTCGGCAGCTTCATTTTACTCATCCCATTTTCCTTATTCGTTGAAAAACGATAGTTGTCCGCGACGCTCGATCGATACGCTTAATTTTGGAATCAAAAATGGCAGCATCGCGATTGTATGGCAAACGATGCCCCATCGCAAACTTTTGTCTTCTCTCAAGACGCCGAGCGAGTCGTTTTGTTAAAACAATTGCAACGACTTTCAAAGTTTGTCTTGAAAGTCTCTTGAGCAATCGAATGAGGAGACAGCCCAAAGTGAACTACGAAGTCGCTTGCTTTTCGAAGCGAATTAAACGGAAAATCTACGCAGAGATCACCAACTTAAGCTTGGCCTTCAGCACATCTATTCAGGGCTATTAATAAAAGACGTTGGCCCGTTTAAATCAGAAGTTAGCGCAGTTCACCAACTCCTCCCCCTTATTTAGTTCGTCATTCTGTTTGCTGTGAGGCTGAAAAAAATGACGATGATTATCAATGTCCAAAACACAGTAAAGATTCCGCCGCAACCAATCCCAATGTATGCGTGAACGCTGCCTTTGATTGCAGGGTTTCGCTTTCGGTCTCGAAGGCCCAAGACTCCCAAGACGAATGCCGCGATTCCTAATGGCAGTCCAATTAACGGCAGTCCGCTCAAGATTCCCAAGTAGTAAGCGATTAGTGCTTTCGGATTCTTGTACGGAATAATGCCTCCAGTGTTGTCCCCTTGCACTGGTCCTGGTGGTTGCTGACGGGAAAATGGTTCGGATTGGTCGCTCGGTTCATAGGGATTATGAGTTGGCATTCGTCGTCTCAGCTAGCTGCGAATCATTTTTCGAAAGGCCTCAGTTAATTGCAGCGTCACTGGACCAACGACCCCACTCCCAATTGGTCGCGAATCGATGTCTACGACTGGAATCACTTCGGCAGCGCTGCCAGTTAGGAAGCACTCGTCTGCAGTATACAGATCGTGCCGGGTCAAAGTTGTTTCGGAAGTCGGTATTCCTGCTTGAACAGCTAAATCGAGCACCGCGTTACGGGTGATTCCTTCCAAGATCCCAGCGTCCTTCGGAGGAGTCATCAGATATCCGGTTTTTACAATGAAGATATTGTCGCCAGTACATTCAGCAACATCACCTTTATGGTTGAGCATAACCGCTTCGTCACAACCAGCCCGCAAGCCTTCAATCTTGGCCAAAATGTTATTGAGATAATTCAGCGACTTGATTCGTGGACTCAGAGCCGCCGGGTGATTGCGAATCGTGCTGGCGGTGACGATCTTTAATCCCTTTTCATAGAGCTCCTTTGGGTAAAGCGAGATTGAATCGGCAATCACGATAATCTGCGGGTCGCTGGTCCGATTCGGATCGAGCCCTAATGCACCGGCCCCTCTCGTGACAACTAAGCGAATATATGCATCACTAAGGTTGTTGACTTTCAACGTTTCGTTGACTGCGTTCGCCATTTCGTCGGGCGACATTGGAATCTTCAACATTATTGCCCGAGCGGACTCATACAGTCGGACCAGATGCTCGTGCAGTCGAAATACTTTTCCACTGTAACTGCGAAGCCCCTCAAACACGCCGTCGCCATAGAGCAAGCCGTGATCGTAGACACTGATCTTGGCTTCGGATTTAGGATAAAACTTTCCGTTGATATAGATTTGCAATTCCATGGAGCATTGGTTTCAAAGAAGGCTAATGAAGCAAACTAGTCGCGAGCTATTGGAGCGAATGAACCGCTCGCAAGTTCATTTTGATGCACCGGTTTCGCTCATTAAAGCTTTTGGTTGGTGGTTTAGATAAGGTATTGTCATCGCGTCGATTTTAAAAGCCGCAAGGAGCGAGAATCAGATCCCAATTCCCAGGCTTCACAGATAACAGGAACGAATCAGTCGAGATTCGGAACACACCCAGCCCGCGTTGCAGACTCCGGACTCTCGAAGCGAGCAGGTCCGGCAAGCGGTATTAGAGTTGTTCGGCATTGGAAACGCAGACTTTGGTGTTTAAGCGGCATGGTTCTTTGGTCTAGGCAATACTTCTTAATCAAAGCACAATAACGCCATCTTTTTTCTCGCGTGATTTTTCGGTTGCTGGTCGCGAGATATCGCGTTCCGTCCGGATTAAATGCTGTGAATAGCCGCTTTTTTGCTTGGTTTTTGCTCTTAACGAGCATTTTCTTTCTTTACACCAGCATGCAACAGCGTGCTCAACAGCAACGTGACAAGGACGAAATTGCCAGAAAATTGCAAGTCGAACAGGAGCGCGAAGCTGCCCAGATCGCCGCGATTGCCGCTTCGAAACTGGTCCAAGATTCTGACATTCCACCTCCGCCCGAGGTTCCGACTCAGTTTTACACGCTCGGTTCAATGTCAATCGAGGACAATCGGTCTTTGCTCGTAACACTTACCAACAATGGTGCTTGTGTCGATCGAATTGAATTGATGGCCCGCGATCCCAACGAGGGATTTCAGTATCGCTCCTTAGACAGCAAATATGGCTATCCGGGATATCTCGCTTTCAAAGAAGTCGCCGGTGGGTTGCGGATTCAAAATGTGCCGACTGGCTCACCAGCAAAAATTGCTCGCAACCTCGACCCAACTCTGCCCAGCGGATTGAAGCCTGGCGATGTCGTGACTCAAGTTGGCGAAATTCAAGTGCGAAATTTGGCTGATTATTATGCAGCCATCCGTAAGACGGAGCCCGGCAAATCGATTCAATTCACAATCCAGCGGCGTGAATTATCTCAGGAAGATAGCGAAACAACCAACCTCTCGACGTCAGCTGGCCAAAACGCGTCTGAACCTGCGGCTGAAATCAGCGAAGCTCCAGATTTCGATGAGCTTTCCGGACCCGCACGAAAGTCGATTGTCGAGCAGAGCGGAAACAGTTTGGTCGAACTGACGGAAGAATTGCTGCTGATGAAACCCGAGTCGTTAGTAGCACAAAACGATGAAGCCGATTTGCCAGTCGCTTCAAATGGATCGATCTTGAAGTTTGACGTTGGACTGATCGAACAACCTCTAGATGTTATTCGCAATTCCAATCATTACCCAGCGGAACAGGTCACGGGTAATTTTCAAAG
The DNA here is from genome assembly GCA_041740995.1 of Pirellulaceae bacterium. Classification (GTDB taxonomy): domain Bacteria; phylum Planctomycetota; class Planctomycetia; order Pirellulales; family Pirellulaceae; genus JBGSKY01. The sequence goes on from JBGSKY010000284.1 coordinate 14,815, forward strand.
AGGCTCGTTGCTTTCAACACTCGCCTCAATCGAAGGTGTCAGTATCCCAGAAGGCAAAAGATTCATCGCTGGCCTTGATCAGATGCTGCAACGCAATTGGATCGCCAAACCTTCAGATGACGGTAATTCGGTCGAATTCGAAATGCCCATGGGCGCGTTTTTGAATGCGGCAGGTATCGACGCCGATTTGACGATTGTAAAACGATATTTTCTTAAGCCGCTCGATGTCGAATCGCCATTGCAAAACTATGATTTCGAGCTGACGACAACGATTCGAAACAACCGGGACAAACCGGTGAAGGTCGCCTTGCGTCAGGAAGGGCTGAGCGGGCTGACGATCGAAGGCTGGTGGTATTCGGTCAAACAGGCAAAAGAATTTATGAATGCCGCCGGGGCCCGCGATGTCATCGTGGCACGAAAAGATAGCGAGCACGAACTCTTTACACGCCGCAGCATACAGACGGCTGCCAAGGCAACGACAACCAATCGCGACTTGCCGATTTTGGGCCCAGTCGACCGACCGGAAGCTCGATCATTGCGTTACATCGGTGTCGATTCGCAGTATTTTGTCGCCGCGATTTTGCCGCCAGTTGAAGGCGACAATGCGCTGGATGGATTGAATCGCGCCGCGGCTATGGCAATTGCAAACGTCGAACCACCGGATGAAGTCAAACCTTATAAAGATGTCGCGATGAACATCGGCTACTACTTTGATACGCCTGCGATCGAAGTCATGGCCGACAAGCCGATTTCCTTCACGCACAGAATCTTCGCAGGTCCGAAAGATCCGCCGCTTCTGGCCTCCTATGGTCTGTCGGACACGATCTACTACGGCTGGTCAATTTTCGCATTGGTCGCCCGACCTTTGTCATCGATTTTGCATTTCTTCTACAGCCTGGTTATGAACTACGGCATCGCGATTATGATGCTGACCGTTCTTGTTCGATCATGCATGTTTCCTCTATCTTGGCGAGCAGCCGCGATGGGCCAACGCATGCAGGAAATGGCTCCGGAAATCAAGAAGATTAACGAACAATACAAGGATGATTTCCAGAAACGCGGCGTTGAAACGCAGAAGCTCTATAAGAAGTACAAAATGAATCCCATGGCAAGCTGTTTGCCTGTCTTCATTCAATTACCAATCTTCATCGGGCTCTATCGAACGGTCAGCACTGATGTTGCACTGCGTCAAAAACCTCTGATCGCCGGTTGGGACTGGTGCAGCAACCTAGCTGGCCCGGACCAGTTTCTACTCTGGCCAGCCTGGATGCCGGAAATGCTCGCAGGAAAAGGAACAGGCTGGTTTGGCCCATATTTCAATCTTCTGCCAATCGTGACTTGCCTGCTGTTCATCATTCAGCAAAAAGTCCTGATGCCCAAGGCAACCGATGAGCAAGCGTTGATGACGCAACGTATCATGATGTTTATGACGGTGTTTATGGGAGTTCTTTTCTTTCGCGTTCCAGCGGGCTTGTGCATCTACTTCATCACTTCAAGCATTTGGTCGCTGGTCGAACGAACGCTTGTTAAGAAGTTTCTACCTTCCGTCCGGCCTGCAGTGGCTAGCGATGGAACAATCACGGTTCAAGCGATCGAGACACCAGCTTATAAAGCAAAGACGACTGTTAAATCACGCGCCACTGCTGGAAAACCGCCGGAAAAATTGTCAGAGGTTTTTCCCTGGTTGAAGCGACAATTCAAAGGCAATGAAGCCCCAGAACCCACTCGTACTCAACCGGCAAGGCCCGCAAATAAATCGTCTCGTCCGAAAGCTAGTGGTCGCAATCGTAAAAAATCGAAGTAATGTCGTTTGAGAGTGACTGGTCGTCTTTTACTTCGCTGAAAACCGCCGCTCATTCCAAAATCCAAGGCTCAAGCAGCGTATCTAAACGGTTGTTTACTGACCTGTTTCAACTACACAAAACATTACTGCCTGATCTTACGTGAATAAAAACCGGCTCAGCAAGAACGTTACGGCAGGAACGGCGAATCCAATCGCTGTTTCGAATGACATGAAAACAACAGTGCCTGAACGTTGGCGAGCGCTGATTTGCTTTGCTGCTCTGTCGCATCTTTTTATCGTCAGCATCTGTCTTTCTACTTCTGATCGCATGTCAAATCTCGGGCTCGAATTGCTCGGATTTATTTCTCCGTACGCGGTAACGACAAATTTGCGAATGAATTTGCAGTCTATAGCGGTGACAGAACCGTCCCTGATTGAATCGCCAATTGCTGTTCGATTCCGAGCCACTCCTGATCGCTCCAGCGACGCTGAGAGTGGATGGATCGATTGGGCTCAATCTGGCCGCACGACCGATAAATCATCGATATCGGCGATCCGCCGTCAACGTTATTTGCGGCAACTCGTCGCCCTGATGAGTGTACAGAGCGATGACGGCGTTGCACAGATGATCGATGCAATGATGCACGACGTACAATCGTCCGATCGGCAACGCTTGAGAGCTGGTCCAGATTCAAAGATGGTCTTTGACGAATTCCAGATTATTCAATTGCCGCTTGTACCATCAAATCAATGGTTTGCCGCCGAACGATTTCGGGCCGAAGCCGCCGCCAACCGTACCGATTTGCCAGACGGCTTGCAGCCTGAGATTTTGCTCGCTGCCAAGATTGTCAGGCTAGCCGATGGAACAGTCGGATTGTTGCCTGAAATCGAAACACTCCGCACTGTTCCTGTTGTAAATGAGCCAGAGTAGCCAATCAGATGATCCGATTGATGACAAACTATCTTCATTGGCTGCGACAACGTTCGAGCGACTGGCTTGACGCTGAACTCTTCGAGCCACAGTGGTCTGGCGCTACTGCGACTTGTCGGCTGTGCATCGGTTTTGCTTGTGTGCTCTTTTTCAGTTCTTGGTACGGAAGCATTGAACCATGGATTGGTGAAAACGGACCACTCAATGCCGATTTAAGTCGATTTTTGATTGGAGAAAACATTGAAAGTTCGGGAGCAAACTTTCGAATATCTCCATTTTTTGTCTATGACCAATCGGTCTTTGTGATTGGATATTTGTTCGTCGCAACGGTATTGTCATTAATTATGATCAGCGGATTCGGAGGACGAATTGTTCCCTTTGCCGTTTGGATAATGATGCTCGCGTTACTGCATCGGGTCAGTGTCTTGCAAAGCTTGGGCGAGATATTGCTCAGCTCGGCGGTTGCTTACCTAATAATTGACAACGGCTGGATTACCGAGCCGACGCGGGTCGGTTTTGCTGACAACAAACAGCGCTGGACGACGGCTTTGGCAATCGGTTTAATGCGATGGCATTTGATCCTCTGGATTTTCGCGTCGCTGTGTAGCCATTTATCGCAAACGATGTGGTGGGATGGCACCGCGATCTGGAATATCAGCGTTTATGGACAAAATGCATTTCTATCGCCAAACGTTTTGGCCAAATATGAGTGGCTCTTTGTGATGGCAGCTAGTGGATGGATTTTATTGCATCTCGTTTTCTTAATTACGCTGCTCTTTGATTCATTGCGACCACTTGCCGTCGTTATCGGAACAATCTTCTGGATCAGTGCTTATATCTTGACCAACGATTGGATGTACAGCGTTGCGGGGTTCGCGATGTTGAGTTGCGTTTTCTACAACAGCTCGTTGCGATTGAAACGTTTGCCCTTGCAATTGTCCGTGAAATAAAGAATTTCACACGTCCGTTTCTCATGTTTTTGATCCACCTGTTTGCTTAGTCAACGCTTTGATGGTAGTAACGCCGAAGAATTGTCGCGTACTTGTAACTGGCTACGGTGGTTTTTTGGGCTCCGAGGTCAGCCGTCAATTACTGCTCGCCGGCTATCGAGTCAGAGGACTCGCAAGGCGCCACTATGCCGAGCTAGTCGGATTGGGAGTCGAAGCGATCGTCGGCGACGCTTCGGACGAACAAACATGTATGATTGCGACCAAGGATTGCGACGCGGTGATTCATACCGCAGCACTTGCCGCTGCTGGTGGCTCACGCAAGCAATTTGAGCGAATCAATGTTCAAGCAACACTGAATTTGCTTGACTCCGCACGACAGAATAAAGTCAACTCGTTCGTATTGAGCAGTTCACCGAGTGTTGTTTTTGATGGACACCCGCAACGCAACATCGACGAATCCACACCGTATCCGAATCGCTGGTTAGCCGACTATCCTCGCACAAAAGCAATGGCCGAACGTGCAGTGCTTGCCGCTAATGATTCAGAGCTTGGAACATGCGCGTTGCGTCCTCACCTCATCTGGGGCTTGAACGACAATCACCTCATCCCAAGACTGATTGATCGGGCAAAGCGAGGAAGGTTGCTGATTGTTGGCGACGGCAGCAACATGATTGATACCGTTCATATTTCTCAAGCGGCGGCCTCGCACAGATCCGCATTGGAGCGATTGTTCGCCAGAAAAAATGATGTCTGCGGCAAGGCCTTCTTCATTACCGACGACCAACCGATTTTATGCTGGGAGTGGATTAATCAGATCCTTAAGACAGCCGATGTGGAACCGCCAAAACGGAAACTCAGTCTGAAGTCGGCGTATCGAATCGGCTATGCGATGGAACTGCTCTACCGCGCGCTCAAGCTTCGGAGCGAACCTGTAATGACTCGTTTTATAGCCTTGCAATTGGGGCTTGATCATTATTACAACATCGATGCAGCAAAGAGATCGTTGAACTACGAGCCAATAAAATGTCGGTCGGCGAGCTTACAAAGAATCGCACCATGGTTGCGTGAGTTGGCAAAACAAAACAGTGCGAGCAATCTGCATAGAAAATAGCAGCGAATGAAACTTGACCCAGCAACGCCCCTTAGTATTCGGCCACTCGATTTACACAAAAGCAAACGTTGGGAAAATCTGCATATCTATTTTTGGCTGTTAAAGGACCTTGGTTGGATCGCACATTGGATCGGTTTTGCCTTGTTGATGATCATTCCCGCGGTCGGTTTCGCTGTCGCAATTCTTTGGATACAGCGCCGACATCGGGCTGAATTGTTCCACAACACTGCCGTTTTGCTTTGGATCATTGCAAACTCGATCTGGATGATCGGGGAATTGCTGTTTGACGATTCCATACGAGCGATCGCGATCGTGTTTTTCGTGCTCGGCATTTCAATTCTAAGCTGGTACTATGTCCGTTGCCTTACGCGATGGATTTTAGTGGCAAGGCACAGCCAGGAGATCGGTCCTTCAGCAGCCAATACCGAATAGCCTGTACGCTCATATGGACAATCTACGAACCGAATTACGATTCAAAACTGAATGAAACGCGACGATATTTTCTTGCTACCGCAGAACAAGATTGGCGACTTTACGTTTGATGCCCAAGTCGCTGATGTTTTCCCCGACATGATCAGTCGTTCGATTCCTGGATACGGTTCCGTGCTGTCAATGATTGGTTTGCTGACCGACCGTTTTGCGAAACCTGCGACTAATCTCTACGATCTTGGCTGTTCACTTGGGGCAGCAACGCGGTTGATGTGTGCAAGCGCTCCTTCGGATTGCGTCATCTTCGCGATCGATAATTCTTCAGCGATGGTGGAACGCTTACGCGAACAAATGAAAGGCTGGGAGGCACAATCAACTTTATCGTCAAAGCGAGTTCCTCAAGTGATCGTTCAAGAAGCGGATGTCTGCCGAATCCAAAAATCGAACGCATCATTCATCGTCCTGAACTGGACACTTCAATTTATTGAGCAATCATCGCGGGTTGGCTTACTTCGGGACATCTATGAAGCGATGGTGCCCGGCGGAGCGTTGCTTATGTCGGAAAAAATTCGAATGTCGGATGCCGCAGAGCAGGAATTGCTTTTTGAATTGCATCACGATTTCAAGCGAGCAAATGGATACAGCGACTTAGAGATCTCGCAAAAGCGGACCGCTTTGGAAAACCGATTGATTCCAGAAACAATTGAGACGCATTTGCAAAGGTTGACTGAGGTAGGATTTGAAACTGCGACCGTTTGGTTTCAATGCTTTAACTTCGCTTCGCTTCTCGCAATCAAAAGCCAATCCGAAATCGGGACTGAACGTTTCGATCACAGTCAAGGGTCAGACGTCTTTTCGAATAGGCGTTAAGTCTAAATGACAACATCCAATCTCTTTGATCGCACACCGCTGTTTGAATATTTACGTGAGCATCAGCTCGAAAAATGGGCACTTCAACTCGAAGGGCTTTGTTGCGAACGATATCAACCGACAGCGCATGGGCTCATGTCATCTTGGATCGAAGCGATCCTTCGGCTGAGAGACCTGAGGATTGATAGTAGCGTCTCTGTCAGCAATGCAGTTACTGTTGAAGGTCGAATTGCACACATTGATCGCGAACAAATCGTTAATCTACTGATGCAGTTACACCCTTGGAGAAAAGGGCCGTTTCAATTTTACGATATCTTCATTGACACGGAATGGCGATCGAATTTGAAGTGGGATCGTCTTGCAAATTCCGCCGATTTCTCTGGGAAAACTATTCTCGATATTGGTTGCGGAAACGGCTATTACGGTTGGAAAATGCTGGCGGCAGGCGCTAAATCAGTCATCGGTTGCGATCCGATGCTCCTGTACAATGCTCAATTCGAATTGATCCGTCAGTTTGCTTCTAACTCTTGCCCGCATTTTCTACTTCCAATAAGTGACGACGAGATACCAGAGTCGCTTGACCACTTTGACGTCACACTTTCGATGGGAGTCCTATACCATCGAACAAGTCCAATTGATCATCTGAAAAAGACGTGCGGAACACTCAAGCCTGGCGGGCAACTAATTCTGGAAACTTTGATTGATCCCGCAAGCGACCAGTCGATTATCGTGCCCGCTGATCGTTACGCGAAGATGCGAAACGTCTGGTTCATACCCTCGATCGATATGCTTGAACGGTGGCTTGAACGCACTGGGTTCAAAGACTTTAAACTGATCGACGTTTCGACCACTTCAACTGACGAACAGCGACAAACTGAGTGGATGCGTTTTGATTCACTTTCTAGTTTTTTAGATCCAATCGATAAAACAAAAACAATCGAAGGGTATCCAGCTCCGACACGAGCTATCGTTTCAGCACATCGCAGATAGCCGACCCAGTTCTGACCTATCAATTCAAGCGACATGACAGATTTCACGTTAGACTGAGCAGAAAGACTCCAGCCAACATCGACAAGATACAAAGGCTTTTGGTGCGCCAGTTTTTTTCCTTTAAGTGAAATACTCCAAACAAAAATGCGACCACGACTGACACGCGACGAAGCGGAGAAATGATTGCGATCAGTGCTTCAGGATCGCTCAAAGCAGCAAAGTAAGTGTAGTCCGCGATCAGTAGCAAAATCGCGATTAGTGGAATGGACCAACGCCAGACGAAAGGCTTTCTGGATCGTTCGAAAAACCACCAGCGCAACGCAAGAGGGAGCATAACTGGCACCAAGTAGATTGAAAACCAAGCTTGAACTGCAATAGGTGCAAGCTT
>JBGSKY010000285.1:0-3517 GCA_041740995.1 Pirellulaceae bacterium
ACGTTGCGGGCGTTCTAAATGCCAAATGATCAGCGATTTCCATTTGCCGCCAAGGACTTCGAGGGCAGCTTCCAAACCACAACGAAATGTTCTCTCAGGCATCGGTTGAATCCTTAATCAGTTCTTCATGTGGCACTTACCGTTTAGTAAGTACTTGTCGCGGCCTCAGTGTAACAGTAAAGTTTTGGCTCGTACAGTTTCTGCTTCACGAAAGGAAGAACCGTGTCTAAACCAGCTTGTTTGATCATTGGCTACGGACCTGGCGTCGGTCATGGGATCGCGGCAGCTTTCGGACAAGCGGGCTACGATTTAGTTTTGTGCTCCAGGAACCCAAGAAAGCATGCTTCGGCAATCGAGGAACTGACGAAACTGGGAATCGAAGTTCAGGTCGAATCATTGGATGTGTCCGATACGGCAGCTATTGGGATCTCGGTCGCAAAATGGGCCGACACCGCAAAGATTGAAGTGCTTGCTTACAACGCGGTCGCACCGACTTTTATGCAGCCGACACAACTCGATCCAGAGCAAACAGTAATGGACTTGCGGATCGATGTTGTCGGTGCATTGGCTGCGACGCAGGCAGTCTTGCCGGCGATGAAGTCTGGCGGCGTAGGATGTGTACTTTTTACCGGTGGCGGCTGGGCACACTATCCTTGGGATCAAGCTGCTTCGCCAAGCATGGGCAAAGCGGCATTGCGGAGTTTGGCAATGACGTTGGGCCAGGAATTGAGCGACTCGCCCGTTCGCGTTGGCCTTGTCTCTATAATGGGCGAGGTCGCGCCCGGGACAGCATTTGATCCACTGAAGATCGGCGAGGCGTTTTTGAATATTGTGAAGCGTGATGAATCGGAGCATGAAACCGAAACTATGTTCACAGGTGGTTAACTGAATCGAAGAAGCAAAATCACTATGCAAACTCGATTTGTATCGAACGACGCCCCCGAGGCATTCGGAAGTCAATCATCCGGCGAACCGTCGCGCGAGGTTGCATCGGTACTAGATGCTTATTCGATGGCTGTGATTGCGGTCGTCGAGTCAGTCTCGCCCGCCGTCATTAGTTTGACCGGTCGCGATAGCGACGGTCGGCTGGGCTCCGGCTCGGGGTTTATCCTCACGTCCGATGGACATGCGATGACGAATAGCCACGTCGTAGCTGGACGCAAAACACTTGTTGCGGAAACGATCGAAGGCGACAGAGTGGATGCGACAGTCATCTGCGATGATCCCGCAACCGACTTGGCATTGTTGAAGCTCTCGTCAAGTGATTTGCCGTTCGCGGAAATCGGTGACTCCAACGCTTTGCGGGTGGGGCAACTCGTCATCGCGATCGGAAGTCCGCTTGGATTGCAGTCCACGGTTTCGACGGGCGTCGTCAGTACGTTGGGTCGAAGTATGAGAGGACAAGACGGTCGCTTGATCGAAAACATTGTCCAACATTCCGCGCCAATTAATCCTGGCAACAGCGGTGGTCCGCTGGTTGATTCGCGAGGCAGAGTCGTCGGCGTTAACACGGCAATTATCGCGGCTGCTCAAGGGATTGGCTTCGCTGTTCCCAGTAACACGGTTTCGTGGGTCGCGTCCGAAATGCTCGCCCATGGCCGCGTTAGTCGCCGACAACTCGGTATCGTGGCCACGACGCAACGACTCAATCGAGCTACAATGCAGCGATTTGACTTGTTGTCGGAGCAGGTCGTTCAGGTTATCGAAGTCGATCGAAGCGGTATTGCACATCGGTCTGGATTACGGCCAGGCGATATTCTGATCAGCATCAACGAACGGATCATTACCAACGTTGACGATGTTCACCGCTTGTTAACGTCATTACCCGATGAAGTGAACATTGTTCTCAACGTCGTTCGCGATGACTATCGAGTCGATGTTCCCATTAGTTGATTTCTATTGAAAAAGTAGGGAATCCATGGATTCAATGTCGCCTGAGAAGATTGCGTTTCCGACCGTTGATGAATCACAATTGTCGGCGATCGCAGAGATCGGGCAACTCGCTCGGTTTGAGAAGAATCACGAGCTTATCTCACACGGAATGAAGGACTACCCGTTCTACGTCATCAAGTCGGGCCTCGTCCGTATCGTCGAACGCGACGATGATGGTGACCGGTTAATCGCGATGCATGGGCCGAACAGTTTTGTTGGCGATGTCGATATGCTGACAGGGCGGTCGTCGATGTTTGTGGCGATTGCGGAGGAACCTGTCGAAGTTCTACAGTTGTGTGCCGGTCGATTGCGACGACTTCTGAATGAATGCCCCAACGTCAGCGAGATGCTGCTCGCAGCGTTTCAAATGCGACGTAAGTTGCTTTCAGATATGCCGTTCATTGGCGTTCGCGTTGTCGGAACAACGAACACACCAACGACCTCGCGGCTCCGTGAATTTTTTTACAAAAACCACGTTCCGCACACGTTTTATGAAGCGACCGAATCGGCGGGACAAGCTCAACTTGAAAAACTGAAGGCGGGCGGCTTGGAATTGCCAGTCGTGCGGTGCAACGGATCGACTATTGGAAATCCGTCGCTGTCCAAGCTGGCCGAGTGCATTGGAATCAGCCGCAATGTCGATCAGCAACTCTTCGATTTGATCATCGTCGGTGCCGGCCCGGCGGGTTTGGCCGCAGCGGTTTATGCATCCTCCGAAGGAATTCAAACTTTAGTCATCGACAGCGTCGGTCCGGGTGGTCAAGCCGGCAGCAGTTCTAAGATTGAAAACTTTATTGGGTTTCCAACGGGTCTGAGTGGTAGCGAGCTAGCCAATCGCGGCTACTTGCAAGCCCTCAAATTTGGAACGCAATTCATCGCTCCGATCACCGTTGCGTCGCTCGAACAGCATTCATCAGGTGAGCATCATTTGAAACTGTGTACAGGACAAACAGCCCGAGCGCGCGTCGTGATGATTGCCAGCGGTGTCAGCTATCGGCAGCTTGATCTTCCCGGTTGCGCGCGACTGGAAGGGGCAGGCGTTTACTACGCGGCTACTTCGGTCGAAGGCCGCGTTTGCGAAGGGTCAACCGCAGTTGTAGTTGGTGGCGGAAACTCGGCTGGGCAGGCGGCAATGTTTCTGGCAACCAAAGCAGAAAAAGTGGTTATGCTGATCCGTGGTTCTGATCTCTCCAAAGGCATGTCGTCTTATTTGTCGGCCCGCGTCAACGCTCACCCAAAGATTCAAATCGTACCGCATACCGAAGTGACGTCTATCAAGGGTGAAAGTCGAGTTCAATCGGTCAGAACCGTCAATCATTCCGCTGGAGAGACCGCGACGATCGGATGCTCTGGTTTATTCATCTTTATCGGAGCAACGCCTCATACGAAGTGGCTGCCAGAGCAAGTGTTGCTCGATGACAAGGGCTTTGTCCTCACGGGTTCCGCTTTCATGAGCAATGCTGCGCTGCGTTCTCACTGGACGCTGGACCGAGTCCCTTGCGATTTGGAAACAACGGTACCTGGCATTCTTGCTGCTGGTGACGTTCGAGCTGGCACTACCAAACGTTGCGGCTTTGCCGTCGGT
>JBGSKY010000286.1:0-17433 GCA_041740995.1 Pirellulaceae bacterium
GGGCGAGGATGACGAATTGCTGCATGAACAACTTAGCGAGCTTCGTTTGATCGAAACCCGCCCCGATTGGATCGACTGGATCAATGATCAATTGTATTTGATTAGGAACCCACATCTTGATCGTGGTCCCCCACCGCCAAATCTAAACAAGACTGCCAATGGTAAGGCAGCCAACGGTGAAGAAAAACCAGCCTCAAGTTCGAAGCTTTCAGCTTCCGAGCAAGCTTTGATGCCATCTGAACGACGCCACTTTCCGCCAGCGATGGAAGCGGCCGGCGAAGTCATTTGGATTGATCCGAATGATCCAACGATGGAAATGTATTTGGAACCGATGCTTAATTCCGTTCCAAATCAATTGCGTTAGTCATTTGGTCCTGGCCTTCGATTGGCAGGCGTCATTCGGACCGAAAATTTAGCTTCAGAAGTCGGCTAAACCGGAACGAACAAGTCGCTGAATTCTGGTTCTAGTGTCATCAGATGCGCGTTTCGTTCTGCAACAGCAGAAATCGTGATGAACGGATTAACGGCGATCGCGGTTGGAATCACCGCACCGTCGCAGACATAGAGACCGTCATACGTTCTGCCTCGGCCATCGCTATCGCAGTCGCCGCCATTTGCGAAATTGAAAACTCGACCTCGATCATCTACGACACCATTGCGTGGATCGTCGCTCATCGAACATCCGCCCATCGGATGAACAGTTATCATTCGATCGTGCGGCGGGTTAAGATGTCGATACTTGCCGCCGTGTGCAGCAGCGATGTTCGCGAATTCCTGACGGATTTTCTTTCGATAAGCGCCTTCGCGGATTCCTGGCCAGTGAATATCAGCGTAACCGTCGGAGTGCAGAACGACACGTCCGCGTTGTCCATCATGTCCCATGCCGGTCAGCACCATCGTGCTGTCGAGGTTCATATCGAGAAACAAACCGCCTAAGATATTGGCATAAACTCGACAAGCCGCGTCGTCCTGAATCAGGACTCGATCGTGTAAATGTGGGCGATATGGAAAAGTAAGATTGCTTTGGATCGTCGGCCCCGGTCCCACATCGCTGTTGTAAGCGGAAGTGCCACCGGTGAGCGGGCAAAGCTTGGAGTTGTCGACGAATCCAAGCGCGTCACCATTGGCTGTCCAACTGCATCCTAGCGAACTTGAAAATTCAAACCCGCATTGCTGCGAGCGAAGCAGAATTTCTGTTGAGCCGAGACTCCCAGCGCCTAAGACAACCATTCGTGTCGTCACAAAGCGTCGGCTGCTGTGCTTCGCCCCTTTATCATCACGGCAGTGGTGCATGTATTCAACAACATAGTGACCGTCAGCGGGATGGATTTTGACAACTTCGCATTGACTAAAAATCATCGCTCCATGGCGTCGAGCGAGCGGCAGATAGTTCATCGCCAGCGTGTTTTTTGCACCGATGTTGCATCCGGTCATGCAGTCGCCACAATCGATGCAGTTCCGCTGCAACATGCCTTGGCGATTCAAAATGGGAAGCGCTGCGTTAGTCCCGCTGCGAGTAATCGTCAGCGCGGATGCTTCGAAATGGCAGCCGATATCTGAAAGACGTTCAGCCGCGATTCTTTGGGCTCGCATCTTTCGTGAAAAATCAATCGGTTCAAGTTGCGTCCCTAACTCCCACGCGGCTCGCTCGAAATAAGGCTCCAAGAAGTCTCGGCATTGCAGCGCTCGCGGCCATTGATGCTGTTCAAAGACTTCGCGATCCGGACGCAACACGACGTTTGCATTCAGCAGCGAACCGCCACCAAGTCCATTGGCGGTGACAATCATCAGCTCGTCAGTCTGGACGATATTATAAAGTCCCGTCGGGTTGATGACTTTCCGGCGATCGCCGAGCAACGGTTCAAGCCTTGATTGCTTGGCTGCTGGACCAAGGGTGTCGGGAAAATCGCCAGGTACCCACTCGGCGCCGCGTTCCAAAACAGCGATCCGCGTCGAGGGTAGGCGACGCTGGGCCAATCTTGCAGCAAATATCGACGCGCCGTAGCCAGAACCAACAATCAGGACGTCAAATTGAGCCTGGCCGGGACGTCCTGGAATCGAATCCGGCGGATCTAGCGACGATAGCGAGCCGCCAAATTGCTGCATACTGGCCGAATAATCGCTCCGAGCCGCCTGCTTGTGTGCCGAATCACCAGTTCGAAAACGGCCGATGATCGTATCATAAGATTTCTCGGCACGAACTGGCGAATCAGAGGCAACCGCAGCCGCAGTTAGAGCAGCGGTCGCACCCGACTTGATTGCTTGGCGACGATTGTTCCCTGCTTTTTGCATTAAAAACTGTTCGCATCCGTGCGTCGAGTTGAAAATTGGATCAGTGCCAGCGGCTTGATCGGATTTCGGTTTCTCTATCTATCGTCAGCGGTCCGAACAATTCCCGCTCCAAGCTTTATCGGGCCGGTTGACCACACGATCCAGCAAAAATCTCCTAATCGTTAAAGTTCACGCATGTTCGCAGTGGCTCATTCGATGATCCACAATTGCGAGTCGGTGCGAAGAACTATTTGGCGATCGTTCGCGGCAATGCTAGCCCGCGATGATTGTTCCAAATCGACCGAGCCGAGCACTTCGGCGTCACGTCCAGCTTTCAGTACGGTGACGACACCTTCGTGAGAAATATTGACTAACTTGTCAGAGAGCAATACCGGGGAACCGGAAAAATTTCCGCTAACTCGTTTCGTCCAGTAAGTCTCGCCGGTCGCGGTGCCGTGGCACGAAACGATTCCGTTGTCGGCCCAGACGTAAAGCAAGCCATCGTGAATCAAGCAAGTTGGAACATAGCTGCCCGCTCGCTCGATTCGAAATTTCTGAGTCTTCATGTCGTTGCGATCCAACGCGATGACGATGTTCCCGCCGCCGCCGGAGCCTTCTGAGGCAGCGATGATGTTTTGATCGAAAACGCACGAGCTGACGACTCGCTTGCCAAAGGGTAACGCACTGGCCAACAGCTTCCCATCGGATGCGGCGACTGCGAAGAAACCTTGGGAAGTACTTGCCGCGACGAGAGCCAATTGATCGTTGATCGAAGTGACACAGGGAACACCGTAACAGACCTTGCTGGGACGTAATTCTCGTTGCCAAGCGATATTGCCTGTCGCGGCGTCGAGCGCGATCATTCGATCGGTTCCAGGAGGCACGCCGGGCGGCAAATCTTCGGCGTCTTGACTATCGAATAGGACAACGAAGTCACCAACGCGCATCGGCGAACTACCAAATCCGTGTTGGCTGACGAACGAACCGAGATCGCGCGTCCAAATCAAATCGCCGTCGTGTGAATACGCTTCGACGGTTAACGATTTCGGTTCACCCCATACGTTGTAAACTCGGTTGGCATCAGTGCATGGAGTGCTGGAAGCATAAGAGCTGAACTTATGAATTTCGTACAACGGAAAAGGGCGCGGACGCGTCCATCGTATCTGGCCAGTTTTCAAATCGATTGCGACCAGCGATCGCGTCTTGGTTGCTGAATCTGCGGATTGCAAATAAGCAGCCCCACCTCCTAGGACCGGAGAACCATTTCCGCGGCCAGGTAAATCAACGCGATGGGCGACGTCGGCTGATGTCCATGGCGCAGGCGCATCGCATTGTTCTAAAACGCCCGTGCCGTTGGGGCCGCGAAATCGATTCCACAGCTCTTCAGCAAAAATCGGCGGCGTCACTGTTGCGACTAGCACCAAAGAGCAAAGCAGGATGCATTGGTGCGACGAGAGATTAAATTTCATCGGAAAGTTTTGAAAGGAAGGAGAGAACAAGGGGCGGGATTGGCAGTTTGATCCAAATTAAATTTAGATCTAAATCAAAATAGGTTTGCCCAATTTGCGGCGCACTGGGACGATCTGGCCAGCGTGCATCATCGGATGCATTGCGACTAGGACCAAAACATCACCAACAGTCGGAAACATCGACCGTAAACGCTCGGGACCGGGCTGATCCAAATCGCTGTCAGTCATCCCTTTGACGGTCGCAACGATCGCGGCGTTAAGCGGTTCGAAGAGCTTCATGAAATCAGCGACTTCCGGAAACCCGCCGTCAGGGATCGTTGACCCAGTGTCCTTTGAATATTTTTCAGCGAACCCTTCCGGCAAGCTAGGTGCAGAGCCAGGCGAAATCATTTCAAGCAGTCCTGTTTGACCAACAAGAATGTGACCGAGTTGCCAGCCGATTGAATTGCAACCATCGCCGGGAAATTGCTCTAAATCTTTGGCCGAAAAATCGCTGACATAGCTGCCCATAACCGTCATGCTAGTATTAAGTGCGGTGGTGATTGCTGAACGAGTATCCATGGTTTACCTTGCTGGTGTGAAAAAACAGGCGATGCAGTATGCTGTCGGCCAATCGACAGTCGTACTTCCGAAACTAATTTTACCAGAAATCATTTCAATGTGCCGCACAGGAACCGAGACACTTAATCCGGTCATTGCATGAGATCAGGACCTTAGCCGATGAAAGTTAGCATCGGTTCACCCAGGTAAGTGTGCCTGTGGCTGGTTTGCCCAATGGCGTCTAGAAATCAATGACGCGATGATTAATCAACAGAAAGCTGAACACTAGAAATATGGCAGGACTTGAAAATGCTTCGGTTGTCATCACTGGCGGCGCGACCGGAATTGGTTTGGGCATTGCAACCGCGATGTTGGATTCTGGTGCAAAGGTCGCAATCGGCTCGCGGCGTCAATCGACGATCGAGCAGGCATTAAAAAAACTCGATCGCCCAGGATTCGCCTTTGGACACACGCTCGATGTTGCCGATCGTGCCAGTGTGAAATCGTTCTTTGATTGGACGGCAAGTATCATGCCTCCGATTACAGTTTTGGTCCAAGCGGCTGGGATCAATATCAAAGATCGATCGATGCAAGCCATGCAGCCCGATCAGTGGGACGATGTGCTGGCGGTCAACGCGACGGGCCCCTACAACTGCATGAAGGCGGTTCTGCCTAACATGCTGGCGGCCAAGAGTGGGCTGATCATCAACGTATCAAGTATCGCTGGCAAGCGAGCGTTGACGCTTGGTGGGATCGCTTATTGCGCAAGCAAGTTCGCCATGACCGCGCTCGGTACAGCGGCAGGTAATGAGCTGGCTGAACATGGCATTCGAATCACGAATGTTTACCCTGGAGAGGTTAACACGCCGTTGCTCGATGCGCGGCCGGTTGCTGTGACAGACGAACATAAGGCTAGAATTCTCCAGCCATCCGATGTCGCATCGATGGTTCTTGCAATTGCGATGCTTCCGCCGCAAGCTCACGTGCCGGAAATTATTATCAAACCGTTGAGCCAACAGTATTGCTGATGTCTGACGCATCTTATGATTCTTCAAGTGTAAATTTTGATGAGGCACAACGACGAGCCTATTTGCAGCTCAGCCTTGTAAGCGGTGTCGGGCCGCGTTTGTTACGTCGCTTGTTGAATCATTTTGGATCAGCGAGTGCGGTTTTTTCCGCTACGCTGCGACAGCTTGGCGAAGTCGAAATGATCGGTCCGCAAGTCGCATCGGCCGTTCAAGCTGCTCGCAACGATTCGTTAGTCGATCGAGTTTTGGAGCATTGCAACGAACACGGCGTTCGAGTCCTTACTGCACTCGATGCCGAGGTACCAAAACTGCTAGGCGAATTGGTCGATGCTCCATCAGTGCTGTACATCAAAGGGCGTTTCGAAGCGGCTGATGCGTTGTCATTAGCGATTGTTGGTACACGCCATGCGACACCTTATGGTCGCGCGGCAACAGAACTTTTCGCGCGATCACTATCGCGGGCAGGTTTGACAATTGTCAGCGGTCTGGCGCGCGGCATTGATGCGATTGCTCACACGGCGGCGCTAGAAGTCAACGGCCGTACGATCGCGTTCTTGGGCAGCAGCGTGACCGATATTTATCCTGCCGAGAACGCCAAACTGGCAGAACAGATCGCCCAGTGCGGGGCGTTGGTCAGCGAGACACACCCATTTGCCAAAACCAAGCCGGGGGTTTTTCCTCAACGTAATCGCTTGATCAGCGGGATGAGTCTGGGCGTCTTGGTAGTCGAAGCCGCCGACCGATCAGGGTCCCTGATCACAGCGTCGCACGCCGGCGAGCAAGGTCGCGATTTGTTCGCGGTGCCCGGTTCGATTCAATCACGAATGTCGCGCGGTTCGAACCGGTTGATTCGCGACGGCGCGATCTTGGTACAAGACCCCAATGACGTGCTTGATCATCTCGGGCCGCTGTTTGAACAAGCGAATATTGATGATGATCGAACGATTCGACACCCAGCGGAAATGAAACTCAATGAAACCGAAATGAAGGTTCTGCAGGCGATCAACACGGAACCGACCGATATCGATGTCATCACCGCCGCAAGTGGTCTGAACATTTCGCAAGTCCTTTCGACGATCAGCGTATTGCAAATGCGAAAGCTGATCCGCCGATTGTCGGCTCGTTCAATTGAACGCGTTTAAAAGTCGACGAATTGGAGACGGCTTGTCGAATGTCGGTCGATGGGCAAGAATTCAAACCTAACGCGACTTCGCTGAAAATAGCGGGCAGCCCTAGGCAAAAGCGACCTCGCTTGGGTTGCCTGCACTCAAACTTTTCGAAAACGGTTTAATCTATGACATTGGCTTGCCGAGGCGTTCGTGGAGCGACCACAACATCGATTGACGATCGCGAAGAGATCCTAAACGCGACCCGTCAGTTGTTGGCCTTGATGATTCGCCGCAATGAGATAGATGCCAGCGACATCGCCAGTGCAACGTTTACCGTAACAAGCGATTTAACATCGGAGTTCCCCGCGGTCGCGGCGCGCCAACTGGGTTGGCTAGATGTGCCGATGCTCTGTGGTTACGAGATCGCAGTGCCAGGCTCCTTGCCGCGGTGTATTCGAATTTTGCTAATGTGGAATACGAACAAAACGCAGACGCAGATCGAGCATATCTACATCCGCGACGCCGTCAAATTGCGTCCCGATCGTTCGTCGCTGCCACCAGTCGATTGGGACGAATTGGAGAATTGGATTCAGGATCAATTGACGGGTAAACTCTAAGTATTGGAATGATGGTTACTCAGACAAGCTCGTGATCGTCTCACTACCATCTCTAGTGACCATCGATTGGAGAGCGACGATATCGACCGACGAAACGATAAATCTAATTGAGCCGTCGGCCATCACGACATGAAAGCCGTCGAAATAGGTTGATAAACCCCTCGGCTCGGCGGCGAGATGAATGAATTCTTGGTTGCTCAGGTCACGCGGTTCCATCCATTGAATCCCTTGTTCGCGTGTTACTTCGGAAATCAAAATCGTGTTGCTTGATCCGTCGGATATATCGCGGAAACTAATTTGTTCAGAGCCTGGAAAAATCGACTGATCGGAAACGATCGCTGCCAAGCTAGTCAAGTTCGATGGCCCGCCGGAGTTTGGATCATTGTAAATTGAAACGACGGTCTCACGTGCCGCTGCGTTAGCTGGATCGTCCCACGGTTTGTTAAGATCGATTTTCTGATACAGCGAGGCTTGTTCCATGAACGGCAAAATCAACGTTCGCCAGCTGTGTAGAGGTCGACCATCGGAATCGACGGTGTAGGCTGGCGGAAATGCGCGGTAGACTTGCTCGTATTCTAATAGAGCTAAACCGACTTGCCGCATCTGGTTCGACTGCGTCATCTTTCGCGCTGCAAGCCGCGCTTGCTGTATTGCCGGTAACATTAGGCCAGCCAAAATCCCGCAGCACGGAACCGACAGACACACGACAACTATGATGATCAAGTAAAGCGGATTAAACCCCTTCCGTTGGGGCGGGATCATATTCGGGTTGACGTAGTTGGGGTCGTTGTAAGGTGAGTTAGACATGAAACACGCTCCTAAGATGATTTTTTGAAACGAACGCAATAACGTTTTCACAGCTTGAACGGTAAGCTCGGCATGGTTGAATGCCGTACAGCGTTCCACGTCAATCGCAATTTTAACCGCGCCGCGGTGCAACCACTAGCAGACTGATTTTCGAAGAAACTGACATAATGCGTCAGTGATACATAAAGCTGGCCGTCATTTTAAAACGGCAAGAGTTTGAGCAATAAAGTCCGTCTGGTTGGGCGGATTTATTCGTCGTTGCGCGACGTTCGTTAGTCGATACGGAACTTCAGCGACTTAATTCCGTGATCAGGCAGTGAATCTTGCAGCTTCTTTAGTATCTCGCCTTTTCGAATCGCTAACTCTTGCATGACCAGCGGGCTGTCAACTGAAATGTGCAGCACGCCGCGTTTGATATGTCCTGGACGGGTGTAGTTGGCAAGCAAGTCGCCGATGATCGCATTCCATTGCTGTTCGGTCATCAGGCTGGTCTGTTCGGCCGACACGTTTCTCGAAATCGACCAATTCTTTACGACCGATTTGATAGTTTTTGCACGAGGGACATAGGGCTTCCCGTGGCGTGCGATGTCCGCGACTAAGTCCGCTTCGAGCTCGGCGGAAGTCGGTTCGGAAATGCGTCGTCGCGGCGAAGGTTGGAATGGTGACGGGTCCATTTTTAGAATCACCCTTGAAATTGCGAGATAATTGCTGGTAAAACCAAAACGTTCGGTGCAAAATTGAATTCGTGGAACAATATTTGTACCAACAAGCCGACGGCTAGCGGCGGCATGTCAAAGTGGCACGACCGGCACTGCCCTTAAAACGGCTTTTTAGCAGTTGTTTGAGGCGGTCAAATACTTCATCGAACTAACGCGAGCGTCGCTCGTTTGAAATACAATTTCTCAACAAGTTTTTGGCTGCGGCGGCTGATTCATTTGCAAAAAAATTCCTAATCCAGTCATTTTCGGCTGGCAACAAACAGGCTGTCGGCAATGCGCTGCAGTGAAACTTCATCATCAACTCGTCTGTTAGTTACCGACGACAATATAGACTTCCGAGGCAGCCTGTGCGAAGGGCTGCGTCGCCGGGGCTATTCGACCGTGGAGGCCGCCGACGGCTGGGAAGCGTTGTCAATCTTGGCAGATTTGCGCGTTGACATGTTGATTGCTGATATTCACATGCCAAGGCTTGACGGGCTTGAAATGCTCGAGCGAGTTCGTCAATTGCCTGCACATTTGCCGTGCATTTTGATGTCTGCCGAGTTGGATGAACTGCTAATTGACCGAGCGAAACGTCTCTCCCCGGAGACTGTTTTGGCGAAACCATTTAGTCTGGCGACGGTCAGCAATGCGATCCGGCAGATTCTTGCTAGTCGTGGCTGTTGAAGTATAGTAGTTTTGCTGGAAAAATTTGCTGATCGACCGCCAATTTGTTGATCGGCAGCGAAGCAATTCAAAGGTCTTCCGGCTTTACTTTACCGCTCAACAAGTTGACGACTTTCATGCAAGCCAAAATTGCCCATTTTTCATTTGTCGCGTTCCTGGCCGCTGGTTTTGCTTCGCACACGACCTTGAATGCACAGAATGTTTCCAATGGCCCCGCGATTCGAATCGATTTGGCGAGTCTACCGCCCGAAGTTCTCAATTGCAACGTTTGTCGGATGCGATTGGGGCTAAGTCCAATTGCTGGCGGTGGCACAACGGATTTTGCCGTTCATGATGCAATGGCTAGATCCCAGTCTGCATCGTCGCCTAATTCGCAAACATCAAAGCAAACCGTCCCAACGCCAGCCTCCAACGGCTCCAATCCCGCGTCTTCGCAATCAGCCGAAATGATTCAGCCAGAGAGCGTTCTGGCGACCCCTTCGTCGACCAGTTCTTCTTTAACGGCGCCGAAAAATTTGGCGAGTGACTTGATGCCGCCGCTGGTTGTTCCAGCGACGCAGCAGCCCAGTGCGCCGAATCTGCAAACCAACGACGCACTGGAAACACAAAACCTAAATTCGCAAGCAACGTCGTCTGCTGAATCCAATCGACTCTCGCAGTTCTCTTCGCTAGCCGAAGCTCAACGATCGGCGGCAGCGGCGAATGCAGCCAACAAAAGTTTCGATGATGCAACGCCTGGCAGCGACCTTTCACTGCGAGCTAACGCATTGTTGAATTCTGGCAGCGGTATCACTGGCAGTCCGACATTTGACACGCGTTTTCAATCACCGGCGTCAATGCAGATTGAATTGGAACTGGCAAAAAAACAACTTGCCGAACGCAACAACTTGATCGAACAATTTAACGCCAATCAATCGAAGCTTGAATCGCAGATCAGCCAACTTTCGACTACCAATCGACAATACGAAACCGCACTGCAAAGTCGCTCCAAGGTAGCGGACGAGGCGCTCGAAAAGCTGCGCAAGCAATCGAGTGAGAGCAGCAAAAAACTTGCAACTCTACAAAAAGAGTTGGACGCCAAGCGACGAGAGTTAAGCATTGCACAGGCTGAGAGCAAGATGCAGTCGACCGATTCGAACAAGCAAACGCAAGCAGCTCAAGAAGACTTACTGCTGCGAGCCAACCAAGCCGATGCGCGATCTGCCGAAGCGGAGAAGATCGCTGAATCGATGCGACGCCAGCGTGATGGACTGCAACGTGAACTGTCGGCGATGTCTGATCAATTGTCGAAGGCAAAGGAAGACTTGGCCGCAAATTCCCCGACCGCCAGCAGCGACCAAGAACTGCGAGTTGAACTGAAAAAACTCACCGCCAGTCGCGATCGTTTGCTGCAAGAAAATATGGCTTTGCAAGCGACAGTGAAAGAGGCTGAACAGGCTGTCACGGCAGCCAAGGACAACGACTCGCCAACAGCCGATGCGGTAATGCCCGCCAGCAGCGACCAACTTGACGAATTGCGAGTGCAACTGGAACAGCAAGCTGCCACTTTCATGCAAGCTCAATCGCAATGGGACTCCGAGCGTGATGCGCTAATTCAAGAGCTGACGCAGGTTCGAAGCGGCCTCGCTGTGGTGCCGCCGGTTGCGGCAGCCAGCCAACTGGAATCAAGCAAAGCGGTTGCCGAGACGCCCAAACTTGAACAGCCGATGGTGACATCGCAAAGCAGTTCGGACTTGCCTGCAAGCGACCCGACGTCAGAACCGACTGCGTTGCCAGCGGACACTGGTATTCAAAGCGACCCCGCCGCGCCGGCTTCTCGCGTTGGCCCAAAGACCCCTTCCCGCGCCCCGCGTCAACAGATTGAGTTGCCAAATAAGCATGCTGAGAAAGCGGCGCAACCCGAACTTCCGCCCGCCCAGCGGAAACTGTAAATTGCAATCGCAAAGAATGTAGTCGAGTTTCTTGACGACTCGAATTCTCTTTTTCGTCGGTTTTTGGATCCTCGCAAACTGACGGTATATCCGGGCACACACTCAAACTTGCAATCGCATTCGCTTATGCCACAAAACCATGCCGTCCGAGATCCAGCAGCCGGATGGTTAAACGTTTTGGGGAATTGGCTGCCTGCCGTCGCGGAAGCTCGGACCTATTCCTGGCTCAAGCTCCGCCGCGATACCTTTGCCGGACTAACAGTTGCTGCCGTGGCCGTCCCGCAATCAATGGCTTATGCCAGCATCTTCGGAATGCCAGTCCAATACGGTCTCTACACCGCTATTGTAATGACCGCCGTCGGTTCGTTGTTCAATGGCTCACGACACCTGATCAACGGTCCAACCAACGCGATTTCGATCGCGATGCTGAGCGCTCTTGCGATCGTTCCAGAAGAGCAGCGAATACCGGCTGCGATCATGATGGCTTTGTTGATTGGGATCATCCAAACAGCGATCACACTTTTTCGGCTTGGCGATTTGTCGCGCTTTATTTCC
Organism: Pirellulaceae bacterium; assembly: GCA_041740995.1. Lineage (GTDB taxonomy): Bacteria > Planctomycetota > Planctomycetia > Pirellulales > Pirellulaceae > JBGSKY01. Next base: position 11,713 of record JBGSKY010000286.1, read on the forward strand.
AGTGGAGTGATCGTCGGTTTCACATGCGGAGCGTCAATTCTGCTGCTGCTCGATCAATTGAAGAATGTACTCGGCTTCGTCTACAAAGCCGACCCGCACGATCATTTTCTGAAGCGATTTGGTCTGACCATGTACTACGGCGGGCCGATCCATTGGCCAACTGTTACGGTATCCCTGGCTACCGTCGCGATTGCCTTGGGCTGTCGTTGGATCAACAAACGTTGGAAGGTAGGCTTGCCAGAGTTCTTGCTTGCGATTGTCGGCGCGGCGTTGATCGCTTGGGCAAGCGGCGATCGGTTGCCAGGCTTAAGTTTGGTTGGCAAAGTCCCCAACGCATTGCCCGGGTTCGCCCTCCCTACGGTCGATTGGTCGCTCGCAACGCAGCTTGCTAGCAGCGCAACAGCAATTGCCTTTCTCGGATTGCTCGAAGCAATCGCGATGGCGAAGTCGCTTGCTTCGAAAACCGGTCAGAAACTAGATTCCAACCAGCAATGCCTCAGCGAAGGCCTAGCGAATATTGCCGGTAGTTTTTTTCAGTGCTTCCCCGGCTCCGGTTCACTTACGCGTTCTTATATCAACCATACTGCTGGCGCAATGACCCAGTGGTCGGGCATAATTTGTGCCGCTGCGGTCGCCGTGACAGTCTTGTTGCTAGGACCACTGGCTGCGTTTATTCCCAAGGCCGCTTTGGCCGGCGTGCTGATGCTGACCGGGTTGCGAATGGTCGAGTTCGCAGCCTTGCGTTATCACTGGCGAGCGACAAGATTCGATCGAGCAATCGTAGTTGCAACAGCGATGTCAGCGGTCTTCATATCGATCGAATTCTGCATTTTGATCGGCGTAATTTTATCGTTTTTGCTCTACGTTCCCCGCGCGGCCCAGGTCTTGATGAGCGAGCTGACGATTACTCCAGATCGCAAGATTCGCGAACTTGAAGCGGACGATCACCGATGCGAGCTCTTTCGCATTTTTAATTTCGAAGGCGAGCTGTTTTTTGGCTGTGGACCACCGTTCGAAGAGGCGCTTGAGCGAATCGATTTGCAAGTCGGCGATCGAATTGTTGTGATCATGTTGCGAATGAAACGGCTTCGCAATCCCGACGCGATGTGTTTGGAGATTTTGCACCGATGGGTCCAAGCCAAACGCAAATCCGGCGTCGTCGTATTGCTCTCCGGTGTTCGACCAGACTTAGATGACGCAATGAAGAATGTCGGCTTGGACAAGATTATCGGACCGGAGCATATTTTCCGCGAGTCACAAGAAATTTACTTCAGCACAATGGCGGCGCTTCGAAAAGCATACCAGATTTTGGGCACTAGCCGCTGCGCAAATTGTTCGAACCAAATCGCCGTTGAAGAATGGTCGTATGACATTTGAGCTCCGAACAGCTGTCGAGTTTTTACTCGTTTTTGGTTACAACCGGATCAACGAGAAGAACCGGAGGGCTTGCGTCCATTCCGCTACAGTTGTCCGGACCAATGCGAAGCATTGTTAGCGGTACGGCGCAAGCCGTCCGGTTTTTCCGCACGCGAACATTCGGTAAGCAAAACAACCGGAGGGCTTGCGCCCATTCCGCTACGGTTGTCCGGACCAATGCAAAGCATTGTTCGCGGTACGGCGCAAGCCGTCCGGTTCTTCCGCAAGCGAACTTTTGATAAGCAAAACAACCGTCTTGCCCCGCTTCAGAAACGAACTGATTCAATCAGTTTATTCTCCCGCGAAAAACGCAACTCCAATAGAAGCCAAATTTTTCTTTCGGCAATTGATTCGAACAGCTCAGTGAAAAAAGTCGCAATTGATTTCTCGCACGCAACTTGTTGAACTGCTATAATCGGGCTCCCGCCTTGCACGGCACTTCGACGTCGTGCCCAATCCTGCCTGCCAAAGAAATGCTTAAGGAGCTATTTCTACGATGAGAAATCGACCTCTCTCCCGCCGTACATTATTGCGCGGAACTGGTGCTTTGCTCTCGCTTCCATTGCTCGAAGCGATGATGCCTGGAGGGACTCGCAGCCTGATGGCCGCGCCGATTAAACCACCCGTGCGACTTGGGTTCTTCTATGTTCCCAACGGCGTCAATATGAATGATTGGCGTGTTGCTAACGCAGGTGTTATCGGCGAGCTGCCGAAAACGCTTCAGCCGCTAGCTGCCGTTCGTGACAAAATAACTTTGATCTCGAATTTGGAAGCCGAACATTGCGAAGGCCACGAGGCCGGGCATGAACCAGCGGGTGGCGGATTCTTGGTCGGTCAACGTTGCAAACATTCCGAAGAGCCGGAAGTCGGCGGAACATCAATTGACCAGTTAGTCGCTCGAAAAATCGGCCTGCAAACGCCAATCGAATCGCTGACTCTAGGCATCGATCCAGGCCACGGTGGCGATCATGGATACAGCGGAACTTATTTGTCGCACATTTCGTGGCGTGGCAAACGCACGCCGGCTCCGCTGGAGCTCAATCCGCGATTGCTCTTTGAACGGCTTTATCAGGGGAAAACGCCGGCGCGGCGATCGTTGAATGAAGCCAGTGGTAACGACGATCAGCCTGCTAGCCCGCACGGTAGCGTTCTGGATTACGTCCTCGAAGATGCCCGCGCACTTCAAACACAATTAGGCTACAACGATCGTCAGCGAATGGAAGATTATATCGAAGGCATTCGCAGCGTTGAACGTCGCGTTCAGAAGGCCAGCCAAGATAGCCGCACGCACCACGAAGGCAGCTTTGATAGTGATCCCGAATTGGATGGCTTTTATCGAACGATCGAAGGGCATCTTCCCAAAGATGGACGCGGCATTCCTGACAAATTCTCCGACCACGTCGATCTGATGTTAGACATTTTGGCGTTGGCCTACCAAGCCGATACAACTCGAATCTCATCGTTCATGTTTTCGTACGAAAAATCAGGCCGCGCTTATAAGGACATCGGCGTTAGTGGAGCTCACCATTCGATTTCGCATCACGGCAAAGAAGAACAAAATCTGAATTGGCTGACGGACATCAATCGACATCACATCGAACTGTTTTCGCGATTCCTCCAACGGCTCGACGCAATTCCGGAAGGCGATGGAACGCTGCTCGATCATTGCTTGTTCCTCTATGGATCGGGCATCAGCGATGGCAACGCGCACAACCACGACGACTTGCCAATTTTGGTTGCTGGCCGAGGCGGTGCGAATCTGCCAGGCAATCGCCACTTGGTTTTGCCAGACAAACGACCGCTGTGCGATGTTTATCTAACGATGGCCCAATGCGCGGGAGTCAAACTTGAGTCGTTTGGCGATTCTACGTCTCCTTTGCCATTGGTTTGATCATGCAAAGATTCTCGATCATTGCCCTGGCCACCGGTCTCTTTTTATCGAGCGTAACGAATGTTGTTGCACAACCTGGACGCGATAAAGAAGAGTTGTCGTGGGACAGAAACATCAATCGTCTGTTCTCTCGATATTGCAACAAATGTCACAATGCCGATGCGTTTAAAGGCGATGTGAATCTTGAACAGGACAAAGACCTAAAGATGGTTCTCGACCATCGCGACACTTGGCTTAAGGTCGGTGACCAATTGGAATTCGGCGCGATGCCGCCTGAAAACTCGCGGCAACCATCGGCGCACGAAGCGGAACTGATGTCGCAGTTCATTGACACAATGGTCCGGAAGATTGAATGTAACGACCTTATTCGACCAGGAAAACCGATATCGAGAAGACTGAACCGTTACGAATATCAAAACACAATCAATGCATTATCGGGTTGGAAAGTTGATTGGTCCGAACGCATTTCGCCAGATCCAATCGCATACGGTTTCGATAATATCGGCGAAGTCATGGCGCTTTCCGATACACAATTACAACAGTTCGACGATCTCGCCACAGAGATCATCGACCGAGCGTTCGACAATCCGACCAGCTTGAAAGTCGACTCGCCGCTACATCAATTGATTTTCGAATCGAACACTGAATTTGCAACGCTGCCGGTCGATCAAGCCGACGCTTTGGCGTCAAGTCGCATTGAGCAGTTTGCGTCGATTGCTTTTCGTCGCCCGCTGACCCCTGAGCAATCAACTGGACTGACCAGCGTTTATCTGCAAGCTAGGCGAATGGAGGAAACGCCTCGCGACGCGTTAGCTCATACAATCCACGCTATCTTGATTTCGCCGCGGTTTCTCTTTCGAATTGAAAAATCACAGCCGGACATCGACGAGCCATACTTGGTCGATAAATACGATCTAATTTCTCGGTTGAGCTTCTTTTTATGGGCAAGTGCACCGGACTCGAAATTGATGCAATATGCTGCGACGCACGATCTCGATTCCTTCGAAGAAGTTGGCCAGTTAGCTGAGATAATGATCGCTGACGAACGCGTCCGTCACGGACTGGTCGATCGTTTCTTCTTGCAATGGCTGCGGCTAGCGGATCTTGAAAGTCACACCGTTGATACCGAAATTTTTGCCGACTTCGATAACTCTTTAATTGGTGACATGAAACAAGAAGTATCCGAAACGATACTACAAACAATTCAAAACGATGGAACAGTTAACGATTTGCTGAGCAGTGATTCGGTTTATGTCACTTCTCGACTAGCCAAGTTTTATGGTCTCCAATCACAGTTTTCGGAATCGCAGCAACAGTCGACTTCGAACTTGCGAGTTCGGAAGATCGACGCGGGTAATTCTGGTCGAGGTGGATTGCTGACCAGTGCCGCCGTCTTGCTCGCGACCGCTGATCCCAATCGAACCAACGTCCCAAGGCGGGGGAACTATGTTGCTGGCGTATTCTTCGGCGACCCGCCACCACCACCGCCACCTGGCGTTCCGGAATTGGAAGCAGAATCAGAATCAGGCAAGTCGCTGACGTTACGTGAAAAACTCGAACAGCATCGAGCAAATCCTGAGTGTGCTAGCTGCCATGCAAAAATGGATCCGATCGGATTTGCGTTGGAGAACTTTGACGCGGTTGGTCGTTGGCGAACACATGACAATGGCAAGCTGATCGACGCTTCAGGAGAATTAGTCACCGGTGAATCGTTCAACGACACGGCGGAATTCAAACAGATTGTGCTCGACAAAAGCCCGCAAATCACAAATCAACTTGTAAAGCAGATGCTGACCTACGCACTTGGGCGAGGTCTATCGTATACCGACGAATGCACCATCAATTCGGTTCTGGAGGCTTACAAAGAAAACGACCAACACTTGTCGGCGATTGTTAACGCGATCGTGACCAGCGACGTTTTTCGCTACCGTATCAACCCCGAATTCTAGTGAGCTGCAGCTTCTTACGATTTCATCTGTCGCAACTGTTCCAGTGACGCTTGAACAACTTTTTGTTGGTCGATCAACTCATTCAAAGATCCGCGTTCTTTTTCGACCACATCGTTTGGAGCTCGCGAAACAAAAGTCTCGTTGGACAGTTTGGATTGTTTACTGGCGATCTGTTTGACAATGTTTTCCAGCAATTTTTCATTCCGCTGGATTTCCGCTGGCACATCAATCAATGATGACAAATCGACGTAGACATTCATTTGATCTAGTGTCACCATCGCATTAATCGCTGGCGGTGCAACTTGCTGGCCGATGCTTTGGAGTTTTGCATTGGCCATCGATTCCACGAATGGCATCATCGGTTGCAGAATTTTTGCCGCTGTCGCATCGGTCTGGACATGAAAATTAACCGAGTCTTTCGGGCCGACGTTTTGCCGTGAGCGAATCTCGCGAATGGCCCCTAAC
>JBGSKY010000287.1:0-78419 GCA_041740995.1 Pirellulaceae bacterium
CAAAGATCGGTCCTTTAACGAAGTGCATTCGTCGGCTGCCATCATCGTGTTGTTCCAGTATTTCGGTACCGGTGATGTCAGCGGGCATCAAGTCTGGCGTGAACTGGATGCGCTGAAAGTTAAGATGAAAGATCTGCGAAACCGATCGAACAAGCAACGTCTTGGCAAGCCCCGGCGCGCCGGTGATCAAGCAGTGCGTACCGGCGAAAAGGCAGATCAACAATTGGTCGATAACTTCCTTTTGCCCGACGATCGCTTTGGAAAGCTCGGTATCTATACGCTGGCGAGATTCGCGGACCAATTCGATCAGACGCGTTTGCTCTTCGATGTTCCCTAACGCTGCATTCACAGTGGCTGGCTTTCAAGTGGGTAGAGGTTGGTATGAGTCTGACGCCATCAATGCGTCATCGCGTAGACAATAATGTTGATGCCGAGTGGATACGCTTTCTTGACCGAAAATTCTTCGAAGTACCATTGGTTCTCGCCTTCGCGTTCCCAGCCGTCGCCGAGGTCTGTATTGTGACAGATGAAGACCATGATTCGTCCGCTGTCGTCACTGATCGCGCGATAAACCGGTTTGCTGGTATCGGATTCGTATCGCTGCTCCCAAGTGATGCCTTGCGCGCGACCATATTCGGCAGCGTTGATCGAAGGCACCTGTGGCTTCTCTTTCAAATCGTAGACGCAGTGAAAAATTTCATGCTCCAGCGGCACATCGACGATTGGGCGATCCGGAAAGACGCGTTTCATTTGGCTGGCGAAGTTCTGGTATTCGTATTCGCCCCAAAAGTCGTCAACCATCATGAAACCGCCGTTTAAGCAATAACGCCGCAAGGCTGCAGCCTCCGCTTCGTCAAATTCCAGCCCACCAGGCTCGATCATGTAGACGAATGGATAGTCAAACAATTTCGGTTCGGTCAGATCGATAATGACCGGATTTGGATTGACCTTCAAGGTCGTCAGTTGTTGCAATCGCAACGAGAAGTTTAGGTCGCTGTCTGGATAGTCGGTCGACCACCCGCCGCCACGCCCTTGATAGTTGGAACGGTAACGAATGCGAGCGAAGGTGAAGACGTCGTCGGGAAATTTTGGATCGACATCCCACGTCGGAACGCCGCGGCGGTCCAATCCAATGTCGTAGTCGCCTTGCCAACGTCGCCCACCACGTCGCTGTGCCAGAGCGGTTACGCAAACAGCGAGGACGACGATCAAAAGCAAGACGGTTCGGGCATTTGGCATAAATTGTTCTTCTTCTTTTGCGGTACGGCACGAGCCGTCCGGTTCTTTTTGTGCGAGCCAACTTGTGTGTTGAAGAACCGGAGGGCTTGCGCCCGTTCCGCTACTGTTTCTTCTTCTTTTTCTTCTTTAGCGGTACGGCACGAACCGTCCGGTTCTTTTTTTGCGAACACAACTTGTGTGTTGAGGAACCGGAGGGCTTGCGCCCGTTCCGCTACTGTTTCTTCTTCTTTTTCTTCTTTAGCGGCAGGGCGCGAGCCGTCCGGTTTTTTGTGCGAACCAACTTGTGTGTTGAAGGACCGGAGGGCTTGCGCCCGTTCCGCTACTGTTAGTGTTCCGTCATCTCATGTAACAATCGTAGAGCGGCAAGGTATCGTGGGGCGAGCTCAAGAGTTTGTAATAAATGACGCTTTGCAGATTTCGGGTTTGACGGACGCAGAGCCTTGGCAAGCTGAAAATGCAACTCGGCTGGGTCAAGCGGGTCAAGCTCCAGCAGCGATTGCAACGATTCAGTCGCCTTTTCCAGCTCACCCAGCACTGTCGCCGCCTGCACGATCGCAGCATGCGGCGCTGACCTCAGCGGTTGAACGGCCAAATAACGGTTCGCCCAATCGAGCACCTTCGCCCATTCTTTTTTCTCGGTATCCAATTCGATCAGCCGCTGCCACGCATCGAGCGAATTAGGGCAATGCGTTGCAAACTGACTCAGCGTTTTATATTCGTCGTCGCCGCGTTCCAGTTTGCGATAGCAGGCCGCCAACATCGAATAGACGCCATCAATCGAATAGTCGTCTGGCTCGACTTTCTGCAGCTCCGTTAAAACTTGCAATGCGTCATCGTAATTGCGACGAGCAAGCTGAAGCTTCGCCGTCGCTCGCAGCGCGAGCGCATTGTTCGGATGCGAAGCCAAGAAGTTTTGCAGCTCTTCCGGATCGACTGCGTTTCGTCCGCCGCCGGGGCCCGCCGGTCGCGATCGTGGATTCGTCGCTTCTCCCGCAATCGCAATCTCTTCGTCAGCCATCGGTTGCCAATCGGCGTCGGGACCATACGCGTTGGCCTGAGCGATGGCGTAAGCTTCAAATTGTTCATCCAACGCCGATAGTGATCCGGTCAATCTTTCTAGCGCCGCGTTGATTGGCAAGCCAGCTCCAAGGTCATCAAGCAGTCGGGTCAAACTTGCAAAGCTATATTGCTGAATCAAAAATCGGACAGCCAGCGACGATTCAAAATACGCGAACTGCAAATGCAGCCCGGATTTAGGACGCAAGAAAGCGCTGCTCAGCTCGCTCAGCGGTGTCAGGTCATCGCCCAGCAGCATCGCACGGTACTGGCGGTCCATCGGCTGGCCCCACGTCCCGTTTTCCTCGCGTTCTTCGTAGACCGAGATCCCTTCGCTGAGCCAGCGCGGCATCCGATTTTTCGATTTTTGTAGCGTCACGACGTGACAATATTCGTGCCACAAAACCGACTGCCAATTTTGAGGTTGCTCACCGCCCGATGCCGGCGAGTTGGCGGTAATGAGTCGACCAAAACAGACGCCAAGATAGCCTTCGCCGCCGGGCAGCCCAAAGGTGCGAATCGCGAAATCTTGTTGGTTTGGAAAAATCTCCACATAAACTGGCTCTTCAAGTTTCGCAGCGTATTTTTCGGTCAACGTGCGACGTGCGCGGCTGAGCAAATCGATGACCGCGTCGCCATAAATTTTCGCTTCGCGAGCTTCCATTCGAACGACAAGGCCATCGGTTTCCAGCGACGTAAACTTGTCGAGCTGGTCACGCAGTTTGGACAGGTTGAAGGCCACGACATTGTATTGATCGTTGCTTCGAAAGGCCTCTAAAACTTTCCAACCTTCCTCGGTCTTCCCCAAACGCAGCAGGTCTTGAGCCAGTCCAGCCATCGCCGCTTGATGAAGCGGTTCCATCGTCAAAGCACGTCGATAGGCTTCGACGGCTTCCTCGAATCGATAGTGCCGCGAAAGCTTTTCAGCGATCTTCGTATCGACCGCGGGATTCAGCTTCCAGGGCTCCAGGGCCGTCCGCCGACATTCACCTTCGGCTTCGTATCGGCCTTGAAGATGCGCGATGATGCTGCGATTGGCCCACGCCAATGGTTCATGTGGATTGACGGCCAGGACTTCTTGCAAGAGCATTTCGGCTTCATCGTACTGTTCAGCATCGACTTTGTTTTCCGCGGCCATCAGCAATGACGGGACGTGTCGCGGATTGAGCTTCAGCGCCGCCAGCAACGCTGCCGTCGATTGCTCGTCGTCGGTTTCGCTCCACGCAAGAGCTTGCAAGTAATGCAATTGAGGGTCGAGCGGTTGAGTTTTAATGGCGGCGGCGACCGAACGGCTGGCTTCTTGAAAATCGGATTTGTCGAGTGCCAGTTCCGTGCTGACCTGTAACGCTTCAACGTTCGCCGGGTTGGTCTTGAGCGCTTTGTCGAGGCATAATTCGAGCACTTGCCGAGGGTCTTCGCCTTGGGTCAGCAGCAGTTGGCCCAGCGGTACCAGTTCGTCGCGGCCGCTGTATCGCCACGGCATTTTCTGGATCGCTTCGGTCATGATGGCAAGCTGTTTTTTTGCGTCCAGACCTCGATTGTTGCGCTGGTAAACTTGAACGCCGATCAGCCGCAGTCGCAAATCGTCGCTGAATCGTTCGAGCCCCGTTTCGTAGCTGGCCAGCGCTTCGGAATACTTGCCGATTGCAAGCTGGCATCGAACCAGCAGCCGCGTCCATTGCGGATTCCAAGTCCGCCGGTCTACTTCGGACTGACATTCGGCAGCGCATTGATCATATTGGCCAGCGAAGAACATCCGTTCGGTTTCGGCATAGTCGGCAGCAGTCGACGGGCGAGCTAGCACGGCTGACCATAACACGACGATCGACCAGAACAACTTTCGAAGCAAGTGCATAGGCAGTTAGCTTGGCAGGAGGGGATTTTTAGCGGGCCTTGTTTGGCGAGTCTTTCTGTTATACCCGTTCGTCCAGCGGCTTGCACGGGTTTTCAATTACTTGCGTAGCCGGACTTGCCAAAGTTTGGTTCCCATCGCGTTTTCTGAAGCTTGGCGACTGTCGCAGAGTGTTTTCAATGCCGATCATGTCAACTTGGCTTGGAAAGGGGCTCGCAAGTTGCTGATCACTCGCGACAAGAAAATCGCTGCGAAATCGTTGCTGACTTCCATTTTAAGCTGAGATGCGCTCACTGCATTTGGTGATGCTAGGCGTTTTTTGCATGATCGCATTGCCTGATAGTAACGATAGCAGCGATCCGTACCTGACGACTGAGGCCATTCAAAGCCGACACCAATGCTTCAACCAAATTTAAATTGCGGGTAACTCGTAGTCGACGTCCCCAGACTTCGGGACCTTTTTGTTGCGCAATTCGATCTCTGGCGAGATCGGCTACCCTGAGATTGAATGTGATTTCGGCACCAGGTTTCGTCCGCAAGGCACGCCAATTTGAGATCTGCAATCGCCATCTTTCAAATCGCAAGAGCACCAGCGGCGACTGGGACAGCCATGACTATCTCGAACGCAGACATTCTGCCCGGATTAAGTGTGTCGATAAACCGATCGGCGCATTGATTCGCGACTTGAAGCAGCGAAGTCATCCACGAACTGTTTGCTTGCGAAACGTCGACGGCCAAATTGATGATCATGTCCAGATGATTCTGCCGTTCGAAAGATCTTCTGCGGCAAAGGGGTCACTCCGGCGAAAAACTTTGTCGATGGCGTCCTCAGCTTGGCGTTTGCCAATATCGAGATTCGGCCTGATATCAAACAAGAAGCCCCGGCAGCAGGCCAGTCGAATCGCCGAACGAAGCTGTTTCACCATCAACTGCGTTCATGATCGAAGCATATAAATTCGCTAGCGGCGTATCCGGCTCGAAATCCAAATGTTGGCCCGCGGCAAGCTTTCCTCCGGCCCGTCCTGCCAATATGATCGGTAAATCGTGAGGCGAGTGGTAGTGACCTTCGCGTAGATCAGAACCGAACAACAACGCTGTGTTATCTAAAAGCGTCCGCTCGCCTTCTTGAATCGACTTCATTCGGTCAAGCATATAGGCCATCTGAGAAATATGCCATTTTGCGATCTGTTGATATTTTGCGATCTTTTGCGGATCATTTTCATGATGGGAAATATTATGAAAGCCATCATTAATTCCATCTAAAAATGAAAAATTAATGTTGCTAACAGAATTGCCAAACATAAACGAGCTCACCCGTGTAATGTCCGCTTGAAACGCCAGGACCATAATATCTAACATCAGTCGAACATGGGCCGCGTGAGTCTCCGGAATATGTTCGTCCAGGTCATTGGGAGCGTCGAGCGAACAAAGCGGCTTCCATTGCTTGCCCGCTTCTGAATCCAATCGATCAATACGCGTCTCGATGCTTCGTACGCTTTCAAGATACTCATCAAGCCGATTGCGGTCGGCGACACTCAAATCGTTTTGCAATCGATCCGCGTCCTCCAATACAAAATCGAGCAGATTATTAATCCGCGCCGAATTGTTCGCCGACGGGTTAGCGGCGCTGAGCAAACGCTCGTAAGCTAAACGAGGGTGAACCTCTTTGGCCATCGGACGACGAGGCCCGCGCCAAGAAATATGCGCACCGTAAACTCTTGTGTAGCCAACAGCGGCATCAATGCCTGTCGCGACCGGTTCAATGCCCAGTTCCAGCGATGAAAGTGGTGTCGCGGCCCCGATTTTATTGGCAATCAACTGATCAAAAGATACGCCATTGCAATTCAAATCGACGCCCGTTGTCTTCGTAATCTTAGTCGACGTTAACAGCCCAGCGGTTTTAACATAATGACCATCGCCGTATTCTGATTCGCGATTCCAAAGATTGCTCAGCACCGTCAAGTCGCTCTTATGACGGCTTAGCGGCTGCATCGTATCAGCCAGTTCGAAATCTCTTCCGATGCCCGTCGGCTTCCAATGATCTTTGCCAACTCCATTAGGCATAAACAGAACGCCTGTTCGAATCGGTGCTTGATCGGGCATATCGCCAGCGTAGGCGTTACCAATCTTTACAGACTCCAGCCACGGTAGTGACAAACAGACGCCAGCGCCGCGTAAAAATCGACGTCGTGATTGAACGCTAGTAGCTTTAGAAAACAAATCAGACATTACTTGTTTATACTGTTGTCATGAAGGGAAGTGAAATGTTCGGTTGGCAGCGGAGATCGATTTGAAATGCCGCGAGTCCGAAACGGAACACTATTAATAATTTCATACAGCGTAACATTGAGGCGATAATCAGCCGCGATCGTAGCCGCAGTAATACGTTCGATCTCATAAAAGTCGCTCTCGACAAGCGAGCGTCCAACGGCAAATCCAAAGATTCGCCGAACCAATTGTTTCGTAAAACTATCTTTATTTTCAAGTAATATCTTTTTTAGCTCTGCCGGTCCGTCGAAGCTCTTACCACTGGGCAATTGACCGGTCAAATCAAGTGGTGAACCGTTGTCGGAATCGCGAAATTTGCCGATCGGATCAAAGCACTCCAAGCCAAATCCCAACGGATCAATTGCGTCGTGACAGCTGGCACAACTTGCATTTGCTCTATGTTCTTCCAAGCGTTGACGAACCGTCTTGTTCGCGATTGAATTGGTCGACTCTTCGAGCGCTGGAATGCCTGGCGGTGGCGGCGGCGGGACATAGCCCAGCACAGTTTCCATCAGCCATTTACCTCGTAGGACTGGACTGGTCCGCGCAGAGTGTGACGAAACCAGCAGCGGTCCAGCCATCGTGACAATGCCGCCACGAATGCTGTCCTTGGGAAGATCGTATCGTTGGACATATTCGCTCAGATAACGCCCCGGCGTTTCGACTTGGTAAATCGGCGCGATATCCTCGTTCATGAAAATGTAGTCCGCATCGATCAAATCCAGCAGCGGTCGCTCGTGTCGGATAATGTATTCCAAAGTTCGCACCGGTTCGATCCGCAACGAATCAGCAACCTCGTCGTTCATTTGAGGAAAGACCACTGGATCGGGGCGTTTCTTTATTCCGATGTCTTTGGTGCCCAGCCATTGACCGACGAAGCTTTCCAAGAAACCCTGGAATCGGCGATCGTGAATCATTCGATCGATTTCAGACTTCAATTTTTCCGGATCATCCAAGGCTCCGTCCATCGCGGCATGACGCAGCGATTCGTCGGGCATCGAGTTGAACAGAAAATAGCTGATCCGAGTCGCGAACTCATAGATGCTCACCGGCTCAACTTCTTCCGGCCGCGACGGCCGCTCCATTAAGATTAGAAAGCTTGGACTGCAAACAACGGCCGTCATGGCCTCAAATAACGATTCGTCGTAAGCAATGTCGTTCTGCCTTGCCGAATGAAAGAGCTTCAACAATCCAGCTGTTTCGTACTCAGCGACAGGACGTCGGTACGCTCGCGTCGCGAAATCGGTAAGTGTCTGCCGCGCAGCATCCGCTTCTGGAACTTGCGGACCGGGACGCTTGGTGATCAGCAACTCACGCGATGTATTGTTTTTGGCAACGTAACCAAATGCAGCGACGGCCGCGTCGATGTATTTTTCAGCATGCAGCGGTGACAGAAATAGCGTCTCAGCCGCGTTATCAAACCCTTCGCCACCTGCGCCGTCTTCGGGCAGTTCCGCACCCACGTCGAAGTTGATTGCCAGCAAGTCTCGCATGGTGTTGGAATACTGGTCACGATTCAACCGGCGAAGCCGAAATGGCCCGGGCCTCGGACCGCTTTTGCGCGTCGCGTCTTGCAGAACGCCGGAAATCCACTGGCAAAGGAAATCTCGATCGCTTGTTGAAAGTTGTTCCGCATCGCGAGGCGGCATCTGCAGATCGACGACCCGCTGACGAATTTGCTCCCAGCGTGCGCGATCGTTGACGACATCTTGTTTGCCTTCTAACCGCGTCAGATCGATTTCGCCATCGGGATTATTCCCTTCATGGCAGCCAACGCAGTAGTTGGAGACCAAGCTTTGGGCCCGCTGCAAATCGTCATCAGCACGAACTGACGGCAGGCTGGCGATGAGAAAAAGCAGCATCCAGTTGCTGATTGACGGAGCACGGCCAAAAAAATTGCGCCAGTTCGATATGCGTCGCTTTGTACAACGATTCTTCGGAATCGACGTCGAGCGAGCAGAGTTCTGTGGTTCGTTCCAATCCCTGGAAGACATGAGCAACATTTCGCTAAAGGTAATTCTTTCAAGGTCGGCGGGGCCGCAAATCGCGGATGACGCTTGAGTACTCTCAGCAACAGGCTGTGGCAGGTTCCGTCCTGACCGTCGTGATCATAGCGAATCGAACTTCCGCAGCCAAGCTTAACTTTGCTTATGCTGGCTATAGTGTTCGACAGCCACCAATCGCTCGCGTTTCAACTTTATTTCTAAAGCAGGAAAGGTTTCCAGCCTGTCGGACGGCTTTTAATTCGCCGCTCTCGACTAAGGAATTGTCCTGAAGCAATTTCCAAAAGTTCCTTGACGCTGCAAGCAAACTGATTCACCAAACGGGATGAACCCGCTGGGGTCTTTTGGTGCGGCGTTGTGGTGTTAGATCACGAAGCTGATTCACCGACGGAGTAAATCCGTCGGGGTCTTTTCCGCTCCGCGTCGCGCGGTGTTGTGGTGTTAGATCACGAAACTGATTCACCAAACGGGATGAACCCGTTGGGGTCTTTTCCGCTCCGCGTCGCGCGCCGTCTCGGTGTTAGATCACGAAGCTGGTTCACCCATGAGACAAGCTAATGGAGGTCCAAAAGCAGATTTAGGGCATTAACCGATAGTGCTCAGTTTTAGATTAACGTGCCGTGCAAACCGGGGAGTTATTTCGTGCCAGCCCCTTAATAAAAGGCCAACGCCCAATGCCAAGCGTCGATGCATCAGGGTGCTCTGGCCGTCGCGTCGCCGAGCATCTTTTTTAACGACAAGCTGGAAGCCGATCCCACTGTTCACTGAAACTCTGAAATTGCAAGCTTTTGATGCGGTTTTCGGCTTAGCTGGCGGCGAGGATTTCGCGGAGATGGAAATGATGCCGACCCAGCTTGCCTCCGTAGTTGCCGCCCGTAATCTGTCGGACACCAAACGATGGTCCGACTTCGCAAGCCGCTAGAATGCCGACTCGCATCGCTTCGGCGACCGCTTGCGGCGTAAGTCCATCGATAACCAATTCGAGCGCCGCTCCAGTTCGACCGCTGATCTGAGAGCCCGCCAAATGCCGCATCGTCGGACAGAACGCTTCGTTTGTACTGGCTCGCAGAGCTTTGTATTTGGAACCAACTTTCGAACCGCTGCGTGCTACGCCGCCCGGAAATGGAGTGATCACGCCTGGAACTTGCTTCATCGCTCGAACCGCTGCATCGCAGGCATGTAACGCGCCGTGAATCGTTTCGGCCAAGACCAGAAAATTGCCGCCACCAACCGCGTCGGTCCGACCAATTTTGTCTTCGCAAACGAACTCGCCGTCCATGACCGGAATTCGCCAGTAACGTTTCGAACCGAATTTTTTTGATATCTGAAAGCCATCGCCGAAGAATCGAACGTGTGATCCCATCGAGATTTTTTTGTCGCTTTCAATCGCTCCGAAAACCGAAGTGCTCGGACAGGTCAAAACGCATTGACCAATCCGTCGCACAAGTTGCTTTTCCAATTCGCCGCCGCTGACTGCAAATAGCAAAATTGCGACGCCAGGTCGTCCGTCGGGCGTTTCGCTGCCACTCAACACTCGCTCGATTCCCGCTTCGACGCCACAGCCGATCACGCTGGTCGCAAAACCGGTCATAGAATCAGCCGCTCGCTTGGCCCACGCTGGTTCGGCGGCTGTGATGATGATCTTTGTCGCCTTCATATCGAACGCTTCGGCGAACGTATCGACGATTTCAATACCCTGGATTTGCATAGATCGCGTGCGGCTCCGTGCGGCAAACCGGGTGCCAATGCACTTCGGTTGATCGTTGAGCTATCAGTTGTCGATCGAGGACATCATTGGGCTGACCGGCGGGCCGAGCTTGTCGACCATCTTAAATGCAGCCAAACGAAGCTCGCGGACCGGTGCCCAGTCGACTTTATAATCGACCATTGCAAATTGCGAGCTGCCCGAACCACCGTACGCTTTTTCAAGGCCCGTTCCTGACCATTTGAAATTCGTCAAGCTCGCGTCGATCTGCTTGATCAAATCAGGATCCAGATTGTGTGGGTAACCTAGAACGCCCGGTGGAAAAGGCTCCGACGAATATATCTCGCGAATATCTTCGGCCTTCACTTCGCCAGCCGCAATCATACGTTCCAAAATATCGCTGGCCACTGCAGCCGATTCGTACTCGCCGTTTGCGATTCCTTTGATCGAGTTTTCATGGCTGCGGGAAACGCCCCAATCGTAATCTGCGTCAGGTTGAAGTTTGTGTTCGTTAAACAACATGACCAAGGCCGCGATGCATCCGCTATTGGAACGCAAACGCGTGAAAGTTAGGCGACGATTGCGAATCTCCGATGGTTTGGTGATGGTACTCTTCGCAGGAACAATCAGCTTCATCGTGTATCGATAGTCGCCACTTGCATTCGAGAAACAGGCACGCGGTACGAAACCCGCCTGATTGACCGCTGTTTCGACTTCACCGGTGCCAAATGCCGTCAGATGCAGCTTGGCTTCTCGCAGCGCTGCCATTTGTTCGTCGATGTTGGCGTAGCTAACCAGCGTCGCAGGAATTCCGACATCTTTGGAAAGCGTGTCGAGAAATTCTTTCCAAATCTCTTGTTCGACTTTCACGTCACCAGTCGCGATATAAGAGAAGACTAACTCTTGAGGCTTAATCCAAGCGGCTTCGTCCTGTGGCGCATCGGCAATCATGTCGCCATCGGCGTCTTTGTAATCGCTAGCTAAAGTCGATGTGCCTTTCTGATCGCCCAACAGTCGCCAAAGCGTTGTCTTTTCGATTTTCGTTCGAACTTCCTGTTCAATCCGCGTGCTGTAAGCTTTCACGCCCCACGCGAGAAGCACGATGGGCAGCAATACCATCAATACACGAGTTAAGGAGAATGACGCTGAGGTCGAAGCTGGTTTGTCGTCGGACATTTGGCGAAGTTTCCTGGTTGCACGGTTGGTTTTAGCAGTGCTGCTGGACTGTCCGTTAGAATAGCACCAGAGGGGCCGATTGCAACATCGCGCAGCATTAGTTTCCTATTAGTGATAACGAAAATGTCCAACGAGAAAGAACTTTCGACAGCTCAAATCGATCGCATCATCGGGATGGCGTGGGAAGACCGTACGACTTTTGATGCGATCAAAGTGCAATTCGGACTTACGCCCGGCCAAGTCATCGCTCTGATGCGACGAGAATTGAAGCCCGCATCGTTTCGATTGTGGCGAGCGCGAACGGCTGGCCGTCAGACGAAACATCTCGCGAAGCGGAGTTTTGTCGTTGGCCGATTCCGTTGCCCAAGTCAAAAGGGTTGAGCCCATCGCTGCCCTGGGCTACGCTGCTCACACCAATATCAAATATTCAGTCCAGAAGCGGCGAAACAATTGGTGCGTAACGAAGAGGCAGCCTCACTAACAGTGCGCTCCAAGCAAGATTCTCGAACGTTCGAGAAAGAGGCTGGGACGAAAGCGACGCTACTAATTTTTGCTGAAGCCGAACGGCACATTCAGCTCGCGAGCCAATGGATTTTTTATGTACTGGCGATAGCAACAGCCGCACAAATCAAAACGCTTACGTTGATACAGTTCTTCGCCAAGCGGTGTTGAACAGTAATCGTCGGTCGATTCCAAAACTTCTGAGAGTTCTTCGAGATGATCTACGCTACTCTCAAAGTCTTCGTCAAGGTCATCAATCGCAGCTTCGATTTCGATACGAATTACGTATCGCATATCCGACTCAGGATCGATTTCGCGTTTGCAGCGGTCGCATGTGTGATGAATCATCGTTTTTAAGAACTCGATAAAGCAGAGACGATTGCGAGTGCCCCTTGCAATAAAAGACACTTGCGACGACAGGCCATCGTCGCGACTATTCCTTTATGGTAACGCTGCCTTCCTACTGCAAGCAAGCGTTTAAAAAAGAAAAGCGAACTTTTGTTTCGATCCAGCAATAATGCGTTGGCACGAACGCAAAAGATTTACCAATCGATTCGTTCGGTACAGCGATGTTAGCTTACGAAGCTGGTTCACCCATGAGACAAGCTCATGTGGGGTCCCAATGCAGATTTAAGACGATAACCAATTGTGCCCAGTTTCAGATTGACGCGACTTTCAAATCTGGAAGTTATTTCGTGCCAGCCGCTTAGCGCATCCAGGCCGCTGCGATTACAACGCACATATTGGTGCCCGAACAAACAAGTTTGCCCATCGTACCTAGTAATCGTCCCCAGAATGCCGCCTTACCAATCGCAAACGCTTCATCCCAAGAGCGACCCTTCCAACGTTCGCCTAATACCGCACCGGCAAATGCGCCGACGCCTCCCAACAGCAACGAAACAACAATCGATCCAACGACAGGCACCGGTGTTCCGATAAAGAGCCCCATGATTGCTCCGACAATCGAACCGACAATTGCCAGCGCCGCCGATCGACGCGAGCCACCAAGTTTGCTGACTCCCGCAGCACCAGCAATAAACTCCAACAGTTCGCCGAATGCTGCCACTGCAGTGATCGCTAGGAAGGTCCAAAGATGCATCGCAGAAGTGCGATCGGCGTTGAGATAAAACGCCATCACCGCGCCGGTGCCGACCAAGATCCACGATCCCGGCAAACCGATGACTGACAAACCTAGCGAGACGATCGCGACGATCGTGATGGCAATGCTGATATAAACGTCGAGATACATTGGCTTGGTTTGCAAGAAAAGATAACGATTGTAGCGGATAAACCGGTTATCGGCGTAATCCTAAGTCAGCAAACGACATGGGAAGCAAAATGACGCAAGTGTTTGCCTTTCTATGCGTTGTATGAAGCTATGTTTGCCTCGTGGGTTATCGCCATTTCGAGCCGTTGCGACTAAAGATGTCGGGACGCTCGACGAAGTGTTTCTCTCTCGAGCATCCCAATGACTGCCGCAACGACAAAACTATCGCTCAATGATGTTCTGGCGGTCACCCAGCTTCCTGCCTTGCCTGCAAGCGCTGTGGAAATTCTGCGTATTGCGCAAGACAAGACGGCTGGACCAGCCGATTTCGCGCGTCCAATTGAAGCAGACATCGGTCTGATGGGCCAAGTCCTTCGATTCGTCAATTCATCGTACTTTGGATTCAGCCGCGAAATCACCAACGTGACACAAGCGATCGCGTTGGTCGGCGTACGACCAATCCAGAATTTCGCTTTGTGGAGCGCTGTCTTCAGCTTGGTGCCTAACCCAAAATTCGGTACCTTCGATTTGAAAAAGTTGTGGCAAGACTCGCTGCGTCGCGGCATCCTTTCTCGCGAGCTAGGCAAACTGCGCAAGCTATCGAACAGCGAAGAACTGTTTGCGGCTGCCCTGCTTCAAGACATTGCCATCCCGATTCTGCTCAAAGCAATCCCGGAAATTTACGAACCGCTGATCTCGCAACGGACTGAACTGGATCGTCGACTTTCCGAAGTCGAACAAGAGCAGCTCGGTTGGAATCACGCGCAAGCTGCCGCCGCGCTGTGTCGCAATTGGTGCTTGCCAGAGACGTTTGCCGAGCTAGTCGAACGACACGCCGAGCCGCTAGCCGCGTTGGATGGTCCTGATCCGCGATACGACATTGCTTGCGTTTCGGTCGCATCGTTGCTCCCTTCTTGCGCCGATGAAAAGTGGTCGGAGCAGCACTTATTCTTCGCATCACTTGAGCAACTGATGCGAGGCGTAAATGTCGACTATGTTAATCTGTTTAAACGTGTCGATAACTTGTGCGAAGATTTCGCTCCGCTGATGAAGCTCGCCCCGCCAAAGAAAAGCTTGGCAAGTTGGTTCGTACAAGCTGCCAGCGCGCTCTAGTTCATAATTCGTCCCAGCCCATACACCGCGCCGATTCTGGCTCGAAGCACATTGGCCAGGACGTTCCTAGCCGACGCATCGTAAAGCCGGCTGGCGAAAAGTCAAAAACTTGTCTTGTTACCACTCCGCCGTTTTGTCTATACGTCGATGGAAGAAGAAAAAACTACTTTGTAGTGTCCCAGAAAACACCGAACGGAGTCTCAGCCGATAATGTGCACGGAAGTCAGTAGCTGTCGAATCTGTGGAAGCCATGACCTTGTTTCAATCCTCGATCTAGGCGAACAAGCGCTGACCGGCGTTTTCCCAAAGACGGCCGATGAGACCATCACCAGTGGTCCGGTGCAAGTTGTCAAATGCAACGAAGCCAGCGGCGGCTGCGGTTTGGTTCAAATGCGGCACTCTTACCCGGCCGCCGAAATGTACGGCGACAACTATGGTTATCGCTCTGGCCTAAACCAGTCAATGGTTCGACATCTGCAAAGTCGCGTTGCGAAAGCTCGCTCCATCGCGAATCCTAAATCAGGCGACATCATTCTCGATATCGGCAGCAACGATTCAACGACTTTGCGATCATACGGCGACAAAGGTTTCCGTTTGATTGGAATGGATCCAACTGGCAAGAAGTTTCACGAATACTATCCCGCCTGGGCCGACTTGATTCCAGACTTCTTCAACGCTGCCGCGTTTCAAAATCACTTTGGATCGGAGAAAGCTAAGATCATCACATCGATCGCGATGTTTTATGATCTAGAAGACCCAACCGAGTTCATGCGTCAAATCGCTGCCTGCTTGGCCGACGATGGCATCTGGGTTTTCGAACAAAGCTACCTGCCGCTGATGGTCGACCGAATGGCTTACGATACCGTCTGCCAAGAACATCTCAGCTATTACGGTGTTGCTCAAATCCAATGGATGACTGAAGCAGCCGGTTTAGAAATTCTCGACGTCGAGCTGAACGATATCAACGGCGGCAGTTTCTGCGTTACCGCAGCCAAAAAAGGGTCGCCTTACAAGGCCAATAAAGACAAAGTCAACAAGCTGATTGCAACTGAATTGGCCGAAGGCTACGGCGGACTTGAGCTCTATCAACGTTTTGCAATCGGCGTCGAACAACATCGCGACGAACTCTGCCGGACGGTTGATCAGATCAATCGTCGCGGCCAAAAGGTCTACGGCTATGGTGCATCAACCAAAGGTAACGTGCTTCTACAATATTGCGGCTTCACGACCGACGAAATGCCAATGATCGCGGAAGTTAATACGGAGAAGTTTGGTCGCTTCACGCCTGGCACAAAGATTCCAATCGTGTCAGAAGCCGAAGCTCGCCAGGACAATCCTGACTACTTGATGGTCCTTCCTTGGCATTTCCGCGACGGCATCGTCCAACGCGAATCGGCTTACATGGAAAATGGCGGCATGTTGCTATTCCCGCTACCAACTGTCGAATCGGTTGGTCGCCAAGTCGCTCGACGCGCCGCAGCTTAAGCTTCACCAAACCGGTCGCGGCGTCTCTCTGGAGACGCTACCCCCTACGCGATTGCAACCGACCGAAAATCTCGACGTTTAATCCTCCTTACCAACTGTTGATCGCGCATGTCGATTCGCACAACCATTTCCAAAATCGGACGCGAGATCAAGCGACCGTTTAAAAAGCTTGAACAAAAGCTCCGCCGCAGCGCACAAAAGTTTGTGCTCAAGACCGTTGAAAAAAACGCTGCCTATCTCCAATCAGCGTTGCCGCAACAAGCCAGTCCGAACGCGGGTCTAACCGGCTTCACTGCTTCATCGCAAATGGACGCTTTGCTGCTCGCTTTCTTGCGATCACAACTGCGTCGAAATCCTGGCTCCAATTTCGGAGCGATCGCGACAACGAACAACTCACTGCCAGCAAGCCAATCGCCAGTTGCTAATTCGCAGTCATTCACATTCGCCGATGCTTCGCAGATCCGTATGTCGTTGGACATGCGCAGCCAAATCGAATCAGCTCTCCGAGCTCCGGGTCAATCTAACGTTACTTTGCATTTGACCAACGCCGATCCAAACGCGCCAGTCGACGAAATTGTTGCCGACTTATGTCCAGCAACGCATTCGATCGCTGTCTACCGTTCTGCAACGACCACGTTTGCTAATCAAGTATCGACGTCCAACGAATATATGATTGTATACAAGCGAAAGGCCGCTTAGTCCGATGTATGTTTACGCTGATATCCGGTGTCTACAAGATGAGAACTACGCTTTTCGAGGAGTCGGACATCATTCGGCAACGCTTCTGCAAGGCCGTCGCGAACATTTGCCAGAATCCTATCTGATCGGTTTCTACGATCCCGCACTGCCAACGTTGCCGGATTGCTATCGAGAGCTTTTCGACGAAATCAAACCTTGGTCGCAAGCGACTTTAGTTGAGCAGGAATCGATCTTCATCGAGCTCTCCCCGATGACTCACGACCTTGCTGTATGTGGGCGTATCCTCGATCGCCAACGGATTTTGACTTGTGCATTGATCTACGATTTCATTCCGCTCGACGTGCCCGACCGTTATCTCGCCAACTCCAGTGCATTGCATGGTTATACAGCCAGCATGTTGTGGCTTGAAGCGTTCAACGTATTTTCACCGATCAGCGAATACAGCCAACGTCGGCTGTTTGAATTGCTTGGCGTCCATCCAAACGATTCTTTCGTCAGCGGCGTGGCACTGCGACCAGCTTTCGAAGCGATCATGGACAGCAACGCTAGACATCGCTCGCATGACATCCTACCGATGAACAAAGCTGCTCGTGTTCGCAGTCGTCCGACCAAACGAGATTACTTCTTCTTTGTCGGTGGTGGCGATCCACGTAAAAACATCGATGTGATCCTTCCAGCCCATGCGTCATTGGTAAAGAGCGGATTCGATACCGATTTGGTGATCGTCGGAAGCTACCCGCCGGAATATCAAGCAGCGATCACGAAACAATACGTCGCTCACGAAGGAAACCCAACCAAGCTGCTCTTTCGTCATGGCATCACCGATGCAGAGCTCGCCGATTGGTATTTTGAAGCCAAAGCGACGATTTGCAGTTCGCATATCGAAGGCTTCTCGTTGCCGGTCATCGAAGCCATCGCATGCGGCTCGCCGATGCTGGCCTCGGACTGCGAAGCCCACCGCGAACTGGTGACTGACTCGAATATGCGATTCCCATCAACCGACGATGCGGCGCTTCGCGGATTGATGTTCCGAGTATTGACTGAACCGGCCTATCGCGAATGGCTGATCGAAGAACAAGCCGCTGCACCGGAACGATTCTTAGCTGGCCAAGTCCATGAGCATTTCTGGATTCCACTTCGCGAACATTTTTACTCGAAATTCCAACCGGCCAGCGAATTCGCAGGCTATCACGCTTCAAGCAGCCGACCGACACTGGCGATTATCTCGCCATTTCCGCCGGAACGCAGCGGCGTGGCCGACTACACACGTCGGACTGTTGAAGCTCTAGCCGACAAAGCTTGCGTTGACATTTTTACTGAAGCGGCCGCACCATTGCCAACTGTTGGCGTCAACGCATTTCACCCAACCAGCGAATGGGCCTATCTGTCCGGTCGTTACGATCGAGTCATGACGGTGGTTGGAAATTCGCACTTCCATATCAAACCGATCGAACTGCAACAAGCGTTCGGAGGCCCCTGTTTGATTCATGACAATCGCTTGTCTGAGTTGTACGCTTGGTGGAAAGGGCCGCACTACTTCCATCAGATGGCTTGCCGCTCGATGGGTCGCGAGGTATCGCTTGAGGAATCACAAAGTTGGATTCGCGATCCCGGAACATTGCCCGGAATATTTTTCGACGATCTGATCGAAAGCTCCAATCCACTGCTCGTTCATTCACGCGGAATTCAGAAACAGATCGCGAAACAATACGCCACGCAAGCCGAGTACCTGCCGTTCTGCTGCTATCGCGGGTTCGATGAAGCGGAATTGATTCCGACGTCTCGCCAGGCCGCACGCAAGAAGTTGAACATCCCAGACAGTTCCGTTTTGATCATTAGCCTTGGCATTGTCGGCCAAAGCAAAGCGCCTGAACAATGTATCGATGCAATCGAGCACTTGCGACATGCAGGCGTCCCAGCTATTTTGCATTTCGTGGGATCGACCGACGCATACAAAGACAAGCTGATCGCGCATGCCAAGCGGCTTGGCATCGAATCGATGATTCACTTTTGCGGAGATTGGATCAGCGACGAAGATTACCGGAACTACGTGCTCGCGGCCGACTTTGCAATTCAGTTGCGAACCCACTTTTTTGGTGGCCTCTCAGGCGCGATGCTCGATTGCATCGCATCGGGCCTGCCCACCGTCGCCAACGAAGATCTAGCCGAAGCACTCGACTCGCCTCAGTCGGTCTTGCGGATCAGCGATCGTTTGCTCGCTCGTGATGTTTCGACAGCACTGCTGCAAGCTTACAACCGCGGCATGCACTTTAACCGTTTGGCGGATTGTCGAACCGAGTATCTCAAGACACACAGCTTCGACCATTATGCCGACGAACTTTTAAAGGTCTTAAAGCTGACTCCCTCGCCGACACCGCCTGCATCAATTTCGCCGCCTTCGATGGCGATTCCAGATTCCTTCACTCCAAGTTTGCAGCTCGTTTAATGTGACTGCACAAGTACTGGTACCGCCTTACCAAGTTACGCAAGGAATCTATTTTGATTAGCTACGCACAAAATCACGAAGACGTTTTGCTGCAAAGATTCTTTCAAGGAGACGCGCCGCAGTTTTACGTCGATGTTGGTGCCGGTCATCCGACTTATCATTCCGTGACGAAGCATTTTTACGATTCCGGCTGGTCTGGTCTGAACATCGAACCGCGAAGTAAACTTTTCGATCGACTGTGCGACGAACGAACGCGTGATTTGAATCATCATGGTCCGATCGCTCAGCAAGGCGGCGAAATGACTTTCTATGAAGTTGACGTTGTAAACGATGCCAGTGAAGACTGCGGCGGCCTTTCAACACTCGATTCAGAGTTAGCTCAAAAATATCGCGGCGAAGGTTGCGCGGTTGTTGAACATCACTTGCAAGCGTCGACGTTGACGGAACTTTTTGAACGATTCAACATCGCACAAATCGGCTTCTTAAAAATTGATGTCGAGGGCTATGAATGGCAAGTCGTTCAGTCGCTCGACTGGAACCGCTGGCGCCCACGCGTGGTAGTTACAGAAAGCACCATTCCAACTTCGGCTGTTGTTTGTGACGAAGAGACGACCAAATTTTTGACTAGATTGAATTATACGCCAGCTCATTTTGACGGACTGAATCGCTATTTTGTCCGCAGCGAGGACAGCGATCGATTGCCGCGTTTGGCTGCGCCAGTCAACGTTCTGGACGACTACATTAGTCACCATGTGTGGGAGCTGATGCAAGCTCAGTCCAAATCGCAAGAATACATCGCCAATATCGAGCAATTACATCGCAGCCGGATAGAAGACCATCAACACCAGTTGTCGCAACTGAATCAAAGTTTTGCACATACCAACCACTTGTTTCATGAATTGGCCGAGCAATATAACGATTTGAACGCTCGATTAAACCAATTGAATATCGAACGTGAACAGCTCACTATCGCTTCGAAATGGCAGCTCACAACAATCGAACAACAAGCTCGCCAATTAGACGAATTCCATCAGATAATCGAGCAACAATCGCATTCACTGGCCGATTCAGAGATGCGTTGCCAAGAGCTTGCGATGCTTGCCGATCGCTATTATCAGTCGGCCGAACGGCGGACTATTCGCGGCCGCGTCAACCAGATGCGAAAGCGTTTGACCGGCCTCGTACGTCCGAAAGCGACGTCCATTGTCGCGGCAAAATCGCCCGAACCATCGCTCCGTCGCGCGGCTTAATTTCGCTTCGGCGAAGGCTTCAAGAATTAGCCCAGAATGGTCGACTCTTCTACGTTGGAATCGTTCAATCGGTCGTCTCGACGATACTCAATATTGATCCGTCGGGCACCAGCGTTTCGATTTGCTGGCCTGACTTCACGTCGTCACAACCGCGGATAATTCGCTGACTCGCTGCATCGCGGGTGACCGAGTAACCTCGGCCAAGCACTTTTAAGGGACTGAGCGCTTCAACCGTCGCGGCCTGGGTGGCTAGCCGAAGCGATTTGGCCTGGAGACTGTTGCCAATCGCCCGATCAATACGCTGTGACAGCTCGTCGAGGATCTGCTCCTTGCGTAGCAACACCTCTTCGGGACGGACCAAAACTGGTCGTTCACTCAAGCGATTCAATTGCAATTGCAAGTTCTGTAGGATCCGGTGCATCGCTTTGTTAGAACGATTCTCGCTGGCGTCCAACGACTCCTGAATTTCAGACAAACTTGGTACCGCTCGAATGGCTGCGTCGCTGGGTGTCAACGCGCGAACGTCCGCGGCCAGATCGGACAAGGTGACATCAATTTCGTGACCAACGGCTGAAATCGTCGGCAAGTCGCAGTCGGCAATCGCACGAACAACCAATTCCTCGTTGAAACACCAAAGGTCCTCCATCGATCCACCGCCGCGACCGACGACCAGCAGATCGAGGCGCGGGAAGATCTTTTGTGCAAGGCGAATTCCTGCCGCGATTTCTCTGGCAGCCGTGGAGCCTTGCACGGTCGCAGGAATAATTAGCACGTCACTCAGCGGCCATCGCGAGCGAAGCATTTCAAGGAAGTCGCGAATCGCCGCTCCACTGGTACTGGTTACAAAACCTATTCGCTGGGGAAATTTTGGCAGTTGTTTTTTTTTCGATGCTTCAAACAACCCTTCGCGCTGTAACTTTTCGTGTAGTTGCCGGAATGCAAGCTGCAGTGCACCCTCGCCTTGGGGTTGCAGTGATTGGAAGGAAATTTGGTAGCTGCCACGCGGGACATATACATCGATCTTGCCCAGTCCGACGACTTGATGGCCGTCCTTAAGCTCAAATTTCATCCGCGCCGCTGTCGAACGCCACATCACTGCTCGAATGACACTTGTATCGTCCTTGAGTGAAAAATAGATATGCCCACTCCGCGGTTTTGATACATCAGAAACTTCGCCCGCAATCCAGACGCTGGGAACGAGATCATCGACCAAGCCTTTAATGACCGTGTTAATTTGGGTAATTGACAATGGGTTGCTACGATCGTGCCCGGGAACGTCCGTCGATTCAATCGAATCGGCTGGGTTTTGCATCGGTGAGCTATCAAAGTCGTCGTCGAACGAATATGTCATTGATTTCGTTTCGCAAATCTGAAGTCAGGCAATAGGTCAGTCGCTATTGGGCTATCAATGCAGCCCATTCGCGTTCCAAAACGTTTCTGCGACCAGCGCAGTTTACTGTCAACCTTTCCTTCCCAAAACCTCTACGACCAACATTCGTCGCAATCAAGGCAATCTCAAGCCTGGACCTACCCAAAATACTGCTATTCAATCGAATCGCTCAGATTGATAACCTTGGCTATCCACTCCAAACTCATTCAAACACTTGTCAAATTACTGCTGGCGAATGAAAACTTACGTCATTAATCTCGACTCGGCGACCAAACGCTGGACCCGCGTTTCCACATTGATGCAGGCAACTGGCTTGATGTTCGAGCGCGTGTCGGCGGTGGTTGGAAAGCAATTGCAGCTGCCGATCGCCGAATTTTCCGATCGAAAGTACCGTCGTTACCACGGCAAGCGACCCAATCTTGGACAAATCGGATGCTATCTGAGCCACCTTAAAGTGCTCAATGCATTCTTAGAAACGGATGAATCCTTCGCAATGGTTTGCGAAGACGACATCACTCCGGTTGCGCAGCTGGCCGACATCGTTCAATCCGCGATGGCATTTCAGAATCAATGGGATATCCTACGGCTGAGCGGTTTTCACGATTCGCACCCGATGAAAGTTCACAAGTTGTCCGGCGATTATTCGCTGGCCGTCAACGCAACGAGGTTATGTGGCACCGGTTGTTATGTCGTCAGTCGTCAAGCGGCCGAAGTCTTGGTGCAGCGATTGCTTCCAATGCGGGTGCCGATTGATCACGCCATCGACCGCGAATGGTTTTATGGGTTGCGAGCGATGGCCGTTGACCCGTTGCCAGTGAAACAAAATCCGATCGAACTGCCGAGCAGCCTACCAGCCAACGACGGAGAGAAGCTGCCTGCGTGGCAACGTTACTGGACCGTCTTTCCGTATCGTTTGCTCAATGAAACTTGCCGCTTAGCGAACCGATGCCGAGCTTACCAAATCGCTCGTCGTAGCGTCAATCTATCAACGCGATAACACTGTCGACCATCACAGTTCTGTGGCTAAGAATGTCGGCCAGGACCCGAGCTAACGCATCGCAAAATGCCAGGACCGATTCTGGTCTACGCAATGTCCGAGTTGCGATCGAATGCTAGAAGACCACTTCCATTCGGGTGCCAGGAATCACGACCGTATCAATGCCAACGGTGCTTGGTCGTGCGACTTGCAGATTGGTCGTCCAGCGGCAAAACTTGGTGACCGAAGCGTTGTAGAATAGCTCGACGCCATACTCATTTTGCTGCGGTAAAATGGCTGCGGCAAGCTGTTTAAATTCACTGCTCAATCCGAGATGGAAATAGCCTACGCCAAACGCATCAAGTTCTCGATGCGGCACCATGCTGCGTCCAGCCAGCCCGCCGTTCACGACATAGCTGATTGGGTTAGGGTTTCCATCCGAAACGCCGAACTGGCCAAACACGCCCCAGCTTCGTTTCTCGTCGCATGGATCAACCCAAAGCGATTGATAGAAATTTGAATAAAGTGACCATGAACCCGATTCTTCTTGTCCAACAATTCCAATATCGGGGATGAACAGATACGCTGCAGGATCGACGGAACGATATCTCGCGGTGCTGAAGGTTCCTCCGAAGTTGTACAGGCCTGGCAAATCGAAAGGGCGTAATCGCAGAATCATGTCCGGCACGATGACCACGCCGCGTTCGTACAATCCTTCAAGGCCGATCGTCGCTCGCTCCTCCGGATCAAAAATGGACAACGTCGCGACGGGTTCTCCTTCTTGAAGTATCGCTGCTCCGACGCCAGCCGCTGCGTAGGGGACAGTTCTCGCAGCGATCGGATTAAAGACCAAAGACGCATTACTGAAACCACCGATGCCAGGACGGCCTAAACCGAGTTGTGGGCTAAATCGCAACGGGTACTCATCAAGCGTATTGATCTTGCCAGCATAGACGGCAAAGCTCTCCGAAAGGGCTTGAGTCAATTTGACACCGGTCAACGCCGTTACGTTTTCGTCAGGCTCTGGAAACGCCATCGCAATGTTGCTTGGTGCGATTAGTCCATCGATATTGTTGACCGACTGTCCAAGCCGCGATTCACCATGCAGGTCGACGAAAAAACCTTGCCACAGTCCAGCTTTATCGCCGTCGATGTGCGTCAAGAAATCGATCTTGCCGCCATACTCAAACTCTTGCTCGCGACCACCCGCCGCGATGCCTTGGTAAAATTGGGTTCCGTAAAGCTCGAAAGCCAGGCCACGATCAGCCAGAATTTGTCGTGAGCCATACCAATCGCCTGCCAGATTGGTTCGCTCGCAAAGCGACGAACCATTTGCATTCTCGCGGTTGCTGAAGCTGTCGCAGCCCACATCGAAACTTAAGTCATCGCAACTTGCACAATCGTCGGCAGCGAGCGTCGAAATCGAGCATGCGGCGGAGATCGCTGTTCCAAGCAAGCATTTTTTCCACATGCCCGCCAAACCTTGAGGACTAATTTTATTTGGCATTACTCGCATTCCTTGCACCGCCGTCCAATTCTCAACTTCCGACGAAATAACATCAGTTGTCATCGAGACCGAGTGTAAAACCAAGTTACTAAAACGCAACGACTTTCTGGCAGGCGATATACCGCAGCGTTAGATTTGCGAATTGCGGAAACTTTGCAAGCGACCAGAATTTAGCTGCGATTCCAAATGTCGCGTTGGTTTCAAGATGACAACTAAGTCGCAAAGATTCGTTTCCAGACCAAAGGGCATCCGAGCTATCGCGGTTTTCACTTACAACACATAGCGTATCCAGCTCTCTGCCCGAATAACAAACATGATCGGTATGCCGGCGATTTGGACGTCCTCGGTATAGACCGCGACGATCGCTTGTGAACCACCCGGTAGCCGCAAATCGTCACCTTGATCCAGCTTAATTCGGACCGCAAATTGCGACGCTTGTTTGCTGCCCAGTACGGATGGAAGCAAGCCGGTTGCGCTCAATTGCCCGTCACCGGAAACATCGATTGTGTTGAGAACGCGACCCGTAAAAATCTCGCCGGGATAGCCAAACAATGCCACCTCAGAATACTGTCCTGCCTTGATGCGAAGATAATTCTTCTGATCGAAAGACGCCACGACAACGCCTCGATTGGCTTCGCTGCTTTCAAGAATGAAACTCATCACCGCAGTGCCTCCAGCCCCACCAACCAACATACCAGGACGAAGCTGCAAATTGGTGACGTACCCATCGCCTGGCGCGAGAACAGTGGTCTGCTCCAAATCATATTTCGCATCGGCAAGTTGCGTTACCGCTTGCTCAATTTGTGATTTCGCAAGATCGACCGACAGCTTCGCTTGCGTCAAGCTCGCCTTGGCCTGGCTGACTGCTGCATCTGCCTCCGCAAACCGATTCAATGAAAGATCGTAGTCTTCTTGGCTGACCGCATTGGATTCAATCAGTTGCGCGTTGCGGTCTCGATCTCGAGTTGAAAATTTCAGATTGGTCTCAGCTCGCGCCAGCGACGCATCGGCCAGATCGACCGAAGCGATCGCAACTTTCTCATTCTGTTCAGCCGCGTCAAGGGCCGCTGTCAGTCGGTTAACTGTGTTCTCATACGGCACTCGATCGACGCGAAAAAGCACATCGCCATTTTTAATCGGCGTGTTGGGCTGAACCGCGATTTCTACCACTCGACCGGCTTGTTTAAGCTGCGGCGCGATTGGAACAATCTCTTGAAAGACGCGAGCGGTCGTCGTGAAAGGATGAAAATATTGCGCACAAAACAACAACGCAATAATCAAACCGGGCCCGACCGATGCAGCCACAATCGCGATCGGAAGCGAAAGCTTGATCAACTTCAGCTTCGCGAAGACCAGCCACAAAAATCCGCAATAAATCAGCGCAAGTATCCAGGCCATTATTTGCCACCGACCTTTCCACCTTGATTAAGTTTTGCGAGTCTGGATTGCAATGATTGCAACCGAGTCGCCAATTCCGATAGCTCTAATTGCGAACCGCTATGCTCATCCAATGCACTAGCCGACTTCGGAACCTGATTGAGCGAACAATAAAGGTAGACAACGAAAACGCAACTCAAGATGGCAGGTATCACTTGCTAGAGTCCTTCTTTGATTCTAATGCCGTCACCGCTTGTTCGAGCCCAACAATTTGATCGACCAACAATCGAACATCCGTACCTGAAACGCCAACCGTCGCCGCGGCGGATTGGTCGCGAACATAGGCCCAGACCATCGCAACAACCCAAAGAATTCCCGTCGGCAGACCCAGCCAACCGCAAATGTTAATCGCATCGGACTGAGTATGATGACGCCGCCGCGCGATGTAGCCCGGCAAAGCAGCTAAGACGATAAGCAATCCCAATAATGCAACGGCGAAGCCCAGCATGAAAACTAACGCGACGATTCGCAGCGTCGGACCAAGCGATTCAAATTTATATTCCATGTAGCGTTGCTTTCGAAGACAACCGAACAACCAACTATTTTCGTTCGCACTACGATCCGGTAACTATTGCTTAGAGAATTTCAAAATCTTCTCCGCATTGCTATTGAGCAGATAGAGGATGCCGTTCTTGTCGAACTCATAGCGAAGCACCGAATCAATCGCGGTTAAGAAACGTTGCTCCTGATCCATCATCGCTGGTGCGGCCGCGCGGCGCGTTGCAGCCAGTGGACCAAAAACCATTCCCATGTTGCCATCGATTTTGACTGTCCCGGTATAACGGTTTACGCAGGTGCTGCCACTTACCTTACCATCAGCGGCGAACTCCACCGTTGTCTGTGCATTGTCCAGCACACCGCGGCCATCGATGTCTTCCAGCAGCCACGAACCGATCAGCTTCGAATCATCCGACTTTGCATCCGCCGGAAACATAGTCTTCCAGTCCTGCTTCATATCGACCACCGTCCAGCCCCGCTGCGGTGCGACTTCAAGTGCCGTCGTCAGTTTCCCGCTGCTCTTCGGATTGGCATCATAAGCGTACTCGCGGTCGGCATCGGTGTGATGGACGATCAACCCAAAGCTTGTTAGCGGATTGTCAATCGTCGTATACTCCATCATTGCTTGATCGCCATCACTGTTACCGAAACAAGCGATCGGTCGACGGCCAATAAATTGAGCAATGCCGACTGGCTTGCCTTCTTTGTCGTCGACAAACAAAGTATCCATTGTTTTGGTAAGCGTCGGCTTACCATCGACCAACGCGTATTTCATTTTCGAATTCGAGCCGATGATCTGTTGTGGCGGAATGCCGTAGGTGGCTTCGGCAAAGACACGCATGAAGTCTTGTCCACCTCCTGAAACAATCCAAGTCTCAAATTCATTGGCCCGCAAGTAGTCAAGCACTTCAAGCATCGGTTGATAGACGACTTGGTCATACGGACGGTCGAACTTCGGATGCTTCGCTGTCTTCAACCAGTTGGTCACGCTTACTCCAAACTCATCCGGCGTCATACCCGAGTGAGTCAAGGCAATTATCTTTACCAGGCCCGCATAGCTGTCCGACTTTAACGCCGCAACATCGCCGCTCAACAGCGCTGCGACCGCCGGGTCGTCTTTCAGTGCTGGATTATCCGGCAACATCCGCTTGACTTCATCGAACGCAAAGACGGCTTGAATCGGCAACGGATCTTCGCACCACAGGGTCCCATCGTTATCGAAGACCGCAATTCGCTGACTCGCTGGCACAAAGGATTCCGCGCCCTCGGTCGTCACGCTTTGTACAAAAGCAACGATCGCTTTTTTCGAAGGCGTATCATTCCAAGATGGCAATGGATCTTGCGCTAGTCCGTAAGTTGCATGGTAAATTGCCAAGGCTACAACGAAGTAAAACTTCATGGTCGAGATGTAAACCTGCTAAAGACGACAACGGGTGGGTTTGTTCAATTGGCGAGCGATTCTATCATACAGAATTTGTCCCGAATGTTTAGCTGCCAGCCGCCACCGTGCTCCCAGAACCTTTGCAAAAAACGAGCGACAACGCGGAAAAGGATAATTCCCGCCAACAAAAACTACCTTACCGCGTTCGGACAAACAGTACGATAGACTTCAGTCAGGGACTCACCACATAGGCCAGATAAAAGCGATCGTTACTGCCTTCCCACGGAAACGATTTCGCCAACTAGCAAACAACCCGTCGTCCAGCTAGGTTCAGTTTTGCAATAGGCCAAAATTGCCAACTCCGCCATAGTTTGCGGCCTCCGTCGGATAGTGATAATGAGTTCAACCGTAGGGACAGACTTATATTGGAAGTGTTCTATAAATAGTTCTTCAGACTCGTTGTTGAAACTGGATGTTTCGTCGTTGCCGCAACGTTGCTGTTTGTTCTCGCCCAGTCTCGCGCACACGCCACGCAAAGTGACGGTTGGCAACCGATCAATGATGCGTCAGATTCAGGAACTCTCTCTCCGTCGTTACTTGATTCCGTAAGCAAAAATTGTTTTGTAGGGTGTTCTGTTGGGCTTAGCGGGCGTTCAATAGCACTCGCTGTCGGCGGAACACGAGAAGATCTTGACGCGTTTGCTCGGGTTGAATTCGCCGCACTTTGGTAGAGACCTAAAGTCATTAGGGAAAGGAATTCGAAATCCCCGTTGGATTGCGTACACATCGATTTCCAGGAGCAGAGGCATTCAGTCGATTTAGTGTGGCTAAGCAAATCCACAATGCGATTGGGACCTTCAGTAATTCGAACTCCGATGCAGAACTTCCAATTCAACGGATCGTTTGGGTTGTTGTTGGAATCGATAAACTGATACGATACAGCGACGACAGAGCCATGACCGATGCGGTCAGGACCCAACCTTTCGCCGCCCCGTGGGTTGCGGCGTCGAACCAATTGTCGCTCGCTTTTTGATTGGATAACTGTTGTTGTCGATCCAGCCGGAAAAAACCGTTGAACTGACACATCTGAGCCAAAGCGGTGCGGCTCGGATGGTCGACGTTTCAGAAAAAATCGTCTCCCACCGAATGGCTATCGCTAAAGGCGAGATTTTGCTCAACGAAGTCGCAGCGGCGGCGGTCAAATCGCGGGACTCATTTAAGGGCGACGTGCTGCAAATTGCAAGGATTGCAGGCATTCAGGCGGCAAAGCAGACCAGCTCACTGATCCCGCTGTGCCATGTGATTCCGTTGGAAAAAGTCAGCATTGATTTTGAGTGGCTAGCCACCAATCGGCTGCAGTGTACCTGTGAAGTTGTCGCGACTGCAAAAACTGGTGTTGAAATGGAAGCCATTACTGCGGTTAGCATTGCGCTGGCGACGGTGTACGATATGCTCAAGTCGGTCGATCGCGAAATGACGATCACGAACGTGGCATTGTGGCAGAAACAGGGCGGTATTCGCGGAACTTACCAACGAGACGAAACAAATTGATGAGCCCCTTTGCACTGGTTGACGATTTTTCTCAAGCTAAACCGACTCTGCGAGCCGATTTCCAACCCGGCAAGCCATTCGTTTTGGACGGTTCCCGCTTCCAAGCACTTCAATCCTCCTCGGCTGAGAGAGCCCCTCAGCTCGATTATCGGGCTGAATTGGTCCGATCGCTGCAAACAATCGCTGGGCCACTGGCGCGCGTCGAATTGCTGCTCGCGGACAGTTTGCGATCCAAGCACGCGGCGGTCCAGCCGTTGCTCGACCACGTAACCGGACTAGGCGGCAAACGACTGCGGCCGGCGCTTTTGCTGCTGACCACTCAATCTTATGGTCACGTAACCGATGAAGCGATTCGGCTGGCTGTTGTGGTCGAGCTCGTGCACACCGCGACGTTGGTCCACGACGACATTTTGGATGTTGCAACAACTCGGCGTCACCAACCGACGCTGCATTGCAAGTGGGACGTCGAGCGAGCGATTTTGGTCGGCGATTGGCTCTTTACACAGGCGTACAGCTTGGCAAACGCTGGCGATTCCACGGTTCCTGGTCGATGGGTGGCCGACGCGGCGAAAGCGGTCTGCGAAGGCGAAATCCAACAAGACGAAGCGGCCGGCCGCGGAGATGTAAGCGAATCAGCTTACTTCCAAATGCTCGCTGGCAAGACCGGAGCCTTGTGTGCAATCAGTTGCGGACTGGGAGCTTGGGCGGCCGGTGCAGACCTAAAAAACTGCGAGCGAATGTACGATTTTGGGATGAAGCTTGGCATCGCGTTTCAAATCCACGACGATTGGCTCGATATTTGGGGCGACGCAGAGAAAACTGGTAAGCCGGTTGGTGGCGATTTGCAAGGCGGAAAATGGACGTTGCCGTTGCTGCGATTTCGCGACACCGCGACCGATGAAGAGAATCAGCGGCTGCGACAATTGCTGAGCGGCGAACAAAATTCGGCATGTGTTGTGAAGATCAAACGTCTCTTGGACAGCTCTGACGCGAGTGAATACACGCGATCGATGGCCAGTCGCATGATTGCCGAGGCGATTGAGAGCATTGCTGATTTGCCAGCCAGCCCGCAGCGCGATGCGCTCCAGCGGCTTGCCACCGCTGCCGTCCAGCGAACTTGCTAATTCGTCGTCCAGAGAATTATGACGCAGGGGTAGAGACTTCTTGCGTTTGAAGCTGTCGTTGCAGATCGCTCAGCTTGCTTCTCGCGTTCGCTTCTCCGGCGACTTCTTCGCCAGGTGCATGCCCCCAGTAAACGCGGCGGTCATCTTTTAGCTGGATTTCAAACACCCAGCGAACTTGTAAACTGCCCGGATTTTCGACTTTTACATTGATTCGATCGACGCCCAGCGCAATGCGGGATTCTTCAAGAACAGTGCACAGCGAAAGTGCTTTCACGACTCTTGGGTCATTGTAAGGCGTGCCGACTTTGCCGGTCGGCGGTTCCGCATTTGGGCAAAAAATCTTGATATACCGGTCGTCCCAAGCGATTCGAGGCAGAAAAATCCCCTGCTCGTCGACTAAAAAGTATAAATCTTCTATGGCGGCCTGCCTCTGACCAGCAGACTCACCGTCGCTGTTGTTGGCAGACATTGTGTTCAGCGGGAGACCGTCGGTTTCTGTCGGCGCGGCCGCGCTGATAAATCGCTCATGATGGATGTATGCAAATGGACGACGATAGCTAACATCGACCTTGACCTGCGCACCAGCCATTTTCTGGACCCGCAGAACCCGAGAAATCCAAGGGTGGTTGTTGTAGGCCGCGGCAATCGTCGAGCTCGCTTCGCGGTCGAGCAGCGATACGCGTTCGAGCCGGCTACCGCGGTAAACTTCGTCGTTGATATCGCTTTTGATCCACTCCGGCTGCGGTGAAAGCGTGATATTTTGTGGCTGCAATCCGTAGAGGCTATGATCCAAGCTGCTCGCGCCGTACTTAATCCAAAGCACGTATCCAAGAACGATCAGAATCGCCGGTCCAACCATGCTAAGGGCTGCGGTTCGCGGAATGCTTGTAGCAACGCGATTCCATGTCTCGAAGCTGCGCGAGACAAACGAACGGTTTGGTGGCACAGCAGGTTCCGCGCGGGACATTCCGTTTATGCTCCATTCCGGTAAAAGTTGGCTTTGAAGATCACGCGACTGATCAAAAACCATTGAAAACACAGGATTTTAGACAGTCGTCGGCGATGTTACCAAATCCGAGGATGAAGCTGCAATTGCACCCCTCGCTTTTCTTCCACCGTTCGCCGGACGACGTCCAGCAATCTTAGCACGTCATTTGCGTCCGCTTTGCCATCGACCACGATGTAATTTGGATAAGCCGGACAAATCTGAGCCGTTCCCTCGCGATGACCGGCCAGAGAGCATTCCGAAATCAGTTTGGCGGCTGAACCCAAGTCGGGATCGACAAACGCAAGGGCTGTCCGCGAAAATTGGCTCGGTTGCCCTGCTCGTTTGACGATCCACATGGTTTGCATGCGTTTGGTCAGTGCGGTTGGATCGCCAAATTGCAGCTTCAATTCGACATCGAGAATCAACAACTCATCAAGCGAGCTTTGTCGGGTCCCGAAATGCATTTGGCTCCGAACGACTTCGGTCACCGTGCCATCACTGGCGAGCAATCTTGCCGAATGGACCAGCGAGCCAATATCGCCATTCAAAGTCCCGGCGTTTCCGTGCAATGCACCGCCGATTGTGCCGGGAATGCCAACTAAGTGTTCGATGCCGCCTAGCTTCGCCCCGATGCAGAAACTAATCAAGTGGCTCAGCCTTGCCCCACCGCCGCAACGCACCATTGCGCCGTCGGTGCTCATTGACGTGAAGACTGGCGAAGCGATTGA
This sequence comes from Pirellulaceae bacterium, assembly GCA_041740995.1. Classification (GTDB taxonomy): domain Bacteria; phylum Planctomycetota; class Planctomycetia; order Pirellulales; family Pirellulaceae; genus JBGSKY01. Next base: position 31,641 of record JBGSKY010000287.1, read on the forward strand.
GATCACCGCTCCGTCAAAGCCGCCGCTGCGAATGATTAAGTTCGAGCCGCCGCCGATGACCCGCATTGCAACGCGGGCTTTATGACAGGCTTGAACGATTCCGATCAGCTCTTTTTCGCTTGAAGGCTCAATAAAATAGCGGGCCGGGCCACCCAGACCCAACGTTGTATATGCCGCCAAGGGCTCGTTTTCGCGAACAATGTGCTCGTAGCCAGCCAAAAAACTCATGCAACTTACCCAGCCACTTTTGGCCTTGCCCCGAAAATCTGAAAATGCCTCAACGCTATCCACCAGTTTCGACGCTTGACCGCTCATCGACAAGCCCCGTTGCAGCCATAACAAGTAGGCCAGGATCGGTCTTGGCCTGCGATTGCGATCCGCGGACAGCTCGCCGCAGAAACTTGTGAGTCGTCAGGACTTTGGAAACATCTCTTCGAACTGCTCGCGTTTTGCGACGGACAGAAAAGTGTCGTGCAAGGACTGCGGATCGCCGGCCGCATCGCTGACACTTGGTGCGATGACCAGCCGAGCGGATACGGCGACAACATCGCCCTTAGTACCTTGACACTTCATCAAGAATCGATCGCCGTCCCGTTTGACGAGCTCGCAGGCGATTTCAAGCGTCTCGTTTGGCCCGACAAAGTCGGCGAATTTCACGTTCCGAGCTTCGGCCATGTATAACAGCCCACTTTTGTATTGCAGCATGTCGTAAATCAACCAACACGAGGCCTGATAAAGCGATTCAAGCATCAAGACGCCGGGCAAAACGGCGAACAATGGAAAGTGGTCGCGCAAATAGTCTTCGCGGCCGGTGACTAATCGAGAAGCGCGGATCGAAACACCCGGCACCAGCTCGCTGAAGCTGTCGAGCTGGCTGAACCGCATGATCGGGAACTTGGGATGATTCTGTGCTGGCATGGATAATAAAAGGTTTCGTGGTGACAATCATGAAGCGACATTTTTGCGATTTGGGATTTTAATGCAAGAAGTCCGCATTGTCAGTTCGGGAAACCGTTGCTGACGCATGTCACTTGATACCAGCGCCGCTGGGGTTGCTCCGCAGCACACCTCGGACGCCAAGCTGACTTGGGTCACGGGCGACCTTGTCGGTGATCACTCGGACGTCTTCGACAATCGGTTGCAATCGACTGCTCAACCGTTCAACGTTAGTCAGCGTTTGGATCAAACTGTAATACAACTGATCATCTTCGATCAGCCGAGCGATCGTTCCGTCGCCAGCATTCAAGCGACCGGCGAATCTTTGCAGCTCGACAAGCGTTGCGTCTAAATTTGCCAACGTGCGGACTGCCGAGGCGACGACTTGCTCAGATTGCCCCGAAAGAGGTTTCGTAAATTCGCGGATATCGTTAATCGCCGCATTGGCCGTCCGAAAAGTTTCCTTCGCGTCGTCGCCGATGCCTTGAAACTCTGAGCCAATGCCTTCCAGCGATTGGCCAAATTTTTCGAAACTGGCCAGTGTCGTTTTCGTCTGGCTGAGCACCCTTTCGGCCTCATCAAAGAGCAACGGCACCCGTGAAGCTGCCACGCCGATCAGCTCTGGCAACCGCGCGTCTTCGAATTGCCTAGCGACTCGATCGATCGTGTCGACCGTGCTATTAAAGTTATCGATCGTATATCGGAAACGATCCGCGGCGTCTTTCAGTTGCCCATCGCCACCGCCGATCGCGCCTTCCAAAGTTCCGGCCAACGAGTCAACGCGCTTGCTAGCTTGCTCGATTGCCGAGAGCGTGTTACCAAAGTTGGCTTGCATATTCACGAGCAAATCAAGCGGATCACCTGCCACGACGCCACCTGTTAAATAGTCTCCATCGGACATTACGCTCTGCGCAAATTCAAGCTCGCTTGGGTCCAACCCGTTGTTCTTGTCGCCGCCCGCCACACCATCAAAACGTTTAAGCAAAATGGATTGCGTCGGCTCAATGAACTCGACGATCGATTCGCCAGTCACGAACGAACTAGTTGCGATACGGCACGTCTCGCCCTGCATGATCTTGACGTTGCTATCAAGTTCCAACACCAAGTTAACGCCTTCGTTACCGTCCAGCAGTTTGACGCTTGCGACTCGTCCGACTTGCACGCCGTTCTTGCGAACCGGTGTGTCTTCGACGACCTTTGGTGCCGATGGGAAATTGATGGTGACTTGATATTGCGATGTAAAGAACTTCGGTACCTCGCCAAAAAACAGGACCAGGATCGTACCGATAACCGCCGCGGCGATGACCAGCAATCCGACTCCAAATCGATAGTTGTTTTCTTCCATAATTTCGTCGCTTTCGACTTTGAGCGAATTTGAAAACGGTTCAGGCCGTTTACTGGATCCGCTTTTACTTTTTTATCAAGTCAAAAAGGTTCGGCGTTTCCAGGTCGCCGTGACCGCTGCTGTTGGCCCGCATTTCCATCAATCGCTCGCCCGCTTCACCGAGCACGAATTGTCGAACCCGGCGATCTTCGCAATGGTCTAGTTCTTCTGGCGTTCCATCGAACAGAATTTGAGACTCGCCGCGTTCTAGTCTCGACACCGGATATAACATGATGATTCGATCCGCTATTTTTTTCGCCGAATGCATATCGTGCGTGACAACGACACTGGTCACCGGATACTTGCGCCGTGTCCTTAAAATCAATTCATTGATCACGTCGCTCATGATCGGATCCAAACCAGTCGTTGGTTCATCATAAAGCACAAGGTCAGGTTCGAGAATCAAAGCCCGCGCCAATCCAACTCGCTTCCGCATACCACCGGAAAGCTGTGCCGGTCGCTTCGGCAGAACGCTGTCAGGCAAACCGACATCCGCCAATCGCGATAGCAGCAACGCTCGCTCATCCTTGGGCGGCATCAGTTTGTCCTGTCGCAGTGGAAACGCCATGTTTTGTCCGATAGTCATCGAATCAAACAAGGCTGCGTTCTGAAAAACAAAGCCAAAGCGTCGTCGGACCTTCGTCATTTCAATTTCGTTCAGCGCTCCGATATCGATCCCATCGAAACGAATCGATCCACGCGTTGGTTTCAATAGCCCGCACAATGTTTTTAGAAACATCGTTTTGCCACAACCGCTCTCGCCAATGATGACCAGCGTCTGGCCACGCGGGATGGCAACATTGATGCGATCAAGCACTGTTTGCTTGCCGAAAATGATCGACAGATCGACCGACTCAACAAGCACCTCGTTGCCTTGTGGTGACTTTGAAGTTGACTGTCGCTTGCTCTGCGGATCGTCATCGCTGGAAGGTGACGTTTGTTTCTCGCCGTCAAAAAGCTGCTCGGCATCGATGTACGCGTCCTCGAACGAATCAGCTATTGATTCGGTCTCAGCGAATAATCGATCTCGATCGGAAGGCGATTTGGCTGGCATGATTAAAACAGCTTCGCTCCCCGCGGCCAGAACGAAAAGTAAATTGCATCAAGCAAGATATTCATGATCAAATCAAGTACTAAAATCAAAACGAAACTGATCACAAAAGAAGTCGTCGCGGCGCGGCCAACGCCCTCTGCACCTGGTTCGCAATGAAAGCCCCGATAGCAACTGACGGTTGCTATCACTGCACCAAAAAAGAAGCTCTTTGTGATCCCTGCAAAAAAATCGTAGATGCCAACAACATCTCGCGTGATTCGCAAATATTGCGAATGATCGACGTGCATGATCACCACGCTGTAAAAATAGCCGCCGACGATGCCCGTAAAATCTGCCATGATCGTCAACGCGGGAATCAGCATGACGCAGGCCAAAAATCGCGGGACCACCAAGTAATGAATTGGATTGGCACCCATGCTGGTCAGCGCATCAATTTGCTCGGTCACTCGCATCGTTCCCAAGACCGAAGCCATCGCCGAACCGACACGTCCAGCAAGCATTGTGGCTGCCAAGACCGGTCCCAACTCGCGGACTAACGAATGGTTAACAACGGCACCGATCCGCGATTCGAAGCCGATACTTTTGAACTGAAAATAGCTGTTGTGAGCGAGCACCATTCCAATAAACAGCCCGGTCAGCATAACAACTGGCAATGACAACACACCGACCGAATAAAAGTTCGACAAGACCGTGCCTCGACGAGGACGGCTGGTCGTCATCCAAAGGATCATCTGCCAAACGAACAGTGAAAAGTCGCCAACCGCGTCGACCATGTCGATGACCGCCCGCCCCCAACCTTCGATGACATGTCGCAGGTTAGCTAGCAAGGAATCTTGGTTCGTGTAGGGGACTTCGGTGCTCACGCGTCGATCTAATAATTGCCAATAGGGTGGACATCGTATTGTATCGATCGAGCAGAATGCACCGCATGAGTAAAATGTAACGCAGACCGAAAATAATCGACTGAAATTTCAGCTCATTGACTAAAGTTTTGGATTTTGCGTGCCTCAACCGATGCGATCGTTTAACAATGAGCCGATGACGTTGAGCGATTTTCCGCTCGATCGTTAGCAGTCTATTTGGTATCTTGGCGACGTGGCGTTGGCCGTTGAAAGGCTGGCATTTCGGCAGATAAATGGATAAACCAATTAGCAATCATCCCCAAACCGTTGACGTCCTGCAGGAAACCTGGCCAGCTAGCTTGCAAATTGCCTTGCTCGGCAAACTCGCCGCGATGCGTCGGGCTGACGCGATTGAACTGCTACAACAACGCGGGGCGACAGCGGTCGAAAGAGGCTTTATCGGCGCCGACTGTATTGTTCTGGGCGCTGACGCTGATCGAAATCTTGTCGAACGAATCGATCCCGAAACGCGACGTCGCATCGATGACGGCTTTGTTGAATTGGTCGATGAAGCCGACTTTTGGTCGCGACTTGGATTTGACGATGCCGGCCAAACCGGGTCCGGTCGATACACGCCGCGAATGCTTGCCGAGTTGGCCGACACGCCGCTGCGAGAAATTCGTCGCTGGATTCGTCTCGGATTGCTCAATCCGGTTCGGGTCGTACATCGACTGCATTATTTTGACTTCGAAGGGCTGCAGAGTGCTCGCCAGCTGAGGCAATGGAATCTGGCCGGTCTGTCGGCGGATTCAATCGTCAAGCAGCTCAAGTCGCTACTCGCCAAATTCAATGACGAGGGACTGCAGTCAATCCGTCGGTGGGACATTCATCTTGATGGTCAAGCGCTGATGGTTCGTTATCAAGGCGGCTGGATCGATTGGCAGGGACAAACGCGAATCGATTTTGATTCGCAGCCCGATTTGGCAATCGTAGATGGAGAAGTCGGCGAGCTAGAGGACGAATCTGACGATGGCGTTGCGATCGTTTCGATTTCTGCTTTTCAACGCTTGCAGCACGATTCGGAACAAGCCGCTGCTGATGCGCTCGATCGCGACGCACTGTTTCAGTTGGCCGAACAGGCCGAAGACGAGGGCAAATTAGAAGAAGCTGTCGAGTGGTTCCGTGTCCTGCTGGCGAAAAACGGTCCGCAACCGGAGTTGCATTTCAGCCTCGCGGAGTTGCTTTACCGTCTGGGCGAAACGACCGCGGCCCGTGAACGTTACTACGCGGCATTGGAGCTGGACAACGATTTTATTGAGGCCCGCGCGAATTTAGGTTGTGTGCTGGTCGAGCTGGGGCAAGCCGACTTGGCGGTCGCCGCATTTCAGGGCGCGCTCGCTCAAAACGAACAATATCCTGACGTACATTACCATCTCGCCAGAACGCTTGACGATCTCAATCGACCTATCGAAGCCGCTAACCATTGGCAGCGATTTATCGAACTTGCTCCGACAAGCCCTTGGGCCTACGAAGCGAACGAACGACTTCATTCGCCAAGCGGAGTGGAATAGAGTTGGCCACTGGTTTCACCGGCGTTGAATTCGCCGCGTGAGAAACGTTGGTGCGGTTCTGCAAGCAACTAATTTACGCCGGACGCGAAGGCTTGTTGAGTCCGAACTAAACGTCGATAAAGCTCTTGGCTGCGTTGAAAGAGCGCACTTAACTCGGCTTTGACAGTCGAGACTTGCTGGTCCAGCGATTCCGATTCCGACTTGACGACTGCCAGCTCGTTTTCTAACTGAGTCAGATCTTCGTTGAGCATTTTTCGTTCGGCTTGTTTCGCCACGATTTGCTCTCGACCGACTGATTCAGTCTGAGTCGTTCTGGCGATTTCGCGCTGCGTTAGCTCGATGTCCTGCGTTGCCTTGTTGATTCGCAATTGCGTTTGCTTGAAAAGGTAAGCGTAATCGTTCAACGGACGGACGTAGATTGGCTCGATCAATTGTGCTACGCCAGCCTTGATCAAGTCTTCGGCAGGTTCGCGAGCGTAAACAATTTGCGATCCGGCTTTGAACTGAATCGAGCTTTGATCTTTACCGCGCTTCAATCGAGCGTCCACGGTACGACCGCTAATGTCAAAGTATCCGCCTTCGAGTGCATTTCGGACTTCTTCGCTGTCGACGGCAACTGTATGTTCTTGAACAAATTTGATACGCAACCAGATCGCTTCAGGCAACGTTCCTTCTGGGGCACGTTGACCGTCTAGTAGATAGGATTGGAGAACGGATGCGTTGTACGCTTCTTCGGCAGTCATCTCAGCAGGCGATTTTTCTAGCACTGACAGAGGCATGTTTAGCAAACGCGAAATGGTCTCGGGAGCCATGCGACCGTAAATTTCGCTTTCGCTAGGCTTGCTGTCTGGCTCCGCAAAGGCGACGTGTGAATCCAGTGGCATCAATTCGTAGATCGACCATCGTGGAAACTGGTTATTTTGAAGAGCTTGTTCTTGCGACGGGGTCAGGCTGATCGTCGGGCGCAGTTTTGCGGTTCCACCCTGACTTTCGGCGACGAAAAATTCGCCCAAGTAAAACTGTGGGACGATGCGACCGTCGATCGAGGGACCTTCGCCAAACGCATAGACGACCAATTCAGGCGATAAACTGTCAGGCGCCACAGCGGCAAGGCCTGGCACTGTGGGTGCACCGGCTGGGATGTTGACAGGCGGCGCGGCTGGTGCGAGCGAGATGGTCGCCAAACCGTTCGCGTAGCTCTGAGCACTGGCGCCTCTCCAAGCTCGACCACGAGCCAAATTCAACCGGCCAAGCTCGCTCAGCAACGGAAGCAACGTCGAATTGTCAGCCTTTGGCGCTGTGAGGTCACCGAACTTAATTTGTGTTTGTTGGGCCAGCAGCAGCTTGTTTTGCTTTTCAAGCCGATCGAATCGATGGACTTCATCAACTCGCCGTTGGTGGACGATTGCCGATAAAAACATAAACGTCAACGAAAAGAGGAACAGCAAGACCATTAAAATGCTGTGCACGACCCCAAGGGACGAAAATCCCTTGACGACGAAAAAGATCATCAAGATGAAGGCGACAAACACCAACACGAGGAAGAGGATTGAGCTTAATTCCATAAGTTCGGCTACGTCGCTAGCGGTCCGGTCGTAGGATGGTTGGATCGTCGCGGGATAGATGCCCGCGTCGAAAAATCCGAGTAGCCCCACATTGTAATTGCGTCGGAGCCGTATTTCGATAGTAAAATCTGCTGTTTACATCAGCATTTCGTCGGCACCGATCAGGCATGAAAGCCATTTTGGTTAGGGATACCAAACGAATACAACGATTGCAATGAATGTGAACTGCGAACCGCCGACCAACCTGACGCTTGGCGAGGAGCGGGAAGCGGTTTTGGCGAAATTCTGCGGTCGTTGGTCAGGAAAGCTGTAATTGGCCGGTTCAATCGGCTAAACTGTCGCCAAACCCAATTTTCCCCTAATGAAGAACCAAATGCATCTCGCACACATCGTTTTTTTCAAGCTCAAGGACGGCTCGCCAGCCCTCGTTCAAGAATTGCTCGACGGCTGTCAAGAATTTTTGACCGGTCATCCAGGAACGGTCTACTATTCGGCTGGAACGCTAAATCCAGAACTTAAACGCCCGGTCAACGACCACGACTATCACGTCGCTCTGCACGTTGTTTTCGATTCGCGAGACTCGCACGATTTGTATCAGATCGCAGCGCGACATTTGAAGTTCATCGAGAAATTCAAACCGAACTGGGAAACAATCCGCGTTTTCGATTCGGACATTCCGCTGGCTGGTTGAGAATTGAGAGTTGTGTGATTTCCTTTCGCACTACGCGCCAGGTCTGCCAAATCGATTCACAATTCCTCAAAACTCTCGATTCTTTCTCCAACGTAATCTTCCGGAAGCGGCGCGTTGCCGGGCCTGACTACGGCCACGGTTTGCATCCCGGCCAGTTTTGCAGCGTCTAATTCTGCTGCGATATCACTGAGGAAAAGAATCGCTGGTGGGTCACAGGCTAACTGTTCCGCAATCCGGCGGTACGAGTCCGTCTCGCGTTTGTTGCCGATCGTCGTATCAAAATTCGCGACGAAGTACGGATTCAAATCACCTGCGATCGAATGCCCAAAAAAGAGTCGCTGCGCCGTCACGCTGCCTGATGAGTAAATCGCCGATGCAATTCCCATCGATTGCCATTGGACCAACGCAGGCAAGACATCATCGAACAAGTGCGACCGGAGCTGGCCTGTTTCAAAACCCGATCGCCAGAGTAAGCCTTGCAGCGACTTCAGTCCTGTTGCCTTGCTGTCGCTGTCCATCAACTGAGCTGCAAAATCGGTCACAATTTTTTGCGGCGTAAGTTCTGCGTGGCTTGCAAACCAAGCGTCGGACGATTGAAACCCAGCGTCTTGAGCTAACAGTTCAATCGCTTGGACCAAGCTCGACTCGCCCCAATGCGATTGGCAATAATCGACTAGCTGCCGCCGTGCATAAGGAAACATTTGCTCGTAGACAAATGCAATGCTCGACGTTGTTCCTTCAACATCAAGCAAAATAATTTTGATGGCTGAGTCGATCAAATCTTGATCACCGAGTCGAGTTTTGAATCCGATGGGATCTGCGACGCACTGAAACAGAGCGGCTGATATCGAACATGAACACCGCTGTCGATGTATTCCGGTGTCCACCCGCTGGCGTCTTCAAACAATCGGATGCACCGAATGTGTCTCTCAGTGCAAAGATTGAACCAGTGTCGCGTTCCCTTCGGGACGTTGATCAAGTCACCGCCTTCGACGGTAATTTCAAAAACTGGCCCATGATCGGGATGAATATGGAAGACTCCTTTTCCGCTGACTGTGAATCGGACTTCATCCTCGCTGTGCGTGTGTTCCTTGTCGAATTTCGCGAGCATCGCATCGAGGTTTGGTGTCTCGTTGCAAACGTTGATTACGTCCGCAGTAACAAAGCCGCCGCGTTCCTTAAGCCGCCCGATTTCCGGTGCATAAGTTTCGAGAATTTGTTCGTTGGTGGCGTTTTCGGGTAAGCGTCCAGCAACCTCCCAATGCTCGTACCAAATTCCAAATGGAGCAAGGAATTCGCGGATGGCATCCGTGTCCTTCAACGTCCTTTTTTCATCAGCAATGTAAACCGAAGCCATTTTCAAACCTCAAAACAAGCAAACTCAAGCAAAAAACGACGCCCTCGACTTTAACACATGCGTCTCGCGATGAAAAGTTGTGCGACATTGAATTGCGATTCGTTCGCTCGTTATTCAACCGCTGAAACCAACGATTCAAGCCGAGACATTACGACGAAGCGAAAGTCGCCAAGTACAAAGCGAAACTCTTGACGAGTTCGCTACGTCCTGTTGCTCGCAATTATTCAATACAAAAAGCCGCCGAGTTGCAAAACTCAGCGGCTTGTGCGATCGTTTTATTCACGCCATCAAGAACGGCGTCGCAAAGCTCGGTTGGCCTAGGCCATACCGCCTTTGGTCGCGGTTCGCTTGACAGACTTCTTAGCAGCCTTCTTCTTAGCAGCCTTCTTTGGCGCTGCTTTCTTAGCTACTTTTTTCTTTGCTGCCTTAGCTGTTTTCTTTACAGCCTTCTTAGCAGCCTTCTTGACTGCCTTCTTAGCAACTTTTTTCGACGCCTTCTTAGCACCTTTTGGCGCTCCACCCTTTTTGGCCACGGATAACTCCTCCGCTAAACGTTATTGACCACTCGCTCACAATCTTGATCCGAAGCAGTGGATCGCAATCGCTCAAACGCAAATGGTCGGAAACAAAAAACCTTGCCTCAACTTTTTAACATCGCTTTCAACGCTTTGAATCACCCCATTTCAGGGTCAGTCATGACGGTCAAAAACGTCTGTGAACAAGTTATCAACAAGATAGACATTTGATAGCGTTGTATTTGTACGAAGTAAGCCAATCATTGCAACATCCATTAGCATGTTTTTATGACCAAATTTCATAAAATTTTTTCAGACCGTTTGCACGCGTCACCATGTTTACGAATCCGTGACGTTGTGTGCCTCCTTCTCTGGGAGTTTGCAACTTCACACCTCAAGCGGGATAACTTGATTGGATGTTGATTGATTTCCAGAAATCCGAAGAACACATCGATGCACCGAAGCAGCCAGTAGAGTCGAATCGATGAAAGATTCTTGCGCGCGTCCTAATCGTCAACGCTTACAAAAACACCAATCTTTTTAATGGTTTTAAAGGCGGTTAGAAATTATTGATACCGCCGCGCAATGTTTGCAGGTTGTTGATCCCCAGCATCAAGAACATGATTCCAAGGAATGGTTGTTGCGATTGCATGCCCCACAACGCGACCAAAAATGCAACCACCATGCTGACCATGGACGCTTCATACAAGCTGTTCGGTCGACGAAAAATTGCCAACGCGTGCTGAGTGATCCGTCCCCCGTCGAGTGGCAGGACTGGTAAAAGATTTAGTAGCGCCCAATAGACACTTGGGAGGATAATGAAGTCGATCATTGCACGTGTCGTCGCTGTGGCAGGCATGCTGAGCTCTGAAAGGTCGGCTCCCAAACTTCCTGAAATCCATGAAAACGGATAAGTGTAACCCATCAGATGCGCTGAAACGGCAACAACAACGGCCAGTAAAAGTTGTGCGACTGGACCAGCCAGCGAGATCAATAATTGCGCTTGCGGTGCGTATCCATTTCGTTGACGCTGGCCCGGTGTGTATCGCTTGAAATGACTCGGTATCGCCAAGCCACCGAAGTGATAAAGCACGATGTGCGAGTCGATATTGAAATGCCGCATCGTAAACGCGTGGCCAAGCTCATGCACCAAAACCGACAGGAAGACTGCTCCGGTCCAAATCAGCAACAGCGCCGCGGTGCCTGGCGACTCAAGCTCTTTTTGTGCGTACGCTCGATCATAAACGACGCACAACTGATATCCGATGGCAGCTGCGAGTAACCAAAAGAGCCACGTGACCCGAATAGAGAATCCGAAAAGACGAAAATTCAGATCATACGGGCTGTGCAGCGGCTCACCAATCATCGCGTAGTCATCATCCTCATTAGTATTCGCTTCGCAATCAAGACGTTCTCCTAGCATAACACGCCAAGTCATGATGCGGCAGATTGGGTTGAGAGTTGAGTTGCGAGTGGACGTTTAAATTGTCCTGCTCCCAAAACTCTTGTTTATCTCCTCTTGTTCACTCGCCTCTCTCCACACTGCTATATCGATTACAATCAAGCGAGCCGTGATTTCGACGGCTTCACGTTCGATCCTCTTCGCATATAAATTTGCCATGCCTACTAAAAGTTCAATGCCTGGTTTCGTAAATCCGCTAAGTCATTCCGCCAGATTTGCGTTGCTTGCCATCCTTACCTGCACACTCAATGGATGTCGATCGGAAACTAGCACCGCGTCGTCTTCCTCCGCGTCGGCTAACAAACGAGAAATTCCGGGTGTCGGCTATGCGATGCCGGCCAAGGTCGGCAAGTACGAAGTCCTCGATATCATTACTGACAACAAGGATCTTGCGCTAGCCAAATCAAACCCTGAATCGGCCCTAATCGCCAACCCAGATATCGCGTGCATGGTCGGCTTGTGGGCTTACAATCCGCCAGCCATTCTGTCCGCGTTAGAAAATCGCGGCTTGGTCGGCAAGATCGCAATTGTCGGCTTCGACGAAACTTCTGAAACGCTCAGCGGTATTACCGACGGCAAGATCTATGGCACAGTCGCTCAGCAACCTTATCGCTTCGGCTATAAATCGGTTGAATACCTTGCCGCGATGGCTCGCCAACAACCGGTCTCAGTTCCAGACAGCAAGCTGATTTACGTTCCGCACACGGTTGTTACTGCGGATAACATTCAGCAATTCAAAGCCGACACCGAAGCGATCTTGGCTGGCAACGGTCCGACCTTTGAATCCGAGCAGGAATATGACACGTCCAAACCAGTGAAGCTGGCGTTGATCACCAACAGCATCGATCCGTTCTGGGTGCTGTGTCAAAAAGGTGTCGAAAAAGCCAATCCAATTTTCAACGCCGAATGCCGCGTCGCGATGCCGAGCAATGCGACGGTCGAACAGCAGAAAACGGAGATCGAGCAATTGATCAACAACAACGGTCAAGGACTTGCAATCAGTCCAATCAACGGCGCCAATCAAGTGGAGATGATTAACCAAGCCGCCGACAAAATGCCGGTCATCTGCCAAGACGCCGACTCGCCCAATTCCAATCGAGACTTCTATATTGGCACTAACAATTACATGGCCGGTCGCGACGTGGGGAAACTAATCAAACGGGCGATTCCTGAAGGCGGTAAAGTCGTTTTGTTTGTCGGAAAACTGGAAGTCACTAATGCTCAGGAACGCAGTCGCGGCGTGATCGATGAACTGGCTGACAAACCGATTCCGCCAGCTTATGTCATGGAGCAACGCTAACGTGATCGAGCTTCGCGACGTCGTAAAGAACTTTCCTGGCGTACGAGCACTGCGCGGCGTTAGCCTTTGCGTCGATCGTGGCGAGACGGTTTCAATTATCGGCGAAAACGGTGCTGGCAAAAGCACGTTAATGAAAGTGCTTGCCGGTATCCACGCCCCTGATTCCGGATCAGTGTGGCTCGATGGCCGCGAGACTCGTTTTACATCGCCAGCAGAAAGCTTGGCCGCCGGGATCGTGTTGATTCATCAAGAGCTCAATCTAGCCAACAATTTATCGATCGCTCAGAATATTTTTCTCGGACGCGAACCGCAACAATTTGGATTCATTTATGAAACGCGAATGAATCGCGATGCAGAAATTTGGTTACGCCGAGTCGGTTTGGATTTGCCTCCGACGACACTCGTTCATCGGCTGTCGATCGGTCAACAACAAATGGTAGAAATTGCGAAGGCGCTTTCGACCAACGCAAGGCTGATCATCATGGACGAGCCGACTAGCAGCCTTTCGGGCAAAGAATCGCAAAGTCTGTTTGATCTGATCGCACGATTACGTGACCAACAAGTTTCAGTTTTATATATCTCGCATCGTTTGGCCGAAGTCGCGATGTTGTCCGATCGAGTCGAAGTTCTCCGCGACGGTGAGAATGCTGGATCGATGCAGCGGGAAGAGATCACACACGAGTCGATGGTTCGCGCGATGGTGGGTCGCGATCTCAATAAGCTGTTCCCCCACGTTTCGCATCCTTGTGGCGAAGATCGCTTGGTGGTTCAAAATCTTGTTGTTCAAGGCAGCCACGGCGCGACGATCAATTTCAATGTACGTGGCGGTGAGATCGTCGGGCTGGCGGGGTTGGTCGGTGCAGGCCGCACTGAATTGCTTGAATGCATCATGGGATTACGCCCAGCGACAAGCGGCACAGTGATAGTCGATGGTCAAGCGTTGCGATTGAATCAGCCTCGCGCGTCGATCGCCGCCGGGCTGGCATTGGTACCAGAAGATCGACGCCATCATGGGCTGCTTACGGCGATGAGTGTGGGCGATAATTTGACACTCCCTTCAACGCGCAGCCGTTCAAAGTTCGGTTGGATTGCTGCCGCTGCCGATCGACGGATGGCCAACATACAAGTTGATTTGCTGAAGATCAAAACGCCGAGGCTCGGTCAGCCAGCGGCCTTTTTGTCTGGGGGCAATCAGCAAAAGGTAGTCTTCGGTAAGTGGCTGCTGTGCAATCCCAAAGTACTACTGCTGGACGAACCGACGCGCGGCGTTGACATTGGTGCCAAGCAAGAGATCTATGCGTTGATGGAACAACTGGCCAGCAACGGCGCAGCGGTTTTGTTCGCATCGAGCGAAATGGAAGAAATCCTTGGCATGTCGGATCGAGCGTTGGTCATGCACGATCGACGTATCGTTGGCTCACTGGCGAGAAGCGAACTGACTGAACAAGCGGTAACAAATCTCGCCTTTGGGCTCGTCGGCGAATCCGCATCGGCTTTGCGTTAGAGAGCGGCAAGGCGTTAGCCGCTAGTATTGGCCGAAACTGTTTTAACCATGAAAACCCGCGGCAAGCACCGTGCGGCTCGTAAATTATGCAACTAAAAAATCTTGGCATCTTAGCTTTACTGTTTGTCGTACTGCTTGGCACAGCGACGCTGAACTCTGGGTTCTTGTCAGACAACAATATCAAGTCGCTCATTCGCTGGACTAGCCTGTTTGGCTTTTGCAGTCTCGGTGTCGCGTTTGTCATCATTACCGGAGGGATCGATCTTTCGATTGGTTCGGTTATCGGGCTTAGCGGTTGTCTTGTATTCCTGTTTTTGGACAAGCACTGGGAAGCAGTCGATCAGTCGGCCAATGTCGTCGCGATTACCGCTTGGCAGAAAGACCCTCGGTTGAGCGAACTAGAATTCGCCGCCGGGTCGCTCGATGCACGTCGTGATGACCGGTTGAGTTTCACGAACCGTTACGGCGGCGCCAGCGAGGGAACGGTGCTGGATGTTCGAACCGAAGCAGAAAAAATGTTCGTTACGCTTCGCGAGCCAAATTTGCAATTGGAGCCAAACACAGTTTTGCGGCTCGAAAAGTTTCGCCACCGACCGATGTTCGTCGTCATTGGTTTAGTTTTGCTCGTAAGTTTATTGATCGGTTTAACGCATGGCTTGTTGATCACCAAAGCGAAACTACAACCCTTCGTCGTGACGCTGTGCGGGCTGATGATTTATCGTGGTTTAGCGCGGGTCCTGACAAACGATCAACCGATGGGTTTCGGTGGTACGATGGAGCAAACCAAATCAATGTTCACCGGAGTCGCGTTTTCTTTTCCATTGCCTGGGATCGCTTACATTTCGCGCGGTAACTGGGGCTTTTACGAACGCGACCGTGTGACTCACGAGCTTGTGTTAGATGCGAGCAACCAACCGCAAACATTACCATTTTTCGAATGGATCGAGCTGCCGATCGCAGGGCTGTTCTTGCTGATCGCCGCCGTGTTAGCTTGGATGTTTCTGAACAAAACGATTTGGGGTCGATATTTAATGGCGCTGGGTAACAACGAACAAGCGGCCCGATTCAGCGGCATATCGACTGACCGGATGACGATATTCGCTTACGTAATTTGCTCGCTTTTGGCCGGATTCACAGGAATTCTGTTCGTCTTTGATTTCAACGGCGTTGAACCTTCTCAGCTAGGAAATGTTTACGAGATGTACGCGATCGCGGCGGCGGTAATTGGTGGTTGTTCGTTGCGCGGCGGAACCGGATCAGTCTTTGGTGTGATCATTGGAACGGCCGTCATGCGTTCGTTGTTCCTCGCGATTGGGGCGTTGCAGATTCCCAACAGCTATGAATTCATCGTCATCGGTGTCGCGTTATTGCTAGCCGTTATCACCGACGAAATCATTCGCCGAACTTCCGAGTACCGACGTCTACGAAGCACTCGCGTGGTAGAACAGCCAGCCGCGTCCTAAAGATCATCGGCATCGCGATTTCACAGACTCACAACGCGGATGTTAATATGCAGGTTGCCAGCCACCGTTGATGGCGATTGTTTGCCCGTTCACAAACTCAGCTAGAGGGCTTGCAAGCCAGATTGCGGCAGCAGCGATATCAGAGGGCGTGCCCCAACGTCCGAGCGACGATTCTCCGACTGCACGGCGTTGCCATGCTTCGCTTGCCTCATCCCCCCAGGCTGTTTTTATCCAGCCTGGTGCAATACAATTGACACGAACTTTCGGTCCGACGCTCATCGCCAGCGATCGCGAGAAGGCTTCGATCGCGGCCTTAGTGGCTGCGAAGTACTGACCGCTGTCACCGGCCATACCTCGTGAGGCTTGGTCCCACGAGATATTGATTATGCAAGGCTTCTGATTCGGCGTTTGAGGCCCGG
Source organism: Pirellulaceae bacterium (assembly GCA_041740995.1). GTDB lineage: Bacteria > Planctomycetota > Planctomycetia > Pirellulales > Pirellulaceae > JBGSKY01. The sequence continues at coordinate 47,704 of JBGSKY010000287.1, forward strand.
CCGCCATGTCGGCAGCAGCTAGACGGCTCAAAAACATCGTGCCGCGAACATCGACCTGCCAAAGCTGTTCAAGCTTACCAAGGAAACTCAGCTCGCTCAGCGGACCGGTCAATACATCGGCCCCCGCAGCGTTCACCCAAACGTCGATCGATCCAGCCCACGCGAGTGCATCGAGATAGAACTGCTGTGACGCTGCGACATCGCTCAAATCTGCTTGCAAGATTTTGCAACGATCGCTGGCATAGCGTCGTGCCAGCGTTTCCAACCCGTTACGATTTTGAAAACCATGCATTACAACGCGATCGCCTTGATCGGCAAACGCCTGCGCGATCGCTTGTCCGATTCCGGACGATGAACCCGTGACGACAACGCATCGCGACTCATTCACTTGCCACCGCACAGCATTCGTTTTTCGATGTCAATGATTTTTTGCAGCCGTCGTGCGTGCCGTTCTTGCGGTGCGTAGCGTGCCGCCAAAAACGCTTTGATGATCTCGAAGGCCACTTCTGGCCCGATGACGCGAGCCCCGATGCACAAGACGTTCATATCGTCGTGCTCGACCCCCTGACGACCGCTGTAAGTATCGTGACAGAGCGACGCGCGGATGCCGGGAAATTTGTTGGCTGCAACACTAACGCCGACTCCCGATCCACAGATCAAAATTCCTCGATCTACTTCACCGGCGATGATCTTTTCCGCGACTGCTTCGGCAAAGTCAGGAAAATCGCTCGGCTCACAATTAAAAGTTCCGCAGTCGACAAATGGAACGCCAAGCTTCGTCAATAAGGCAGCGACTTCCTTTTTCAATTCGAAGCCCGCGTGATCGCCTCCAATTGCGTACTTCAGAACATTGGCTGGTGGAAGTTGATTCATTCGCGATCGACATTCATTAGAGAAAATTAATACTCGCGCGTTTGCGAATTGAGCAGCGAAGACTTTAATTGCTCCGATGAAAATCCGCAAGATTCCCTACTGCGGCTCAGCAGGTCAAGTCTGCTCACATTGCCCTAAATCTGCACTTGGCCCCCCATGAAATTTTCTCATCGGTGAATCAGCTTCGTGATCTAAAGCCACGACGCCGTAATGAAAAACCCAACGGGTTCATTCGGTTTGCAATCAGATCGTGAACACGGAAATTAATTCGGGACAATTTCCTAATCAAAAGCGTTGCGAGCGCAATGACTGTTCGTCTGAGACCTATTCGTCGCCTGTTCGCTGGCGAATTTTGTCGCGATATGGTCCTCGCAAAAGATCTTTGCCGGCTCGCTGGGCATCACTCAGATCGATTCGATTCTTTTCGTCATCGCTTAACGAAAGATAGCTGTCGACGATCTCTTGATTGCTTGGCTCGCGAAGATCGCCAATAACGTGCAAGGCCCAAATGCCAATGACAAAAAGCTGTCCCTGCTCGGAGATGCCCTGCAAGATCGTCTTGGCTTGCGACGATAACGTCGTCTTTAACAGCTCGACTAAGTCGCTTTGCAGATTTGTCTCTGAAGCGCCTCGCAACGAAATTTGTTCCATCCACCACCCGACCGCATTGACGGCAAATCGTCCTCGGCCTTGTAGCTCATAAACTGGAAGCAAATAGTCATTGACCCATTCTTCTATTGCATCGCGGTCCAGCGGACTCAAATTTCCCGCATACCAAAACGCGACTTTGCGATACGCTTCCTCTTCGATTTCGCCAATTCGTTCTTCTGGTGGCAACTGCAAAATCTCCGCCCGTCGATCGGCATCGAGCGACTCAAAGACCAGCGACATCAGCATCGCTGAGTCGATCAATTCGGGATCGGAGGAACCGCTTAGAATTGCCACTCCAGCCTGGACAAACTGACGCCGTTGCGAGGTTTCCAAACGACGCAATTCGTCGCTGCGAATCCGCAGCAATTCCTTGTCGCTGGGGTCCAGCAGCTCCAGCCATTGCGGAATATCGGCCGATTTTGCTGGCGGCAGCGGCATCTTATTTTCGACAATATCGGTCCGCGCCAATTGGACCAACAAAGGAAAATCTGCCAGCGGCTGAGCGAGTTTCAGATCTGGAAAGACCTTAATCATAGGCAACACAGCGGCAGTTGCGATCGATTCAAGCTGCTCGTGATTAGCCTTTCGCCGGGTTCGCCAGCCAGCCAGCAAACCGACGATGATACAACCTACTAAAGCGGTCAATACGACGGGACGGCTAAGCAATCGAGTAGTGACAAAGTTTACCGCTGTTCGCCGGCCAGACCAGCGATAGGATTGCGAATCGGTAACTGCTAGCACTTCTTCGTCTAGCTTTTGAGCGATCAATTGCATGGTCGATGTAGCGAATTGCTTGCTGACATTGGTGTCAGGCATTTCATCGAGCAAGTCCCACGCCTTTCGAAGTTTTTTGAGTTCAAGACGTAGCGGCTCGTCGTCGACCAAACGTCGCTCCAGGTCGGCTCGATCGCCCGCTGGCAACTCGTTATCAAGATATGCCGACAACAGCTCTAGATCGTGATCAGAAGTAATAGGCTGAGAACTCATTGTTCAATTCGCAAATACTCGTTCCAGACTGCTTGAGAGGCCATCGTACTACTTCAAGCCTGTAAAAGAAAGGCATCCGCTAATCGGCCTCAACGCTCTGTTCACCATCGTAATCATTTTCGTGATGCGGTGGTGTGCCTTCTTCCAAATACGGCTCCAACAGGACTTTGAGGTTCCCGCGCGCGCGGCTGAGCAACGATTTGATCGCTTTGACGCTCAGGTCCATCGTGTCGGCAATTTCCTGATACGACATGTTTTCGAAACGGCTGAGCATCAAGGCGATGCGTTGGTTATCGCCCAACGCCATGACCGCTTGCTGGACCATCTCAGCACGTTCAGATTTGTCCAGCGACCGAGTTGGCAGCGATTCACTAGCTGCCATGACCAATTGCTCCATACCAATGGCAGTCGACATATTTGTTGCGCGGCCGCCAAGATTGATTTCGCGGCGGCGTTTTTTGTCGCGGACGGCGTTGCTGGCGACGTTATTGGCGATTCGGTAGAGCCACGTCGTGAATTTTGCGGTCGGCTGGTAGCTTTTTCGTGCACGATAGACGCGGAGGAAGACTTCCTGTGCCAAATCCTCAGCGGCTTGTTGATTGGCGACCCAGCCGATCATGAGCCGAGTAATCGACGCTTGGTGACGTTTTAGAAGCTTTTCGAATGCGCTGGCGTCGTCATCACGGACCTTGAGCATCAAAACGACGTCTGGATCAGCCGCAAAATCCGAATTGTTCGTCCCCTCCGACAAAGCTAATACTTTCCAAAGCAAAAACTCGTTTCAGCGGCATATTCAGCGTCCAAATGCCGTCAAATCTGCGAGCCGCGAGTCTCACAGCATCAGTATCGTGAATTATCGCCAATACGGTAGCCGCATTCATCCTTTGCCGAACGGCGATTGAGTTCAAACCCACCAAAGCAACCAAAGTTTCGCTGCTCGAAGGGTTACGATTTTTTCAATGGTTTTCGTTTCGGGTAAAGAGTCCGGCAAAGTTCACAAACCGTGCCGTCGCAGCCCCGTGCCGAACAAAACTCGCGACCGTAAAAAATGATCTGTAAATGCAGCTTCTGCCAGGACGACTCCGGAAAAATCCGCTTCAAGTCACGTTCGGTTTGGACCACATTCTTACCGCTGGAAAGTCCCCAACGCTTTGCAAGACGATGAATGTGCGTGTCAACCGGAAACGCGGGCTGGCCAAACGCCTGGGCAACGACCACGCTTGCCGTTTTGTGTCCCACGCCGGGCAAACTTTCAAGCTCCTCAAGCGTTCTAGGTATTTGGCCGCCAAATCGATCGATCAGAATCTGCGACAATGCCGCGATCGCTTTGGCCTTCTGAGGACTCAGACCACACGGTCGAATGATTTCGCGAATCCGCGATTCGCCCAACGCGACAAGCTCGGCCGGCGTTCGTGCCACAGCCCAAAGACCCGGCGTCACGCGGTTTACCATCTTATCGGTACACTGGGCGCTGAGCAAAACGGCGATCAGCAGTGAAAAATCGTCATGATGATCAAGTGGAATTGGTGTCTCTGGGTAAAGCGACTCCAGCCGCCTGGCAATCAATTCCGCTCGTTCCGATTTTTTCATCGTCGCTTTGCCGCCCGCAACCCTTCACCGGTTCAAAAAAACACTATCGATCCATGGCAAGCCAATCGTTACGATAAACGTAGGATAAGCTTCCAGCCTGTTATTCGCTCAGCATATCATTCGCAGTTTTGCTAGCTGCAGTTTTGCTATTAGGCCTGAGAGACAGTCAGGAAGCCTATCCAATATTTTAGAAGCCTACTTTAAGCGGGTTTCCTTACTCAAGCGATCTGGCACATGCTAACACGAGCCGCAGTTTTTGTCTTAACGCTGATCGCATCAATCGCTATCGCGGAACTTGGTTTCGCCGCTGACGAATTGAGCCAATCGCTGAGCGTAGATAAGCTTGTTGTCGTCGTCGTTCCGCCCGCTTGGCAAGACGCCTGCGTCAATTGGAGCGAACATCGAAATTCGCAAGGCTACGCTGTCAGGCTGGTCTCGCCGGCAGCCACGGCGGTTGCAACACGTCAACGGATCGCTGACATTGCGGCTCGCGCTGGCGCGGCTCGGACTTGGATTATGCTGGCTGGCGATATGCCGCCGATCGACGTGCCAAGCGATTCGATCAGCAATGACGTTTATGTTCCAACCTTTTATGAACCTTCGCGAGTCGTGATCAATTTCGGTGGCGACGAATACATTGCGACAGATTACTTTTACGGCGACTTGAATAACGATTCGATCTCGGAATGCCCTGTCGGCCGTGTTCCCGCCAATAGCTCGCAACAATTGCAAGCGATGCTCGATCGCAGTATCGCATACGAAACCAAATCGATCCCTGCCGACTGGACGCACCAGATGGATTTGACCGCTGGGATCGGCGGATTTTCGATGCTTGCCGACATGGCGATCGCTGGGTTTACGCGCGCTTTGCTGACCGAAGCCTTGCCGCCACAATTTCATTTACAGATGACACACGCCAGTCAAACGAGTCCCTACTTTCCGCCGCCAGCCGCCTTTCGTCAAACGGTCATCGATCGCATAAATCGCGGCAGCTTGCTTTGGGTTTACGTTGGACACGGTCATATCCAGCAGCTCGATACGATTCTTACTGCCGATGGCAACTATCCAATATTGACCAACCAGGATGTCACGGCATTGCAGACCAGTCAGCCGGGCAGCATCGCGGTGATGCTTTCATGTTACGCCGGCGCCGCGGATGTGTCGCGAGATTGTTTAGCCGAACAGATGATTCGCCAGCCCAAGGGACCAATCGCCGCCATCGCTGCCTCGCGTGTTTCGATGCCTTATGGAATGAGCGTGCTGGCCCAGCAAATGATGCACGAAACCTTTACACTGCATACCGCGACGCTCGGTGAGATACTTTGCAATGCAAAATCGACAATCGAACATCCAGACTTGATCAACGCATCCGAAACGGACGCGATGAAGGCGCCGGGCAGTTCGCTGAGCGGTTTGATCGACACGTTGGCGACGGTGCTCAGCCCTGCCGGTCACGATCTGCTGCAAGAAAGACGCGAGCATCTTTGGCTGCTCAATCTGCTCGGTGACCCCACCTTGCGAATGCCGCAAAGCGAGTCGGTCGAGTTGCAATGCACAACATCGCGCGACGAAGAAGGGCAGCAAGTAATCGTCCACGGCCAGTTACCAATCGCTGGCGAATTGGTGGTTCGATGTGAATATAAACGAGGTCGCTTGCCAAATGTTGCCAGTGAGCTGATTAAGGCGTCAGCCAAACGCAAACGTGATGAAAAAGAACTTTCAACATCATTGAGCCAAGACGAGGCGATGCACATCTACCACGCAGCGAATGACACGTTGGTAAGCGAAGTCGTTAAAGCAACTTCGGCGGGCGATTTTCAAGTCCGACTGACGTTGCCCGAAAACGCGATCGGCAGCTTCGAAGTTCGAGCGTTTGTTTACAATCGCAATCAATCGGCAGTCGGTGTGCAAACGATTGCTGTCGCGAAGCGGTAATCGGCGAAGCGTTTGAAAAGTGCTTGAGCAAACTCATGCACATCGCCAACGCTAAATCGACCGCGATTACTCAGCGACTGGTTCGACCGGGTTGATTGGTGCGACCGGTTCACTTGGTCGCAATTGCAAGATCACACTGCTCGAATCACGGTCGGGCATCGAATATTCGACTAACTTGCGAAGCTCGAAGTTTTTCAAATGGCCCAAATGCCTCGCTTCGCCGCGCTCTTCAACCCAGCTTGGACCTTTGATCGTTAGCAACCGACCGACGTGCGGCCAATGCGGCTGAAGCCAAGTACACATTTTCGAAAGCGAGCCGACAGCGCGCGAGGTTAAGCTTGTGAACTGCCGGTCGATCAAAACTTGTTTGACGTTCACCCCCAAAACTTCAACCGGCAATTTCAGTTTGTCGACAATCGCTTGCAGTACGCGAGCTTTTTTCTGTACCGAATCGCACAACGTCAGCTTTAAATCCGGTCGCAAAATCGCCGCTGTCAGCCCAGGTACGCCCGAACCGCTGCCAAAATCGAGAACTTGTTCGCCCGCCGCGAGATGTTTCACCAGATGCCAGGTATCGAGCAAATCACGTTTGACGAACGTTTCCGCGTCGGTGTGTCGGGTCAAATTGATCTGCGTATTCCACTGCCAAACCAGCTCACAATACCGCCGCAACAACTCAAATTGCGAAGGTTCGATATCGTCAAGCTGGAGTGCTGCCGCGTACGCTCGCAGGCCTTCGCCCAGCGATTGAGTCGGAGGCACAATCGTCAACTCGTTCGCAACGTCGGTTTCAGGGCTAGCCGTTTTCGCCGCGAACTTCTTTACCACTTCGTCCAATTAATTTTCCTTCACACCAAAGAACATCAAATGTTGCCATGGTAAGCCATCATACTCAGAACGCAATTCAAAACCGTTGGCTTGGTACTCTTTCAAAATTTGTTGCTTAGTCATCTTATGTTCAGGCAAAATAGGCACGTCTGGATCTTCGCCGCGGTACTCCACCAATGCGATTCGACCGCCCGGTCGCAGAGATTTCCGGATTTGCTGGAGCGTTTCTGCCGGCCGATTCAACTCGTGGTAGACATCGACCATCAGCACCATATCAAACAATTCAGTCGGCAATTGCGGCACATTAGCCCGGCTGAGCACGGGGACGATGTTCAGCGTTTGGGCCTCCAAGGCGCGGGCAACTAAAGAACGCAACATTGGCGCTTGAATATCGATTGCATAAACCTTGCCGTCTGGGGCAACTTGCTGTGCCAACGGCAAGCTGTGGAAGCCGACACCGCAACCGAAGTCGGCGACAATCATGCCGCTTTTGACCTGAAGATTGTCCAGCATTTCAGCGACGCTTTCCTCCGATTCGCGTTCGGATCGGACCAGCCAACTTGCACCGCCGAAACCCATTGTCGGTGCAATTCGACGCTCTAAATAATACGTCCGCTGCATACTCGCCGGCTCATTGTCAACCGGCTCGCCCCAAACAATCATCTGTAAGGGCTGAGTCGAATTGTTGCCAGCTTCCCGCTCCTGTGCATCGGCTGGTTCTTGAACAGCCCCGCACGCGACGAGCCAAGCGATCATCAGAATTATATGCCGATTTATCATCACAAATTCAAGTTGGGATTTGCAACGTGACCAAGTTCTCAGGCTTGCGCCGCAATTGTCCGCACGCCGCTTGGATAGCGTCCCCCTTTTTCTGGCGGAACATCACATTAATGCCGCCATCAAGCAAGATCTCACGAAATCGGTGGATCGTCTTGGCTGCTGGAGTCTGATACGGGAGTCCGGGGACTGGGTTATACGGTATGACGTTCAGCATTGCGACTTTGCCTCGCAGTAAGCGAACCAATTCGTCAGCGCACTCTTCGGAGTCATTCATTCCACCGAGCAAGACATATTCGAAGGTGAGCCGACGACGGGTGCTTTCAAAGTAACGTTCAGCCGAAGCTAGAATCGCGTCGATGCCCGTCCGAAGATTGACCGGCACGATTTTCGAACGCAGCTCGTCGTTGGGCGCATGCAGGCTGACAGCTAATTGGAACGGCGAGTTCTCATCGGCCAGTCGATCGATGGCTCGCGGAATGCCAACGGTGCTGATCGTGATCCGTCGTGGGCTGATACCAAAGCCGATCTTACTGTCCTTGGCAATATTTAATGCTGGCAGGACGCGATCGAGATTGGCCAGCGGCTCGCCCATCCCCATCATGACGATGTGACTAATTCGCTCATCTGGATGAAGCAGGTTTTGCAGCCGAACAATTTGCTCGACAATTTCGCCAGTCGTAAGATTTCGTTCGACGCCATCAAGTCCGCTAGCGCAAAAGACGCAACCCATTGCGCAGCCGACTTGTGAGCTGATACAGATCGATCGCCGCTCACCATCGCGCAACATCACACACTCAATTCGATTCCCGTCCGCCAATTCGATCAGCAGTTTTTCGGTCCCATCGTCGGCGGTTTGTTTGGTTGCGATGGTCGATCTGAAGATTTGAAAGTGCTCTGCTAGCAGCGTACGCAAAGCTTTCGGCAAATCAGTCATCGCATCGAAGTCTGCAGCGCGGCGTTGTAGTACACCGGCTAGAATCTGCTGGGCTCGATAGCTTGGCTGACCATGCTCGGACAACCAGGCCTTGAGCCCGTCGAGCGTAAAGTTGAGCAGATGCAGCGGCTGCGTTTCGGACATATCGTGCAGTGGTGAGTTTTGAGCGGTTCGGGTTGTGGTCTCGAACCCATTAGCCTAAATCAAAGTCGCGGCTACGGATAGAGTCAGCAACAGTTTTAGCGGAATGGCGCGAGCAATAGCGGAACGGCGCGAGCCGTCCGGTTCTTCGGCACGTAAACTCGCCAGTCGTAAAAGAACCGGAGGGCTTGCGCCCTACCGCTAGGAATCAATTCGGCAAATCTATTACGTGACGTTCACTAACGCGCAGTCCAACCGCCGTCGACCGTCAGTAGGCTACCGGTCGTATAGCTGCTAGCGCGGCTGCTCAGGTAAATCGCGGCGCCTTGGATTTCTTCCAATTGCCCCCAACGATCCAGCGCGACTGCGCCGAGAATAAATCGGTTTGCTTCTTCGGTTCCTACGATACTGCGATTGATCTCAGTCAAAAATGGGCCCGGGCAAATTGCATTGCAAGTGATGCCATGCGAAGCGACTTCCAACGCCAAGGCGCGAGTCATCTGGACCACTGCCCCTTTGCTGGACGCGTAAGCTGTTCGGTTGGCTAAACCAACTGTGCCAAGCGTGCTGGCCATGTTGACGATCCGGCCGTAACGAGCTCGTTTCATACTTGGTAAAACCGCTCGACAGGCGTTCCATGTACCCGAAACGTTGGTCCGCATGACTTGCTCAAAATCATCTGGAGCCATCATGTCGATGGAGCCACGGATGTTAATTCCGGCGCTGTTGATTAAGATACTGATCTTGCCCCACCGCTCAATCGCAGCAGCGGCCACCGCTTGCATGGCGTTCAGACTGACAACATCGCCTTCGACTGCGATCGCATCAACACCAAATTTTTTGATCAGCTCCTCAGCCCGCAACTGTGCGATTTCGATATCGCGACCGACCAGCAAAATATTCGCACCCGCCGAGGCCAAACCAGCCGCCATCGCTAGTCCCAAACCTTTGCCGCCGCCAGTTACAATAGCGACTTGAGAGTCCATTCGGAATTGTGAAATTCCCGGCAAGTCAACTGTCGCTTCTTCCATTTTTTATTCCTTACAAAACTTCATTAAGGCAACCAAACTTTTTTGCCGATCCTCGAACGCGAAAAATCATAGCATGTCACTTAAACCGCTTAAGCTTCAATCGTATTTCATCGCACGGTTGATTTGTTGTCTGACCATTTTTTGTTTGTCAGGGCGTCTGCAAGCCGCTGAACGCAACATAATCTTTATCATCGCCGACGACGAGGGCCCAACGTTGGGGTGCTATGGTGATAAGTCTGCGCGGACGCCAGCCATCGATGCGCTGGCTGCTGATGGAGTCATCTTTCAAAACGCTTATGCCACAACGGCTTCTTGCAGCGCTAGTCGCTCGGTCATTTTATCGGGGCTGCATAATCACAAAAACGGGCAATTCGGTCACGCGCACGACTTCCACAAGTTTGCTTCGTTTGACGACGTTGCCAGCCTTGCCTTACCCCGCGTCCTTGCCAATGAAGGTTATCGAACGGCGCAGGTCGGCAAGTACCATGTCGCTCCCGAGGAAGTCTATCACTTCGAAAGCTATCTGCCGGGCAGCTCTCGAAACGCGGTGCAGATGGCCGAAAACTGTCAAGATTTTATCACTCGTGTTGACGACCGACCATTTTTCTTATACTTCGCCACCGATGATCCACATCGCAGCAACACTGTAGACAAGAATTCGAAGCTGAAGCTTCCTCCCAACATGTTCGGCAATCTTCAAGACCAGAAGATGCACCCAAGCGTGAATGAGGAATTCTTTTCGCCGGATGAAGTTGAAGTGCCTTACTTTTTGACCGACGACGCAGAGACACGAGAAGAGCTGGCGCAGTACTACCAGTCGTGTGCTCGAATCGACCAAGGCGTCGCAAAACTGGTTCAAATGCTCAAGGACCACGATCTCTACGACAAGACGCTGATTGTCTTTACGTCCGACCATGGCATGGCCTTTCCAGGTGCCAAAACAACGGCCTACGAAGCTGGCTTGCGCGTCCCGTTTGTCGTCCGCGATCCTTACATCGCCGAACGCGGTGTAAAGTCAAAAGCGTTGATCAGTCATATCGACATCACGCCGACGTTACTCGATTTCGCTGGTGGACTCGATCGGCAAACCAATGCGCCCAAGAAATGGGTTGCGACGAAACATCCTGCTGAAGTCTCCGAGGCGCAGCCCAAGGACAATCATAAAGGACCGTTTAAATTCGATCGCTATCATGGCAAGTCCTGGCTACACGTGCTGGCCAAACCGAGCGAACGGCATTGGGACACGATTTTCGCTTCGCATACGTTTCATGAAATTCAGATGTACTATCCAATGCGAGTCATTCGCGACGACGAATTCAAGCTGATTTGGAACATCGCAAGCCCGCTGCCGTTTCCGTTCGCCTCGGATCTTTGGATCGCTTCAAGCTGGCAAGCGCAATTTCAAAAGGGCCCGGATGCGTTGTACGGTCAGAAGACGGTTGAACAGTACATTCATCGTCCCGCTTTCGAGCTGTTTGATATTCGCAGCGATCCCCATGAAACAAAGAACTTGGCAAGCGACCCTGCGTTTGCAGAAATATTGAAACGCTATCAAGACAAATTGCGTCAATTCCAGATTGAGATGGAAGACCCATGGGTTTCGAAGTGGGACTACGAATGATTTTTGCTCGTCACCGGAGGTCTTGCGCCCAACCGCTACTGTTGGGCATTGGCGAAGCAGCGTAACCAATAGCGGAACGGCGCGAGCCGTCCGGTTCTTCGGCAGGTAATCTTGCCAGTCGTAAAAGAACCGGAGGGCTTGCGCCCAACCGCTACTGTTGGACATTGGCGAAGCAGCGTAACCATAGCGGAACGGCGCAAGCCGTCCGGTTCTTCGGCAGGTAATCTTGCCAGTCGTAAAAGAACCGGAGGGCTTGCGCCCAACCGCTATAAATTAATTCGGCGAAAGTCCTAGCAACTTCATTGATTGCTCATTAACGCTTCGTAGTCGCGGAGCACACTCTCGAATGGCAACTTCTGGCAGCAACCAAATGCGTCAAGCTTCGTCAGCCGTTTGCGGATCGATTGTGGTGAACTGATGCCACACAGGAACCTTGCAATTTGTCGCGGATGTTTGAATTGCTCAGGGTATTTTGTCTGCAATGGTTCGATCATATTTGGGATCGATGAGCCAAGCACTGAACGATCGGCGAACGTTTGCGGCATCGGCATCGGCTCGACGCGACAGGCCGAACAGGTCTTGCACTTTCGAGTGGTTCGGTCGCCAAAGTATCGGGCCAACATCACCGCTTGGCATTCGTTCGCACTGGCTAGCTGTAATAAGCTGCGACAACGTTGGACGGCCGCATGTTCCAGTTCGACCAACCTCGCTAGTAGTTGCCTGGCCAGCACCTTGGGCCGCTCGATTGGCTTCATTCTTCGATAACCGTGCATCAACCCGCTGGCCTTCAATTCTAACCAACCGCGCTGAGCCAAATCGTCCAACGCTGACGCAACCTGCTCGCGATTAGTGTTGAGCCGACGACAGACGACCGGCAAATTCACGTCAGTCCAAATTCGTTTTCGAACGGACATTTCAAAAATCGATTCTACAAACGATCGCTGTTGGCCAGTCAACCGTGAAACGATCGTCGGCATAGCCACTATCGGTTTGAACTGATACGCATCATAACGCGGGCCAATCGATTCGAGCAAACCGTCAAGCTCCATGTAGGTCAGCAACGTTCGCAGCACGTTGTCACGGATGTCGAAATCGTGTGAGACGCTGTAGTGGCTGATATAAAACTCGCTCGCTTGGCCGGCAAGAAATTGAATCAGCTCGTCAATCGATTCTTCCGTCGGTGTATCGCCCCGCGCGAAATTTTCGACGATGAACTGATCGCCATCCACGAACAACGTTTGACAAAGAGCAGGCAAACCGTCGCGACCAGCGCGGCCAATTTCTTGCGCGTACGATTCGATGCTGCTGGATAAGTTGTAGTGAACCAGCAGCCGAATATTCGATTTGTCGATGCCCATTCCAAACGCAATTGTCGCCACCACGATCGAATCATCAGATTGCATGAACTCGTTCTGGACCGTTTGTCGATCTTCATCCGCCATTCCAGCATGATAACCAAACGCATTCAAGCCAGCGGCCTTCAATCGCGCTGCGACTTCCTCGGCAGTGCGTTGCAGGCTGACATAAACGATCGTCGGTCCGGCTTTGTTGATGACTTTTTCGCCGTCGCGAGCAGACAACATTTCAAGTAGTGCAGCGTCTCGGGAAGTCGCTGTGCAGCTCGTAAAACGCAACGTCAAATTTTTCCGATAGAACGGCGTTCGCACTTCGTCAGTAGTCTCGATCGCTAACAACTTGCGAATATCGGCGGCGACTTCACGTGTTGCGGTGGCAGTCAAGGCGACAACGGTCTTGATATCGTATTGCGTTACGGCGTTGGCCAGTCGCAGGTAATCGGGTCGAAAATTGTGGCCCCACTGGCTGATGCAATGCGCCTCGTCGATCGCCAACAAATCGATTGTCCTGGATTTCATTGACAATCGGAACCGCTCATTGAAGAGTCGTTCTGGAGCAACAAAGAGCAGCTTCGCTTGTCCGCTCTCGATCGCCTGCATTGTCGTTTGATACTGGCCAGCATCGATCGTGCTGTCGATGCGAAACGCTGAGATGCCTTTGGCGTTTAATGATTCGACCTGTTCTCGCATTAGTGCCAGCAGCGGCGAGACGACGAGCGTCAAATTGGGCAGCAGCAATGCGGGCAACTGGTAGCACAACGACTTGCCGCCGCCGGTCGGAAAAATCGCAAGTGTGTTTTTGCCTTCCAAAATTCTCGATATCGCTTCGAGTTGCCCAGGGCGAAAATCGGTCAGCCCGAACGGCTCTCGGAGAGTTGCATTAATAAGGTCGAGCATTAGCCGAACGAGATAGGTTTTGCATTCGAAAGCGAATCGGGACGATCCTGGGTTTGCCCAGTTTGCCGCAATGCTGCCAGCTTCACAAGACCGAGCAGAATAACGTTTTCGAATCCTCGCTCTCGTATTGAGCCAGCTTTTGCATCGTCCTATACTCCGCGCGAAAGTCCCATGGGGCAACGTGCGCTTTTGGTTCTGTCTTAGCAAGCAAACCAAGCCGCTTCGAAGCCGCCTGAGAATCGAAATTGGCTTTCAAATCATCCTTTGCCTTTGCACTTTTTTCGTTAATCGGTGCCAAACATCCCGAACAAGGCTGAAACGCAAACGCCCGCCAGTGGAATGCGAGTCCACTGGATTCGGTGGACGGCTGCGCGATCGATGAACTGCGTTTGTAGGCTGTTGTGGCTAATTCAGTCGATCGTTTGGCTACTCTTTAGTACGTTTTGCCAACCAATTTACGCTGCCGATTTTGGTGTTCCATTAGTCGATCCCAACTTGCCAATTCGCGTGGTTGGCGACCAATTGCGATCAAGCCATCAAGGGTCTTACTCGGTCTATCAAGTTTTTGGACATTGCGAATTGCGGCAAGGCAGCTTCGTCGGCCACGCCGATTCGATGACTTTGTGGGTTGATCGCAGCAGCCAATTCAATGTCGACCCGCCGGTCAAAGTCCTAGTCGAAATGAATGGTGCGGTCGATGTTCAATGGAGCGACCAGGATCGGCTGCAAGACCTGAATTGGACCGGCCGACTGTTCACCCGAGTCGCATTAGATGTGCATGGCAAACATATCGCTGACCCGGACGTCTCCAACCCAAGTATGCCGTGGCAGAACGAACGAGGTCAATTTGCGGGCGGCTATTTCTTCCCTCGGCTGGACAATTCCCAATTTACGATTGGCCCAGACGGCGATATTCAACCAGTTCAGTACACGATCGGAAATCGCGAGGAAGCTGATTTGCAAGGCAGCTTCACTGGCGGCAATTCACCGCTGGGTGGATTCGTTTTAGACCAGCAAGGAAACATCGTTGAGACCATCGAAGCGGTCCCGCAAAATCAACGCGTATTTCAATTGCCCTCTCCGGTGCAACCCGGTGTTCCGAACAACCCGCCCAATCCAGGATCGATTCCGAATTCCATGGGACCGGCCGTCGGGGCAGTTCCAAACATCGTGCCAAATCCGGTAACCGGCACTGTTCCGACCGGCGATTTTCCCCGGCCAACAATCGGGGCCGAAACGTTTGAATTCACTGGCCGAGGCGGCTCGCCACCCAACGTGCAGACGGTGATTGACGCGGCCCGAGGCGAAACAGTCGCGGTCCTCAGCGGCGGTATTCGGTTGCGATTCTCCGGAACAGCGTACCAAAGCAGCAGCGGTGCGGTCGACTTGGGCGCAGTGTTGCTGGAAGCTGATCGGGCGGTGATCTGGACCAGCGATTTCCAAAAATTGCTGTCGGGTAATGCGAGTGGGATTCCGATTGAAGTCTATCTCGAAGGGAACGTCGTCTTTCAACAAGGCCAACGAAAGATTTACGCCGAGCGGATGTATTACAACGCCCAAGCGGAAATAGGGACGATTCTCGACGCAGAGATCTTGACGCCGGTTCCACAATACGAAGGCATCCTGCGGCTGAAGGCCGACGTCGTCCAGCAACGTTCGAGACAAAACTTCCTCGCCTACGACGCTGCCTTTACAAGCTCTCGACTGGGTGTGCCACGCTACTGGCTGCAGTCAGATCGAATCGAGCTTGCGGACGAACGTGATCCGAACGATCCGAATCAATATCTCAACGCGCAACGAACCGGCGCGACCAATATGGAGGCCACCGCGCGAAACAACTTTGTTTACCTCGCCGGTGCACCAATTTTTTATTGGCCGTTTTTGAATACAAACGTCAACACACCAAACTTTTATCTGCGGAATATCAAGATAAAGAACGACCAAATTTTTGGTCAGCAAGTATTCCTCGAAACCGATCTGTATCAAATTCTAGGGATCGATGGCCCTGACGGAACCGACTGGCGGTTGTCGACCGACTATTTGTCCAAGCGAGGTTTTGCGCTCGGCACGACCTTTGAATACAACGTTCCGCGATTCATCTTTGATGGCCCAACGAACGGTCGTCTCGACGTTTGGGGTTTGAAAGATGGCGGGCTCGATATCCTCGGCAGCGACCGATTCAATATGATTCCCGAAGAGACGACTCGTGGAAGAGGTTTGCTGCAACATCGACAACTTCTCAGCCGCGACTTGGAGTTTCGCGCCGAGGTGGGCTACATATCGGATCGAAATTTCTTGGAAGAATACTTTGAACGCGAATGGGACACTCAAAAAGATCAAACGACGACGCTTCGGATTAGAAAATATAATGATAATCAGATGCTCGATTTGTGGGGCCAAGCTCGGCTGAACGAATTCTTCACGGAGACCGAATCGCTGCCTCGGTTGGACTACTACATCCTGGGCCAAAATCTTTTTGATCGTGTGACGTGGTACAGCAACTCGCATGTTGGCTATGAAAAACTCAAAATTGCTAGCACGCCACTCGCCCCGCAGGACGCAGCGAAATTTCAACTCCAAAGCTGGGAAGTAGCCAGCGAAGGCATTCGAGCGGGGACGCGGCAAGAGTTGGCCGCACCGATAAACGCTGGACCGGTCAAGATCGTGCCTTACCTTAATGGAGAAGTCATCACGTACGGTGAAGTCACCAACGGCGATCCGCTAACCCGTTTGACTGGCCAGACCGGCGTCAGAGCGTCGTTGCCGATTTGGCGGGTCAATGAAGATATCCAAAGCCGATTATTTAACGTCAACGGCCTCGCTCACAAGGTAAACTTCAAGAGCGAATTCTTCTACGCCGACGCTTCGGAAAATATAGATCTGCTGCCGCTCTACGATCCGTTGGATGATAACTCGCAAGAGCATTTTCGACGTCGTTTGGTCTTCAATACTTTCAACGGGACTTTGCCCGACCAATTCGATTCTCGCAGCTACGCGATCCGTCAGGGCCTGCAACGTTACGTTACTGCCGCCAGTCAAGATGTCGTCGAAGATCAGATGCAGTTCCGGTTGGGTATTGATCAGCGATGGCAAACCAAGCGCGGGCTTCCCGGTCGCGAGAGGATTACTGACTTAGTTGAATTCGATATCGGCGGTATCCTCTTTCCAAAAGCCGATCGTGACAACTTCGGCGAAACCGCTGGTGCGCTAAATTACGAAGCTCGCGTTCATTTGGGTGATCGTGTTACATTGCTCAGCGACGGTTATGCGGATGTCTTCGAACAAGGGCTGAAGATCGTCAGCGCCGGCGCGATGATTTCACGACCGGGTCGCGGCGAGTGGTACGTCGGCTTAACGCGGCTGACCGGACCGATCGATTCATTAATTGCCAACAGCAACATCAATTATCGAATGAACGAAAAATTTATCATCTCTGGCGGCTCGACGTTTGACTTTGGCCAAGTCGGCAACGTTGGGCAATCAGTTTCCGTAACGCGAATCGGCGAATCGTTCTTGACCCAATTCGGATTCAACGTCGATAGCGGGCGTGATAACGCGTCGTTCAACTTCAATTTCGAACCGCGATTCTCACCTATTCGCCGCCTCGGAGCAGTCGGCGGAAAATTGATTCCCCCTGCTGGACTTAACGGGCTTGAGTAAGACGTCTCGCACTGAAGGCTCACAATCGCGACGTCCAGGCTTGGCCAGCTTTAGCGATTGGTTTCAAACTTCATTGACCTTGCGGTCCGCCGCGACGATTGACTAAGTACAGAACCGTCACAGAAAAAAGTCGCCCAAATTGTAGCGGTTGGGCGCAAGCCCTCCGGTTCTTCGTGCACGAATTTTTTCTGTATGTCAGAGAACCGGAAGGCCTGAGCTTTCGCGTCGACGTTTGTCAGTAGCGGTAGGGCGCAAGCCCTCCGGTGGATTGCAAGTTCGCTTGCCCAAGAACCGGACGGCTTGCGCCGTTCCGCTATCAGTCACCTCAATCGACATGGCAAAGAGTTAATCTAGATGACTGCAATCGAAATACAAAAATTACAAGCGTTGAATGCTGAACCGACTTCGGCAATGGAACAACCCAGCGTGATTCTAGATGCGCTTAAAAGCGCAGACATCGATCAAGCACTGGTGGTTGAAGTTCTTGAAAACTGCGGACCGCCAACGGCAGCCAAGCTCGATGAAATAGCAACGTTTTTGGCTAACGATTCAAACGACCAAGCGTATTGGGCCGCCACATTGCTCTCGCGGTGCGACTCGCTGCCACCAGAATTACAAAAGCAACTGCTCAGCATTGCCGCCAACACGCAACGCGATGCGGCCGTCCGCCAGCGAGTCGTTCTGGCGTTGCAGAGACCGAATAACATTGATGCGACGATCGCCTCAGAGCTGAAGAAAATTGATACTAGCGGCGACGTGCGTTTGGAACGCTTGGTTGCCCAAGTCGCTGCCTAGGGCCGCGAAATAAAAATATTTGATTGAACGCATACGCCAAAGCAAGGAGGCTTTTGGAGTGAAGCGAATTACCTATTGGCCATTTGCCATCCCCTTGTTGACCGCCTTGCTAGGTTATGTCGGTTGCGAAAATGCACAACAAGTCCTCGAACGCGTTCCGATCGGCGACTTTGTTTCAAACCACAGTGGTCAGGCCCCTTCAGACGGTCAAGGCTTTCCCGCTTTGCCCCCTAACGGACCAACCAATGGACCAACCAACGGACCGGTTGGTGGACCAGTGGGTGGACCGGTCAGCTATGCACCGCAAGGCAATAATGCCAACGAACGAATCCGCGTTGCTAGCTTTAACATCCAAGCGTTTGGGCCGTCCAAAATGGGTGACCAGTGGGTCATGCAACGACTGGCCGCCGTCATTCAGAATTTTGACTTGGTAGCAATCCAAGAAATTCGGTCTAAAGATCAATCAATTCTGGACGTGTTGCTGCGATACGTCAATCAAAATGGCCTCCGGTACAACTATTTGTTAGGCGAACGGCTTGGTAGAACAGTCAGCAAGGAACAGTACGCTTATATCTACAACACAGCAACGATCAGCACTGAGGCGTCCACCTCTTATACAGTCCGAGACGACGAAGACTTGTTGCATCGACCGCCGCTGGTTGCTCGATTCGTGGCGCGAACGTCTGGTCGAGTTCGGCCCTTCACTTTTACACTGGCTAACGTCCATACGGATCCGGACGAAGTCGCTGCAGAAGTTGCCGTTTTGGGACGTGTCTATCAAGCGATTGCGAGCTATGAAGCGAATGTTGCTGGCGAAGACGATGTCATCATGATGGGCGACTTCAATGCCGATGCACAGAAACTAGCCGCTGTCGCAACCCAGCGCGAGTACACACCAACGATTGTGTCATGGGCAACCAACGTGGCTGGCAATAAACAGTACGACAATATCTTGATCAATCCGTACTATTGCCGCGAATTCACTGGCAATTGCGGCGTCTTAGACTTGGCAAAGTATTTCGGACTGACCCAGGAAGAGACGAAAAGGCTTTCGGATCACTTGCCCGTCTGGTGCGAATTCTTCACTGCCGAAGATGTCCAGCGAACGGCCAGCAATCCAGCCGACAGCGCTGTCCGCCGTTAGGCTTAGCGATAACGATTGACTGGTTGGTTTGGATTGCTTTGATAGTAGTCTACGCGATACGACTGGCGAATAGGTCGTGCATTGTTGCGATAGTTTCGCGCGTCATCAGGCAGAAGAATATCGTCGGCTTCCACTTCTTCCACCCTGGGGCTGATTGGCACTCGTCGCGGCGCTTCGGGAATCTGTTCAAACTGAAGGTCATCGTCGAGGAGATCCGAAGGTGATGTTTCAAAACTATTCGGTGGCGCTGGTCTCGGTTGTGGTTGCGGTGAAGGAATTGGTTGAGAGCCAGGCAATGGTGAAATCTGTGGCGGCTGAATTGGTACTGGATTCAAATTCAGGGGTTGCGTCGAATATTGGCCCTCGACTGGAACCGGTGAAACTTGAGGTGCAATATTCGAGTAACCCATGATCGGATAGGGCTGGCCGCAATTAGCCGGACCGAATGCGGGACCGACGTTGTACGTGGGTTGAGGGCAACTGTTGCACGCAGGTCCGCTGACTTGAAATTTGGACATCAATGGCGTAGCCGGACCGATCACGCTGGCCGTGTCATGCAGACTCACAGAACTGCTGGGTCCACGATGACCACTCGGGTTCTGCACGTTGCCAACGAGGCCGCTTAAGAAGGGATCGCGGCACTCGTGATAACCGTCACTCAGTCCGAAGCCGAACGTACGTCCTAGCGAATTGATCGGCTGGAATCCGATGCTTGGCAATTGAGCGACGGCGGTCGAGGCTAGGCCGACCGTTACTAACGTTGACGTCAGCGATACGAATAATTTACGAGACATCCTTGTCCCTTCTTCATGTAGTTTGCAGGCGTTCGCAGTGCGGCACAAACCGCAATCGATCTTCTCCAATGTTCGACAACACGGAAGCTAGCAAGCCACACATTCGCAATTAAGCGGCAAGGTTTGCGTGACCGTTCATCAGCAATTTCAATTCAAACTGGGAAATCTTCCTCAATCGTCAAAGTTAAACGTCGCTTGTTGAGGTTTTGTCGGCCTGCTTTTCAAAGCTGGCAATTCGGGCAGTTTTACATCTGAATTTTGTAGTTTTGCGCGAGTTTGAATTGCTGAGTAAAGTGCGTGACAAAGCGTTGGCGCAAAAGCATCATTGGGCGTGTGAACAAAGACGTAAGGTCGAAGTCCGCTTTCGATCCAAGCGACAAAGGTATCGATCCAACCATCCCAACTCGCGACGATTTTTTCGGCATCAGCAGGATTAAGCAAGTCGTGCCCAATCAGCCTAACCATGGGATGCACTGAAGTAACACTGTCGATCCGTGGCACATTCGGCTTCCGAGTGCGTGATACAATTTCGGCTGCCGTACGCGGTTCGTTAGAGTGCAAGTAGCTTGCATCGAAGAGAACTCGGTCGATGTTTCGTTGCCGGAGCAACGATTCAGCCGTCGTTTGCCATCGGCCCGAATCAAACCAGTCCGGGTGTCGCAGCTCGACGGCCCAAGGAAAATCGCTTGGAAGTAATTGGATGAAGCTTTCTAGATCGGACCATTGTCGCGAGCTGAAATTGGGACCCATTTGAAGGAAAATCGGTCCTAGATTTCCGGTCGCAAGCAGAATCTCCATCCGCGACAGGAATTCACGCAGCTCCGCATTTGTTTGACGCAGCTCCAATTCATGACTGATTCGCCGAGGGACTTTAAAGCAAAAATGAAACCCTTTTGTTGCTGAATCGGACCACTTGCGAACTTGTTCGAGTGAAGGGAGTGAGTAAAAGGTGGAATTTCCTTCGACGGTTGGAAACAGCTGCGAATACGAATGAACCGCGTGCTTTATTTCCGACGCATGGCGGTAGACTGTTCCGACCCAATCGGGCGACCGCCAAACCGGACAACCAATTCGCAATGGGAATGTTGACCAGTCGAGGTTGTTTGCTGACATTGGCAATTTTTAACGACAATAACAATTGTCCAGTAGCTCTAACACATTTCTGCACGGAATAAATCAGCTTGCCTCAAGAAATCGGTTGCCGAGTCGACCGGGACGACCTATTAATGAGACAAGGCGAGAGGCGTCGCCATTATTGTGGCTCGGTATCGTATGTTCGCAAGTCGATTTTGCTTGGCGTTACATCTGATACACATCGCTTAATCCTCACAATCGATCGTTACTGAACTAGGCGGGAAAAATCGCATGTCAATAATTCGCAGAACGAGTTTGCTCAGCACCGCTGCCATGATGCTGTGTCATAGCGTGGCCTGTGGTACCGCGACTGCTGGTCCATTGCTCGATTGGTTGAATGACCAGCGATGGAAGGACAGCAAGCCGTTGCCTTACGCCGTCACCCCCGCTGTCGGTGTCGTGCCAGCGACAACACAAGTTAGCCAGTTTCCTTTGGCTCCACCGACTTACAACGTGCCAGCCGCCAACAACTATTCTGCAGGCTACGGCGTTGCGATTCCTCAGACCGCAGTGGGCGTTTTGCCGACGGGTTCTTATCAGACTGCGTTGAACAATGTTCCGACGACTTATTACCGTCCAGTGACAACGATTGATCCAGCAACCGGAACGCCAGTCACGACGCTGCAACCTTGTTCGTCGTATCAGCAACAGACCTTGCGATTGCCGTTACTCAATCCAGCGACCTACTATGCCGCTTACGGCAACTATGGCGCTGGTTTACAGCAAGATCGGTACTCCAGCGTAACCGGATCAGGTGTTGCCGCAGCGACATCGCAATCAGGATTGTCGATTCCCAGCGGTGTCAACACAACCGCGTTATCGCCAGTCAATCAATTTCCCTCCAACGGTTACGCGGTTAGTCCAACGCCATTGATTGCGCCGGCTGCTGCTTATCAGCCGACGTTTAACAACCAGCCGATGATTTCCAACCAAGCCATCGTTGCCAACCAAGCAGTCACGCCGTTGACGAATTATTCGGGGTACGATGCACAAGCTCGAACGCTCCCAACGCTGCCTTACGCAAACGCTCAACCGATGACCAGTTCGGCGTATTCGACACCGAACTATGCAGCTCCTGTGACAGCGAATTATCAATCATACAGCAACCCTCAGAACATTGCTCCAGCAGCGACCTTGCCCGCCAATAACGCGCAACGTTTTGTTCAGCCTGATGGCACGATCATCACGCCACTGGGTCCACCAACGATTTCTACCGCACCGATCGCAAGCACAACCGCGCCGTCATCCAACACATTGCCACCATCGAACACGTCTTACTTCGGTTCGACCAACATTCCGCAGACGAATCATTCGTCGAGTCCATCGACCAGCCAAGCGTACGGAGTTCCGCAACGTCAGCCTGACGGTTCGATCGTTACGGCGTTGCCACCAAATTACTCTGCGTCATCGAACTCCAGCGCAGACTTGAACCAATTCAACGGTTCAGCTTATCGACCAATGCAAGCACCGATTGCTCAACCCCCTCTGAGCAATTCTGCCGACGCGCGGTTTTCACCGGTCTTTCCAAACGGAGCTTATGATCCGACGAACTCCTCGGGCAGCCAGCCGTCGCCGTCACAGCAAGATGTCTTGCCTCCAGCACCGGTCTACCCCAATAGCAGCTCGACGAACCCAGCGCTCGGCGATCCCGAATCGCTGCGTGCGCCCGCCTTGACGACCCCTCCTGCCGGATACACGCCCCTTTCGTCGAATTCGCCCTTCAGTTCGACCGACGAACGCATGGTCCAGATCGATCGCCCTCGCGGTCAGTTTACCCGCAAGCCGCTCAATGAAACTCTGTCGGCGCAACCAATAACTGCACCGGAGTTTAATCCGGCTCTAAACTACGCTCCGGCACCGGCGAACAATCAGCAATATGTCCGGACGCCGATGAGCGGCCAGGCGTCTCAATCGATTCAGGCACCCGCGTTGTTGCCCAAGTCGGAAGAGATGGATTTGCAGAATGCAATGCGACCGCCAGCCGGCTACGATTCCAAACCGTACTGGCGCAGCGAGCAGAAGTCGGCCAGCCCAAGTGCACTGCTCGATTCGTCTGAGAAAACAGCGGGGAAGAGCGATGTTCACTTTGCCAACAGCACAACAACCATCGATCATCCGCAATCATCACAAGTCGCGTCAGCAACCTTCATCGACTTCGTTCGCGAAGCTCAGCCGGTCGCAGCCTCGGACGCGTCAAGAATTAGCTTGCAACCAAATACCGCAAAGAACAACTTGCCCCTGGCTGCTGGCGCGGTGCCAGTTTTGAGGTCACACGGTGCACCGCGAAAGCTGTTCGCCGACGACGGATTCTTGCCTGCTAGCAAGTAACGCGATTGTGACATTTACAGCCTATCCGAAAACCTGCTGGAGACATGAGCCGAAGGGTATTAGCCCGGGTTTTCTCGGTACGAACCGCGGCTAACGCCGTTCGGCAAGGTTCTTAATTTAGTAGACAGTCAAGCGGGCCCAGATAGTTCTAGCTTGATAAAGCAGTCCTCGACAAAGATGTATTGATCTGGAGCTTCGAAAAGGTTCCAATCCGGTCCGTCATTACCCACGGTTCGAAGATTGCACCCTGAATCAAATCGGATGATCAATTCGTTTGCATGATTAAGCGTTATTGACTCGATGAGTTCGCCCGCAAGCGCTTTCAGAATCCACGGCTCGGTGAATTTTTGACGGCGAATTAAGTTCGCTTCCGAATCGATGTAGGACCAGTCATAGCCAACGAAAATATGTCGTTCGTATCTTGGATTTCTCGTGAGGGGAAAGACTCCGACTGGCAGTCCGAAGTCAAGATAAAGCGCTAGATAGTCGCCGCACCAAGCTTTAACGATTGGCGACATCAGGAATCTGACAACAAAAGATTCGAATTCCGTTTTGTCGAGCTTTCGTTTCATCCGCAAAGACCTAGTGCAAATCGAGCTTGATGAATACTTGAATCGCAATAGTATCTTGACTCGCGTTCGAGAGTCGGCATCGTCGGTGAGCAATCACACAGCGAATTTGATGCAGCGATATTTTGGTGGCTGCTAATTGGCTTAAACAATCTTAGGGGATGTTGGTCGGTGGGTCTAAGCATCGTGGATATCGTTAGGTAAAATTGCGATCAATTTACAATTGTCACACCGGAATCCACAACGGGTTTCGCCGTGCTTCATCAACGTTGTCTCAGTTGTAGATCCAATACGATTGAATCGGAGATCGGAGAACCCAGACTGAAAGACTAGCCAGTCCCACAAGCTTTTTTTGATAGTGAACTTTCCAGGCACGAGCTCTGAATTGCAGCAAGGGCAGTACTGGATGTTTGGGTTCACAATTTAGAAGGCCATAGATTCTTTGAAGACGACGAAAGTATTTAACACTTTTAGAGACCTTTATTAGTCTACCAAAAAAGTCCTTTTCTAATTTTAGTAGGCGAGAACCAATGATTTAGCTCCGCCTGGATCGCAAATTGTAGAAAAGCCTTTTGAATCGTCTTTAGTAAACCGTCGGAAGTTCTTTAAGCATGACAACAACTTCCATTTGGACGCTTTTTCGCAGGATGAGCGCTTTGACTGGTGTGTCGATCGGCGAGAGGCCAACGGTCTGGACGAGATGCCCGTCGTCTTGAATCACTGTCCCGTTAAACCTCAGAATGATGTCACCGTAGCGGAAGCCAGCTTCCTCGGCCGGTGATTGAGGCCGAACCGCTTTGACCAATGCACCAACAGGGCGCGTCAAACCGAATTGTCGAGCCTTCGTTTCATCAAACTGATTCTCCATTTGAACGCCCAGATAGGCGCGTTGAAGCTGGCCGTTTTTCACCAATTGCTCGGCGACATAAATCACGGTGTTGATCGGTATCGAGAAACCAATTCCCTCGTTGCCACCGGAGTTGCTGGCGATGGCCGTGTTGATGCCGATGACCTCGCCGCTGAGGTTGAAAAGTGGCCCGCCACTATTGCCTGGATTGATTGCGGCGTCGGTTTGGAAGAAGTCTTGAATGTCGATTGCGCGGTTTCCAAGATCGAGATTCCGGCGGCCTTTGGCGCTCAGGATTCCGGAAGTTACGCTATGGTTCAAACCAAAGGGGCTGCCAATGGCGAAGACCGTATCGCCAAGCTCCATTTGGCTGCTATCACCGATGTGAGCTGGAATAATCGATTCGCCTTCAACTTGCACAACTGCGATATCAGTAGAGGGGTCACTCCACAGCCGAACGGCTTTCAATCGTCCGCGATCACTGGTCTCAATTCGAATCGATCGCAGCTCCGCGCCGTGAATCACGTGTCGATTGGTCACGATGAAAGGGTTGCCGCTAAATTCGACAATAACGCCTGCGCCGGCTTCTTCGATCTTACGGCTTTCGGTTCGCGAAGAGGTCAATGATGCGTCGGTGTTGCTGTCCTTGATCGCTTCTATGTGAACGATGCTAGGCAATGCGAACTGAATCGATCGACGCAGCAGCGACTCGCGAACTTCGAAACGACGCGCGTCTTCGGCAAGTTTCGAAAAGACTTGTTCCCGCTCAACCACGCTTGGCGTTCGTACCGGCGAGATCGGTGATGGGCTGTTGTACGCGACCGGAGTTTGGGCAATCGCAGGCAATTCCAAGAAGCTAGCGGCGACCAGTGTAATCCCAGGGATGGACAATTTGATCCAAGGCTGCAATCGCATCGTAAAGCTATCCTCATGAGTTCGAAAGTCATTAGCAATCTGAAGGTGACAGCTTGCCAAATTGCTTTGAGCCGACCCGAAAAACGTGATCAATGGTCGATCCATACGCGAGGCCGTGACCAGATCATCAAATGTTAGTTCGGTTCCAAACAGATCGACTTTGGAGAGAGCCAATTTGAAATCATTACCGCTTTGACAGCAAAGAAGTTAGTCGGCCAGGAGAGTGCCGCAAGTCGTGCCGTTTGTCAAATCAGCTTCAAATATATTAAAGTCGCACGATCGGCAACATCGTCAAAAAAGGCTAACAGGCATCACCTGAATAGTCGATCAGAACGAGCCGATGAAGCATGCCCAAACTTGGAAAGCAACAAAATTACCGCTGCGACATGTTTCATTTTTTCAAGTCAGCCAGGAGTAATCCTGGCGTATGCGAAACTTTGCCACAATTCGAAGAACGTTAGAGGCAGCGTTCAAAGACTTTGGCGAGCCGAGCGGCAGCTTCCACGGCGCGGATTTGAGCCAATTGTCCGGCTTGCTTACCGTAAGCATCTGACAACCTAATTGGCGGTAAGTCCGAGCTGCGACGCTCGATCGCCGCGCGGATTGCTTGCTGGACTTCACCGACGTACAAATATTGGACGGCGGCGGCACGGCTTTCCAACAGCCATGCTTGCGGATTCATCTGCTTGGTGGCAATCTTCGCTCGCTTGACGAGCTTCGGATCGTCTGTCAATTCAAAGATTCGGCGGTTTACATCGCCACGTTCATAGTCATTGCCCAGCAACTGGTCCCACAACCCGTGCAAACGTTGATCACCAATCTTGATCGAATTAGCCCCACGATCACCCGAATCGCTGTCGAAAACGTACGGCGCGTAGAGGCTGCCGGAATGACAAGGCAAATGCATATCGCCAATCAAGTGAGCGACCCAGCAAGCCGCAATCGCTCGGTCTGCGTCAGAGTTCTTCTTGTTCATCAGAAGTTTGGCCGTCAGTTCCAACGCCTGCAGCACATATAACTCCTGGGTCTGCATCGTTGCATTGGACGGCAAACGAACTGGATCAACAGGAATCGGAACTCGGCTGACGTCGCCCATCGTCATGCTCGCGCCAAGCTGATAATGCCATGTTGGACGGTTGTATTCTTCGTAGTCTCTGGCAACGTCAGGCCAATACCCGATGCGTCCGATGATCCACTTTTCACGTTCGGCATCGGTCGGTAGCTCGCTGGGCGGTCTAAAGTCTTTTTTGTAGTTAGGATGTTTTTCGATCAATGCCTTTAACGCTTCCTGCTTGTCCTCAGGCAACATTTTATGGGCCATGATGGCGATAATCGCATGGCCGGATTCCGACCACGCAAAGAGCGAGCTTGGTTTAAAGACAACCGCGATCAATGCGAGGATGAGGCAAGTTCGTTTCAATGTCATCTGGAATTTAGTCTGGCTTTAGGTGCACATGCGGCCTATCGGAACTGCGCCGGCGGGCAGTCAGGTGATTGACGTGCTGTGATCGGTTCGACGCCTATCGAGCGATAAACGAAAACCTATTTTGAGTTCTGCCATATCGGGTCGACAAGGCATGAATTTCCAGAAGTGCTGATTTTTATCAAATCAATCTACTTTTCAATTGTCGTGAGCTATCCCTCAGGCAAAATATGCTCATGCATTCCCTCGGGCTCGGTCGAAACGGTCTGCTGCGTTTTGCCGTCCAGCAAGCAACTGACGTTGACGTCGCCGAGAACATTGATGGTTGTTCGACATCGATCCAAGAACCAATCGACCGTCAGCAACAATGCAATCATGCTGGTGGGCAACCCAACCGCCGTAAAGACTAACGTCATCGTCACAATCCCCGCTTCCGGAATACCGGCGGCACCGACCGAAGCCACGATCGAGGTCAAAACGACCAGCACTTGCTGGCCGATCGACAGATCGATTCCAATCAGTTGTGCGATGAACAGCGCCGCGACGGCTTCGTAAAGCGCGGTCCCGTCGTTATTAAAGTTTGCACCGACCAGTCCACCCAGCGATGCGGATTGTTCGCGAAGCCCGACTTTTTCTTGCAAGCAAGCATAGGTCACGGGCATCGTGGCGGTCGAACTACCAGTCGAAAAGGCCATGACCAAAGCGTCACGCATTCCACGGATGACGTGCATCGGACGTGCCCAGCAACCAAACCGAATCCGAATCAGATACCAAGTCGTCTGGAGCAATAAAGCAATCAGCACGGTCACCACAAAAGCGCCCAACGCCTTGAACGGCGCGAAACCTTGTGTCCCTACGACTTTTGCAACAATGCAAAACACGCCCAACGGAACCAAGTCGATAATCCAGTGCAACACAACAATCAACGCGTCATAGGCAACTTCGACCAAATCCCGCGTCGTCTTCAATTCGCGATCGCGTGCTCGTCTCAAGGCGACACCGAAAGCGATCGCGATAAAAATTACACCGATGACATTTTGCTTGTCACCCAACGGACCGAGCAAGCTGCGTGGAATATTATCGACCAGCAAGTCAAACGGGTTTGGCCCCTCGGCCTTGGCCTCATTTATTGTCGCAACATCAGTCTCAGGCTTGGTTTCGCCGTTTGGCGTTGCAACTATCTCACCAGTTGTTTCATCACCAGTTGGGCTTTCAACCGCTTGATCTGATTTCGCTTTGGCAGTTGCAAGCTCGGCAGCGACTGATTCCGGAATCAACGCTTTGTCGGACCAGTCACCCGGACGAAAGACGTTGGCGACTGTCAGACCGATCAAGATGGCGACGATGGTATTGAGCAGCAGCAACGAGGCGAGCCTTCCAGCCGACTTGCCGGGGATGTCGGATGTCATTAAAACATGCACGACGGCAATAAGAATCAACGGTGGGGCCAAAGCACCGAGCAAACGCAGAATGACGTCGCTGATAATACCGAGCAGCTCAGCTCGGACGCCAAGCATCAGACCGACGACCATGCCCAGCAGCATGAAGACGAAGATTCGCAAATAAAGCGGCGTTCGGTGGTAGTAACTCCAAACAGTCTTCTTGGATTGCGAACTCTCGACTGATGAATCCATCAATTAAACTCCTGCGACTAGATATCGTAATTGCCGTCCAAGCCTCTAATTCGGAATGTACCAGAATCGCGGCTCAATGAAATGGCAGCCGACGCCTTAATACCAACGACTTGATACTAAGGACTATCAAGGCTCAATACGATTTGTAGTATCGCTGAACGATTGGTAGCAGCTCTTGATGAATCTTGCCATTGGTCGCCAGTAGGCTTGATGGGCAATGACAAGACAGAGTATCACCGACGCAATCAGTGACCGTGCCACCCGATTCATGAATCATCAACATGCCGGCGGCCATATCCCAAGGCTGCAATTCGAACTCGAAGAATGCGCCGTAGCTTCCGTCAGCCACAGCTGCCAAGTCCAGAGCCGCGGCTCCAAAGCGACGGATGCCGTGCACGTGATGCCGCATAATTTCATCAATGCATCGCAGCGTGGCAGCCATCGCTTTATCGCGATCGTAAAAGAATCCGAAGCAGAGCAGTGAATCACTGAACTTCAACTCTTTGCTGACTCGCATCTTGTAGTGACCGTTATAAGCACCTTGTCCGGCAACTGCCATGTACCATTGATTCGAGAATGGATTGTGCACCACACCTAGCTCAATGCGATCATCTTTTTTGTAAGCGATCGAAACAGCAAAATGACCGATGTGATGCAGAAAATTCGTGGTTCCGTCGAGCGGATCGACAATCCACAATTGTTTGGCTGCGGTGCTGGTAGTGAACGATTCTTCGGCCATCAGTTCTGACTCGGGGTCAGCAGCCAGCAACAAGTCTTGCAAGATTTGCTCGGATGCCAGATCCGCTTCGCTTACAAAATTCGCAATGCCTTTGTCGGTCACACGCATATCGCGACGAAAGTACGTCATCAGCTTTTCGCCGGCAAGCTGGGCCGCATGAACCGCGTCTTCCAACAGCGGATGCGATAGAGCGGCAGGAATTTTGGGACTTATCATCGAAGCGACCTTTCCATGATCGTTATACAATTCGTTGCTCGAAAAAACTTATTATAGCGGCTTCTGAACTTAACAATCTGCCCAGGTCACGCCAACTTTTGAATCGACGACTAATGGCACCGAAAGCCGAGCAGCTTGCGACATCTCAGCGACGACCATCTCACGCAAGCGTTCCAAATCCGGCTGGGCGACCTCGAATAAAAGTTCATCGTGGATTTGCAACAACAGCTTTGCCTTCAAGTCCGAATCGCGGAGCCGCTTGCAAACGCCGAGCATCGCAATTTTTATTAGATCCGCAGCCGAACCTTGTATAACAGTGTTGACAGCCATGCGTTCGGGTTCGAGCAGAGTTTTTTGTTGGTTCGGATTCAGCTTTGCAAAATCTCGAATTCCGTTGAGATAGCGCCGGCGGCCCGACATCGTCGCGACGAAACCGTCAGTCCGAGCCTGCTGTAAAGTCGAAAGCATAAATTGTCGGACGCCGGAGAATCGTTCGAAGTACGCGTCGATGAACTCACCAGCGACAGACTTGTCGACGCCCAAAACCTTTGCCAAGCCGAATGGGCTTTGGCCATACAAGATTCCGAAGTTGATGGCTTTGGCGCTGCGCCGCTGCTCCTTGCTAACCTCGTCCAGCGGCACACGGTAAACTTGCGCAGCGACAGCGGCGTGCACGTCTTCGTTGTTCATGAACGCTTGAGTCAACGTCGGGTCACTACAAAAATGAGCCATCATCCGAAGCTCGATTTGCGAGTAGTCGCAGGCCAGCAGAACATGCCCCGTTTCGCCAGCACGAAAAGCGGACCGGATTCGCCGGCCCTCTTCGGTTCGAATCGGAATATTTTGCAAGTTCGGCTCGCTGCTGCTCAACCGCCCCGTCGCGGCAACGTCTTGA
>JBGSKY010000288.1:0-16958 GCA_041740995.1 Pirellulaceae bacterium
TACGATTGCGACTGAGCAAGTTTGTGAGTTGCTTAGGAAGCTTCGCAAGGCACACCGTAAACCCATCACGGTTGTATTAGACGACGCGCGCTATCAGCGAAACCAAGGCGCAATCGCGTTAGCGGTCGGGCTTGATATCGAGTTCCTTTTCCTGCCCGCATACTCGATCGCGTTCTGGTTCAAAACCACCGCGCAAAATATTCGACTTTGCTAGGCCAAACGATACTCCAGCTACAACAATCGCTGGAGTGATCATGTCTTGGAGATCGCCGGTGGCAAAGTGCGGTTCCAACTCCACGGTGACAACGCACTCGAAACCAATACCGCGTTCAATGATGGCAACTGGCACCATGGCATGACCAGCGTCGGCGAGGGTGGTCAACGTTTGCGCGTCGATGGCAAACTGATCGGTACCGGCAAACTGACACGACGAATAAAAACCAGCAATCGTTTGGGGCTTGATATCGGTTCCGGCGCAGAACGCGGCATCGTGTCCATCGATGAGGTCCAGATTCTTGGCTGGAAAATGGGGGCAGGAAAATAATTTCGGCTACGGTATGTCTAAGATTTTATTGCCCCCATTTTCTTGCCAAAAGCTTTAGCCAAAATAGTCAAGATGAATTCATCTAATCTCTATCGCGTTCATGCTAAATGGTTGTTCGCAGTGCTGTTCCTCACGGTCGTTTGCAGCCGACCAGCAAAGGCAGTCGAACTTTTCAATAGCGAAGTCCTAGTATATGGTGCGACACCTGGTGGAATTGCAGCGGCGGTGAGTGCCTCCAAGGATGGGCACTCGGTAACGCTGGTTGAGCCGACCAATCGCATTGGCGGGTTGCTTACTTGCGGATTGAGCTATACCGACTTTCGTTCTTTTGAGTCGCTAACCGGATTTTTTCTTGAATTAGCTGATCGTGTTGAGAGACATTATGTCGTTAAATACGGCAAGGGATCGGCCCAAGTGAAGGCCTGTTTTCGAGGCACTCACGGCGAACCGTCCGTCAATTTGCTTATTCTTGAGCAGATGATAGGTGAGCAAACGAATATCAAAGTCATCAAGCAATCTTCGATCAACGCCGTTGAGGTGAGTCCGCTAAAGCTTGGCCGTCGGCGGATCGTTTCTGCAAGCTTTCGCGATCAGCAATCCAATTTGAAAAAGCTTACCGCCAAAGTCTTCATCGACGGTAGTTATGAAGGCGACTTGATGGCTCTCGCTGGTGAACCGTACCACGTGGGGCGTGAGTCGCGAGCTCAATATGGCGAGCTGTTGGCCGGAAATGAACGCGGTGAAGCCGATGGTCAGGTGCAAGGTTACAACCTGCGATTGATCATGACGGATGTGGAAGCGAACAAGCGGATGCCTGTGGCACCTGAAGGATACAATCGCGACGATTTTGTCGGTGTACTACCGCACTTCGCCTCGAAGAAACTTGTGAAGGTTTTCGCTGACGGCCACGATGGAATTTATCGCGCTCATGTACCGTGTCTTCCCAATGGGAAAACTGATGTCAACGACACGCCAAGGGCTCCGGTTCGATTGTCGATGCCTGATATCAACGACGGGTATCCCGATGGCGACGCGACGACACGAGCAGAGATCATTCGGCAGCATTACTACTACAACGTTGGGCTGCTTTACTTTCTACAGAACGATTTCGAAGTGCCCGCAGCGATCCGCGAAGACGCGAGTCGGTTTGGCTGGTGCAAGGACGAGTTCGAAGAGACGGGCGGCATTCCACCTCAGCTTTACATTCGTGAAGCTCGTCGGATGATTGGTCAGTATGTCTTTACCGGTCGCGACACAGAACAGACTGAAGGCGACTCGCGAGCAAAGCTTCATACCGACAGCATTGCGATCGGTGACTACGTTCATAATTGCCACGGGACCGGACGTGAAGGAACTCGCTTCGATGGAAAACATACGGGCGAGTTTTACAAGCCTGTTCCGCCTTATCAAATCCCCTACGGCGTAATTGTGCCACAGAAGAGCGAAAACCTGCTGGCACCGGTCGCTTGTTCTGCCAGTCATTTTGGCTTTGGCGCATTGCGGTTAGAACCGGTTTGGTGTTCGCTTGGTCAAGCTGCCGGTTGGGCAGCAGCAGAGTGCATTGAAGATCATGAATCGGTCCAACGAGTGAACGTGCAATCTCTACAAGCACGCCTTCATCAAGACAAAAGCGCTACGATTTACGTCGCTGATATTCCGCCTAGTTCGTCTCACTTTGGTATCATTCAACGCATCGGCACGCTTGGCGGTTTGCATGGAATTTCCGATGCAAATCAGCTCAAACCAGCATCGCTTGGTGGTCAATACTGTGAAGCCCTTCCAGGTCACTTCGCCGAACTTCATAAGCCGATCGATGACGCGTTAGCCGACCGTTGGACCCAATCGATTCCGCGTTCCAAAGCGTCAATTAGGAACACGGAGGGAGCAACGCTAACTCGAGCGCAGTGGTTAGGTCTGATCACGAATTGATCGGAAGGCATGTTTTGGAGTAGGCCGGGATCGGTCGTAGTCGACTTTTGAAGAGGGTAACTTTTGTAAGCAAGGTCTAAGGCTCTACTCGCAATTCCCTATTCAACACCAACTCGATCGAATTCATTTACGCTGCTTCACGGACTCGATTCGACACTACACCTCTTAGATATGCTCGCAGGACTGCACCGCATGTTTCAATCAAGTCCTGCATGATAGGCAAGAGCCCTTCCAAGTCAGCCATCGTCTTTCGTTCGAGATTTCTATTCAAGTGGTTTGCGATCCTTGCGATATGATCCATATCAATTGCATCGGCGACAGATGCAATCATTTCCAAGCGTCGCGAAAGTGTTCCAATGTCGCCATTATCGAAAGCGTACATCGCACGCTCTAAGTGATGTCCCAGATCGACAACGCGGCGGTTATCGTAGTCAGTCAAGACGAACGAACTGTCGACTCGCCAACCTGTTTGCATGGTCGTGAATCGATCTACCAGTTCTGGATCAAAACGCGTGCCACTGGCAAGTTGTAAGTGCAAGAAGGCTTCTTCGACCTTTAATGCAGGACGCTCCGATGTGCCGGTGACCAATTCGTCATACGCATTGACCAAGCCAACAATTCGCGCTGCGATCGGAATCTCAAGTCCGCATGGCAAATTTGATGGTTGATCGCGTCCATCGAAGCGGCACAGATGGAATCGCAGTACGTTTGTCAGCTCGACACTATGAAATGCAGCTTGAACAATCGCCACACCGTTTTCGCAATGCTCAAGCCGCATTTGCCGCGTGAGCTGTTTGCTATGATCCTGTAGGATATTGTCAGGCACGCTGATCATGCCGACGTCATGCAAAAGCGCTGCAATTTCCAAGACATAGAGATCGCGAACACTGAGCAATCCCCGAGCCAATGAAATTGCCAGCTCGGCAACACGCTGCGAATGTATCGCTGTCGGCGGATGTTTGTAAAGCAAAGCGGTGTGCAACGAAACTGCGGCCTGATAAGAAATTGGCAAGTCTTCGCGTCGCAACTCAAGTTTTGTGTTAGCGGATTTTGTATTTTTAGACGAGGCCAACTCCTCGACATTTTCAGAGTAAAGCTGGGTCTGGTTTCGACCAAGATGTTTCGCTGCGTACAACGCCTTGTCAGCTTGCTCGATTAATCCCTGCGAAGTAGCTGCGTCGAAAATTGATGACGAGACGCCAACACTGGTCGTAACTGCATACGGCACGGCAAGATTTGATTCGATCGCGATACGGACTTTCTCTGCGAGTTTAAGACCGTTTTCTATCTTGTAGCCAGGCAAAATAATGCAGAACTCTTCTCCGCCATATCGCCCAAAAAAACCTTCAGATTCAATCGCGGCCTTGGCGACCTTTACAACATCTTTTAGCACAGCATCTCCGACTGCGTGACCGTGAACGTCGTTGAGCTTTTTAAAATGATCGACGTCCATCATGATACCAATAATGCCATCGGTATACTGCTCTTTGTTACACCAGCAGTCATCGAGAAATTCGAAGAGTGCGCGACGATTGTGGGCTCCTGTCAGCGCGTCACGCGAGGCGAGTTCGCGGAGTGCATCGTTTTGGCGTCGAATTTGTTCTTTGTTGATCTCCAACTCACGAAACGCTTTCAGCAAATCCTTACGTTGCGCTTCGATCTGCGTCACATTTTCGAAACTGACCAACACACCAGCCAAAGCATCTGACGCATCGAAGATCGGCGTCGCATTGGTATTGAAAACTTGCAACCCTGAGTTTTGGCTTTTCAGTTCAACGGTTTTAGTGCAGGCAAGTTTCGTTTCAAACGCCTGGTGCCATGGTAAGGGCTGATCGTCTTGTTGGTTCCAATCAAATTGGTCAAGATTTCCGCCAATGCACTGTTCTCGGGTCACTTGGCAAGCGGTTGAGAAAGCATCGTTGATGACCATGATTCGAGCGTCGCAATCAAGCAAGACAATGCCGCTGGAAATGGTGTCCAAAGTGTTTCTTACGCGTGTCGGGACAGCATTCTTTGGGTCCATAAACGACAACGTTCGCTTGAGGAACAAACCGAAGCTTATGAGATTTAGGAGAGCGATAAAGCCGGAGACGCTGAGCAATCGTCCAAGCGGAGTTTCATGCCAATAAAGTGGAACGAAATCGGCTTGGATCGACAACCAAGCTGCACCATTCTTGCTGATCGGAATTGTCAGCGTATCAGCCTCGCTCTCTTGTCGTGGGAGATATCGCTTCCACCAAGACGGCTCATCGCGAGTGGGCAGATCGATCTCGCAAATCCGAATTCCGTCAGAACGTTCGATCTTTAAACTTTTTAGCTCGGCCTGCTCCTCGACAATGTTTTCGACTCGCATCGGAAAACTGGCCGGTCCAAAGCGTTCCAGAATTTCGCTGCACTGGTTCGCTAGTGCGCGGCAAGCATCTTCGCGCTTGGACATTAGAGATCGATTTTCTAGATCAATTAGACCAATCGATGCAGCGATCACAACCGGACTCAATGAGAGCACGATCAGTGTGACTAAGATTTTGTGTCGCGGATTAACTTTTCGCATCGAAAATTTAACAGAGTTCAGAACGCTCCAATCTGCGCACGAAGCATCCCTTAAATTTTCGATTTTCAGCGACCAAAAGCTTAGCCGCATCGCGACTTTGAATCAGCGACTTACCATGATCGCTTGCAGATTGTCAGCAATACCCAATCTACCGGCAAAAAGTCGCGTCGCGAGATGTAGGGTCGCCAGTCACCTTTCAAATTGTGCCATCTAGCGAAACGGTAGCGAATGTGGAGGCTGTCAGCATTGCAACGGTCGAATCGCATACCCGAAGCCGATTCAATTGCCGAAATCTTGTTCAGCTTCGGCGCGTACTTCGGCGTTCCCGTAGCTGTCTAAATCGACATGCAAGACCATCGGCTCACAGCAGATCGGACAATCCTCAACATAGTCTTGGTGATGACCGGCTGAGATGTCAATTTCAATAACAATTTCCTCACCGCAATGGCTACAAACGTAAACTGCTTCTTCGTTCATAATCAATCCTCTACTGACGAATTAACAAACGCTCCAAGATTAAAGTGTAACGATTTGAACAGGACAAAGTTGTTTTCGATTGTCACTTTCTTGCGAATTCAAAGTTTACAATTCTAGCTGCGGCGGCTCTCCGCAAGGCGAATCTCTGCCTGTTCACCTTCGATGCTTGTGAGGTGATTGAAGTGCGGTTCCCGAGTTGTTCTAAAGCGTTAGAATGTCAGTCAAAAGACGGTCGAGGTTGGTTGACGGCGGATCATCGAACGCCGGTTCGACTTCCAACAACTATTTACAGGACAGGTCCTGGCCTACGATTGGCGAAAGTTGATGGAACTGATTATTGAATTGCAGTTGACTACCAACCTGTCCAAAGGCATCCGTATTGTCGGACACCTTTTAACCCCTGATCAATGTCGCACGACCTGCTTCCAAAACCGTGAGACTCGTTAGCAGAACGTCTGGCTAACTTAAAATACAAAACATGAAAATCAGCTTAGCCTTTAAAGCATTCTTCGCAGCGCTATTTAAACCGTCAGCCGCTGTCGCGATTCAAAAAGCGCTCGAATCTAATGACATTGGCGAGTCTGCGGTCTCTGCTTCGAAGTCTTCGACATCAAGCGGTGATCGTCCGGCGTCGACGGTCACCAGGTCACCGAAGTCTATGACGACCGCGAGCAATCGCAGCGACGCTTTGACGGTGCTGGCCGCTCTGCAACGCGAAGCTCGGTTTCTTGATCTAATTCAGGAACCGCTCACCGCATACAGTGACGCTCAGGTTGGAGCCGCCGCTCGAGATGTCCTTCGTGACTCTAACCAAGTTCTGCAGCGCATGTTTGCTATCAAGCCGTTGGTCGATATCGAAGAAGGAGCCATGATCGATCTTGATGATAAACCAAATGCGTCGCGCGTTAAAATTGTTGGCTCAAAGTCGTCGAACGCAAAGCAAGCGACTGTGCTGCACCAGGGCTGGGTTGCAACAACGACAAACATTCCGATCTGGACCGGCGATCCAGCCGATCAAATGGTCCTGATGCCGACCGAAGTCGAATAAAATCTGTAAAGAAATTTCGAAGTTGATGAAACCAAAATATGCAATCGGTATCGATTTGGGAACGACCAATTCGATGCTTGCCTACGTGGCGATCGAAGCTGAAAATCCGACAGTCTCGATACTACCAATTCCGCAACTGACGGCGCATTCGCAAATTGAATCGTTGCTTGCTTTGCCGTCGTTTGTCTGGATTGCAAAATCAGAATTCGCCGATCGCGATGCCATTTCAGTTTCCGCCGCGCTAGGGAAATGTCCATATTCAAGCCTCAATTCAATCAGCGGAAATCGAATCGTTGTTGGCGAATTTGCGCGACGCAGTGCTGCGGAGAGTCCCGAACAATGTATTGTCGCGGCGAAGAGTTGGCTGTGTCATTCAGCGGTCGATCGACAATCAGCAATCCTGCC
This sequence comes from Pirellulaceae bacterium, assembly GCA_041740995.1. Classification (GTDB taxonomy): domain Bacteria; phylum Planctomycetota; class Planctomycetia; order Pirellulales; family Pirellulaceae; genus JBGSKY01. The sequence goes on from JBGSKY010000288.1 coordinate 6,955, forward strand.
CTGGGGCACCGATGGCAGCTTCGAACTCTTGTCGCCTGTACAAGCCTCGCGGCTGATCTTAGAACATTTGATCAGCGCCTGGGCGGTCGCTTTTCCTGATGCACCAATAGCTGAACAGCAGGTCGTATTAACCGTCCCAGCGTCGTTCGATCTTGCCGCTCGTGAACTTACATTTGTCGCCGCGCGGGAGGCAGGCTTGCCGGACGGCTTTATCGCACTTGAAGAGCCGCAGGCAGCGGTCTATCACTGGATTGCAAAAACCGGTCAACATTGGCGGCGGGAACTGCAAGCTGGCGATGAGATCTTTGTTTGCGATGTTGGCGGCGGCACAACCGACTTGGCGCTGATCAAGGCCGAACAAAAGGATGGCGAGCTGAGCTTGCAACGCGTTGCGGTTGGCCAGCATTTGCTGATCGGCGGTGACAACATGGATTTGGCTTTAGCCCATTTTTCTGCGTCGAAATTTTCAGATGCCGGCAGCAAACTGAACGCGTGGCAGTCGATGTCGCTTTGGCATACGGCGCGGAACGCAAAAGAATCGCTGCTCTCTGGTAGTGAGCAGAAAAGCTACACCGTTTCGGTGCTCGGCCGCGCCAGTAAGCTGATTGGAGGAACGGTTTCGATCGAACTTTCCGCGTCAGAAGTAGAAGAAGTTTTGATCGAAGGTTTTTTCCCATTTTGCGATTCTGATGCGCGACCGATCAGCACGTCGACGGTCGGCTTTCAAGAAATCGGTCTGCCCTACGAACAAGATACGGCCATCACTCGACACGTCGCCGCGTTCCTGAGCGACAATCGCTCGGAAGCCGCCTTGGACGGCGATGGTAAGCGGATCAAGTTGCTATTTAACGGCGGCGTGTTTCGTTCGGATGCACTCCGAAATCGATTGTTGGCGGTGATGAACAATTTTCAGGAAGCCAATGCGATGTCGGATGCCGGACCAATCGCGGTGCTCGGCGGAGTCGAAGATCTTGACGCAGCGGTTGCCAGCGGTGCAGCCTACTACGCTTGGTCGAAACAAAATGGTGGTGTCCGCATCCGAGGAGGTACCGGGCACAGCTATTACGTCGGCATTGAAACCGCTGGTCTAGCCGTTCCAGGAATGCCACGTCCGTTGAACGCTTTGTGCGTTGTCCCTAAAGGCATGGAAGAAGGTACCGAAGTCGAAGTGCCATCGCGCGACATTGGATTGGTTGTCGGTTACCCAGCCAGCTTTCGGTTCTTTGCGTCGGCCAATAGAAGCGATGATCAAGTTGGCACATTGTTAAAGCATTGGGACGACGACGAGCTGCAAGAAACGGCGCCGATGCAAACGGAGCTTCAAAAGGACGCAAGCATCGGCGATGCAAAAATCGTCCCTGTCCGTTTCATCAGCAAGATTACCGAGCTTGGCATGTTCGAGCTTTGGTGCTCGCAACAAGGCGGCGATAACGAATGGAAACTTGAAATGAATGTCCGCAGCTAGTCGTTCCCGCTCTCGATGCCCGTTTGCACCAAAGGAACGAATACTCCTTGATGCTTTAAACGGTTTTAGTCATTGCAATTTGCGACAGCAATTGTTGAAAGCAAAGTTGCGTTATTCGCTGGGCGGCTGCTTTTTGGATTCGTCGTTCTTGGTTTGAAAACGTGCTAGTAAGTCAGAGAACGAACGCATCGGTTCTTTGCCCGTTGTGGTCTCTGGATCATCAGCACCCGCGTTGCCCTTTCGAGCGATCGCTGGATTGTCTTTGCTAGGTAAATCAAAGACGGTTGCAACACCACTGTTTGGACCGCCACGACGTCCTCCGCGACCTCGATCACGTTGTCCGCCACCGCTGCCGAATCGTCCGCCAGCGGCACGATCTTTCGACTGGCGATCGCCAGAGCCACGATCATTGCTTCGACCACGATTCCCATCATTGTTAGACGACCCGCCAGCGTCAGATCGAACAAATCGGTCTCGATTGCTTTGGCCAGCTCGTTCGCCTGGGCCGGAACCCGAACCTTGTCTCTCGTTTGGACGGCTGAATTGACCTTGCGAGCGTTCAGGCCTGGCTGCTTGGTTGTCGCGGCGGTCGTTCCCGCTGTTAGAACCTCGGCGATCATTGTAGCGATTGCCGCCCTGGCCTCGTTCGGAACCTTCCGAGGCCGGTCGTGACTCTTGGTAGACTCCTGGTGGCAGAGCACTTAGAGACACTCGTCGATTGGACGCATCGATTTCGATGACCCAAACTTGAATTAGGTCGCCAACGTTGACGACTTGATGGGGATCATCAACATGGCTTCGTGAAAGCCTTGAAACGTGGATCAGGCCACTGCAATCGGGACCAAGATCGGCGAAGACACCAAAGTCAGCGATGCCGCTGACGATAGCAAAATGCGTTTCGCCGGGCTGCAAATCTTCAATTTTCGGAACACGCGACATCAGCGGAATTGGAGTCGAAAGCTCGCGCGGGTCAGCGTAAGGGTGTTGCAAAACGCGGGCTACGAAACGTAGCTTTTCGCGCCCAACTTGCCAGCTCCTTGCCAGCTTCTCGGCATCGACTGTGACTTTGAAGGCTTCGGCAGATTCGAAAGTGAAGTTCGGAGTTACTTTCATCAATTCGTGCCCACCAAAAGTGCGCACGGTAAGCGAATCGGACGCTGCGTCGCCTGTCGCTTCAGTTTCAGTGGTGTTCAGTTCGGCAGAAACAAACTCGGACTCACCGGCAGTCGTTGCTTCTTCCGGCGAAGTTGCTTCTTCCGAGGAATCGTTTGACTCATCGGCCAATTCAACCGGAGCAAGATCCGCTTCAGATTCGATCGACGCATTAGCTTCGACTGAATCAGATGCTTCGGCTTCGGCATCCGCCCCTCCATCGACCGTAGTTTCCGTTGCGTCGGCCATTTCGCCGGCACTGTGATCTTGATTCAATCCGTCGCCAAAGCTTTCGGGTGCGGGATTGTTTTGGGCTGAATATATCGTAGCAATTGGAGTGTTTTGCGTGACGACTGGTTCAGGCAACGGAGCTTCTTTTGTCCAGCCGGCTGGGGCACCAGTCGGTTCGGTCAGCTCGGTATTGGCGATAAGCCGTTCTGCCAAACGATAGTCGTCGGGATGAATCAACGTCGCGTCGAGTGGCTGGGAAGAATTGTAGATTCTGAGAAAACCAATTGCCTGTCGAAGCTGACGCTCGGGCAATTTGTCCGCGAGCACGGCCGAAAGTTCTTCGCGGCTTGAAGGTCCATCGCCATCGCGAATTTTGCAAATTTCGGCAGCGATTTTTGAATCCAGACCCGGGATGCAAGCGATTGCTTCGCGATGCGCGTTCCAGTAATCGATACCGCAAGCGGCGACCGAAGCGGCAACGGCTTCATGTAGCGATTGCTCAACTAGTTCTGGTGGCAATTCAGCTTGAAAGACTGCCAGCCGCAAGCGAGTCGGTTCGACTTTTAGCAGTTCGTTCAACGGATCTTGCAGACGCCAAGCTAACCACGCGGCAGCGCGGTGTCGCCGTGAAACGGTTGGCAGTTCTTGCAAGGCCAAGCGCGTTGTGCAATAGGTATCGGCGCCGTCACGGTCGACCATTGTCCATCGAATCGTGTTCTCATCGGATTGGTTCATGAACTCGCGGACCGAGTGCATCAAATATCGCCGAGCCGGACCAGTGCTCAAGGCCAGCAAGCTGACGTTGTATCGGTGGACCCATTCGCCTAACAATTTGACGTTATGATTGACTGCGTCGGGTCGCGTGCTGTTGCAGTTCAGTTCGCCGATAAAATCTATTCGACCTTCAGGATCAACAATCACGACCGCTGCGGTTTTCGCACCGATTGCATCGATCGACATGATCCGTTGCCCGCGAATCGGACGTTGCATCAATAGCGTTTGTAAATGTTCGACTGCGAATTCGACCAGTTGTTGTTGGGCTTCTTCTTCGGCGGACGCGAATACTTCTTGTTCGATACGGCTGGTCAGCAGACCATTGACCGCTTTTTCGACCGCCTGTTCCAAGAATTCAGCCATCGGATGGGCGCCATTAGTCAGCGACTGTCGGGCCATTTTTTGGACTGGGTTGCGGTCATAGTCCAAACGAACTTTTAAAATCTGCGATCGATTGCCGCGACCGAGCATCACGATCTGATAAGGCGTCAGTTTTTGCAGTGATCGCCGCAACTTGTTGTAGGGTTCGAGCTGTATCTTAAGCCACCGACGTCTGCGTTGGCGTGGCGTCAGCTCTTTCGCAGAAACCGCGCGGGTTTTTTTCTTGCCACGTTGGTCGTCGAAGTTCGCAATCTCCGGCGCACTTGGCTTGTCAGTTTCTGCCGCATCGCCAGTGGCCGATACTTCGGCAACGGGCTCGGCTTGTGTGTTTGGCGACGATTCCACCTCGATTGGGCTCGTTGAAACGCTCTGCTGATCGGTCACAACGTCAGTTGGCGTTTCGGCGGAAACTTCATTTTCCGTCTCGTTCTCTTGTTCTTGCGATTGTTGTTCTTGCGATGAAGCAGGCTGAGCGTCTTCTCCGCTGGAATCGACGGTTTGTGCCACAGCGACGTCAATCGGCGCTTGACTGCTTTCTGAAGTGGCGGACTCGTTTGAAGAAACGTTTTCGACGTCGCCAGCCGTTGGGTCAGAGGACGAGGTCGTAGAAGTAGACAGCTGAGCCAATACAGCTGGCTGTTTTTCTGGCGTTCCGCTTTTTTTAGGTTTACGACGATTGCGATTTTTACTGGGTTTGGCGTCCGCGTTGAGCGCCTTGTCAGTCGGTGATTCGTTTAAGTTCGATTCGACGACCGCTCGTTCGCGAATGTACGAGAAGATCTTCGCAACCAGCGAGGCATCTTCCAACAGCAAAGCTTGCAGATAATTTTGAACATCGGCCAGCAAAGCGTCGACACCGGATTCTTCGATGCCCGCCTGCTGAGCAACCCAAGTTCGAAAATCTTCGGGCGCTGGACCGCTGTACATCAGAATGGCCGCAGATATTTTTTCCGCGGCCGGATTGGCAGCCGCTTGTGTAAGCGATCCACGACGCGTGCTTGCGTTTCGAGTCAGCGCTTGTACTTCTGCTTTAGTGCTCGCATCACCGATTCGGGTGGCCAGTTCTTCGGTCCACCAGCCATGCTTTTTGCCGTCTTCAAGCGTGGTAGCTTTGAATGCTTCCAACTGCTCTTGACGCCTTAAGGCACGGCGCAGCTTCGCTAGGTCAATCGAATCAAGTTGATTCAGCTCGTCTGGCCGAACGCGGGCCAAATAAGAAGGATCATAGCCTTGACGTAACAAATCCGCAGGCAAACGTAGTTGCTCTGTGGGCCGGTGCAGATCGCGAGCGATCGCTTCCAGTAGACTCATAGGTTTCGAATCGCTATCACAAACATGCGACATCCATGGATCGCTTGGAGGGGACAAAATCCCGTCCAGCGAATGGTCGCAAAATAGAAACTTCCGCCAAACAAAAACGCACGAAATCCCTCACGCACAGAATTTCTGCGCAAATCGTAACCTAACTGTTGACCTTTGGAAACTCTTGGCGCGCCAGATTTCAATTCTTGCATCAACCAAGTGGAAAATGGCCGCTTCGAGCGAAAATCCTTCAGCATCCAATTCTCGGGTCTACCAAACCCCGCTTGCCTACCCAAACTACTCGGCTTGGTCAGTTTGAACGTCTTGAAAAAAAGACTTAACCGGCAAAGTCGATCTATCCGATACCAACCAACATCGTCTAAAGTTCGATGGCACATAATTTCTGGTCACCGGGATAAATTAATGAGTTTCGATCGCTCCAACGCTCAGTCACAAAACGTCACCGAACAATCCGCTTCGCAGGTTGCTGACTCGTCATCGAAGTCAGTTTCATTCTCGCTGTTACAAGCGGTTGTTCGCGAGAAGACACCGCGTAATGAGCAATCAAACGAATCCAGAGAGACCTTGCGTCGAGCTTGGGAAGGCGGCCAGGTTCACGTGCGACTTAAGGATATTTTGCCGGCGATTTTGCAAGCCGCAGTTGATCAAAAGACTTGGCTGGACGATTTTTCAAACGAAGAATTAGTCCTCAGCAAAGATTTCTACGAAGTGCTGACGACCTTCCAACAGATTCGCAAACACGATCGCCGTCGAGTCGCTTGATCGCTTAGAACAGTTGCGTCGAGCTAAAGTTCCCGTTCATGCGCTGCATTTGAGCCAATCGGTTTATATGAACCGGTTTAAAGCTTAGTCTGCCCTACAAAGACACTTGTTCCAAAACGATGTGTGGTCGATTCACCCAGCTCACGAACCTCGCACAGTGGTCGGCTCGTTTTTTTTCTGAATCAGTCGCAAATTTACCGACCTCAAATGCAGAAGCGTTTAACGTTGCACCGACGCAGCAGATATTTGTCTTTGCTCGCAACGCCGTTCATCGTCTAGCTTGCGTCTCAATGGCTTGGGGACTTGTTCCAGGATGGTCCGATTCCAAGTCGGTTGGGTCGAAAATGATCAACGCCAGAGTTGAAACGGTCTTAGAAAAACCTTCGTTTCGCAAAAGCATTCATACTCATCGATGCGTAATCCCAGCCGACGGTTATTACGAATGGACGACACTTGAGGACGGTTCTAAGCAACCGCACTACATTCGAACGATAAACGGTGAACCGTTTTTCTTTGCTGCGATCTGGGATCAAAATAAGCGTTTAGCATCGGCGGACGGGCAGCCGCTTCTGTCGACGAGCATTTTGACGATGGCGGCAACACATGCGATGAAAGACCTCCATCATCGTATGCCGATTATGTTTTTCGATGAACTATCAACCCTAAATTGGCTTGACGAAAGACCAATCGATGAAACCAACTTAGCGGAAATCTGTGAAGCTCAGCCGGATAGCGTGCTGACTTGGCATCGGGTTTCCAAACGCGTCAATCGATCAACCGAACAAGGTCCGCAGCTTATCGAGTCCATCGAACAGTAGCGTCCGGGTACTCAGTTCAGTGTCTTCTCGAGAAACCTTTTTTAAAAATTCGGGCCAGGACTTTTGTTTGACTTTGGCATCTTCGAGCTGCAATGGGACTAGTCGATCTGACCGAAAGTGTACTCAAGCAAATCGCAGATTGCGTACGATAGGCAAAATCGACTACACTAGAGCGTTCCGCCTGTTCAATTCCGCACGCAGTCAAGGTTGTTCCCATGTCGAGGTCCAACGACGATCCGTCGAAAGACCGCAAGCCAAAAGCGCGAAATATTCGGGGCACGTTGGTCAATGATGACTTTCGCAGCGACGCCCTACCCAACGCGAGCCATGACGGCGAACCAGCTGACCAATCAAGCTCGGGCGATCTGAACGCTCGAGATTCAGTCAACCAGGGTGAGACGGTCGAATTTGCTGCCGGTGCTAGTCCGGATGATGAAAAAGCGACAGTAAACTACGACCTAGAAATTCATGGGTTAAGCGTTAACCGTGAGACAGTCTTTTTAGACAGTTCGCGACGAACACCTCAAACGAACGTTCAACCAGCCGAGCAAAGCTTTACGCAGCATATTCCCGGTTTCCGCATTTTGTCCGAGCTTGGACGCGGAGCGTTCGGGATTGTCTATCGTGCGCATGATGAGATGCTCGAACGCGATGTTGCGATCAAGGTGCCGTTGCTCAAGGACGCAAATCTTCGAAGCCAATATATCGCCGAGGCACGCAAGGCAGTTCAGCTTGAGCACGTTGGAATCGTGCCTATCTATCACGTCGGTGTGACGCACGATGAACAGCCCTTCGTCGTCCAAAAACTAATCGACGGACCAACCTTGCGGCATGTGCTCAACGAAAATCGCGGTTTGCCGATCGTCGAAGCGGCTCGGATGTTGTGGCAGGTTGCGTTAGCGGTCGATCATGCACATGCCGCAGGTATTGTGCATCGCGATTTAAAGCCAGAGAACTTGTTGGTCGACGCAACCGGGCGACCATGGGTCGCTGACTTTGGATTGGCCTTGGTTGACGACGAACAAATGCATCGTCGCGGTGAACTTGCAGGGACGCCAGCCTACATGTCACCTGAACAACTCAGCGGTCGCGCCGACTGGTTGGATGGCCGCAGCGACATTTGGTCGATCGGCGTTATCATGTACGAAATGCTCGTCGGCAAGCTGCCATTTAAAGCGCCGACCATCAGTGAGTTGCGTGAACAAGTTTGCGAACGCGAACCGCCTCCAATTCATCAGAAATCGCCCGGTGTTCCAACTGAGCTGGACAGCATTTTTCACCGATGTTGCGCCAAACGAGTGGGTGATCGATATGCAAGTGGCCGCGACCTGGCCGCCGCGTTGGATGAGTTCTTGCAACAAACCGATTTGGTCGACGACTACTCGCCGTCAGGATTTTTACCTTTGGGTTCAGCCCTTGGAACGGCTGTTTCTCGACCGTCGAGATACAATTCACGACAGAACATCACCCGACGAAATACAACGCAAGTTGCGACGCTCAACAAAACGATCGCCACAACCTCACGCGCTGAAACGCCTCTAGCTTTACTTTTTTGCGGATTAGCGGTTACTGTTGCGGCTTGGCTGTTGTACGAAAGTCGCCGCGCGGTTCCCAAGAACTTGGTTCAAGAGACCACAACGACTGAAGAATCTGTTGGAGTCGGTGGCGACGATCCCATACCGTCAACTGGCAACGCGACGATTTTGACTGAGCCAGTTTTACCGCCAACGATGCCTCCATTGGCGAACGAAAAGGAACTATTTGGAAAAAGCGGTGCAGGACAGGTTAGCGAAATAGCGCCAGTCGGAACGATGGATCCGCCGCTTATACGTCCCTTTAAGGTCGCATTAGGTGGCGGCGGAACGCACGAGAGTCTGACATTAGCGCTACAAGATGCGGAACCTGGCGAAATCATCTACATCGATCCAGGCGTGATGCGAAATGCGACGGTGATTGACAAAGATGTGGAATTGATCGGCAGCGGAACGGCAGAAACGACCCTCAGCAGCGTTAACGAGCCGTGCATAGTCATAACTAACAATGCGTCAGTCGTCGCGCGGAGAATGACGTTGAGCAGCCAAGGTGCGCAGACCAATACCGTGGAAGTAAGGTCTGGGTCATTCCACTTGATCGACTGCGAACTTTTTGCGTCATCTTATGATTGCTTGAAGGTTTATGACGAGACGATCGCGGTTGCAAAGAGCTGCGTGTTTGATACGACCGGTCAACCGGCAATTCGTTGTGAGAACAATTCGCGGCTGACGGTTTCCAACTCCGAGTTCCGATTCGGTGGAGTAACCTCCGCTGCAAAGTCTGGGATTCAAGGCGTGAACTGCAATTGCGTGGTTGAAAACTGTAATTTCTCAGGGCGCTGCGTCGCTGGAATTCACTTGCGCGACGTAAATGACAAAACGATATTGATACAAGGTTGTCGATTTGAACGATCGACCGCCGGTGTCTTCTTGCAACGCTGTAGTGGCGTTCGAATGAGTGCATGGCAAGAGACAACTATGAATGAATTTTCCGACTGCGAAAATCCAATCGTGTTGACCGAGAGCAGTGCGAATCTAACTGGCATTCGGATCAAACTCGATCAAGCGCAACGAGGATGCGCAATACAATGCCTGTCGCAATCGGATGTTCAGCTTGGGGATGTCCAAATCGATGGTTACGCCGTCGGAGTCGGTGCTGTCCGCAGCCGCGTAAACATTCAAGACGCGATCATCCAAGCGTGTGATAATGGCATTTACAACGATGGCTCGAATTTAAAAAGCGAACGGGTTGCAATTTTGGATTGTCGCGACATTGGCATCTTAGCGACTGGCGACGGCAATTCCACAACTGCCGAAAAATTGGAATTACGAAAAACCGCGATTGGCATTTGGCAGATGTGCGGCGAATCCAATTTGGCAAATTGTCAGATCGACGATGCGGATACAGCGATATTAATTGGCTCTGATGCCTCGCACTTATCCGAGCTCTCAAAATCGTCAATCGCCTCGCCGTTTCGCAGTCGATTTACTCCGAAAATCGATTTCTCAATAGGCGCGTCCGTGTTATCGGACATTCTCAAAGTTTCCAAAACAACGACGGCCGTT
>JBGSKY010000289.1:0-30509 GCA_041740995.1 Pirellulaceae bacterium
AGCAGCACCAACGCAAACTGGAGCGACTGGTCCGAAATGAACGACGCCGAATATGCAGCAAGCAAAGCTGACTTGATTGAAACGACGCTTAACGCCCTGGAGAAATACGTCCCCAACTGCCGCGAGAAGATCGAGCATGTGGAGGCCGCAACGCCGCGAACGTTCCAGCACTACACGCAACATCAGCTTGGTGCCAGTTTCGGCACCAAGTTCGAAGGGCTGGCTGTCTCGCGAGCACTGCCGCAACAGATCCCAGGTCTATTTCACGCTGGCAGCGTCGGCATCATCATGTCCGGTTGGCTTGGAGCTATAAACTACGGCGTCATTGTTTCAAACGAAGTCGATCAACTTCTTGTGAAACACCAAACGCAAGTGCAGTAACTCACGAATCAAAACGAGTTCGGCGAACAAGTCAGCATGTTCGTGATACGGTGCGAGACGTTCGGTTCTTCGAAGCCCTCGTTGTCTTGCTGTCAAAGAACCGGAGGGCTCGCGCTCTTCCGCTAACAAGCCCTGTCGCTAACAAATCGGCTCGTTTATTTCGGGACTGTCCGCTAGATTTGAAAGTCGGGTTCGACTGGTTGCGAATCGGCTTGCTCGCTGCGAATTCGAAGACGAGGTTTTTCAAGCACCACGGTGGTCCGCGGCGCAACGGTGCTGGTGATCCAGACGCTTGACCCGATTACGCTGTACTGACCAACTACAGTTCGACCGCCTAGGATCGTCGCATTGGCATAAATCACCACGCGGTCTTCGATCGTCGGGTGGCGCTTTTGACCACGAATCAAACCGCCTTCAGCATCGGTCGCAAACGACAATGCGCCGAGCGTCACGCCTTGGTAAATTTTAACCCAATCGCCAATGTCGCAGGTTTCGCCGATTACCACTCCAGTCCCGTGGTCGATAAAAAAGTAACGCCCAATCGTGGCTCCCGGATGGATATCGATTCCCGTCTGCTTATGAGCCCATTCGGTCATCATCCGCGGAATGAACGGCACCTTGGCGCGGAGCAAGGCATTGGCAATTCGATACGTGGTGATCGCTTCTAAACCTGGATAGCAAAAAATAATCTCGTCGGGATTGGTCACCGATGGATCGCCTTCGTAAGCGGCTTTGACGTCCGTCTGCAAAATTTCGCGAAGGGCCGGAATTGACTTGATTATTTCAATTGCAATCTGCGATCCACGTCTTTCGTAGTCCGCTGGCTCGGCACAATCAGCGAGCGACTTGGCTCGATCGGCGTGCAGCAATGCGCGAGCGATCTGCGAGGTCAGCTTGTCATGAATCGATTCGACCAAGTTACCCACGTGGTAGCTGACATTGCCAAGATGTAGCCCTTCACGGCGACGAAAACCGGGATAGAGAATGTCTTTGAAGTCATCGAGAATTGAGACGACAACGTCATACTTCGGAAGCGGGCAGTTGTTTAAATGGTTCAGTCGATCGTCGCTGCGGTACGACCGGACAATCGCGTCGGTCAGACTCGGCAAGTGCTCTTTGATCGTCAATTCCATGCTAACTTGGCTTTCCATGATTGATTTCGCATTCGGTGGTTTAGATATCGGCTTGCCGTCGCAGCACAGCTAGGCGGTAGCCGGCCGCAGTGTACAGATTCTAGCGATTTTGAGGGGCTAGGAAGTAGTCCGATTGGCAAAGTTCCGCCCGGCAGGCTTCCGGGCGGAACTTTGCGAGACTAACGTAAGCGAAGGATTTTTCATCGGTTCAACACGCTTTGCTACTTGCACTTGGACCTTATACTGCCGACACTACGCTGCAAAACAATTAGTTCCGTAGACTCAATCGACGTGTGAGTTGTGCCGAAAAAAAACATCCCCAACTAACACGTTGCAATTTATCCTCATTGATGCTAAGAACCTATCCGAAAAGGGGTCTGACCCTCTCCGTTGCTCCAAAGGGTCAGACCGCTTTTCGGATAGGGTCTAAATCTTGTTAGAAAGTTCGTTTCATGAAAATCGCGATGATCGGAACCGGCTACGTTGGCCTAGTGACCGGAACCTGTTTTGCAAACAGCGGCAATCATGTCATCTGTGTCGATATTGATGAAAAGAAGATTGAAGGTTTAAAGAATGGCAAGGTGCCGATCTATGAACCAGGTTTAAGTGAATTGGTAGTCCGCAACTATCAAAATCGTCGACTCGATTTCACCACCGATTTGGCGTCAGCGGTCAGTTCATCGCGGATCATTTATCTTGCCGTTGGTACGCCATCGGCCGATGATGGATCCGCCGACTTGAGTGCGCTATGGTCAGTCACCGACGCGATTGCTAGGCATCTGCGGCAAGATGCAATCGTCGTTACCAAGAGCACTGTTCCTGTCGGCACGAACCAGAAGATTTTCTCGCGGCTGCGGGAGTTGCTCGGTCGCGATGTCGACGTGGCCAGCAATCCAGAGTTCTTGAAAGAGGGCGCGGCAATCCAAGATTTCATGTATCCCGATCGCGTCGTTGTCGGCGTTCGACGGCCTGAAGTGGCTGAGGTTTTGGAAGATCTGTATCGGCCCTTTCTACGAACCGAAAAACCGTTCTTGGTGATGAGCCCACAAAGCGCCGAGATGACAAAGTATGTTGCCAATGCAATCCTGTCGACGAAGATCTCTTTCATCAATGAGATGGCCAATATTTGCGAACGGATGGAAGGCGATATCAACGATGTGCGACGAGGGATTGGCCATGATCAACGCATCGGTTTCGCTTTTCTGCATCCTGGCGTCGGCTACGGCGGTTCTTGCTTTCCAAAAGATGTGCGAGCTCTTTCGTCGATGGCCAGAGAGCGTGGGCTTGATCCGTTGATTATGGAAGCGGTCGATGTGGTCAACGAGCGTCAAAAACAAGTCATGCCTAACAAAATCAGTCATCACTTTGATTCGGAGCTATCGGACAAGATGTTCGCCGTCTGGGGATTGGCATTCAAGCCACGAACGGACGACATTCGCGAAGCACCGTCGTTGACCGTGATTCGGCATCTGTTGGACAACGGAGCCAACGTCCGCGTTCATGATCCCGAAGCGGCTAACAATGTGAAGAAGATCTTCGGTCATGATATTTCGTATTGCGACGATGTCATGGCAACTTTGGATGGTTCAGATGCGTTGATCATCAACACCGAATGGAACGAGTATCGAAACCTTGATCTCTCAGAAGTTAAATCGCGGATGAAGGGCAACGTCGTCTTTGATGGCCGAAATTTGTACGAGCCAGACGATATGGCCACCGCCGGATTTACCTACTACAGCATTGGCCGCCCGTGTGCGAAGCCTACATCAGTCGAATAGGTTGTTTGCTGAAGGCCGATTTCGATTTCGTTATCGCGGTCGGTAGGCGATGTTTGAAGCGGCAAATTTTTCGGCTAACATGTTGTCGACTTCCGCGACTTGTAGCTCGGTAGCAAATTTTTCGCCAGCCACTAGAATTAGCGCGCCGTCGTTGCCGACTTGGCGAACTTCCAAGCCGTGATGACGGGTCAATTCAAGCGTCGCTAGAAAGAGCCCAACCATCGCACTCTTGTGCTGGCCAAACTCGAACAACGTTTGCAATTCAACCGTCTTGTTGATGAGCACTGTTCGATGGATTTGTTGCATGTAAACGTGCATCGGCGTTTCATCGTAAATTACGGTTTCAGTCGGTGCTGGCTGACGCTCACGTAGAATTCGGCCAAATGCGCTGACCAAATCCCAGACCTCGATGCGTTCTAACGGTTGGTCCTCAGGCGAGGCATTGCGATTAAGTAGATCGTTTGATTGGCGAACGTATCGCATTTGCCAATCAATTCCTCTTTCTTCCAGCACCGTCGACGCATCGCGATAACGTTTGTACTGAATCAAACGCACAACAAGCTGGTCATCATCGCGTTCAAGTTCGTTTGATTCTTCGGCTTGGTCGAAGCTGTTTTGCGGAAGAACCGCTTTCGCTTTGAGCTCCACAAGAATCGCGGCGACTTCAATGAAGTCACCCACGCAATCAATGTCCAAGATCGCCAACACATCCAGGAACGATGAAAATTGGTCAGCGATTTTTGCTAAAGACACGTCGACCAATTCGAGCTCTTCTCGTCGGACGAGGTAGAGCAGCAAGTCGAGTGGACCGGCATAGACATCTAGTTCGACGTTGAATTGGTCAGCGATCATATTGGTGCGATTTTTTAGGTGCTAACCTGATACGTTCAATAAGAACCGGAGGGCTTGCGCCCTACCGCTATTGTTTTTATTCTTCGTTATCAGAACGGCGCGAGCCGTCCGGTTCTTTGTTGGGTTCTTGAAGTACCGGAGGGCTTGCGCCCTACCGCTGCGAATTTTCAGTCTATCGCGTGAATCCAGCATTGAAACTGAACGTCTGCGTTTGGTCTGTATCAGCACGATTGATCGGGAACGCAAAATCGAATGCCAACGGAGCCGGTCCAAGGGCTGGGACGGCGACGCGAAGTCCAAGACCTGGCGCGACGCGGAAGTTGTCGAAATTGACTTCAATGTTTTGTTCTACCGTTCCATAGTCAACGAATGCGACCATTCGCAACATGTCATCGGCAGTCAGCGGCATCATATACTCCAGCGATCCAAGGAATTGAAAGCGACCACCGACTTGCACATCGTTTTCGACTGGACTTGCGCCACGAAATCGGAAACCACGCATCGTCGAAAAACCGCCCGCAAAAAAGTTCTCAAATATCGGAGTGTCTGCGCCGCTGAAGCCTAAGCGATACGACGTTGTAAAAGTGTGACGTCCACCGCCGTCAGCCCGCTCGCGAACCAAAAAGTAACGACTAAAATTGACTTGCGCGCGAGGGAAATCGAACTCGCCAAAGACTTGGTCATAGATCAATTCCAAGTGATGTCCCTGCGTCGGAAGAAATGGGCTGTCGCGCGTGTTGTGTGTCAGCCGAACGCGGCCTGTATAAACATCGTTGTTCCCGATGGCGCGATCCAAAATCGGTACGCCATTGATTCGCGGATTGTAGATCTCCACATTTTCGGCCCGAATTTCCGTACTGACTTGCATATCCGGAGTCACGATGTAACCCAATGCAAGACGTCCGCCCAATCGCTCTTCGTCATAGTCGCGATAGATGCGGTTAAAGAAGAATAGACCCGTCGACAGACTGAACGGTGAATATCCAAACAGGTTCGGTTCGGTCAAGTCGACCGAGTAACGTTGCACGCGATTTCCCGGCACGGCTTCCAATCGGAAGTTCTGGCCACCGCCGCGAAAGGCACCATTGAACAGCTCGCCTGGTCGGCTCGGCCAGTTAAAAACGTCAAAGTTGCGTTCTTCAATGATGACGTTTCCAGCGACGCCCAAGTCGGTGTTGACCGATCCGCCCAAGACGAAGCGGCCCGTTTGAGCTTCTTGGACGTAGACATCGATTGGAACATCGCGAACTCGCGGTTGATAGCCGGTGCCGTTACCGTTGTTGAAATCTGGATCGATCGTCCAAGGCACATTCAGCGGCGGCAGTGGTTGCTCAAGCGACGTCGGAGCCTGTGCTGGCTGGAATGCTCCCTGAGGTGGCAACGGTTGCTGTGGGAACTGCGGAACGCCCAAAACCGGTTCGGGGCCGACGATGAAATTTGAATTGGGACTGACGCCGTTGAAGACCGGTGCATTCGCCGACTGCTGCGGCTGTACGTAAGGTTGCGACAAGCCTGGTTGCGGTAAAGTGTTGTAATTCGGCGCGGCGCTCAACGGCACGCTTTGTCCATAACCTTGCTGGGCGACCGAATAGGTCTGAGCCGGTTGGTAACGGTTACCAGTCGGTTGAGTTGCGGGGACCGAAGTACCGCTGCCATACGGATCGCCATAACCCTGGTAACGATTTTCGGTTTGCGCCAACAATGCCGACGAAACTGCGAACCCAATTGTCGCGGCTAAGCTTGATTGGTGCAAAGCGGTGCGAATTCTCAAAAGCGCTCGCCTTGCAATCACGTTATTTTTCGCTGGTCGATGCGGAGTCATGAGTAAAACTGTCCGATGAGGCGGATTGGCTGCAAGGCTAGTGCAATTGAACGGTCGATTGTTGTCGATCAATATCGTTCTTCTGGTGCATCAAAAAATTGCTTGATCTCGATGTGCGGCGGAGCGCCTTGGGATGGATTGGTTTCAAAAATCGTGCTGTATTGCAAACGACGTTCAGCGTTTTCGACTTCGACGGAGTTGATCAATTCGCCAGGTCGAAGATTCCCGAGATTGACCAACACAACGCGTTCCTTCGTCCGCGAGTCGCCGTCAATGTGCACGTTGACCTCGCTAGCCCGATAGATGTCGCCTTCTTCAATCGAGTAGTTGATATCGATCTGATTGTTTGGGAGGTAGGTGACCTGCGCAACGACGTTCGCGAAAATGAAACCGGCTGCGCCGTAAGAGTCCCGCAAGAACTTTTCATCGCGATCCTTTTTGACTTGTCGAAACGGGTCATTCGCGCGTAGCTCAAGAAACGGCTGAATCTTTTCGGTCGGATAGTATTGGTTGCCTTCGATCGTAACGTTACGAACCGAATAGCGTTGACCTTCGGCGATTACAAACGTCAGCGTGACCCACTTGCCAGACGGCCCGTAACTAATTTGATTGTCAATTCGAGCATCGAAGTAGCCGAGCGAGCGATAAAAGTTGACCAAGCGATTTTTGTCCGCTTCGATCGTGTCGACAATCGCTTTATTTCCGATGTAAGTCGTCAGATTTGGCACAAATCGATGCGCATCGCGGCTCTTGATCTTTGTCATCAAGATCTCTGGGCTGAAGTCTTTGCTGCCGACGAACTTGACTTCCCAAATTCGTTCGAGCTCGCCTTCACTGATGCGATAGATGATATCGCGATCGCCTGGTTTGTCGCCTTTGAAGACTTGCACATTGACTTGATTGAAACCTTCGGAGCGATAGTAATCTTCCAGTCGGTTTCTTGCGGCCAAGACCACATGCGGGCTGATCGGATCACCGACGGCAAATCCGCAATATTTGAGTAGTTTCTTGTATCCGAAAACAGTTGCACCGTGGAACGAGACGCTCTGGATCGTCGGTTTCTCGGTTAGTTTCAGCCGGATTTGGATGCCTTCGCTAGTCTCAGTGAAATACGGTTCGATGCGTTGAAAGTATCCTGTTCGGTGCAATTCACCGACGTCACGCGAGAAGATATCTTTGTCGAATTGGCGATCTTCTCGCGAGAGCATATAGGAAAGAATATTATGCTCCGAGATTGATTCGTTTCCTTCGATAATGACCTCCGTGATCAGGCGGCCATTTTCGGGATCGATTAATTTCGGACCACCCATTTCGTATAACCGATCTTTAAACTTCGGTTCGTTGAAAGCCGGAATGGCCTGTTGGGCACCACTTCCGCCGCCGCCTGCACCTTGGGCGTTGACCGGCGATGCCAGTCCAGCGACAAAAAGGCTGCAGCAAGCAACGTAAAGCAGGTTAGGTAATTTACGAAAAATGGGAGTTCTCTCGGCTTTGCAGCTCATGAATGGTATCCGTCCTTGAATATCCACGCCATTTGCGATCACAGTGCGTTAGTAGCGAAATCAATGCTCCGACGCAATCCGATTTGCGCAGTTCGCGACTCAAAGCGAAACGATAAGCCGCACGCGCCGACGCGTTGAACGCCGTCGCCTTAGGCTTGGGATTAAACAGATTGCTCACGGTGGCGGCGACGACTTGGTCCTGGGCAAGATGGTCGCCGAGTGTACAATCTCTCCCTCCGCTCGCCCATCAAACTGGCTGCAAGGCCGACCAGTACAGTTTGTCGCAGATCGCGGTTTGCGATTTAGAAAACTTTTTGCAATTTCAAAGGCTCATTTTTTGCCTAATACCGATCCTTCCACCAAAATCCCCATGGAAAGACTTCCGATCACCACGGCCAGTGGTGAAGAGATGCGGGCTGATCAAGCCGATACGCTGACCCGACGGCTCGGAGATATCGTCAAGTATTCCTTGATGTTGTTGGTGATGCTGGTCGCTTGCTTTTTTCTGGCAAAAAAGCTTGAGGACATCTCTTGGGTCGGTGTTCAACAGGCTCTATTCAGCATACCGCCGCAAAACATTGCATTTGCTTTCATTTTGACGACGGCGAATTTTTGTTTGTTGACCGGCTATGATTTGATTGCCGTTCGGTATCTTCAGAAGAAGGTACCCGTTCGCCGAGTGATGGCAGGTGCGGTCATCGGTTACGCGCTGAGCAACGTATTTGGCTGGTTGCTTGGAGGCACCGCGGTTCGCTATCGGTTGTACCGGCGATGGGGATTTTCGCCGGTTGAGATCATTGCCTTTGTAATGATTCTTTCGATTACTTTCTGGCTTGGAATGTTCTTGTTGGCTGGGATTGCCTTTACTGTTTTGCCGATCAAACTGCCCGAGGACTCGAGAGGGCTTTTAGTGCTAGACCATCACGTCTGGGGCTGGATATTTCTAAGCGTCGTTGCGGCCTATTTGATTTGCTCGGCGCTCATCCGAAAGCCGATTCGTTGGAAGACGTATTGCTACACGCTTCCGCCATTGCGACTTTCGATCATGCAATTGATTGTTTCGGCAGGTGATTTCGTCTTGGCATCGGCAGTGCTTTATGTTCTGCTCCCACCCAATTTGACAGGGCCTGACCAAATCAATTTCAGCACTGTCTTAGTATCATATCTGACCGCGATGATCTTGGTCGTGATGACACACGTCCCTGGCGGCGCTGGTGTTTTAGAAGCAGTCCTGGTCACGATGCTGCCACCGGAAGCTAAAGTTCCAATCGTTGCGGCGATCGTCATGTTCCGGGTGATCTACTATCTGATACCCGCGGCAGTGGCTGGCATCATGTGGATCTATATGGAAGCAGCTTGGAAGCTAAGCCGCAAAGAAACGCCTCAGCTGGAAGGTCAATAGTCGAGAGCAACGCAGTTTCGACTAAGGCAAATCTCACCAAGCGTAATCCACGACCGATCCCGGTCTACTTGAATCTCAAGCGGCGACCTAACGTAATCAACGTCTTTGGAATTCTGTCAGTGTGCCGCAGAGCGAATCGGCTATTTCTGTCGGCTATTTCTGTCGGCTCTTTTCGTGTTCGATCACGCCCATGACCAGTTTCGTCAGTCGCGGGGCGGCGGCGTTGGCAGTGGCAATAATCTCCGCCACATTCGCTGGTTGAAGTGCGTCCGGAAAACACATGTCGGTAATTACTGAAAAGCCGACCGTTCGCATTCCGCAATGTACGGCCACAATAGTTTCCGGCACGGTTGACATTCCGACAACGTCTGCGCCCAGCGTGCGAAGGAAGCGATATTCCGCCCGTGTCTCCAGATTCGGACCAGCCACGGCAACAAAAACCCCGCGATGAGCAACCATGTTTTCGCGGCGAGCGACTTCCAAAGCCGCTTCAATCAGCTCGAAATCATACGGTGCAGACATGTCAGGGAATCTTGGTCCCAGTCGGTCGTCGTTAAGTCCAATGAGCGGATTGTCGCCCATCAGGTTGATCTGGTCATCGATCAACATGATATCACCGGGCTTGTAATACGGATTCATTCCGCCGCACGCATTGGAGACGACCAAAACTCCCGCTCCCATCGCGTTCATTACGCGAACTGGCAGCGTGATTTGCTTCAATGGATAGCCTTCGTACATGTGAAATCGACCTTCCATGGCCATCACATTCATCCCGCACAACTTGCCGCAGACCAAACGTCCGCGATGCGAAGTCGCAGTCGACTTTAGAAAGTGTGGAATTTCGCCATACTCGATCGACGCTTCTAATTCGATCTTTTCGACCAAAGGTCCCAAACCGGTTCCTAAGACAATTCCAATATCGACTTTGGCGTCCCATTTGGATTTGATGAAGGCCGAGGCTTCTTGAATTTTGTCGTAAAGATCGAGCATTAAAACTTCTTTCAGTATCTGTGGTTGTTACAGTTCGTTATTGGTGTCCAACTTCGTCGCGTTCATCATTTTGCTGTCGCGTTTGGAGATACAACTTGATTGGAATTTCACCAAACGGCAAGTGATCTCGCAAGTAGCCCAGCAGATAACGCTGGTAAGTCGGCGGAAAACCTTGCGGATTATTACACATCAGCACGATCGTTGGTGGGGCCGTCGAAATTTGCGTCCCGTAATAAATTTTCGGTCTTCGCAGGTGCTGCATCGGTGGTGGATGCTGCTCCAAAGCGGCTTTGATCAATCGATTGAGCTGACCGGTCGAAATCCGCTGATTTGCTTGTTTGAACAACATCTGCGAATGATTGAGCAGCGTCTTGACGTTCTTGCCGGTCTGGCCGGTGATGAACGCGATTGGGCAATAAGCCATCGTCGGAAAATGCTCGCGAAGATATCGAACCCAACGTTCGGTCGGCATGTGTTCGACCAGCTTGTCCCATTTGTTGACGACAAAGATACACGGCTTGTATTGGTCAGCGATATAGTGTGCAAGCTGCTTATCGACTTTGCTCAGCCGCTGAGAACAATCAAAAAACATCAGCACTACGTCAGCTCGGCGAATGCTCCGTTGGGCGCGGTGCATTCCGTACCAATCGATGTCGGTTCGAACACTTTTGTTTCGTCGCAGTCCTGGCGTATCGATTGCGAGAAATTTATGACCGTCTAATTCGAAAAGCACATCGACGCTGTCGCGAGTTGTGCCTGGAATCTCGCTGACGATCATTCGTTCGGCGCGGACCAGCGAATTGATGAAGGTACTTTTCCCAACGTTTCGACGGCCGACAATGGTCGATTTCATTGTCGGCTCAGAAGTGTCCTCGTTGTCGAGATCGACTTGCGGTAAACGCTCTACGATCGCATCGAGCAAATCGGTCTTGCCACGATGTTGCAAGGTGCTGACGCAGATTAACCAACCGCGACCAAGCCGCTGAAATTCCTCAGCGTTGGGTTCCATCGTCGGATCGTCGGTTTTATTGGCGACCAACAAAATCGGTTTGTCAATTCGACGCAGCCGTTCAGCGACTTCTTGATCGAGCGGCAGCAGTCCCATTCGCGTATCGACGACAAACAGCAGCACATCGGCTGAATCGATTCCGACTTGTATTTGCTCTTCGATTTGGTCGGTCAAGTTATCGACGTCCTCGACGCCGATGCCGCCTGTGTCGATCAGCTCAAAATGCCGGTCGCCATGCTCAATCAGCGTGATGACTCGATCGCGCGTAACCCCTGCGACGTCATCGACGATGGCGATACGACGGCCCGCAAGCCAATTAAATACGCTGCTTTTGCCGACATTGGGTCGACCAACAATTGCCACACTCGGAACGGCCATGAAGTTTTCATACGGAAGGACCGCGACGAACTGGCATCCTTTCGCGAGCCGTTAGAGCTGCGCAAAAATGCTAAGTGATCGCGTGGAAAGAACAATTACGACGGGCAATTCGATTAGAGCTTGGCCGACTGACAGACTCGATTTTAGTCAATTGGCAGCAATTTCATAGACGCGATTGTCGCCAGCATCAATCAGCGGCTGCGTCGCTCGAAGCTGCAAATCCGAGCGACTTTCCAAGTTGGGCAAGACATTCGTTCGATCAACAACTCAAAAAATGCTTCATGCCGTCGAGCACGCCGCTGGTCGCTGGACGCTTGGCGATGAACAGCCGCTCCAAATTTCCGAAAGTTTCCCGGTGATGCTCGGTCACTTGGGCTTTTAAATCGGTTGATGCATTGCTGACTACGATCGTCCGATGCCCAGCGAGCATCGCGTGGATGTCGTTGCCTGAATCACCGGCGAAAATAATTTCGCTAGCTGGAGCATTGGTTTGGCTCCACCACTGCAACGCATAGCTCTTGTTTACTCCGCGTGGCAGCAAGTCAATCAGCCCATCGCCGTTAAAGGGGTCGACACTGGCGACGACTTCGTAAGCGATTGACTGTTCCGCCATTTGCTCTTGGACTTGCCGCCGCAGCTCGTCAAGCTGGTTTGCGTCGCAGTAGTAGCTCAGCTTGTGCTGGCCCAGCTTCTCATCTTCTTGCTGTCGCAGGCCTCGACCAACAGAAAACTTCGCAATCAACGCCTCTAACGTGCATCCGTCGGCGAGCTGAGTTAGGTGGTCGCTGTACTGCGTGACGAGCGTCGGTCGGCCAGCGACGATCTGATAGATCTCTGTCCCAACGTTGGCGATAATCCAATCCGGCTGGGGAAGCGGCACCGTTGCCCGAAGCTTCTGAATCGAGCTTAGATGGCGACCGGTCACGAAGACCATTTGCATCGCTCGCTGCTTAAGAATGCTCGTCAAACGTTCGAGATCTCGAAGATTGTCCTGGTTGGATTCCAGCGGCGCAAGCGTGCCATCGAGATCACTCGCAAGAACGTCCATTGGTCAGTTGCCGTGAGGTTGTAGAAGTAACGATATTTCTGTGGGCACACAATGTAACATAGCGGCTCAACAAGTTAGCGGAAGGCGATTGCGGACCGGAGCGAAAGTTCCTTGACGCTTCAAGCAAACTGTTTCACCAAACGGGATGAGCCCGTTGGGGTCTTTTGGTGTAGCGTCGTGGTGTTAGCTCACGAAGCTGATTCACCCATGAGACAAGCTCATGGGGGTCTAAACGCAGATTTAGGACAAGTGGCGTTAGCTGACGAAGCTGATTCACCGAAGCGACAAGCTTGTGGGGGTCCAAATGCAGATTTAGGACCATAATTAATTGTGCTCAGTTTCGTATTGACGTGCCGTGCAAATCGGGACGTTATTTGTTGCCAGCCCCTTACAATATTGATCTATTGCGGCTGAGAAACGAACTGCGTTGAAAAATTCGAGCCGGGGTTAATCACAATCGAGTCCATCGTGATCGCGTCAATCGTAGCGGCGACATCGCCTCGCAACTCCATGCACAAACGCATTGGGCGGCCAGGGACTGCCAATCGAAATAGCTCGAATGTCTGCCAGCTTCCCACTTTAACGCCGTTTGCCTCGATTGGAACTCCAAGAGCTGATCCGCTCAACTCGTCACCGGCGGAATCGTAAACTAACAGTCCAGCTTGCGGCTGATTGCTCGCGCGATCGATCCGCACTCGGCCTGCCAGTCGAACCAGTCGAGCTTCGACGGTCGGCAATTCTGGTGTTCTGACCCGCATCGTTGAACCAGCGAAACCACCGGGAATGATTTCGCCCTGCAAGCCGCGAGCAGAAATTTGCATCGCCGCCGAACCGTCTTCGCCGACGCCGCTAACGATTTGAAAGTGGTGTTCGATGCGATCGGTTCGTCGCTGGTCATGCGTCCAGCCAGTGGCAATCAATTGTTGCAAATCGTTCAGCTCGCCGCCGGGCACAACGTGCGTCTCCCAGCGACGGCGTTGCGTCAGTCGATGAAGCTGCCAATGTTCGGGCAATCCCAAAGCGTTGCACAACAACGAGGCGGATCGCGGGTCTTCGAAATCGGCAACCGCTCTCATCCAGCTTGAACGGACCTCTTGTAAGCTGGCAATGATCGAGGTCTCGCAGCTCTTGATGGCGCGTGACAAGTCGCCGCGAGCTTGATAGCTACTCGCCGTTCGCAACGCCGCTTCAGCCTGGCGGACCGACCGCCATCGATCGTCGTTGGCCGCGATGCCTTCGTTGTGTAACGTAGCCTGCACAAGCGTCAAATATTGCCCGGCGATTTCCAAGCGGTTGGTCATCGTCGCTTGAGCGTATCGCGCGGTTGCGTTCTGCAAGTAGCCAGCCGCCGCCGGATCGCTGGTCATGACAATGTATTCAATGATCGACGGATCAGCGATTGAAATGCCCCAGCCCTCTGGCCGCGTGGACAGCGCGATCGATTCCATCGAGCCATGCGAAATTCGATAAGCTCGTTCGCCGGTATTTTTGCGTGGTAAAATAAATTCGAGCTTGCTTTCATTGGGACTGACCGCTGCGATTGGATCAAAGCTGCCGTTGGTTGCCAATATGATCAATGATGATCGATCGGTACCAATCGATACACCGGAGAACAAGTCGTTGTTCAAATTGCGAACCGATTGTGGCGGCTGTCCATTTTCAATCCACGGACGCAGCAGCTCGATCTCGGCATTGAGCGCCTGCATCGCGTTGGCGCGTGACATATCCAATTGCCGACCGCTATCGAGCGGATTGGTTGACCGAAACAGGAAGCCTTTCATCCCCAATCCAACACATCGGGCGACGTTCAATCGAGCTTGCAGAAGATCGACACTGACAGCCGTGTCGGGCGTGAACGAGCCGACTTGCAAAAATTGTTGCCGCGCCAGATCGCTTTGTATCGTCCAATAAGACGACGGTTCCATCACAATCGATGCAATCGGCAACGAGCGACCATTGAGCTGAGTCAGTTGGCTGGCGAGAATCTCATCGGCTTGTTTGCGTGAATTGATGGCTGCCGGTAACGGTATCGGCAACGCGACTATTTCAGCCATGCGGCTATACAGCGAATAGGCTTCCATCGCTTCGACAAATCTCGGATGGGCCAACCGATCGGGCAGCGAACCGGTCGCGACGGTCGCCTGTTGTGTTCGATCCAAGTCCGCGTAGGCTGCCGCGGCCGATAGATACCAGCTCGAAATCGTCTGGCCATCAGCAATCGTAGCCGCAGCCGCGCTATTTGTCGGCGGTGGAGCAATGAGCTTCAAGTTCGATTGCCTCGCTCGATCGATTAGCGAAGAATCGTAGTCGGCATCGACCAGCAAGCCGTTGATTCCCAATGACGCAAGCCACTCTGGCCCCTCGTCGCGATACTGGACCCAACGTGGAACGGATCGCTGAATTCGTTGAACCTGAGTCGGAATATCAATCGCGGCCATTGCCCCGGTTGAACCGTTGGGCAACTGCCGGTTTGCCAGGGCGTTGTTCGCCAGACGAGTTGCATCGACCAGACCATCGACAGCTAAATCATCGATCTGCAATCGCGTTGACCCTGGCCCGTTGTACATGTCCAGCACAACGGCATCGACATAGGCGTTAGCAGGATCGAGCGTGTAACCGCGTTGCGAGCTAGCGATCCGAAGTGCCGCTTCAAATTTTGGAACGACATCGACAATGCGAACCTGTGACCATTTGCCTGCTCCGGTGTTCGCATCGCCCATAACAACCAGCGTCGTTGCTGAGCCAGTTGCCGGATGCATCGATTCCGGCAGTACGACCCGGAAACCGACACGCAGCCCGCTGGTCGCCGCCCGCATGAAAACTTCGCCAGTCAACTCCGGAATTAATGCTGCTGGTCGAATCGGATAGATGACGTGGATGTAAGTTCCCTGACCCGCATTGATCTCGATCGCTTCGCTGGTCTGCCCGGTGTGCGGCATGATCGTGACCATTTGTTGGCTGGCAACGACTGCAGACGCGTCGCTTTGCCAGAGCTGCAACCGTGGGACGCCAGACTCAAAGCCGTCGCGAACTTGGCCGCTGGCAACGTTGGTCAGACCGATCGCGATGATGCAAAGCAAACAAGCAAGGGCTGGACGACTGGAGCAAGCGAGTCGATTGTGCAACCAGGATCGATGTTGCGTTTTCGCATCAAGTTTGACGCCTAACAGCGTTGCGGCGAGGCAAAACGGTAGCTCGGCAGGTCGGCGGGGACTGATTTCTTGAATCAAACTGGCAAGATTTTCAAACATCTGCCCTCGAGCGTCGTCATAATAACTGTCCCAGAGAGCCGAAAAGTTTTGCTGATCGGTCTTTACGGAACTTCGATTGAAATTTTCAAGTTTTGTGATGCCGTTTTGCAACGTAGCTGGCGGGCCCTTACATTGGTACGCAACTCCTTTGAATAGCAGAACTTAAGCCTCCGTTACCACATCAGCTTGGTGGTTTTTTTGCAACAAGATAAAACGGCTTGGAAAACTGTGACGATTGCGTTGAATGCTCTAAGTCCTTGACTTTAGGCTACTTAGGATCGATTGTTCGCTGTGCCAGCATACTTTGGCACCGCGAATGCTTTTGTAGTCCTAGCATCAAGGTTGACGCAAACGCACCTCACGACCAACCGCCATTAGTTTTTTGGAGAACCGAATGATGAACGCCGCAGCTAAGACGAATGATGCATTTGCCAATGACACTCCAGTCGAATTGGTAGATCTGCAAACCGCAATCGATGCGTTGCCAGCCGCTTACCGAATCACCATGCTGCCAGCGTTCCAACGAGTCGTTGACAGCACCAATCGTCGCCGAAAAATCTTGCAACTCGTGCAAGAAGCCCTCGGTCAATTGCGACTGGATATGAAGTATTTGGTTTTCGATTTGGAAGCCACCCGCCGAGAACGAGACAGCTATCGCGACGCACTTCGAACCGACGGACTTGACGAAAGCTCCAACGAATCGGCCGACGACGAAGAAAGTTTTTAATCCTACGATGCAGGCTTTCCGCCTGCGATCATTCGTCAATCAAGTTTTGGTTTTGCTCCCTGCCTTTCCGAATCCCAATCGCCAGCAACTGTCGATTCCAAGTCGCCACGCGGAATCAGTTTTTGAACAGCAACGCTGGGCGATCGACTTGCCAGCCGACCGACGGGCACCAAACCCCTGCCCGTTCGGTCGGCTGGAAATTGGGTCATCTGAGACTTTTGCTTCTCGAGCAGATCTTTCATGATGTTATTGCGAATGTTTTCGAATAAAATAAGTTGCCGTTAGAAGGCATCCTAGCGTCGTCTCGTCGAGGCGCGACTGCTAACAGATTCGATACCGTCCATAGTTTGGCCACATGGAATTCACGCCTCAATCACTCGCTCAACGCCTAGTTGATCTAAATCTGGTGGATCCACACCGGATTGAACCGTTGTGGTCGGAGATGCGCCGCGCCGAAGATGAGATGGAGGAGTTCAAATCGCTCGTCCTAAGAAAAGAGCTGGTTACTAATTTCCAGCTTGATCGCATCATGACAGGCGAGCGGCTGGGTTATTTTTACGGCCCATATAAAGTGCTCTATCTGATCGGTGCAGGTACATTCGCGCGAGTTTTTCGGGCTGTCCATATCAAAACCGGGCGGGTCGTGGCGGTCAAAGTCCTGCGACGTCGGCATCGAAACGAAATTAAGCAAATCGAGCAATTTCTTCGCGAAGGCCACATGGGCTTGAAGTTGCGGCATCCGAACATCGTCACCATTCACGAAATTGTCAACGATCCGCGAACGCCGTATTTGGTCATGGAGTTTGTCGAAGGGGAGACGCTGCGGCAGATCTTAAAAATCCGCGGTCAATTTGACGCCCTATCGGCGCTGCGGGCGATGAAAGATATCTGTGCCGGTCTGGATTATGCAAGTTCGCAAGGCGTGACCCACCGCGACTTAAAGCTCTCCAACGTGCTG
Organism: Pirellulaceae bacterium; assembly: GCA_041740995.1. Taxonomy (GTDB): domain Bacteria; phylum Planctomycetota; class Planctomycetia; order Pirellulales; family Pirellulaceae; genus JBGSKY01. Next base: position 17,232 of record JBGSKY010000289.1, read on the forward strand.
GTCACCTTTTCGGGACGATGCAAACTGGTGGATTTTGGTTTGGCTGCTCTCGCAGACACGTCGAGCAACGAAGCGATCGCGGATTGCCCGAGCGCTCGCGCTATCGACTACGCAGCCTTGGAACGTGGCACTGGTGTGAAGAAAGGTGATCCGCGGAGCGATATCTATTTCGTCGGCGCGATCATGTACAACATTCTTAGCAACGTCCCGCCTCTGACCGAAACCCGCGATCGATTGGCGCGGTTGAACGTTTCGAGATTACGTGAAATTCCGCCGCTCCATTCAATCGTCCCTGACCTGCCTCCAGCGGTCTTGGCGATTACAAATAAGGCAATCGAATTTGATCCGGAGAAACGATATCAAACTCCCGGAGCGATGCTTCGCGATATCGAAAAAGCGATCCAAGTCATTGAGGCAGGGGATATCGCCGCACCGATCGAATTGCCTTCCGAAAAGCCCAAAGAGCTAGAGGCGGTACGCGAGGGAGAAGGCAAGACAGTGATGATCGTCGAGAACCGCTTGGAGATGCAAAATCTGCTTCGTGAAAAACTCAAGTCCCGCGGCTATCGTGTACTAGTCTTTGGCGATCCGCAGCGGGCCAAAGATCGTTTTACCGACGACGACACCGACTATCCAGCCGACTGCGTCATCATCAGTGCAATCAACTTAGGAAACGACGCACTAGACTTTTATAATTTCATGGGGCACCGCGAGCAGACGAAAAATCTGCCAATGTTGCTGCTAGCTGACGAACGACAAACGCACATAATCAGCGGAGCTCAAAAGGGGGCGCATCGAGAGATTGTCGCCATGCCGCTGAAAGTCCGCGAATTGCGAGCTGCACTGATGCGAGTCATGATGATCGACACACCGGCCAATATGGTCAGCGAAGATCGTTCGGCTTAGAAGTTCACTTTGATAGTGAGCAGGTTGTTTTGTCGAGCGCTTCAAAAAACGCGTCGATTTGCGAGCTTGAATGCGAGACCGAGAGACTGACTCGCAGCAAACTTTTTCCCACCGGCACCGTCGGCGGACGGATGGCAGGTACAAAAAAGCCTTGCTCGGCTAGCTCTGACGACATTGCCACGGCTATTTCTGGTTCGGATAGATAGATCGGACAAATCGGGCTGTCATGCCCCGAAGTCTGAAAGCCCCGCTGCGCAATCGACGCGCGAAATCGTATTGCGGTGCCGCGAAGTTCTTCGCGTTGCTGGTCCATCGACTGACATATGTCGATCGATCGCGAAGTCGCGGCGACAACGTCGGCAGGCAGTGCAGTTGAATAAATATAACCGCGACCGAACTGACGAACTAATTCGATGGCGTGTTGAGAGCCGGCAACGTATCCACCAATCGAGCCCAGAGATTTGCTGCATGTACCGATCGAAACTAGCTCGCAGCCATCGAAGTGGCTCTGTTCGGCCATGCCGGAACCACCAGTTCCGTAGACACCAACCGCGTGAGCTTCATCGATGATGACGCAGCATTGAAATTCTCTCGCGAGCGATGCAATCGCAGCTAGGTTCGCCGTATCGCCTTCCATACTGAAGACCGAATCGGTCACGATCCAAAACCCTTGCCCTGGTTGTCGAACAGCAAAATTTTCGGCCACCAACTTCCGCAAAGCGTCCATGTCGTTGTGTGGGAAAACAATTGTCTGGGCCGAGGCCAATCGACAGCCATCGATGATGCTGGCGTGATTGAGTTGATCGCTAAAAACAATATCGCCTGCAATCGCTAGCGCGGGCACCACCGATACGTTGGTCGCGTACCCGCTGGTAAAGCTCAGCGCCGCAGCGGCTTGTTTCCAATTGGCGATTTGTAGTTCCAGCGTGGCGTGAAACTCGCCACGCCCCGTTACCAGCGGACTCGCCCCGGAACCCCAAGCGTTCGTTCTGACATCACGAATTTTGGGATGCCAAGCGAGCCCCAAATAATCGTTCGAGCCGAAGTTGACTAGCCGCCGCCCGTCGACTTCGACGACGCCCGGTTCCAAAGGTCGAAAAACACGAGACGACCTCAATAACCCAGCCGACTTTCGCTGTGCAAGCTGCTGCAAGGCACGTTTTTCGAACCATTCCACTTTGTGAATTGAATCGCTGCGTCTATTGATTGGCGACAAAAAATTACCGGCGACGTGGATCGACAGGTGCGGCCGGAGCACCAGGGACTGGATTTGCTGGTGCGGCGTTGGCTGGTGCCGCAGGTTCCGGAATGCTACGTCGCGCGGTTCCAGCCGATGGTGGTCGGATTTCGCCGCCATCGACAAAGACCATCGGTCCGCCTTGCGGTCGGCCATTGCTCTCGACGGTCCGATTGACTGCAACGCCGTATGCTGCGAACTGGCCTGACTTCGTATCGACGACGTAAACCAAGCTCAGTGCCGGTCGATTATTCGATGAGATGGCTGGCGTTGACGCCCGACCAGTGACTAATAAATATTCAGGATTCTTAGTCGCAGCTAGCTGTTCTGTTACGTTCGTCACAAACTTGCCGCCGAAACGTTGAAAACGCGGATAGTAGATGAAGCAGCTCAGGTCGCCAGTCTTGAAATCGAGAAAATAGATGCCCTCGGAATCTTCGTCAATCTGACCGGTTGCGACAGCCATATCTAGTCCGCCGTGGGTCGCCGTGGCATGCAGCAATTCTGGTGGTAATTCAAGCCGTGAAGCACTTGTGAACGTTCGCTCGAAAGTTTGGCCAGCGATGAACGCTGTTGAAATCGTGGCGATAACTGCTGAGACAACGCCGAAGACCAAGATTGCAGTGTACCTTGAAAAGCGGATCGTCTTTCCGGCCGTTTGATGGCTGCCCTCAGCGTTAGTCGTTTTAGACTCGACCGTTTGGAGTTCTAGATCTTGCATCTGAAGTACCCTTGCAATTTTAGATTGGTTTGAGCGACTTTGGGTCGCCAGTTGGAACGCTGCCCCGTTCCTAATAAGCTAACGCCAAAGCGGCTCAAAAGCCAGCCAACTAGCGGACTTTTCGTGTTATGGTAAAACCAAAAGCAGCGTTCAAGGGGTCCATCCGAGCATTTGAGCGGCAACCGGAATCGAAAATTTTCATAACGTTTTATCTTGGTTATCAAAACCATTTTTAGGGAGTTTACGCATGACAAACGGTCCTCTCAATCGCAAGTTACGCATGGGCTTGGTCGGTGGCGGCATCGGTTCTTTTATCGGTAAGGTCCATTCGATCGCAGCTTGCCTCGATAATCGAGCGACGATGATCGCCGGCGCATTCAGCAGCGATCCGGCTCGCAGCAAAGCATCAGCGCCGGAGTACGATGTCGCCCCGGATCGAGCGTACGCGTCGTACAAAGATATGATGGCCGCCGAGGCCGCTAAGCCAGTCGGTGAGCGAATTGACTTTGTCAGCGTAACGACGCCGAACCACACACACTTTGAAATTGCCAAGGCTGCGCTGGAAGCGGGGTTTCATGTTGTCTGCGATAAACCGATGACTTTTGATTTGGCTCAAGCCGAAGAACTGGTTGCCACCGTTGAGAAAACTAAGAAGGTGTTTTCGCTAACACACACTTACACCGGATATCCATTGGTGCGTCAAGCGAGACAAATGATCGCCGATGGCGAGTTCGGTGAGATTCAGGCGATTCGCACCAATTACATCCAAGGTTGGTTACGATCCAAGTTAGAAGACAGTGACCAAAAACAGGCCGCGTGGCGGACCGACCCGACTAAAAGCGGTGCGGCTGGTTGTTTCGGCGACATTGCAACTCACGCTTATAATATGGCTCGCTACATGACCGGACTAAAGCCGGCTGAGATTGCGTGCAACTTGAAGGCGTTTGTGGAAGGCCGAGCGCTGGACGACTACGGTTGTGCAATGGTTCGTTTCGAAAACGGAGCGTTAGCAACCGTGACGGCAAGCCAGATTTCTCATGGTCGCGAAAACGACATGTATATCGAGGTCGATGGCACTGAGGGCTCGCTGGTATGGCGACAAGAAAATCCTAACGAGATGATCGTTCGACGAAATGGCAAGCCGCATCAGATCTACACCCGCGATCCAGGGGCAGGTTATCTTAGTGGTGTTGCGGCGGCTGCCTGTCGATTGCCAAGCGGTCATCCAGAAGGCTACTTCGAAGCCTTTGCGAACCTGTACGTTTCGACGTTTGATTCGATCATCGCTGCGGAATCTGGAAAGTCCTTTGAAACTCGCGACACGATCTACACAAACGTTTACGATGGCGTTGAAGGAATGTTATTCATCCAGCAATGCGTTGCCAGCAGCCAAGCCAACGGTGCTTGGATGTCGATGAAACACCCGAAGATTCGTTAGTCGATTTTGTTTGGAACGAAGATGCCCGAACCCTTAATCCATCCGACGTTGCTATTCAATTTTGCAACGTCAATCCAGCCGTTCGCAGACGTTACGTCGAAGAAATCGTCGGAAGGCTGGAGCCTGGATAAGCGGTACGCTGTTCCCGATTTTGCCGAGCTTGCCAGTCTCGAAGCAAATCTGAAACGCGACTTTCGATTGGCTTGGGATCGATCGGGGATTTTTTTGCAGTTCCAAATCACGGCCGAAGATTCAAAAACGATCGCTGCGATCAAGAATTGTCGATTTCGATTTTGGGTTGATACACGCGGTGCGGTTGGCAATAAACGGCTGACGAAATTTTGTCAGCGTTTTGATCACGATTGTGATGTATTTAAAAGCATTTGTATGGTTCGTAGCGGCACTGGTCGCGACGAAAAATCGGACAGCGAACCCGCTATTAATATCGATGGCTTCGACGTGCGGCTGGCGGCGGACAAACGACAACTTACGCTTTATAACTTCCTTCCGAAATCAAGTTTGGCCGGTTATCAACCCGACGAATTCCCGCAGATCAATTACTTTTATGATTTCGCGATCGCTGACAACCCGCCACAGCCCTTAAGTGTTGGAACGGCCATCAAGTACGATCAAGACCCAAGCATGTGGGTCCGAGGAAATCTTGCACGAGGAGCCGATTAATTTTCTATCACCAGCTTGACCTTCTTGTAGGCGACGACTTGTCCTGGTCTATCGGCGACTGTCAGGAGAGTTCTTGGTCTAGGACTCGTAAGACTCAGGTCGGCAGCATTGGTGTAGAATGTTGCCAAGCGAGTGCACCGGAGAGTTGGCTGCTTGAGTTTGAGTGGGGAAAGCTATGAGCTGGATTAATTCGTTGGCGCCGTGGCAGTGGGCTGTCATGTTGGCGGTGCCGCCATTGATCGTGCTGCTTTACTTTTTAAAATTGAAACGTTCCCCGCTGGTCGTTCCAAGCACTTACCTTTGGAAACGGACCATCGAAGATATGCAGGTCAACAGCCTGTGGCAACGATTGCGAAAAAGCTTGCTACTGCTTCTGCAATTACTCTTCGTGCTTGCGCTGATCATCGCTTGCTTGCGTCCCGGTTTTCGTTCGACGCAAAACATTCAATCGCGGCGAATCTTCTTGCTCGACACATCGGCCAGCATGCAAGCCACGGATGTTAAGCCGACGCGTTTTGATGCGGCTCGACGCGCTATTTCGGAACAAATCGATGCAATGGGCAGCAACGATGCGGTAATGCTGATCGCATTTTCCAATCGAGCCGACGTGCGGCAAGGTTTTACAAGCGATCGAGCTCGATTGCGCGCAGCGCTTGATTCCACGACCGTCACCAATCGTACCAGCGATATTGGCGAAGCGCTGCGAGCGGCTGCCGGGTTGGCCAATCCAGGTCGCAGTAGCTTCAATGACATGACCGACTTGCAAGTCGCGGAAGCCATGCCAGCAACGGTCGAAATTTACAGTGACGGTCGTTTTGCGAATATCGATGAATTCAACGTCGGCAATTTGTCTCCGAAGTTTATCGCAATCGGAACAGCGGAAGCTTCGAATGTGGGCATCGTCGCATTTTCAATGGAACGCTCGCTCGATAAAAGTGGCGCGGCCGAAGCTTATGGTCGAATACAAAATGCTTCACCGGAGCCCCAAACGTTGACTGTTGAGCTGCGTCAGGACGAACGACTGCTCGACGCAGCGGAGCTTGAAATGGGGCCCAATGAAACGCGAGGAGTTTCATTCCGATTGCCTGATCCATTGACCGGCGTACCCTATCGATTGAGCATTGATTCATCGGATGCGTTGTCGTTAGACAATTTTGCGACGACTGTTCTGCGGCCTGATCGTCGATTGGAAGTTCTCGTCGTCAGCGATGGCGGTCAAGCGATCAAAACTGCTTTTTCTACTTCAGTGGTTGCCGAGTTAGCCAGGACAACGTTTGTCGCTTCGGATCAATATCAACGTTGGAGCGACGCTAATTTTCAAAGTCTCGGCCAAGTGGATTCGACCTTCGATCGCGTATTTGATTTAGTTCTTTTTGATAGCGTGCCGGTCAATCAGTTGCCACCTGCCAACAGCTTTGTTTTTGGCGGTTCGATGAGCGATGCAACGCTTTGGAAGACGGGTCCGGATGTTGGTCCAGTGCTGATCGTTGATTGGGATCGATCGAGCGAGATTTTGCAGTACGCGACGATGAGCAACGTTCGCATCGCTCAGGGGCACAACGTCGAAGGTCCCGAAGGCAGCCGCGTTTTGATGCGGGCCGACAATGGCCCTTTGATGGTAACCGCGCCGCGCGGACCGTTCTTGGATGCAGTGCTCGGCTTCGGACTTACCGCTCAGATGGATGGAAAATCGGTCGTCAATTCCGACTGGCCCTTGAAACGTAGCTTTCCAGTTTTCCTCTTGTCGTTGATGCAAAACTTAGGTGGTTCGACCAACCGACTGGCCAATCAAAGCATCCGACCGGGCGAGCCCGCATTGGTAAGTGTGCCGACCAACATCAATGATGTACAGATCGTTAATCCAAGTGGCACGGTGCAGTCGGTTGATCGCGATTCGACCGGCCAGATCGTTTTCACAGCGACTGACCCAACGGGATTGTATCGAGTCATTTCCTCAGAAAAGAGTGACGCGTTGCTCGACGCGTTTGTAGTCAATTTGTCGTCGGCGGAAGAAACGAATATTGCCGCTGTAAACAATCTTGCTTTGGGTTACCAAGACGTTGTATCGACAGCTCCCTCAAAGCCGATTCGCCGCGAGTACTGGCGATGGCTGCTCGGCCTAGGCTTGATGCTCCTGGTCGCCGAATGGGCAGTTTTTTCACGCTTAGTTTGGGTCTGAGCGATAACGAGTTGAAGTAAATTTTGTACACAAGCTATCGTATAAAATAATAGCGGTTGGGCGCAAGCCCTCCGGTTCTTCGACACTGCATCAGACATCGGACGGCTCGCGAAGTTCTGCTAAAGAAAGCAACACCCAAATGCTATGCCTTGTAGATCTTCTGACCGACCCACCATCTGGCGGTCGCCTTCGAATCATTGGCGTCGGAGTATTTTTAGCTGCGACAACTGTATTTTTGGGCATCTACACCGCCGCGACCGGCACAGCGTATCTGCCGCTGGTTCGAAAAAAAATTCTATGTTCCGAATCAGCCCAACTGGCTTGAGTTCAGAGGCGACGAAGCCGTTGCAATTGGGTTCACGTTTCTATTGGTTGGTTTGTTTCTGAACTTCAATTGGTATTGGGGCAACCATGATCGGCTAGTCGCATACTACGAGATACCAAAGTACCTTTCACTCGCCCTTGCGTTCATTTCATTTGGTTATTTTTTGTTACGGCTGTTTATGTGGCCGTAACGAACAGCACATTACAGTCGGCAGTTTGTGATTGACGTTTCGAGAATGGCCGAGGCACCGATCGCTTCGAGCTTCTCCATCGTTTCGATCACGTCCTTGCGACGAACCATCACGCGGACTGCACACCAGGCGTCGTCTTCCAATTGAGAGATTGTCGGCGAATTGTAGCCGGGTGTGATGTTGTCGATCTCTGGCAATTTTGCACGCGGCATATTGAACTCCAACAGTGTGTAGTCGCGAGCAATCACGACGCCTTCAAGTCGTCGAACGATACGATCGGCAACCGCGGCATGTCGGCAATGAGGGCTTTGAATTAACACCGTCTCATAACTGCCGATGTCGGTCAGAATTCGCAAGCTGTTTGCCGCCAGCGTGCTGCCCGTTTCTACTAAGTCAACTATCGCATCAGCAATGCCCAGCGAGATCATGACTTCGACCGAACCATTAAGATGCACGATGTGTGACTGGGCTTTATGCTCTGCTAGATATCGTTCCGTAGTGCCCGGGAAACTAGTCGCGATTCGTTTGCCGTCCAATTCGCTAGGGGTCTTGATCGTTGATTGCGTGGGGATACAGATCGAGAGCTTGCATCGGCCAAAACCTAGCGCCATCCGTTGCTCGACTTTCGCGCCCGACTCAGCGACCAAATCGCTGCCAGAGATTCCCAGATCAATTGCGCCTTCTTCGCACAGTGTTGGAATATCATCGGCTCGCAAAAAAGTCAGATCGACTGGCAATCCCTGCACGCGGGCAAAAAGCATTCGGTCTTGGCGACGAAACTGCAAACCAGCTTGTTGTAGCAATGCGGTTGAGAGCTCGCTCAAACGCCCTTTGCTCGGCACGCCAAATCGTAGGTGTTCGTCGTTAAGTGTCATTGGTGTCTGTTCGTTGTTGGAAAACTAATTTACGTTCTGTGCCGGTTGAAAAGATTCGTGAAGAAAGTCTTGCATCGCTTCCCATGAACGTTTGTCGGCAAGCGGATTGTAGGCGGCGCCGCGCGAGTTGTCATCGCCAGCCATCGGTTGAGTGAATGAGTGCACTGCATGAGAGTAGACATTCATCTGCCAATCAACATTCGCAGCGTTAAATTCTTGCTTCATCGCTTCGATATCCGAATAGGGAACGAACGGGTCATCGGCTCCATGGCAGATCAAAATATGCGACTTGATATTTTTCGCATCGGCCGGCGTGACTGAATCGAGTCCACCGTGGAAAGAGATGACGGCGTCGATGTCGGCGCCACTGCGAGCCAGCTCCAGAACGCCGGTTCCACCAAAGCAATAGCCGATCGCAGCGATGTCGTCTTTCGCAACTTCGCGACGCTTGCGAAGTTGTTCAAGACCGACAGTCAATCGGTTTCGATAGAGCTCACGATCGGATTTGAAGCTGCCAGACAATTTGACCGCCGATTGCACGTCGTTTGGTCGGACGCCTTTGCCATAAACATCGACAGCGAAGGCAACGAAGCCAAGTTCAGCGAGCATCTTGCAGCGATTCTTTTCATAATCGGTCAACCCCATCCACTGATGCACAACGAGCACACCTGGGACAACATGATCGGCGAGCTGGGCATCCCAGGCGACGAAGCCTTCAAAAGTTTGGCCGCCGCTGGTGTACTCAACGGTTTCGGCTTTTATGTCAGCTGCCAACGTCGTCGACGCCATCAATAGACAAACCAAAGTGAATTGACAAGCCAAAGTGCAATGAAAAAAACGCAATTGTGTTACTCCTTCAATTCAGTTTGTTCGATACGGAAAAGTCGTCGAAGTGCCAGTAAAAGTTCGACGCCGTTACCGTTTTCTGTTTCTTGACGCAACGATTGCAGCGGCGGATTGAGCAGTTTATTGACCAGTCGATCCAACGTGTCGCTAATCTCGGCTTGAACCTCCGGTGCAACCGCGTGTTGCGACAAGCGGCTTTGCAATCGGTCCAATTCTGCCGACTTGATTTCATCGGTCAAGTCACGCAGCGCCTTGATCGTTGGTCCGGTCTGCCAGAATTTAGAATCGATCATAAACCGCTGAGTTTCTTCGGCGATGATCGCTTTCGCTCTTGGGAATTGTTGCTGGCGAAAATTTAAATTGCGTTCGCAAACGGCTTGCAAATCGTCGATCGAATAGACGTAGGTTTGGGGCAGGTCGCCAATCGAGGCTTCGAAATCGCGCGGCACTGCAAGATCGAGAATCAATTGCGAACTGCGTTTACGACGTTGTGCCAACAGATTTGCGTAGCGATCTTTCGTGACAATTGGCTGCGTTGAAGAAGTCGTGCTGATGATCAGGTCTGCGGCCCGCAGTTCATCGTCGAGGCTTTCCCAAGGTAATGCCACTAACGTCATGCGACCGTCGAATTCGATCTGTAATTCATCCGCAATTCGATTGGCGTTTTCCAGCGATCGATTGAGCAATCGAATCTTCTGCGCCCCGGCGGCGAACAAATATCGCAGCGTTTCGGTACCCATTTCTCCGCTGCCAATTACCGTAATATGTTTATCATCGAAGCGTTCAAAAAACTCGCCAGCCACTTCGCTGACTGCGACGCTGGGGATCGAGATCCGTTTGGTGTGCACTTCGGTTTCGTTGGCCACGCGTTTTGCCACATGGCTGGCTCGCTGGAATATCGCATGGACGATCGGTCCAGCCGTACTGACATGACGAGCGGCTTCGTACGCGTCCTTCACTTGCGACAAAATTTGCGATTCGCCGATCACTAGGCTGTCCAGTGAACATGCGACGGTAAAGAGGTGTTCGGCCGCTTTGGCGTCGGTCGCGCCGATCAGATGCATGGCATAAGCGGCTGCGTCCAATCGATGAAAGTTGACGATAAAATTGCGCAACGCATCAGTGCTCGGCAGTTGGTCTTCTGACATCGCTGCGGAATAAAGTTCGACACGATTGCAAGTGCTTAATAACGCGAACTCCGCCAGAGCGTATTCGGCCCGCAATGCGCGTAAGGCTTCTTCGACTTGCGGCGGCATAAAGGCAAGTTGTTCCCGCAACTGCACCGGTGTCCGGTGATGGCTGCAACCGATCATCGCCAACTTCATGACGCCACCTGCCGCTCAGCATGATCGCGCTTCGAGATCGCCTGTATCGAAGCATCTGGCTTTGGCGGGCGGCCATGAGCATTCAAAAAGACGGTGCAAATTGCGACTGCGGTCAATGCGAATGTGACCACATTAAGCGTCACTGCATTGGAGCCGCCGCGACGTGACGTTTTGACTTCGATTGTCAAAGCGATCAACATCCAAAGCAGCAGTCCGCCGCTGATTAAAATGCCGGGCTCTAACCAAGGCACGCTTTGCCGACCAAACGCGTTCATAATGAATCCGCCGATCAGTCCCACCGCAATACAAGCAGTCGAAGCGATCAAGCACGAGCGGCCCATGCTGTCGAGATATTCCAGCGACGGCAATCTGAGTGGACCACCGACACCGCGTTTGGATTTCAATCGACGTTGCTGCCACAATCGCATGATTGCGACGACCAAGCCAAGGCTTACCGAGACGGTTGCCAGCGAGAGGCCGCCGCCGTGAATGTAGCCCCACCAAGTCGCCAAGCTGCCGTCACGCTGGAATGGTTGGCCATCTCGCAGCGACATCGATACTAAAATGAAAAGAATGACAATAGGCAGCAAGAAAATGCCGAAGATGCCCTTGGGTCTGCGCATTGTGAGCAGCACGTAAACCAGTGCTAATCCAAAGGCCGCAATTTGGCTCCAATCAAAAAAAGTGGCGGGGATGGTCCAGTGCCCGAGCTGCTCTTGGGCCAGCCGCATTCGATTATAAACAAACAGACCATGCGTCAATATCGTTGCGATGGCCAGCCCTACCAGGACGCTGAATTGCCAAGACAAACGGAAGAATAGCCGTGAGACTTCAACCGCCCATACGATTACATAGCCAAGCAAGAAGTAGCCGATAGTGACGCCAGTCATAATTCTGTTTTCGGTGTCGTTTTCGGCGGGATGGCATTGAGCAGGACCAATCAAGCAGCTCCGCGCCACTCGATTTGTAGTACCGTCGACAAATTTATCTTAATTAGCGGTAGCGCGCGAGCCCTCCGGTTCTTGTTTGACAGTCCAAAGAACCGGAGGGCTCGCGCCCAACCGCTACGCTCTTTAAAGAATTCGCGAAACGGCAACTTTTGTCAGGACGTTTCCTAATAAGTCCAAAACGCAATTATGATCGGCAAGGCGATTTGAGGCAAACGGGCATCATTTCGAATATTGAGCACGTTTGAACTGCTTCGTAGCCCAGATTTGTAACCGCTCGCGGAAGATTTTTGAATTGTGGAGAATATCCGTCGGAAGTTTGTTCGGATAGAGCAAAAAATGCTGCAAAGCGACCGACTTGGAATTTTCAGCTGCCAATCGACGCAACTCAAGCACAAGCTGCTGGCTCCGCGACGTCGATCTGTAAAGCTGGCTGTCATTGGTCTCAATCACCATGACTGGCACCATGACATCATCTACATTCACGCCGACAAGTCCACTGCGAAGGACCTGTGGATGGCGATTGATGATCGATTCGCATGGCTCTGAATAGAGCGTTGTGCCGTCCGCCAATTCGACCCGATGGGATTTGCGGCCGCAGTACCAAAATCGATTTTGATCGTCGAAGTAACCAACGTCGCCCATTCGATGCCAAATCGTTTCGCCATCGTGCATTTTCTGCAGCGGATTGTGGTCGGTCCGCGTTACATATTTCGTTGAGACCATCGGCCCACAAACGACCAGCTCGCCGATTTCGCCCGTTTGCATCTCGATCGCATCGCTTAGTTGAGCGATTGGAGCATCATCGATCTTAATCACTTTCCACTGGACGGCCTCGAATCGATTGCCAACGCAAGTGCCACAACCTTGATCTGTTTGCATCGCCGTACCGCCGAGCACCTCACGCGATTCGATCGACGCGATTGGCAGAGCTTCGGTCGCGCCATAGGGCGTAAAGATTTCTCCGTCGGGGTGCATCATCTGGCGAATAGACATCAATGTTGGCGGCGGAACTGGTGCACCTGCCGAAAGCACCAGCTTTAAAGACGGACATTTTCGCCCAGACGTGTCACAATGCTTCGCAACAACGCGCCACAGGGCTGGCGAACCAAACGCTTGATTGACTTGCCATTGATCAATCGCGTCGAGCAGTTTCACAGGGTCGACGTCGGCTGGCCTGATCGGATTCATATCGGGAATTATGGTTGTCGTACCCATCACAGCGTTGAACAACCCAAATAGTGGGAAGCAAGCCAAATCAACGCGGCCAGGTTGGATGCCGTAGTGTTGCACAAGCTGGTCAATCTGGGCGTTAAAAGTCTTGTGCGTATACAAAACGCCTTTCGGCGGGCCGGTGCTACCAGTCGTAAAAATGATCGCCGCTGGGTCAGTCAGTTTTGTTGAAACCGGTTGAAGCGGGTTGTTTGATTTCAACAAAGTTGCATAAGTCGGCTTGGGCAGAAAGCCAAAAGTCGGGCCAACGGTCACATTTTTCAAAGCGTATGAAAACCGGCTGGCGAAAAACTTTACAAGCCATTGAACACGGGAGATCGCCACGAATCCATCCGGTCGGGAGGCTTGCAAAGAGGCGAGCAAGTGTTCACGCGG
>JBGSKY010000290.1:0-4328 GCA_041740995.1 Pirellulaceae bacterium
GCTATTTAGTATTCATAGTCTGTCGGAACGTTTTCATGGCTTGACCGAATTGAGGTTGCAGCCGTGAGAAGCGTTTGCGTGGCGAATAGATCGCAGTGATCGACTGGCCAATTGTTGATGTTGACCAACGCCTCTTCTCTCCTGTTTTAACGAAAAATCGAGGATCGCCCATGGCGGCACGCGACCAGAATCTACAACTAATGCGAATCTACGTTGCATTGGTGACTTTCTTGTGTGCAGTCTTCTTAGTCGGTTGGATATGGTCCGCCGTCTCGGGATCGACCAAAGCAAAACAGATGGCGGAATCCAACCAGCGCGCAAAAGCTGCTGAAGATCAATTTCGAACGCTAAATTTGCAGCTCGAAGCTACTCAGGGCATGTTCGGCGTCAAACAACTGACGGCAGCCGAGATCAGCGGACTGCAAGACTCGATCCAGTCCAATCCAGATATCCAAAAAATGGCCGATAAATGGGCCATCGACATGGGCCTTTTCGGTCCAAACGTGCCACCGCAAGATCGTAATTATACGAACTTGGTCGCTTACCTGATGCAGGAATTGCGAGCTCGAAACCAGCAGGTCGATAGTGCTGCTCAACGCCAAGACCAATTGATCGAAGAAAACAAAGCTGTCCTGACGCGGGAAACGAAAGCCGCTGAGCAGGAACGAAACCGAGCGGCTGACCTCGAAAAACAACTTGCCAGCGAACGAGCTGACTTCACCGCCAAGCTTGAAGCGAGCCAAAAGTCGATCGATCAAACCGCCCAACAATTGCTGGCTAGTAATACCGCCCACGCGACTGAGAAGAATAAGCTGTTGGCACAGGTGTCAGCGTTGACAAAAGAAGCCGAAGAGCTGCGAAATCGTAACGTGCAACTGGCCGAAAAACAAAACGAACTAGAAAATGAAGATTTTCAAACACCCCAAGGGGAAGTCGTTGGCGTCGGCCTTGATGGACGTTCGGTCTACATCGATCTGGGAACTCGAGACGGCTTGCGAACCGGCGTACGATTCAGCGTTGTCGATCCAAACCAAGGTAAGATCGCTGATGCCCGAATCAAGGCGCGGCTAGAAGTTGTTGACGTGACCTCGACCAATGCCCGAGCTCGCGTTTTGGAGGACAAGAACTCCGATCCGATCGTTCGCGGCGACTTGATTTACTCGCCAGCTTGGGCACCGGGCCGCAAAGTCGGTTTTGCTCTGTTGGGCAAAATGGACATCAACGATGACGGATCCGACGACCGCGAGCTGATCAAGAGCTTGATTCTGCAAAGCGGTGGCGAAATTTCCGAAGAGTTGCTGCCCAGCGGCGAATCGTTTGGTCGGATGACAACAGATACGCGCTGGTTGGTTGTCGGCGATGCGTTCAATCCGAACGCGGTGACGGACAGCCGAGGTTCAAGCTATCAGACCAAATATGCCGACATGGAAAAACGAGCTCGCGGTTTAGCGGTTAGCCAGATGAATATCGATAAGCTAATGAATTGGCTGCGTTCGAGTTCTGACGACCGTTCGATTCCATTTGGGGCCGCCGCTCAAGCAGCCGACTTGTTTGAACGCGAACGGATCAAGTCGTCCGGTAATAGCGTTTCGGACATCTATCAACTCAGTCCGCAAGGCCCTCTCAGCGGCAACTAATGCACTGTCCAGAATAGATTTTAGGGGCGCTGGAGTCGCCAGACTTCAGTGCGTTTTGCAAAATGCTGAACTCTGGCCAGTCCAGCGACGATCCCCTCAGAGGTGTAGTGCAAGTGTCTTTTGCCTACACGAAGGTCACGCTGTAGGGATGAACTACAATCCTTTGCTCGAACCGAAAGCTTGCTGAATCGCGGCGGCCGCCTTTTCGTTCTTGAACGTCAATGTGCGATACGGGAATGGGATTTCGATTCCAGCGGTGTCGAGTGCGCGCTTGATCGCGGAGATGACTTCATCTCGGCTGCGACGAATATCAATTAGCTTGGAACCGGTCCACCAAGTCACCTCGAAACTGATACTTGAATCAGCGAACTCTTGCGCGAACACTTGCACAGTCCGTTTTCCTTGCACAGTGTCGCACGACTGAACGGCTTGGACGATTACCTGGCGAGCAGCATCGACATCTTCGCCGTAAGCGATGCCGCAAGCAATTCGGACGCGGCGTTGTGGCAGACTGGTCAGCACATCGACATTGTTTTTAAACAACGTCGCGTTAGGAATTACTGTCAGCTCGCCATCGACTTTACGGATTAACGTGTTTCGAATCGTGATATTTTGGACTTCACCTGTGACATCTTGGCACGTGATAAAGTCGCCGCGATCAAAAGGATACTTCCACAAGATCAGCAGCCCGGCAAAGAAGTTTTCGAATATGTCTTTGAACGCAAAACCAACGGCGACCGACCCGAGTCCAAGCACTGCAAGTGCTTTGGATGGCGTCATGCCTGGAAACGCGATGACTGCTGAGATCAATAGGCCAACGATCCAAACGCCGATTGAAGACAATAGGTAGAAAAGATCTTTCAGACTGGTCCGCATTCCTCGTTTGTCGAGCAGTTTGCGTAACGTCCAACTGATCAGCTTCGCAAAAACACTCGTCAGCAAGACCATTAATAATCCAGCGATGAACAGCGGCGAGCTAACGAGAATGTCTGTCCACATCGATTGCAACGAGCTGCGAACCACTTGCTGCGTCGATTGCAGATCGACTTCACGAGTGACCGCGAGCTGATTGATGACAGCGACCACATCGACGGTCTTGCGAGCGACATTCTCCGCCCATTCGCGATGCTCATTGTTGTCGGCTTGACCTTGCAGAGTAACAATGCCACTATCAAGCTGCACATCTACATCAACAAGCCATCCGGCTTTCTCAGCGGCTGCATAAATAGTTTGTAACCGCTCCATTATCGCGCGGTCATCAGCTACGTCGTCGACAGCCACAGCTTCGGCAGGAGCGTTTAACGGTATCGCTGACGTGCCTTCGGACTCTTGAGCCGGCGTACTGGTCGCAGATAAGGAGACAAAAAGAAAAATCGCGAGCGTCAGATGTTTCATTCAACCCATACTTACTTCTTGCTTGACCGTGTGAGCGTTGCCGTACGCCCTGCCCCTGCGATCAAAGACGCACGGATACTCATGTGATTAAGCGAATTCGTTTGGTGCGCGTATCACTTGATTAGAACGGCGTTAGGCCGCCAGTGCAACCGAAGACTTCCGCCGTTACGAAGCTTGCCTCGGCACTGGCTAGCCAAACGTAAAGCGGAGCAAGCTCAATCGGCTGAGCGGGGCGTTGAAAAAGCGTGTCGGCTCCGAAGTTTTTAAATTTATCTACAGGCATCGAACCAGGAATGAAGGGCGTCCAAACTGGCCCTGGCGCAACCGCATTGACTCGAATGCCATGCTCGATTGCCAGTTTCGCAAGCGCTTTGGTCATGCCTATCAGAGCCGACTTGGTTGTGGCATACGGCAAGAGAAACGGAGATGGATTGTAACCTTGAATCGAGACCGTATTGATGATGCTGCCGCCAGGAGGCAATTGCTTCATTGCGGCTCTACAAAGCCAAAATGGAGCATACACATTCGTCTTAAAGATTCGATCGAAGGACTCTGTCGAGAAATCATCAATCATCTCACCCGCGACTTGATAAGCAGCGTTATTGACCAAAATGTCTAACGAGCCAAGCGAATCAATCGTAGACGTAATCAACTCTTCGCAAAAAGACTCTTCCCGTAGATCACCGCGAATCACTTCCGCTTTCACGCCTGATTGTTCAACGAGCAACTTGGTCGCTTTGGCATCACCATCTTCGGAAAGATAGTTGATGACCACATTTGCGCCTTCTCGAGCATAACATAATGCTATCGCGCGACCTATTCCACTGTCGCCACCGGTAACCAAAGCATTTAGCCCCTGCAGTTTGCCCGACCCTCGATAGCATTCTTCGCCGTGGTCCGGCGTGGGGGTCATTTCAACGCTACTGCCCGGCATGTCCATCGGCTTCTGTTTATTGAACGGCGGTTTTGCGTACGCAGTTCGCGGGTCTGTCAGTCTCACGTTTGGGTAAGTTGTCATTTCTTGTACGCTGCTCATTATCGATCTCCATAGAGTTTTACAAATTCGCCTTTCGAAATCGATCGAGGAAGCAATGATCGTGCCGCTATTGAAAGATCAAACAACGCGAAGTTTTCGGTCTCCATTCCGGCACGCAACGTGCAACGTAGTTTTGCAGGAGAAGAATCGAGTAGCGTCCCCAGCAGCGGAACGGCGCAAACCGTCCGGTGTCCACAGTAGCGGCACGGCGCAAGCCGTCCGGTTCTTCGGCGCGTAAGATTACGCTTCGCACCAGAAGA
>JBGSKY010000291.1:0-2176 GCA_041740995.1 Pirellulaceae bacterium
ACCCTCTCCGTTCCTCCAAAGGGTCAGACCCCTTTTCGGATAGGTTCTAAGTAGGAACGACTAGCAGTTTGTTTTTGCTACGTGAACATCGCAAAGATGTTAATTCTCTAAGGTCGCTCAAAGTTCATCAATTGATCAAGCTGATTGCCGGGTCAATTTCGAAACTCAAACCATCGTACCGATCTGAACATCTAATAAACTTCAGAAATACTAGCGTCGGTTCCCGATCGGAAATCCTTCAAAATCTTTCCTGCGGCGACCATGTCTAAAGTAGCTGTTTTTTTTGTTTCTTTCGCTTTGCCTGCATCGTTGTCGCAGCCACATTTTCGACAGTTCGAAGCGTCGGTGGTGAGTCTCTTTACGTTGAAGATTATCCGCAGCCGAAATCGAAAAAAGGCTTGCAAGTTGAATTGGTTGCTGATGCGATCGAATTGGGCATCTCACACGCCGCAATAAATATAAACCTATCTCAACTTTTCACTCGAGCGTCGTCATCGACTCGAGCAGTTTTTAAGCTCAGAGAAACAAGTTTGTTTGTTGACGAAAACTACCTATCGTAACTCGATGCGTCGATCGAGCCATTGTCAGATTGGGATCTGACTACAGAATTGCAAGAGGATTGCGTTTCTGTTCCATCGTTCCACGAGTGACGCCAATTCGATTGTCAGCCCGTAACGTTCGCCAGACATCTCCACCCTCCAATTCACCGCAAAGTAGTTGTTGGTATAGCGGAACAATCTGACGCATCTCTTCGGTGCTGGCCGTAGGTAACAGTTCAACGCGAAAGTGGCGTACGCCCTTTTGAACAAGCGACCTTACCGCTTCGGCACCGCTTTGCGGACGTCCGTTGTACAGCGTATTTCGGCAACCAATATCTGCATCAAGAAAGTGCTCGGTCC
The DNA here is from genome assembly GCA_041740995.1 of Pirellulaceae bacterium. Classification (GTDB taxonomy): domain Bacteria; phylum Planctomycetota; class Planctomycetia; order Pirellulales; family Pirellulaceae; genus JBGSKY01. Next base: position 900 of record JBGSKY010000291.1, read on the forward strand.
CAACTCGGTCGCGAAGATGGACTTTGTGACGATCGCAGGGACGTCCACAATTCGATTTATTCGTTCCTGGTGAAAGGACTGTACAAAATACGCAATGCTCCATGTGAAACATCGGCATGTGTTGGTGCATGACCACTTCCAGACGTTCGACTGGCAATTGGTCGACCAAGTCCAGAAGCTGGTCGCGATTAAGATCATACGACGCGGTGATGCGATCTAGCCCGCGATCAAGATACCACTTGGCAGAGATTGGGTTGGTGATGTTCAAAGAAAAATCGCCGACTCTAACAAACGGATGCACCGATTCGAAATTGAGAGTGGCTAGATTGCGGACAAGCCAACCGTTCGCTTGCCGCTTGTATAATGACTTGAGCAATCCCATCTCGCCGGGCTTTTGAATACGCAAAGGTACGAGCAAAATCTCAACTCCGCTCTGCCGAGCAATATTGATAGCATCAGGATATTGCCGGATGTCATGAAACTCAGCATAAATACTGGTCACGCCAAGTTCAATTAACGGTTGAATTTGTTCGAGCGATCTGCAGAGCACATGCAATTGCGGATTTTCCAAGGCTTGATTCTCAGCTGCGCTGTTCTTTGTGTTAGCGATCATCCGGGCGGCGATTTCACTACCAGTTACGTCGTGTGCCAATTGAAAGTCAACGCGTTGTTCAAGTTCGGCAACCATTTTTGCACGCAACTCACCAAGCACACTTAGTGGAACCATCGGTGAACCGACGATTGAGACTGTTAGCTGCGTGAGCTTGAATGGTGTCCCACCAAGTCGTGAAAGTTGCTTCTCAAACAATTCTCGATCGGCCGGATGTTTCCTCGCCAATTCCAAATTGGAGTTGCTCTGTAAATCGAAGCTTATAGTGGCGGTTTGAACGCGAAGCAACAAAGGTGATCCGACTGTCGCATTGACATTAACTGATACGTCGGTGTGTGTCTCTCGCTCGGGCGTACTTTGCCGCCGTTCCCATTTTTTCGAATGAATCGGTGAGTGCGTTAGAAAGAGTTTTCGACCGGAAAAATCGGCATCTCGCGGAACAACTCCGCGTTGTAACCGCAGCGCGACATCGCCCGACGTCGGTCGATCCATGGAAATTTTTCCTTGAGCAATGTCGTAGATGCGTCCGCCTATCTCCTCACCCGCTGCACGATCACCTTCAATCACAATTCCGTCGCCCTTGGCGAGCGGTTGCGTGAGTTGTGCAACAATCGTTTCACCGGCAACGCGGATCACATGACCGACCAGCACCCCACGCTTACTGCTG
>JBGSKY010000292.1:0-78704 GCA_041740995.1 Pirellulaceae bacterium
GCATTCGAATGGATTTAGCGCGGCGCAGCCCCGAGTACATCGCCGAACTGACAGAGCACCACGTCGGCGGTCATTTGAAGGTCGCGCCAGAGCACGTCGATCCAGGCGTGCTCAACAAAATGCGAAAGCCGAACAACGACGATTTCGAGTACTTCGCCGAAAAATTCAAAACGGCCAACGATCGAGCTGGCAAGAAACAGTACATCGTTCCCTACTATATCGCTTCGCATCCTGGCAGCGATGTTGATGCAATGATCGAGCTGGCTTTGTTTTTGAAGCGAAATGGTTACAAGCCGGACCAAGTCCAAGATTTTATTCCTGCTCCTTTGGACGTGGCGACCTGTATGTACTACACCGGCATGGACCCGTTCACGAAGAAGCCGGTTTACATTGCCAAGAACATGAAGGATCGCAAAATGCAGCGCGCGTTGATGCAGTTCTTCAAACCGGAAAACTACTTCGAAGTCCGCCAAGCATTGTTATCGGTCGGTCGCGGAGACTTGATCGGCGATGGTTGCGATAGCTTAATCAGCGCTCGACCGCCAAAAGAAGCGGTAGAACGCCGCCGCAACGATGCGAACGAGCGATTCAAGGGAAATTACGTCCACACGATCCCCAATCCAGCTTCGAAGTCCAAACGCGAACAACGCAGCGACGCACCCAATGTCGGCTACAGACCTGGACGTCGCCGTAAGTAGCAAACGCACAAGACAGGATTCTCCGAAGCGTGCTGTGTGCTGCGGGCTTCGTCGGACTCGCGTACTGCCTTTGCCGAAAAACTTCTAGTGAGTCAACCACTTTTAAAGTGTGGGTAACTCGTAGCCGAAGTCCCCAGACTTCGGGGCCTTTTTGTTAGGCACTCCGATCTCTGGCGAGATCGGCTACCTTAAAATCAAATGTGGCCAATGCACTAGTGCTCTGTCCAGATTAAAAATTAGGGTTGGCGGTAGTGGAACTTGTCAAAGTTCCCTGGACGTGAGGAAGTTTTACAACTTCCACTACCCTAAAAAGTATTATGGACAGAGCACTAGTTATTGTTGTTGTAGTCAAACACCGAAAGATTCAAGCTGCTGTAGTTCGCTTGAATCCTCGAGATTGCAGTCTCCAGATCGGTAAACTGCTTCGTTAGTCGCGTTCGTTCGCGATCGAGTTTGATATTGTAGTTATTGATCCGTTCGTTGGTCGTTTCCACCTTGCTTTGAAGGGCTGTGTTCCGCGTGACGAGCACGCCACCATCGACGCCGACCAAGTTATCAAAGACGGTTTTGCTCCGCGCGGCAAAGCCTGATTTTTCGTTACTTAAATAGTTTTCGACCGACGCCGGATCTTTTGCGACAATTGCATTTAGCTTCGTGCTGTCGAGGCTCAGCTTGCCGTCCTCGCCAACATCAATACCCAACTGAGCGACTGACTGGATGCTGCCTACACCAAACGTTCGAGCGGTGATGAATCGCTGTAGCCCTTGCTCAACACGCAATGCTTCTGAAGTGCCAAATAGATTTCCAGTCGTATTGGTCACCGAATCGAATTTTGTTTCGGCCTTTAGTTTGTCGATTACCTTGTTGTACTGATCGACAAACAACTTCAAATTCGTCTCGATTTTAGAAAACGACTTTTCAGCCTTGATTGTAATTGCATCCTTGGACACGCCTTGGACATTTAACGATAGACCAGGCAGGACGTCGACAAAGTCGTTCGTCGCCGAACGAATCAACGTTCCACCAGACTCTTCGCTGGCGTTCAGCGCAATCACTGCATCACGCGCTTGAGCGGTTTGCGTAGTACCAAATCCAACCGCATCGCCTTCAACATAAACGCGTCCAGCCAACCCGCTAGTTTTCGCATTGAGCAGCACGCGGACGCGACCATCGCCAACGTTCAGAAGTGATGCGTTGACCGGCGAACCTGTCGCTTGCAACTTTTTGACGACCGAGTCGACAGTGTCGTCGGCTGCAACATCGATCACCAGATTTTGCCGCGAGCCGATGACCTTTTTTGTTACCAAATCAAAAGTTTTGCTGACCGCTGTCCCAGTCAACCCAAGTTCTTTGGCGGCTGTTCCGCTGGCGGTATCTACGACGCTTAACGTTCCAGAGCCGGTCGAATTATCGATTAGATCGAATCCATCACCAGTATCGTTCAAGGTCGCCGTGACATTGATATTCAAATTATTGATCGCATCAATCACGTCGCCGACGGTTTCAGGTTTGACTACTGAAAGATTGATTGCTCCGATTTGACCGGCAGAGTTCGTAATGGTGAAGCTGCCGTTTTTGACGCCAGTGTTGCTGTTCAAAGTAGCAAGTTTGGTCGATCGCGAAATGAATTGCGAGCTGAGCGAACCGCTATCGATTTCGGAAACTGCAGCGTCGCTCACAATGCCCAACTTGGTCGCGGAATTGTTCGCATCCCCATCAGCGATAATCAAATTACCAGTCGTTGCACCGGAGATATCCTTGATTGTAATCCCTGTTCGCGACTTGTTTAGCGAGGCTGTGATCCCAGCGCTGGACGCGTTGATTTTGTCGATGACGTCCTTCAACGATTCTGAACCGGTCAGGTCGATATTGGTTGATGCGCCCGAACGATTGGTCACTGCAAGCACGCCAGGTGTTCCAATGCCTTTTCCGCCTTTGAGCGTGCCGAGTAACGTTCCGCTAGCGGCTGATTGGACTCGTGTTCCGCTGATTACGCCGCCGACTGCCGTTTTATCAGTCAGACCAAACGCTTCGGCAGTCTTTCCGGAAATGGCGAACGTTCCTGAGCCAGTCGACTTGTCTTCGAATTCGATCGACACACCGTCGCTGGCGATCCGAGCAAGAAACTTTCCGTTGGCAGCAGCATTGATCGCGGTGAGGAATTCGCCAACATTTTTCGGTGGCGAGCTATCGGAAATGTCGACAGTTAGAGTCGACCCGTCAGAAAGATCGAGAGTGAAATCGACGCCTTTTGCCAAGTCAATCCCGCGGCCATCGCGTAAGTTGCTTAGCAACGAAGCCGATCCCAAAAACGCAAGCTTGTCCCCTTCGACGGTGCTGGCCGCGACGCTCGTGTTGACAAATCCCAAGTCTGCCGCAGTTCGGCCGCCGTTGACTTCCGAGACGATCAAGTTCGAGCTTGTACTGCCTGTCAGATCCGTCAGTTCTAAGCGATCGCCTTTGACTGAAGCGGTGACTTTCAAGCCGTCAGTTTCGTTGATTGCTTTGGCAACGTCTTGCAAAGTTGAAGCGGTTCGAATGTCCACCGTACGCGAATCGCCGTTGCGATTGGTGATGAGCAACTTGCCTCGTTCAACGCCTGCTCCTCCACGGAGCGTATCTAACTGGGCCGATGCATCGAGAAATCCACCGGTAATGACCTCGACTTTTCCCGCCGTTAGTTTTTCTGCCGTGCTACCGAAAGAAGTACTTATCTGCGAGCTGTTTTGGGCCGTCGCTATCGTTCGGATGGAGTAGGTGCCAGGCGTTGGCGAACCGGTCGACGTCGCTTTGATAATTTTATCGTCTGAACTCGAAAGATTTACGCTCGAAAGATTTGCCGACGCACCAATTCGCGTGCTCTGCAACTGCACGCCAATCACCAACGCGGTAAGCTCACCAACGGAGACTTGTTGGTTGCGGAGCGATTCGACCTGGGACTGTAAACGATTTCGCGGAATGGCCGACAAGCTGATCAGTTTGTCGACCGTGCCAGCAATGTCAGTTCCGGTGATCAGACCGATATTGGATTGGATGCGTCCCATTTCGAAGCGGCGTTAGGTTTCGTGAAAATTTTGGTGCGATCGCAAATTGGAATTCGCTAGCGGCAAGGCGCAAGCTGTCGGGGTCTTCGTGCGTGTTTGAAGAACCGGAGGGCTTGCGCCCTACCGCTATTGTTTTCTTCTTCGTTAGCGGAATGGCGCGAGCCGTCCGGTTCTTCGTACGGGTCTTTTAAGTTATCGGAAGCTTCACGGTCCAACGACATGCTTTTGTGCGATTCGCGGAGCTAGCACCAAAGTATTGAGCTTAGAAAGCATTGGCGACGAGTAAAGCCTGGAAAGATTTGCGTTTTGGGCGAATAGGAAGGACGCTGATCGTTAAAAACAAATCGCCTCGCAGGTTCAGAAAACTTGCGAGGCGATTAAAGCTTTTCAGTCTACAGCGATTCGATTATCGAAGCAGCGACAAGACGTTTTGTGGGTTCTGGTTGGCGATACCCAACACGCTCGTACCAGATTGAACCAGAATCTGATTTCGTGTCAGCTTGGCCGATTCAGCGGCGAAGTCAGCATCACGGATCGACGATTCAGCTTCTTGCAGGTTCGAAACGGTTTCACCGATCGAGATCGCGTTGCTGTCCAGCGTCGTTCGTTGGAACGCACCCAGACGACCACGAAGTCCGGTAACCTTGTTGATTACGTCATCGATGATCTTGGCTGCACCGGTCGGGTCTTTGGCCAGCGAGTTCGCTTGGCCGCTTCCCAACTCGAACAGGCGACCGGTCGATCCACCAAGCTTGGCGGTCGAGACCGAATCGATACCCAAGCGAGCTTGTTGGTTGCTCACGACGTCACCACCCAATTGGAACAGGGCTCCACCGCCGGTGATTTCGAACTTAATCGAATCGGTCGAGTTGGCTTCAACAGTCAAGCTCAAGTCCAGAGTCGAAGTATTGATCGACAACGAGTTGCCGTTACCGGTGGCTGAGTAACCGTTGACAGTTGCAACGATGTCTTTACCGTTTGAGCGATCGGTCGACAGTCCAGTCTTAAACGTTCCGCCAGCGCCTTCGCTGATCACTTCAATCGCGATGCTGCCCTTGGAACCGAACTTGGTGCTGTTAAGTCGCAGATTACCGCCGTCGTTGATCGCTTCGACACCAGTGGCGTCTTTGACCAAGTTGACCGACTGGATAATGCTTTCCAGAGTGGCACCTTTTTCGAATTGGAACACTTCAGCGCCGTCGCCACCAGTTACCTGGAAAACGACGTTGGCTCCCAAACCGCCACCCTGAGCTCCACCAGTCAAGTTGACAATGGTCGGCGCGGTTTCAGCAGCGATGCTTCCACCGTCCCCTAGATTGTAGGTCGCGTCACCAGCCGAAGCGGTGATTGTCGCGGTGTAATCATCCAACGTGTTGACTGCATCACGAATCGTTGCCAACGAGACATTGCCGGTATCACGCGTTGTGATAACAATGTTGCCATTGCTATCAACTGCTGCACTAGCGGCACCAATTGCAAGGCTAGTCGAGTTGGTTGTTGCAAAGCTAATGTTCTTGTCAAACGTGCTCGAACCAGTCTTCGCTTGAATCGTGATAACGTCTGCTAGAGTGTTGTCAGTACCAGCAGAGGTGACCGTCGGCGTATTGATACCGAGGTCGGTTGCACTGAATTTGGAAGTGCCATTTAGCGTCGATGGCGAGACAGCGAAAGTTCCGTCAGTGTCGATAGCAGCTTTGATGTCGTTGATCGAAGCACCCGCACCGACGGTAACACGTAATTCATTCGAATCAGCATCGAAAAGGGCCGACGTTGGAGCACCACCGGTTGCGGCAGTGAAGACCAACGTAGTCGAGTTGCCCTTAGTTCCGTCAGCAGGTCCGCCATCAATCGCAGTGAGTTGCAATTGGGCAGCCGCTGGGACGTTCGTTCCGTTAGTAAATGCACCAGCGTTAATCCCTACGTCTGCGATTGCGAACTTCGATTGTCCGGCCGTTGTGTTGGACGCGGTGAAGACGCCCGACAAACTGCTGTTGATAATCGAAGTGATGTCGTTGGTAGTTGCACCATCGGCCACCGTCACCGTGATTTCATTAGTGTCAGCGTTATATTCCGCCAAGTTGCTTGCACCAGCGGTGAAGCGAAGGGTCGTCGCGTTGCCTTTTTCGCCGTCTGCAATACCGCCATTGACGGCTGAAAGGACAAACGTACTAGGAGCTGCGGTATTGGAACCGTTGGTGAACTGGTTAGTAAACGACGTATTGTTGTCCAAAGCACCGATTACTGCTGGACCGCCACCGCTACCGTCAGTGATTGCGAAGTCGGCGTTGGCTGCCAGAGCTGTTTCAATCTGAGCACCAGTCAGTCCCTCTTCCAGCACCAGATTCAACGAATTGGTTCCAGCGTCATAGGTTGCTGTCGTTCCACCGGAAGTCGTGGTGGTGGTGATGTTGATGGTTGTCGAGTTGCCCTTCAACCCGTCAGCCGCACCAAGATCTTTAGCAGCGAAGCTCAATTGAGCGCCACCTTGCAATCCGACTGGGGCCGCTGTGGACGCTTCGTTACCAGGCCCAGCATTGTTGAAGGAGTTGGCCAAGGTCACAGTCTTGGTAGCTTCGGCACCCACAGTGAATGAGTTTGCGAAGTCAACGCTCAGCTTCGCTTCAGCGGCTGGTGTTGGCGTGCCAAAAGTGATCGTGCCTGTCGACTTGACTGCGACGCTCGCGGCGTTGACGTTTGCATTACCAATCGTGGCCTTGGTAGCGGCCGAGGTAATGGCGATATCAACGCTGACCTTGCCGGTTGCGCCGAGGTTTGCCTGGTCGATCTTCAAGTCGGAAACTTTACCGAAGCCGGCTCCAGCTTTGGTAATAAAGTCCAAGCTTCCATCGAGGAGCTTACGACCTTGGAATGTTGTTGTTTGAGCAATACGATTAATCGCTTCAAGCGAGCTGTCAACTTGCAGCTGATTCGCCGCAATTTCGTCGTCGCTCAAGGCACCGTTGTTAGCCGCTTCAACAACCAGACCTCGAATGTCATTCAGCAGCGAGCTAACCTGGCCCAACGCACTGTCAGCGGTCGAGATGATTTGGCTTGCACGTTGTGTGTTTGAAAGCGCCTTGTTCAGGCCAGTAATGTCGCTGCGAAGGGCTTCACTGGCGATCAAACCTGCTGGATCGTCGGCTCCAGAGTTAATTCGCAAACCGGTGCTCAAGCGAGTCAACGAGGTTTGCAAATCTTTGTTAGTCCGGTTCAAACGGGTTTGAGCGGTAAGCGAGCTGACGTTTGTATTGATTCGTGACATGCTTTAAATCTCCTGCGATGGATCTGGAATTGAGCTACGGGTGTATTGCGACCTACATAGGCTGTCGCAATACAGTGCGACGAGCTGCTAAACAAATTGAAACTAGTCTGTCTTCCGAGTCCTGCTAAACGGCCGAGCTATAAAACGATGCGAATCGTTGCGTCGTTCGGCAGTTAAGCAGTCTCGGAATGGGAGCGAGACTCGCCGCAGAGTTGCGTAGGCTCCACAGGCGTTATTGCAATCAGAGCTCCTGCCGACGAATCGACCTTAGCGAGACTGCACGATGGAACATAGCATCGGAATAAGATGGGCTATTCCATCAGGGAACATTGAATTCTGGAATATTGTTGTGGTTTTATGCGTCCCTATCCTGTAGAACCCAGCCAGCCGATACAACCGGAAGCTTTTATGCAGTCAGAATAGTTTCCATTTCGACTCAAGCTATGAAAATGCAAAACCCGCCAGCTCAGAAAATCTGAGCTGGCGGGTCATGGCGGTTTCAAATTTTGCTCTGTCAGCAGTGCTCTGGGATCATTCAAAAGTTCAATCGCAATTGCTGCTTTGCGGAATCCCGCAAAGCGTTGTAGCAAGAATAAAGTGGCTAATTATTCTCGCCTCAATTTCAACATTCGATTTCGCTTGATATCAATGCCTTGCTTTGGAATTGCCCGTTTGGCGTAATAGAACTGTTTGCGTGTCCGATCAAATCTTGTTTGAAAGTAACCAACTCTTTGCCAAACGGGCACCTGACTTTGACGGCGACAACTCTCTCGAGGTTGTCAAAATCATCGCAGGCGGTTCTCGTTGTCGGTATCAGCGCCGTCTGTTAGTCAGTGACTAACGAACATCGTTGACATCGTTCGGCTGAATCATATTCGCCTTACGATTTTCCCGTTTGATCGCTTCGTACACTTCTTGGCGATGAACCGGGATATCGTTGGGAGCCTTGATTCCCAAACGCACTTTATCTCCACGAATGTCCACGATCGTGACGACTACGTCATCGCCGATCATGATGCTCTCGTCTCGATGTCGCGATAGCACCAGCATGAGCGACTCCTTCTCTTTTCAACTCGATCACATCCAGATGTAATCGATACGTGATGATTGCTTGGTATGTTGTAAACTTCTCAGTCGAATGAACGGACAGAGAGTCCGCAAGCCGATCGCAAACTTTTCGCACTGGCAGATCATTGCGAGTAAGTTGTGAACCAGTCTTGCGGTGAGTCAGCACGTTTTATCGACCACAGCAAGCTAGTTATCGGCAGAGGTTGCGGTGTTGTGAATTGAGGGCGATTACTTTCCTACGGTAGGGAGCGTGCCAGTTATGTGGATTGCAACCTGGAATTAAAATTGTTTTGCCGAATGATCTGTTGACAATTCGCTAACCGTATTCTTGCCGAAAAATTTGCTACCAGAGCACTTGTTCCAGACCTCTATTCGAAAACCGTCGATGCCCGCTGCAGCGATTATGCGTTAAGGTTCTGTCCTAACGATTGAAATAGCCGCTGACCAGCGAATGTCCTGCTAGACCATGTTTCGCAGGCATTACAGCCTACCGACTGCCGATATCTTTTCTAGTCGGCACACTTTGTCTATCAGTCGTTCTACGTGCTTACTTCGTAGGTCTTAAGACAAGATCGAAATTGTGACCGACAACGCGGAATCCATCGTCGCGTGAAGTGGTCGAATCTAACGAAGCAATCCCAGTCCATTGATTTAGTGAGTACAGGCGTGGCTCAAAAAAGAAAAACTCATCTGCGAATACACAACGAATCTGTCAACGAGCCGACGTCGCCTAGCAATGTCATCATCATGGACGAAGTTGCCAACTGCCTGACGAAGTTTACGCAAGCAACCGGCTGGGCAATTCGATCGACAGCGACCAAGCAGAATGTCTTCGTCGACGGCAGCTTGGTCGCGGCGTCAGGGCAGTCCACGCGACCTGACCGCGCGAACCAGTTTAGCCAGTCGACGCCCCGCAAACGCTGGGAAGTGCTTGATGCAATGCCGATCGATGGCATGTTGGATATGGATGCAGCGATCGATTTGCCGATGGTCACAGAGGCGGCGGCGGACGCCTTGTTGGGATCCATTGCTGATCTAGTTGCGAGGCTTGAGCGAGCCGAGAATGCAGTTCGTGAGCAACAGGCAAGCCTCGCTACTGACGTTGCAGTCACGCGAAACAAGGACGAAGGCAAAGAGATCGCGGACCGTCTTGAATCGATTCTTGCAAGCAGTTGTACGTCAATCAAAGCAACCGCAGCGGCCATTTACATCCTGGATGATCAGACCAGCGAGCTGAAGATGCGAGCTTGTTGGAACCTGCCAGTCGATCGGCTGCTTTCGCCCGCCAGGCCGCTGCGTGGATCGCTCGCTGACTTAGAAGCATTGATGGGTAATGCGGTTTTGTTGGAAGATCTCGCCGCCGTACCAAGCTGGTCGTCACCTGAACAATTCGCTTCCGCAATCGTTGTCCCAATCGGAACCATCGCGATGCCGCATGGAACGATTTGGTATTGGACTGACCATTCACGCAAGTACGATTCAGCGCAAGTCGAAGTCGCGAATCTAGCGTGTGGCCGCGTAATGAACGAACTGGAACAATCGGTTCTAGGTGCGGAAGTCCAGCAGTCTCGGACAGTGACTCGACAGATCGATCAGGCTTCGTTGGCGATCAGCTCGCGATCGCCGTTGAGCATGCCATTGCACGAAAACATTGAGCTCGACGGCTGGTCATTGCAGGATGATTTGCTTGGCGGCGCGATCCACAATTGGGAAATGAATCCGCAGGGGCAAATCGTTGCGATGATTGGAAACGCTCGACACAGTGGGCCCCAAGGTGCGCTGGTCGCTACGGCCCTGCACTCGATTACTCGTTCCCAGTGGGCGATGAACGCGACGCCATCGCAGATCATGCAACTGTTGAGCGATTATCTTATGGAATGCGGCGAGGACGACTGGTCGGCCAGCGCGAGCCTTCTGCAAATTGATCCACTGACCGGCCGCGGATGCGTGACGAACGCAGGTGGCAATCAAATTTTGATCGCTTCGCATCGTGGTTTTCGTCCGATTGGCGGCACCGCACACGCACTGGCGACCGATCCGAATGCCTGTTTTGCCAACGCTCGATTCGTTTTGCAGCCCGGCGAAACTCTGCTTGCAATGAGCGAGAATCTTGTCCGCCAGCTCAATTTGCCGATGACGGATCTGAATTTGAACACTCATAGTCGACAATCCCAACAAATTGCCAATGCAGTTCGCCGGCATCGGCGTGCGTTGGCCAAATCGCTGGACCAGAACGATTTGCTCCGCGAGATTCGCACGATGACCGACGAGCCGGCTGAGGATATTGCCCAGCACTTCGCGCGTCGATTGCCAATTCTGCTAAACCGCGAGGGCGTCGCTTCGGACCGCGCACTTTTAGTCGTTCGGAATCAACAAAAAGGCTTTTAGTGTCGCTCGGTCAGTACTTCGAAAGCTGACAACGACGAAACTTTGGGCCCGCAAGCTGAGAACCTTGTAGATTGAGCTTCATCTAGTAAGCAAAGCCGTGCACTGAGCCGGATTTTGAGCTGCCGAGAAAACTAACTGCGACTCCAAAGCAGCCCAAGAACAAAAACTCCAACGGCGATTCGGTAGATTGCAAAGGGAACGAAACCATTTCGCTTGACCCACTGCATCAGCCAGGCTACCACTGCCAAAGCGACTACAAAGCTGACGATAAACCCGATGGCCACAACGCCAAATTGATGGCCGCTCAGACCATTGGGCTGGTCGAGCATAAACTGCAAAAATTTGTAACCAGTCGCCGCAACCATTACCGGGATCGACAAAAAGAAGCTGAATTCAAGTGCCGTCGATCGCGAGAGCCCGACGACTTGCCCCGCAGCAATGGTTGACATGGAACGGCTAGTACCCGGAAACGCGGCGGCCAAAATCTGTGCCGCCCCAATCGCGATCGCTTGCCAGAGCGTCATCGCTTCCAGGCTCGCGACGCTCGCCCGGCGGCTGAAATGCCAGTCGATCCACCACATCAAAACGCCGCCAATGATGAGTGCCAATGCGATAACGAGCATGTTTTCGAGATTTTCACCAATTAGCTTGTCCATCAGCAAACAGGGCACGGCGGTCACTGCGAAACTGAGCAAGACGAGCGAAAATGGATGCCGCAATCGTAGCGACCACGACTGCATGGGCTCTAAGAAACTATGCGTAAAAGCTATCAAGCGACGAGCAAAATAAACGACCACCGCCAAAATTGCTCCCAACTGGATGACAATGGCGAACATCTTCCAAAACTCGTCGCCTGCGGGAATTTGCAGTAGATCTTGTGCTATGCGGATATGAGCTGTGGAACTGACGGGAATAAACTCGGTCAAGCCTTCAACGACGCCCAACAAAATCGCAATCAGATAATCAGACACTTGGACTAAGGACTTTCGAAGCGGACCGGAAATTTGCTCAATTGCTTTACATACCGCAAATGCAGCATGCGGCAATCGGACGCAGATGAGTTGCGGCGGTTTGCACCATAAAAAAAACGACCCGAATCAGCAGCTTTTTGAGCTACCGATCCGGGCCGGACTAAGTCTCTCGAGATTTCCTGAAAGGAGGTTTTCCCGAGCGGGATAGCGGCTGTAAACAGCCCGCCGGCGTTCTACGTATCGCCACCCCATTGGCCAAAGAACAAATATGTCACCTGATCACCTCCTTTCGCGCAATAACGGTCATCTCGTATTGGACTGATGCCACAGATGCCAACACCGCATGACTCAGAAACAGGTTTTGATGCGTGCGTTACGCACCACCGATACTTCTAGAGTAGCAACACAGTTCAAAAAATCAACGCGCGGGTTCACTGGAATTTTGGCTCTTTTATCAGTAGGCCATTTGACTTGAACGCTGTTTGGACATGGACTGCGACGTTGCATGGCGGGCGATCCATAGTTTGAAGTTGATAACGCGTCTGCCTCGGTCCAAACACCGATGGGTTTGAAGCGCTGAATATGCCGGTTGTTCCGATTCTAACGGCCCCGTTCATGCCAGTCGTAACGGATGTTCGGGCTGTGCTATCCAAACCTACGCCGCTGGCACTCGGTAACCCTAGTTTGACCAAGTTGCAGCATTAATTGCGACGATGTACCGGACGGATGAAGGATTATTCGCGACGCTAGGGAGTGAATCTCAAACGTCGTTACCCACAAGGATTCGTGCAAGAATAAACAGCAACGATTGCTGGAATTGCACACAGGGAAGTATCGCATGAAAATTCGCGCGACCTTACTGTTACTCACTCTGACGTGCCTCGCGTCGGGTTGTGTGAGCGCAACAGTTCAAGATTATAGCTGGCGTTTGACGAATCGCTTTCGCGCTAGCAAGGCCTATCACGAGTATCATCGGTCGTGTCCGAACGCTCCCAGCGGCTATCATTTCGCCGCTGGGTTTAAACGCGGTTACGCCAAAGCCGCTGCCGGTAATTGTCCAAATTGCCCAATCGTACCACCGCCAGCATACTGGCACGGGATTTACCAAGGTCCACACGGTCAGGACAAGGTCGAGTGCTGGTATGAAGGATTTCAAACCGGGTTCAGCGTGGCGGAGCAGCATTGCCGACCTCAATGGGCTGATGTCCCAACCGCTGACGGGCCACTGGGACCGTGCGAGCCACTAATTGACTTTCCGATGCCTGGCTGCCAATCGTGCAGCACATGCCCGGACGCTTGCTACTAAACCATACGAAACAACATCGGTCTGGGCTTTGCCCGCCGCTTATTTACAACACACGCAAATCTCGATTTGCAACCTAGTTCGTCATCAGGGAAGGTGCGAATGAACATGCTAAAATCACTTAGCCAATTTTTTGCTTCACGTCCAAACGTCGATTCGGCCGCGAAGTTCTCGGCTGCCAGCTGGAAGTCCGTTGCCGCCCTCGGGTTGCTCGGGTTAAGCGTCACGAACGTCGGCTGCATTGGGTATGCTCGTCATGCGATCCCAGCCGAACGATTGCCCCCGGAGCTAAAGGCGTGCGAGAAAGGCTGCCGCGTACCTGTGAACTTCGCGTTGCTTGGTCAAGTGCCGCCTCGTGAGTACGTACTACAAGCCGGCGACGTGCTGGGCGTCTATATCAAAGGGGTGCTGCCGCCGGAAGTTTCCGAAACGCCGATTATCTCCGGCGTTTTGACGCTGCAACGCGACTACTATCCGCCGGCTGGAAACGTCGAAACTCCTTCTGTGGGAGCTCCACTTGCGATTTCCGACAATGGCACGCTGCCAATTCCGCTGATTGGCGACATCGTCGTAGCAGGACTGACTGTCCAGCAGGCAAACGACAAAGTTCGCGAAGAGTTAATTGAGCAAAAAGTAGTCGTCAATGGCCGCGAATTTATCTACATCAAACTGTTGCGAAGCCGTACGAAACGCGTCGTTGTGATTCGCGAAGACGCGGCCGACAGCAGTCCTTCGCTGATTGCAAAAGAGCAGTATATTTTGTCCAAGCGAGGTTCGGCGGTCGTTGTCGATTTGCCAGCCTACGAGGATGATGTGCTGCACGCTTTGGCAACCTCAGGCGGTCTGCCTGGCACCGACGCGATGAATGAAGTCTGGGTGTTGCGAAACCAAAACCTTTCGCCTGAATTGCAAATGCAATTCACTGCACCAAGCGAAATTGATACGGCGATGATGATCGAGGAGCATCCGGTTTCAGCAACTGCCAAACGTTTACGCTTGTGGACTCGGCCAGGCGAATGCACTCCGTTTGTGCACAGCGACATACTTCTCGAGGAAGGCGACGTCGTTTATCTTCGCCCACGCCAACAAGACGTGTTCTACACCGGCGGCCTACTGCCGGGCGGGCAAGTTCCGCTGCCGCGCGACCACGACATTGACATCCTTGAAGCGATCGCGATGGCAAACGGCTCGGTCGGTGGACCTTCGGGTGCCAGCGGCAGTCGATTTCAGCCGATCTCGAATAACCGTTCAATTGTCCCGCCATCGCGAGCGTTGATTGTACGCAAGATGCCTAACGGCGATCAGATTGCAATTCGCGTCGACCTTGGCCAAGCCATGCGAGATGCCAACCAGCGGGTAAAGATCCAACCGGGTGACTTCGTAAGCCTTCACTTTAAAGGCGCTGAACTGGCGGCCAACGTTGCACTCGGTGCGGTCAACTTGAACTACGTTATCCCGAACAACTAGCGATTGTCGGCCGAATCTGGACAGATAACCGTTTCGTAATGTAGCCAAGCCTCGTCCCAATGCTCGGGCGTTTGTGGACGATAGACTGTCGGCGTGGTAACCTCGCCAAGCCACTTACGAGCGTCGCGGATCGAAGCAAATCGGCCGGTTCCGATTGCCTGCATCATAGCATTACCGACGGCTGTTGATTCGGGATGGCCAGCCATCACGGTCCGATTGGTTGCGTCGGCGGTGAACTGGCAGAGCAATTTATTTTGCACTCCGCCGCCGATCACATAGAGCACCTCCAGCGAGTAGCCGAGTAATCGCTCAAGTCGTCCTAAACAGACGCGATAGCGCATGGTCAGAGATTCCAACAATAAACGTGACATCTCACCTGTTTGAGCCGGGACGCTTTGGCCCGTCGACTGCAACATTTCGTGGATCGCTTCGGTCATATTTGACGGATTGATCAACCGTGGGTCGTCTAAATTCACCAAGCGCCGCAGCGGTGGCGCGTCGGTCGCTTGGAGCATCATCGCTTCGAAAGTCGCCGTCCCGCCGCGTCGCAGTAAGTCCTCTCGGACTTGTTGAATCGGCCACAAGCCGGCGATATTTTTCAACAGCCGAATCGAACCATGCGGGCCTGCTTCGTTGGTAAAATTCAGCTCCAAACATTCGTCGCTCAGTACGGGCCGATCGAGCTCGACACCCATCAACGACCAAGTCCCGCTGCTGATGTAGCCCCACTTTGGCTGACTGTTTGCAAAATCATCGACTGGCACAGCTAACACCGCAGAGGCTGTATCATGCGTCGCTGGACAAACCACATCAACGTCACCCAACGACGTCGCAGAACGAATCGACGGCTGCAAACGTCCGATCGTTGTTCCGGGTTGAGTCGGAGGCAGAAATAGCTCGCTGTTGAAGCCCATTGCGTCGCAAATTTTCGCCGACCACTGCTGTGATGTTGGCTGCAGAATCTGACTTGTCGAAGCATTGGTGACTTCGTTGACTTTTTCGCCCGTCAGTAGCCAATGGTAGTAGTCTGGAATCATCAGAAAAACGTCAGCCGCGTCGAGCAATTGCGGTTGATGCAGCCGTTGTTCAAGCAATTGGTAGAGCGTATTGATCTGCATAAACTGGATGCCCGTTTCGCGGAAGATTTCCGCTTTGGGCAGCCGCTTGAAAGCGCGTTCCATCATGCCAACGTTGCGATCGTCACGATAACAGTAGCCCGGTCCGATCGGCATCCCGCGTTTATCAAGCAAAAGATAGTCAACGCCCCAAGTATCAACACCAATACTGCCAATCGCATCACCAAATCTCTGTCCAGCGGTTCGCAAACCGTTTTGAATTTCCAGGCCGAGCGTTAGGTGGTTCCAATACAACGAATTGTTGATCGTGACCGGCGTATTGGCAAACCGATGTAGGACTTCTAAATCCAACGAACGTTCGTTGCACGCGACCGAAAGTACACGACCGCTGGACGCGCCCAAGTCGATGGCCAAGTAAATCGGCGACGAAGTACTGCTCATGAATCTTTGCTGTTCGTTAATTCGTTAACTTATCGCGAAAACCAATTGCATTGGCTTGCTGCCCACGTTGGACGCCGAGGCCGGCAGGACGACAAACTCGATTTTTGAATTTCACCATCATTGACCGCCAGCAGCGATCCAGGCGAGCACGACCGCTGCGACTTTGCAGACCGACTCACCACTGCATTTGTCCGGCAGATCTTGCATCGTATGCCAATAATTCGTTCCGCGCCGCCCCCGAGTTGGATAATCGAAATCGATAATGTCGCACGTTGGAATGCCGCCAATGTCGTTCAGCGGTAGATGATCGTCGCGAACTTCGTGGCCCAGTTGAGGCACAAAGGCGTCAATCTTCAAATCATCAGCATGTTTCCACAGTGCAGTAGTGACATCGCGGGCCATTCGAAACGAGTTGACTTCGTAATACAGCTCCAAATTCTTGTCAGCGATCATGTCAACCAGCACGCCGGCTTTATAGCTGACCGACGTATCCGTTCGACTGCGATAGTCCCGCGCAAAGTAGGACGATCCGAGAAAGTAGGTATCTTCCTGTCGATAGACAAATTCTTCAGCATCAAAGAGTACCAAATCGACGCCGATGGTCGGCGGCTGAGCCTTGAGCGCGTGCGCCATCTCGATCATAAACGCTGGCCCGCTCGCACCGTCGTTGGCTCCAAGAAATTTACCACGTTGGTTCCGCAAGTCTTGATCTGGAAATGGGCGCGTGTCGTAATGGGCACAGACCAACAGCCGCGATTTGGCCTGTGGGTTAAATCGAACGATCAAATTGCGAACTTGGACCGTGCTGCCGTCGAGCGGATGACGGATCGAAAATTCTTGCACATCAATACGATCGGCAAGTCCCGCAAATTGCTGCTTGAGCCAATCGATTTGGGCAAGCATAGTTTCAGTACCAGTCACGCGCGGGCCGAAGCTGCAAAGTTTTTCGATCGTTGCGAGAGCCCGTTTGGGTTGCAAGTGCTGAGGCGGCCTCCAATCAGCCGCTGCCGTTTCAGACTCTTTGCCTTGGAATGCGATCCAAGCAAAGACGATCGCGATGACAATCGCGCCCAAACTGATCAGCGACGGCAGGACATTTCGCGATCTGGCCTGTGAACGCTTTGCAACCATCAAAGAATCGGTCGCAGGTTGGTAATGGTTTGATTTTGAAGTGATGTCGTCCATGGGTTTTTCGCAAGCGACGAAGAGCGAACCGGAGAGCAGAATCCATCATACTCGCTTACCGCCAATCTCGGAACGTGCCTGCGAATTGCCGTTGACTTGCGCATTTTGGCCGGTGGATTTATTTTCCAGCGGCTTTGATCGCCATCCACGCTTTGACCAGCTCTGGCAGCGAACGGACTTGCAGTTTCGACATTGCGCGAGCGCGACGTGCTTCGATCGTGCGAACCGCGACGCCCAATATCCGAGCCATCGCTTTGTTCATGTTTCCGTCAACAACCAGCTCTACAACCGCCCGCTCGGCAAGCGTCAATTCGCTTGCTAGTTTTAACAACCGATCAACGTCGGCGGATTGCAATTCTGCAGCTGCCAGCGTTGCGTGCGGGTTGACCATTGCCATAACCACGTAACCGACCGGCGCGTTGGATTGCTTGAGCACCATGCTCCACAACCGAAGTCGTCTTGCGTTTTGCTGGCCATCGAGCACTTCAACGTGAAACTCAGAAATCGGGGTGTCCGTCTCCGCCACGAAGTCTTCCGCTTTAAACTTTTCGTTCGAAGCCGCGTCAGTAAGGAATTCGCTGCACGCGTGCCCTACCAAATCAGTTGGCGCAAAAGACAGATGCTTTTGTACTGAATCGCTAGCGTATTGAATTACCCCGCGCAAATCCTTGGTAAAAAATATCAGCTCATCCTGCAATGCAGTCGCGAACTCGGGCAAAAATTGGCGAGGATGCAACAGCACATCACTCGCAGCGGGACTTGGCGCGAAACCGCCAAAATCATCACGGAGCATACAAGACCTCGGCTAAAAGTATCTGGTAACAGACAAAGCTACCGACTACGAGTAGACCAGGCTTATCCCTTCCGTGGCGAAAAATTCGGCACTGGGATAGACCTACAAACGCTACGAGCAGTAAGGAAAAAATCGAACAAGTGTCACAAGTAAATGCGATCGCTTGGTCGGACCTTGGAGGGAAGACCGCCATCGGCGGCAAGCCACCTATTTTTCATTTTGAGACAACTGTCGCAACACCAAATGCCAATATTGAAGCAAAAACATTTGAATCGCTAAACTTTACCAACCCACGTCGATTCCTTGAGATTGCAGGTCAGAACCTCAACATCGCCTAGTCGTTTTGAGGGTAAAATGGCAATAAAGCTCGTTTCGGGATGCGCTTTGCAGTACGTTGTGGCCGCGTCCACTCCAAGCACGAAGAGGGCGGTCGCCAACGCATCGGCGTATACGGCACAGGGATGCAGAACCGTCATCGACAGCATTGTTGCAGCGGGCCAGCCAGTTCGCGGGTCAATAAGGTGGGCGTATCGGGTCCCATCGAAGTAAAAAAATTGGTTCGCCGGTCCGCTGGTCCCCAAGGCGAGATCTTTCAGCCGAATTTCGCCGAGAATTCGCTGAGCTTGCTCGGGATGCCGAACTGCAATTCGCCAGCCGTTTTGACTGTCCAAATCCAATCGGTTCCCAGCGGCCAAAATGCTGCTGTGCCCGCCATGTATCAGGAAATTTTCGACTCCCCGATCGACCAGCTTACGCTTCATCTGATCCAGTGCGTACCCTTTTCCGATCCCGCCGCTATTGATTCGAACGTCGACATGTTGCCTAGTCACAGTCCGACCCTCGCAGTCGAGCTGCAACGGAAAATCTCGAATTTTAGACACCATTTCGTCGATTTCAGCCGATGAAGGCTTACGCCCCTGACGTCTAGAAAACCCCCACAAATCGCTCAGACCAGCCGCTTCGATGTTGAACGCCGATTCGGTTTGCTGGCGAATCGTTTCCGCTATCGACAGCAGCTCCACAGTCGCAAGCGAAACCGGCGTTGGAACTGCAGCGGCGGATCGATTGACGCGACTGAAATCGCTATCAGGCTTATAAACACTGAGCAACAACTCAAGGTGCTCGGCACAGTCCAGAGCGGACATCGCTGCATCGGGGCCGTCCGGAGGCAAACCGGAATTGAGCAAAACTTCGAACCGACAGGCCATCAGCCAACGTCCAATTTCAAGCTGATGAGTAGGTTTTGGCATGATGCCCAGAATTCTAGCGGACTTAGGTGCCAGCTGTAAAACAGTTCGGTACTACAACATGTTCGCCAATCAGCGACTTTTCGGGCTGGGCAAGACGGGCGGCGACTCAGAAAGTTTTGCAAGCTAAAGCCGTTTAGAGGACGATGAAGCAAGCGACGGACGATCCCGGACTCGTTGGGAAAGGTCGCAAAAGTGCTAACTTTTTGCTTCCGCCCAGTTTTCGTAAGCTACGTTTGCTATTGAGGCAAATTTTGCTGGCGGACTATCGCCACTTTCGCACCCGTCGCCAGGATTTCAACGGCAAGGACGCATGGCCGAACGCTTCGCAGTTTTATCGGTTGATGCACAACCACGCGAACTCGTTTGGTCCACTTAACAGCTCAAACTTGGAAGCTAAGGACGTCTTGCATGAATACTAAGGTACTCTTCCTGCTAATGGTCGCCGCCGGATGTGCGACCGTTGCTGCCGTCGCGGGCAGTCAAATGATGAACGGCCACGCGGCTGCCGTCCCAGAGACGCCCATGGTCGACATTGTCGTCGCTTCGGCGGACGTGAATTTCTTAGCAAAAATCAAAGACGACAAATTCAAGCTGGAAAAATGGCCGCTTGATCGGCTGCCACAGGGCGCAGTCAAATCGATGAAAGAGGTCGAAGGCAAATTTACAAACCAACGAATGTACGCCGGCGAACCGTTGCTTGAAGGCAAAGTGATGAACAGCAGCGATTCCGTCGCGCTGAAGATTCCCGAGGGTTATAAAGTCTTCGACTTGCCGATTGGTTCTAGCGGTTACATCAAACCAGGAGATCGCGTCGACGTATTTGGTTACTTTGAAAAGAGCAGCACGATCTCTACGACTCGATCGATCCGCGTCATGGAAAACGTGACTGTCTTGATGGTCGACGGAGTGTCTGTCCGCGATTCGGAAGACTCATCCAAAGGCTCGGCCAAGACCGTGCAGTTGTTGATAAAAGCGTCGCAATACGAAGCACTAACAACGGCAGCAAATTTAGGCAAAATGAGGCTCGCTCTGCGCGGCATGTCGAACGATGAAGAGCAACAAGATCCCGACAATGGCGAGGAGTTCTTGGCTTGGGTGCAAGACAACGTCCGCAAGGCCAGCAGCCCGACTGACGGTGCCCCGTCGCTTCCAGAGCGACCGGTTTACGCGCTAAATACGGAGATCGAAGAACCAGTTGCGCCCAGAGAGCACGTCATTGTTGTCTACTCAGGTTCCCAGGCTCGCGAATTCCGCTTTAAAGAGAACGAGCTGCCGATGGAGACCAGTGCATCGGCGAAGCCAGCGCCGGTCGTCAGCGGCGAGACAGAAAAGTCAGCCCCACCCGGAAAGTTTACCGGCGACAACCTCCGCTGGGACAGTTCTTCCGGCGATTGGCAAAAAGCAGAGTCAAAAGCGAGCGACCAAGTTGCCGAACCATTTAGTGATGGGTCAATCTAAAGAACTACAAACTGCGATGAATGCTAGCTAGTTTGCGTTCGACTCTGCGGCCTATCACCAATGCAATTATAGCTTTCGAGGTAGGCTGCCGATGAGACGTCTAAGCGGTCTATCCAGCTAGAAATTGTGGCTGACAATGAACGCTAAAAAGAATGTTAAGAACCGATCATTTGAATCGTCGAATGGCGGGGTCCGTTTCACAGGGACGTGAACGCGAATGAAAATGAATATCGTACGGCGCCGCCTTTTCGTGTTTTTGCAGCTTTGCATCGTTGGCTCAACCGCCTCTCCAACGATTGTATGGGCTCAAAAACCGGTGCAGGTAGCTAGCAAAGATTTGAGTGCACCGACCGACGGTGTGATCGAAATCTCTGATACCAAGTCTCGCACGGAGATGATCATTAATTCGACTCAGGTCCTCTCGCTCGGAAAGGACATTGCCCGAGCCAACGTTCAGAACGATGCGCTGTTGGACGTCCGACCGGTCAGTCGGAATCAAATGTTGATCTCGGCCAAGGGAACTGGTTTTACGCAAGTTGATTTATACGGCACCGACGATTCGGTTTACAACGTTCAAGTCACGATTCTTGGCGACGCTCGCGAATTGGAATCGATTCTTCAATCACAATTCCCGACGTCGAACATCGCTGTGGTTCCGATCCAGAATGCGGTCATTCTAAGCGGCAAAGTCACTTCGGATTTGCATGTCGCACAAGCGGTTTCGATTGCTGAACAATACTACCCTCGGGTAATTAATCGAATCGAAGTGCTCGGTGTCCATACGGTGATGTTGCATGTCCAAATCATGGAAGTCTCGCGGACGAAGCTTCGCAACGCGGGCTTTGACTGGTCGATCGCGTTCGGCGATGACTTCATCCAGCAATCCGTCAGTGGCTTGATCCAACCGGGTGCGACGACCGCAGGCAACGTACTCAACGCAGGCAACGAAACATTTAAAGTTGGTGTCATCGATGGTGGCAACCAATTTTTCGGCGTCTTACGTCTGCTCAAACAAAACAATTTGGTCAAAGTCTTGGCCGAACCAACGCTGGTTGCGATTGACGGACGTCCGGCTTCGTTTAACAGCGGCGGTGAATTTCCTGTCTTAGTACCTGCCGGTCTTGGTCAGGTCGGTGTCGAATTCCGAGAATTCGGTACGCGATTGGACTTCGTTGCCAAAGTTCGCGGTGACGGTCGAATCGTGTTGGAAGTCCGACCGATGATCAGCGAAGTGGACGACTCCCGAGCGGTTCTGGTCAACGGCATCTCGGTCCCGGGGTTGCGTTCGCGATATATCGAAACAGCGGTCGAACTGCAAGCTGGCCAAACGATGGCTTTGGGTGGGTTGCTTCAGATTCGTACCGAAGCGCGCACGACCGGTCTACCAGGATTGTCTGATCTGCCTTATGTCGGCGTTCTCTTTCGAAATGTTCGCGAAGTTCAAAACGAAGTCGAACTGCTAATTATGGTCACGCCTGACTTTGCCGCTGGCATGGATCCAAGCGAAGTCCCACAAGGCGGCCCTGGTTTAAACACCGTTTCGCCAAGCGACAAAGAGTTGTACCTTCGGGGATACATCGAAGTTCCGAACACTTGCAATGAAGGCGCGGGCCAAATGCCGGCTGGCCCAATGATGCAATACTCCGAACCAATGCCGCAGTATGCACCAAATCAGTACTACCAAACGGCGCCCATTCAAGGCGATTACATGGGTGCAAATAGTCAACCAGCCAACTCGAAGCCGTCGAACCTGTTTGGAACGCCAAGTGTGATTGGCGAACAACCCAAGACGCCGGTTTCGAAGGTTGGTTTTCAACGAGCGGCAAATTAGCTCGTCGCAGGCTGAACCGTTTAACGAACTCCGCAGTTCAATTTTGGGCTGTGGCCTTTTCCATCGAATTGCTTGAAGCGATTGATTGATTTATGAGTAATATTTTACGAGTAGCAGTCGTCGATCCAAAAGACGATACACGCGAAAAGCTTAAGTCGACCCTGCTAGGTCTGGATATCGTCTGGTTGGAAGCTGAATGCTCACGGTATGAATTCTTTGCAGACGTAGTTGATGAAGCGAAGCCGGATATTGGGATCGTTAACATCGATTCGGACAGCGAAAAAGCGCTTAAGCTAATCGAAAGATTGGGCGAGCAAACACCGGACTGTGATCTGCTAGTCGTCTCGCGAACGATGGAAGGCCCAATGATCTTGCGAGCTATGCGATCTGGGGCAAAAGAGTTCCTGACGCTGCCATTGAACTTCGAAGAGCTCGTTTCGGCGCTGCGACGAATTCAAGACAAACGATTCGGTAACGTGCACGGCAAATCTCGTAGTAGCAAGATGATTGCTATCGCCGGGGCAACCGGTGGCGTAGGTTGCACGTCCTTGGCAATCAATATTGGTTGCAACATTGCCGCCGACACAGAAAATTCCGCTGTGTTAGTCGATATGGATTTGGCTCTCGGAGACGCTGACGTTTTCCTTGATTCGATTCCAGATTTTAGTCTTCTGGACGTTACTGAAAACGTCGCACGACTCGACTTTCAGTTGTTGCGAAAGAGTCTTACGAAGCACTCTTCGGGCTTGCACTTATTGCCTCGACCGGTCCAATTGCAAGATTGCAAAGAAATCACATCCGATAGCATGCGACGTGTCTTCGGTTTGCTTCGCGCTTCGTTCTCACACGTCGTGCTTGACTTGTCAAAATCGTTTACCGCCGTCGACTTGACTGCGCTAGAATTGGCCGACGAAGTTTTGTTAATTGTACAGCTTGATTTGCCCTGCTTGCGCAACATGGTACGGTTGCTGCTCAGCTTTCAAGAGATGGAACAAATTCGCGACAAGGTGAAAGTTGTCGTTAATCGAATGGGTCTAGAAAGCGGTCAGATCAGCTTGAAGAAAGCTCGCGAGACACTTGGACGCGACGTTTTTCATCAGGTGCCAAACGACTACCGCACGATGATTGAGATGCGAAACAATGGCGTGCCGCTAATCACGCAAGCTCCCAAAGCACCGATTACCCAAGCGATTTTGGAGTTAACGCGATTATTGACAGAACAAGGTGTTGCGCTGGAGGATTCCGAAAGCGCTGCCCTCGGTAAATCGGTCGCTGGCCCAGCCAGTTGGATGTCATTCTGGCAAGGTGCGAAGCAAAAGATAAAGAAGTAATCTGTCTATCACAAGTATCGAAATATCTACCTACCCCTAATCTTCCTACCTGAACTTCTTAAGACAAACGCTGAGCATCGAAGGTAAGCAAATCGCTTTTTCCTGACTCGATATTCAGGTAGGAAAATTCGTTTAGGAAGATGAGTCAAGTCTAGTTTCAGTCGCAATTTTAGCTACACAGCCAGACTATACTTCTAATTCGTTTGGCGTGATTCTATACTCGAATGCTGCCGCTGATTTTTTGATCGGTGCCACTCATCTTCTGAGCAGTTTCGATGTTGATCCCTTATTCCACGGACGCTCCGTTATACCACTACCCAATTGGCACGGTCGGGTTGATCATTGTCAACGTGATCTTCTACATTGCGTTCTGTAGTGATGGTCAGCAATTAGTCGACGAACACACGACCAAGAATCCGTTTGTCGTTCTGCTCGAACAACATGAAAACGGAAACGATCCAGATCGAGAAAACGATTTAATTTTCGACAGTCACGGTGCGCATGACCCAGAGTGGGAAGAAAACGAACCACTCGGTGGACCGATCTTGATCGAAACCCCAGAGGTGAAACGCTCGTTCGCGCGACATTTAAATCTTGATTTTGGCGAGGGCTACAAACCCTGGCAGTGGGTCACGAATGCATTCATGCACGCTGGCATCATGCACTTGGTCGGCAACATGATTTTTCTGTGGGTCTTTGGTTTAGTTGTTGAAGGCAAAATTGGGACGCCTTTGTTTCTGACGATCTATCTAGGAATCGCGATTGTACAGTCGATCGCAATTCAGACTTGCATGTGGTTTGCGACTGAAGGTTTTTCGTTGGGTGCTTCGTCCGCTATTTTTGGGTTGCTGGGTATCGTTGCGATTTGGGCTCCGCGGAATGAATTTGATACCTTCGTTTGGCTCCTTTTTCGGCCATCGATTATCGAAATTCCAATCATGGTTTTTGCGGGTATCTACATCAGTATCAATCTCGTCTTCTGGTGGCTTCAGAACTGGCAAATGTCTTCTGAAGCGTTGCATATTTCTGGGCTGGCCGTTGGCATTCCTATCGGATGGCTGATGCTGGCTAAAGGTTACGTCGATTGCGAAGGGTACGACATCGTTTCGGTTTGGCAGGGCAAGGAAGGGAAAGATTCGCAAGTCGGTCGCGATGCGGCCAAAGCGCGGCGCAAGAAGCAACGCGAAAAAGAAAAACGGGCTGCTGCCGCTGACATCGTTCCTGTATCGGCTGACCAGCTTGCTGCGATGCACAACCAGGTTACCGAAGCCATTCAGGCCGGAAATTGTGTACTGGCCCAGCGATTACAAAGCGAACTTAGCCGCAATCATCCGCAGTTGCAGTGGCGTGAATCGGACTTGCGGTTGTTAATCAGCGCGCTATTGCAACAAAAGGAGTATCTGCAAGTTTGTCCGCTTATCGAATCTTACCTCGCCAGCTTTACGACGCACCGCGTTTCGATGCAAGCGACAATGACGAAGTGTATGTTGGCCCTCGAGCGTCCACGCGCCGCGATCGGCGTGCTTAAGACAATCGACCAAGCGACTTTGTCTCCCGCTCAGCGTGAGACGTTTAAGAAATTGGTTCAAACAGCCCAGCAACAAATTGCCGAAGGCGTCGTCGAGTTTCAGTAGCGCTCATTGTCCCGCTCAGGCTACCAAGGCCCGCGGACGGGGTAGACGCCGAACTGGTTGGTGTGGCTGGGCCAGTATGGCGTTGCGTAGAACACTCCCGGCGCGGAACCAGACGCTGGACCTTGTCCGAACTGATGATAAACCGGTGTCATAGTGTTCTGAGAAACGCCCCAAGAGTAGTTCTGCTGCATCTGGATCGTTGGCGGTACGACCAAAGCGGTTGGCTGCCCCGTCTTGAGGTAGTAGTAGTCGCCGTGCCAAGGTTGCTGTGCCGCTTGATTGCGTGCCCAGTAATCTCCCCACGTGCCGTGTGGTGCCCAAAGTGCAGCGGTCCCAAAACCGGTGGAGTTGCCACCGATCGCTTGACCGCGGAACTGGGCCGAAGAGTCCTGAGAGAGTCCGATGACAGAGGCAGCGAACAAACTCAGGCTCAATAAGATTCGTTTTTCAAATTGCATGGATATAGATTCCTTAAGTCGTGATGAAACAATCGACTTGCCAAATCGTCCATGCCTTGGCGCGTCACAGAATAAAGCTCTGTCTGCAAAGTCTTTTATTGACGTGGCAAACTGAGCTGTCGGCCAAGGTACGAAACACCTGATCGAAGTGGTGGCGAGTAGTAGTGCGCACTCGTTCGATTCAATCCCATACCGTTGTCGTAGTAGGAGTGATATTTATCGTGATGAGCATACAAAAACTCGTGCGGATAAAACGCCTGGTTGGTAATGTAGGTATGACCGACATTGCCTGGCACTCCGACCGGTGAAATATAAAGCGCCGCGTCGGCGTTGTTGGCATACCCCTGAGTGAAGTGATTGTCAAACAGTGGCTGCGGGTGGCGATAGCCCCAATACGATCCGCTCGGTGTGACCGCTGCGCCGCCGAAACCGCCCGAGGCATATCCGCCGTAGCCGTCTGCGTACGAAACATTGCCGCATGAGCCGTCGGCACATTGGGCTTGAGCTTGGCTGCCGCACGCTGCGGAAGCGATTCCGATCAGCAGCCAAACGGCCGATTTACGAACTAGGTTGATGCGCTTCATTGGACAGCTCCTAAACAACAATTTTGTGTCTGTAATGGGTCATGGCAGAGTAGTCCAGCGACATTGGTTCTGCTAGCCATACTACCTCGAAGTTTAGTTTCGACATCTAAACTCGAAAGTTTTGGCTTTTAAAGTTTCTAGTCCAAAGTTTCGCTATCAAAGCGGCGACGGGCAACGACTGCGAAAGCTCAGACGCCAAGGCAAAGTCTTTGGATTGTCCGAGTTTTGTTCAATGTTTCGTCCGCGCATTGTTTCACGTCTAGCTAAAATGGCCCGAGACAAAGACACGGCCAATTCGCGAAGCTGATGGCCGTTAGGCTTGGTTTTCACGCGAAGACCGGAGCTATCGCTCGACGTCCCAATTTACCAACGTGAAACAATGACCACCCCTGACGCCTGTCGGCTCTAGCTTGCAAGTCGATTTGATTTCGACGACAATCTAGCGGGACCGAAAACCGCCTAATGACTCGCCAAAATGAGTCTTAGAGCTATAGTTGACCGATTCGACAAATTTGCTTTACTCACTTTCCCGCCAACCGATTCGAAAACCATGAAACGCAATCGCTTGATCGTCTCGTCATTTGTTGCTCTAAGCTTTGTCTTGGGCAGCTTCGCGACATCCACCTTTGCCGCGGAACCAAAACAAGTTGTACTGATCGCTGGAACTCCCAGCCATGGTTACGGTGCTCACGAACATCTCGCCGGCTGTCGGTTGCTCGCCAAAACGATCGAACAACGCGGATTTGACGTCAAATGCACAGTCGTTCAGAACGGTTGGCCGGCTGATGAAAGCGTTCTTGATAGTGCCGACTCGATCGTCATGTATTGCGATGGCGGCGGCGGACATCCCGCAATAAGACACCTCGATAAGCTTGGTCAGTTGATGGACCGCGGTGTTGGATTGGTCTGCTTGCACTATGCCGTGGAAGTTCCAACCGAACGCGGAGGCGCGGAGTTTCTGAAATGGCTAGGCGGTTATTTCGAGTCCAATTGGTCAGTCAATCCGCACTGGGTTGCCGATTTTAAATCTCTTCCCAAGCATCCAATCACAGCAGGCGTCGATGCATTTTCATCAAACGATGAATGGTACTTTCATATGCGATTTCCAGAGGATATGGCCGGCGTGACGCCGATCCTGACTGCTGTCGCACCCGAATCCACAATGACTCGTCCGGACGGTCCACACGAAGGCAATCCAGCGGTACGTGCTGCGGTCGCGAAAGGCGAACCGC
Organism: Pirellulaceae bacterium; assembly: GCA_041740995.1. Lineage (GTDB taxonomy): Bacteria > Planctomycetota > Planctomycetia > Pirellulales > Pirellulaceae > JBGSKY01. The sequence continues at coordinate 27,475 of JBGSKY010000292.1, forward strand.
AACATACCGCTTGGGCCTTCGAACGATCCAACGGCGGCCGTTCATTCGGCTTCACCGGCGGTCATTACCATTGGAACTGGGCCCGCGCCGATTACTCGCAATTGGTCACTAACGCAATCGCTTGGACAGCCAAAGCGGATGTAACGGATGTGAATGCAGCACAGTCCTTAACTGTAGAAGCGCTGATCGAAGGCCAAGACGAAGCGGTACCAGAGAACTTCAATCCGGCCGCGATTAAGAAAGAGTATTCATTGACCAGCGCGCCCGCGAAATCGCGCTCGGCCACGGCTTCAACTACCATCGTCGCTGGCAAAAAAACGCTTCAAGCGGCCTATCGCTCGCCGCTGATGGACACAACTATTTCTCGGCATCAAATTGACATTGATATTCCGGTCGTAGGTGCAAAGAAATTATTTTTGGTGGTCACTGACGCAGGCAATGGTTTCAGTTGTGATTGGGCCGACTGGGTCAATCCAACGCTGGTGATGAACAATGGCCAACGGCAAAAACTGACCGATCAAAAGTGGGTTCGTGCGACGTCTGGCTATGGCCGAGCGAACGTGAACCAAAACTGCGATGGTGGGCCGCTAAAGATTAGAAACCAAACATTTGAAAACGGTATCGGTGTTCACGCGGACAGCATCGTCGAATACGACCTGCCGACCGATTGCAAGTCATTTGAGGTCATCGCAGGCTTGGATGAAGGCGGTACCAAACAAGCCGACGGTAAGCAAACATCGGTTCAGTTTTTTGTTTACCTCGATGAAATCCCGAAGACTTTTTCTGGCGGCAGTCAATCGGCAACAATGCAACGCGAACCTAAAAATGCGGTCGCCGGCCTAGATGTATTTGAAGGGCTCCAAGCTCAACTGGCTGCTTCTGAACCGAAGCTAATGAGCCTGACGAATATCGACGTCGATCATCGCGGCCGCGTCTGGGCTTGTGAAGTGGTCAACTACCGCAAGCACAATGGCGAACGAGCTGAGGGCGATCGAATTCTGATTCTTGAAGATACCGATCAAGACGGAGTGATGGACACTGAAAAAGTGTTCTACCAAGGCAACGACATCAATTCGGCACTCGGCATTTGCGTGCTTGGAAATCGCGTTTTGGTCAGTGCGGCTCCCTACGTTTGGGAGTTTATCGACAATGACGGCGATGACAAACCGGACTCGAAAGTTGCTGTCTTCACCAAAACCGGCGATCCGCAGCACGATCATTCAGTCCATAGTTTTGTGATCGGTCCAGACAATCGACTCTATTTCAATTTTGGCAACACTGGCCATCAATTGTGCGACACCAATGGTCAGCCTTTCAAAGACCCGTGGGGACGAAATATCAACGATTCGGGTTCGCCGTATCGACAAGGTATGGCGTTCCGCTGCAACCAAGACTTCAGCAACATGGAAGTCGTTGGGCACAATTTCCGCAATAACTACGAGCTGGCTGTCGACTCGTTTGGTTCGATCTGGCAATCGGATAACGACGACGATGGAAACCGCGCGACGAGAATTAATTTCGTCATGGAATATGGCAACTACGGCTACACCGACGAAGCGACTGGCGACACTTGGCAGAAGTCGCGTACCAATATGGAAGCTGAAATTCCGCGACGCCATTGGCACCTGAATGATCCAGGCGTGATGCCAACGATGTTGATCACCGGTGCCGGTTCTCCGACCGGGATCACGGTATACGAAGGCAATTTGTTGCCCAAACCATTCCAAGACACCGTGATCCATTGCGACGCTGGACCGAATATCGTTCGCGGCTATCCAACCCAAGTTGATGGCGCTGGCTATTCAGCGTCGATTGTAAACCTGGTTGAAGGTTCACGCGACAAATGGTTTCGACCAGCCGATGTTTGCACCGCACCAGACGGTAGTCTCTTCATAAGCGATTGGTACGACCCAGGCGTCGGAGGTCACTTGATGCAAGATACCGAACGTGGTCGCTTGTTCCGAGTCGCTCCGCCTGGTGCGAAGTACGAAATTCCAAACTACGATCTGGCGACCGTTTCTGGCGCTGTCGCAGCACTTCAGAATCCAAATAATTCGGTCCGTTTCTTGGCCATGCAAGCCTTGAAAAAATTCGGAGTGAAAGCCGAAGCAGATTTGGCGTCCTTGTTGAAATCTGACGATCCACGCATTGCGGCCCGAGCCCTTTGGATGCTGTCAGCTCAACCGACACTGGCGGGCAAGTACATTAAACAGATGAGTTCTAGCGACAATTCAGATTTGCGAATCGCTGCGATCCGTTGCGGTCGTTTTGCGAAGCTACCTTACTCGCAATTTGTCGATCCAATGCTCCGCGACGCGAACCCACAAGCTCGCCGCGAACTGGCCGTCGCTCTACGCGAAGACTCCTCGGCAGAAATGCCCAGCCGTTGGACAACATTGGCACAACAATTCGATGGCAAGGATCGCTGGATGCTGGAAGCGCTTGGTGTTGCAGCGATCGATCGTTGGGACGATTGCTTGACGCAATTGCTTGCCAGCGACAAAACCGATCGGAATTCGACAGCGACGGCGAAACTGATTTGGCGAAGCCGAGGCAGCAAGTCCAGTCAATGGATCGCTGAACTGCTCAAAAGCGAAAACATCGAACCGACCGAGATCGACGCGTTCTTTCGAGCACTCGATTTCCAAAAACCTGATGACCGCCAAAAAGCGTTGCTCGAACTATTAGACTTGGCCTCCAACCAAGAATAAGCAAAAACCTTAGCGGAACGGCGCAAGCCGTCCGGTTCTTCTCGCGTGTCGAAGAACCGGACGGCTTGCGCCCTGCCGCTAATGCATTGCAACGAATGCTACTGAACGAACGTCACGGCTGACTCAACCAAAACCATTTGACTTCCTAAATTTCCATGAGCCAATCATCCATGCAATCGCCGACGAAAACTTTTGCCGCTTTGTTACTCGCATCGATTAGTTGGACCAGCGCTCTTGCGGCCGAATCGCAAGTCGTTCGCGATCGAATCGTAACCGAAGCGGTCATGCGAGTCGCGGACCCAGAAGCGGCGCTGGCCAAACCAGCGGTTCGAGAATGCGTCAATCGATATGTCAGCAGCATGGGATCAGACCCGGCGCAGCTTGTGATCATTGAAAAATTAAAACTGACTGGCATTGCTGACCATCTGATCGACGTCGCAATGCAGCTTGGCGATTCGTCGGATGGCTTGAAGGCCTTGGAACTGGCAATGAAAGATGGAGGCGTGAGCACTATTCGCCAATTGGCCTTGGTCAGCGAGACCGATGCGGACCTACAACGCCAAAATCAAGCTCAACGATTGACGCGAATCTTGTCGCTCAGCAATCGAGGGCCGGCGAGCAAGCTGCTGCAAGAAATTGTGAACAGCGGCGAATCGTCGTCAAGTCTGCGATTGATTGCCGCGACTGGTTTGGCTCGCAACACTGAAGGCCAACGCTTCTTGATTGATCTCGCCAGTAACAACAAGCTGTCGCCGGATGCGGCAACGATGGTCGCATCGACCCTCCGCGCCTCAAGCGACACCGACATCGCACAATTGGCCGCCAAACTCTTCCCGGCATCAGCTTCGTCGGGCACGCCGTTGCAACCGATCGATGTATTAGTGAAGTCACGAGGCAACGTCGAAGAAGGCCACAAGCTCTTTACCTCGGTCGCAACCTGCTCCCAATGCCACATCGTCAATCAAGTCGGCAAGAATGTCGGCCCAGATTTGAGTGAGATCGGCGACAAACTAACTCGCGAAGCGATGTATGTCGCGATTCTAAACCCAAGTGCTGGCATCTCGCATAACTACGAAGCGTACACTGCATTAACTAATGACGGAGCGGTAATCACAGGCTTGCTGGTTACCAAGAACGATGATGAATTGGTCCTTCGCGATAAAGAAGGGATCGAGCGAAAAATGGCTATGGATGATATTGAAGAATATAAGAAACTCGAAACTTCTTTGATGCCAGCGAATCTTCAAGACCTTGTGCAACAACAAGGCTTAATCGACGTCGTGGAGTACATGACAACGCTCAAGAAAAAGCAGTAGCTTTCTCTCGCCGAGTCGCGCTATTTGCTAGCCCCAAACAATCAGCCGCAATGTGGTAGCGTCAGGTTTCCACGGCTTGCAACTTCTCCTGTTACAAGCCCGCTGGCTTGGTCTTCTCTGCTTTTGGAAGCCTGCAGACTCTGGGTAAGATCTAACGATCATTCTAATCGTTTGCATTGCAACGGCGGCCAGCGACCGATAATGACTTAGGTCGATGTGCGTTTGTATCGACAGGCAAGATGCCTTTCTGACGTCAATGGAAGACTTCACAATGAGCTGCCGTCGCAGTCAATTTCTCCTGATCGCTGGCTTGATCGCGATCACTTCGCAAACCACCTTTTCTATCGCTCAGCAAGCGACCCAGATCATCATTCCCGGCTCCGGAACGCAACTGACACAAGTGGGAGACGATTTTGAAGACCCAAGCTGGGCGTTCATTCCCAACGGAGCCAAGAGCAGCGAAGAAATCGACAAACAAGAACGATTGCCGTTGGGCAAATCAAATAACGGTCGTTGGTACGAAGGCGCCAAACGCGGTTATCCCGATGTTTGCAAACGTGTACCAACGCCACCCGGCGGATTGATCGGCAGCACCGGTTCGATGTTGTTGCAAACCAAATATACCGGCGTCCCAGGGCGAATCAGCAACGAGGTTCAACAAGACGACTTCATTTGTAACGTTCAGTATCGAGTTGGCGGCGCGTTGTCCGTTTCTCAATGTCCTAGCTTCACGACCCGCGTTTACATGCCACCGCTTGAGGAATGGGAGAATCGCAGCGGCCCGCACTTCGCATTCCGCAGTGCGATTGAGACAACGAAAATGGAGAAGGGCAAATTTCTGTTTTCCGGTTCCCACGAAGAAAATGAAGTCTACTGGCCAGGTCTGTTCGTGCTGATGGATTTCCGCAAAAACGAAGCTGGCCAAAACGAACGCTACGCATATTTCCGAGTCCGCGCCGATCGCAACGGCGGCGACTTCCGAGGGCCAGACATTGCCGTTACAGGTTGGTGGACGTTAGGTCTATCGTTTTCTTCAGACGGGATTGTGCATTACTTCGCACATCCTGGCGTGCAGGATTTAACTCGCGAAGACTATATAGCATCAACGATGCCTTATGGTTATCGCTGCGAGCGGATCCGAACGTTCTTTTACAATTCAATCAACCGCGAAGACGGTCGAACTTGGAGCACGCCTTTCATCGTAGACGACCCGAAAGTCTTTGTGCTCTACATGGGTCGCACAGCCAGCCGGTAGTCGCCCACGCCGCTAGCGACAACATTAACGGTACGGGCGCGAGCCCTCCGGTCCTTATGACGACGCATACGTTTACTTGCCGAAGAACCGGACGGCTGGCGCCGTGCCGCTAATGCTGTTCATTAGTGCGAATCCCAAGTGGCAGCAAGTCAGCCATAGGTCTCGAATCTCGCGTTACCCAACGATTTCCAGCGTGCTGCATCCGCCGTGCAATTTCCGGACGACGATTTTCGCCCGAATGCGCTCCTTGAGCAATTCGACGTGCGAAATGATGCCGATCGTCTTGTTTGCCGCACGCAACGACTCCAGCGCCGCGATCGCGACGTCTAGCGTGTCGGGGTCGAGTGTACCGAAGCCTTCATCGATAAACAGAGAATCGATCTGCACGCTTGAACCGGACAGCTCCGACAATCCCAATGCAAGGGCAAGCGAAACCAAAAAGCTCTCGCCTCCGCTTAAGGAAGCCATCGGCCTCACTGCGTCGGCTTGATGCAGATCGCAAATGCTTAAGTCCAGCGATCCTGCGTCGGCCCGCTGCAAAACATAGCGATCATTGAATCGTTCCAAATGCACATTCGCGTTCTGGATCAAATAGTCGAGCACCAATCCCTGCGCGAAACGTCGAAACGGCTTCCCATCGGCCCCGCCAATCAACTGGCTTAGCAGCCGCCGCGTCTCCAGTTTCGCTCGCTCAGCCGCCAAATGCTCACGACCAGACTGCTGTTTCGCGCGATTAACCTGGTCCATGTCTAATCGCTCACGAATGCGGCTTGCCATGTCTTTCAGGCCATCGATTCTCGAATTCAATTCTGCGGCATTGGATTCCAAGTCCGCAAGCGTTTGCACCTCATCGGCCGGCAAAGTTTGCTCGACGGCGATCGCATCGAGCAACGGTTGTAGCTCAGAAACTTTCGCCTTTTGCAAAGTTGCGTTGTCTTGCAGCGACTGTTGCAAACGCTGATGAGCGGCTTTCAAATCAGCCCGCACCGCGTCATCCAATATCGCGGCTTGTAAATCATCGATCGATTCAAACGCTGTTTCTAGCAATCGATCGCTCAATGCCGCGTGGGACGAATCGAACTTGCGTTGCGCTTCGAATGTCGTCTTTTGCTGCAATTCAAAACGTAGGCGCGCTTCGGAGAGAACTTTCTCCAAGCGGTCCAGCTCACGAGCCACCGAATCGCAATCTTTAAGATCGACTTGTTCCGGTGCAGCGTCTTGTTCTAGCAGACTGTTACTCGTAAGTCGTAAATCAACTTTCGCAAGCGAATGAAATTGGCTCTGTAAATCGCGGACCGATTGTGTTGCACGATCTTTCAATTTGCTGATATTTTCCAGCTCTTTTCGATGTTCTTGGAAGGTCTGAAGCTCTTGCTGCAATTTCGCGAGCATCATTGCTACGTCATTATTTGTAGAATCGATGCCAGTCCAATCCGCCGCCGTCGCGCAGAATGCGGCTTGCGTTTCCTCGCAACGTGTTTTCGAGCGTAAGATTTTCTCGTCAAGTTCGGACTGCTTCTTTGCATTTTTCTTCCGTGTCTGGCTGATCGATTCCAGCGACGTTTTGCTGTTAGACAATTCGTTTTGGCAAGCGTCGTCGGCCTTTGTCAATTGCGACATCGTCTGTTCGGCATCGATTCGCTGTTTCTGACGAACTTCCAAGGCAGCGATCCGCTCGTGCATTGTTGTTCCAACCGCCGAGATGTTCGCCAGCGTGATTGGTTCCTCGATGGATAGCTCACGAGCGATTTCGCAGACGAGCTGATCTTGCTGCTCAAGTTTGTTGCGAGTCAGTTTCAATGAATCGTTGATCGTCGTCGCTTTATCCCGCGTAGATTGTTGCAGCAGAGAAAGTCCGCGTTGCTGGTCGAGCAAGTTTTCAAGCTGCTTCTTGGCTGACTTCAGTTTCGTCGCTTGTTCATCTTCGTCAGGCAAACCAGCGTCGTCCGTTGCAAATGGATGCTCGAGCGAACCGCACAACGGGCACGCGTGTTCGGACAGCAATTGGCTGCGGTGCTGCTCCAAGCTCTTAATCAGCGCCGACTGACGGGCGACAGTTTCCAACGCAACGACGGTCGCCCGCTGCAGCCCCAGCGTTTCGTCGATCTTGTCCAACGATATCTCCAACTCTGCGGCTCGCAAATTGGTATCCGCCGCCGATTTTTCCAACTTTTCTAATTCGCCCTTCAGTTGCAATTGCGATTCGGCGGCTGTCTGCGCTTCGATAAGTCGAATTGACTGTTGCCGCAGCGATTGCAGTTCGTCCAGCATCGCTTGCCACGTCTGCGAACCGAATTCGCGAGTCATCGCTTCGGTTGCCATACGGACTTTTTTCGAAGCTGCTTCTGCATTCGCGATTGCTATCTCTAATCGCTTCTGTGCATCAATTTGTACTTGTTCTGATTCGATCGACTCCCGATTCAAGCTATCAATCTGTTCAAGCAGCCCAGTGGAAACTCGCTGCTCAAGTTGCAATTCTGTCGCAAGCTGAACCAACGTCGGTAGGCGCATCTCTATCGACGCCAGCGAATCGTGCTCGGCTAGCCAGGTTTGAACCGTCGCCGCATCGTGAGTTAGTTGCTCCAATTCTTGTTGTAAAGCGTTTTGACGGTCGTCGAGTGATTTTTTCTGCAACGCGGTCCAAGCTCGCATTTGCTGGACGGACGTTTCAAGTTGTGCTTTCGTCGATGTTAGATCGGATTCCAACTTTCCTAGTTGGATGTCTTGCTGGCGGAGCTCCTCTTGCAACCGCTGTGTGTGTGTCAGCTCGCTCTGGAAGACGGCTGCCGATTCGGCGCGGGCCAGCAACGCGAACTTCGGTGCAAGTGCTTGTTCTTGGCCATTTAGGTCAATTTGTACACGTTGCAATGCGGCAATTTCGCTTTGGAGTTTGTCGATCGAACGCAAACGATTCATGCGCAAATTGAGTGCGGCGAGTTGCTGTGTTTGCTCATCTTGTGATTTTGAAAGTGCCGCAACTTCCGCTTCTTCTGCTGCGATTGCTTCGTCGCTCAGCAATTCAATTGCGGCCAAGCCTGCTTCTTTTTTTGCGAGTTCCGTTTCGCTATCTTTGAATCGTCGGAAGGCTGACTCACTAATTTGCGAGTAGATCGACGTGTTGGTCAGGCTTTCCAGCAGCGCGGCGCGCTCGTCTTCTTTGGCCCGCAGGAACTTCGCGAACTCGCCCTGCGCCAACATTACCGATCGGAAAAAGCGGTCTGCATCCAGGCCAATGAGGCTTTCAATCAAGTCGCTGCAAGTCTTCGTTTTCGACGCCAACTCCTTACCCTGGGCATCGTAAACAAATCGTTTGGCTTGCTGGAACGCCCCATCAGATTTCTTGCGAGCCCGCGTCAAACTCCACGATGCTCGATAGACCTTCCGATCGATTTCGAATTCGACTTCCGCCATCGACTCCCCCGCCCCACGGCTCATCATGTCCGTTGGCGACGGCGTTGAGTCGTACCGAGCGGCCCGACCGAACAATGCCAGCGTGATTGCATCGAGGATCGTCGATTTGCCCGCACCGGTTGGTCCAGTGATTGCAAAGATCCCCGAACTGGCCAGCGGACCGTTGACGAAATCGACTTCGTGGCTGCCACGCAGTGAATTGAGGTTGGAGAAGGCGACGCGATGAATCCTCATACGCTAGCCCCCTTCTTACCACGTCTTTTTGCCTCGGGCGGTTTCGACGCCGCTTCGATTTCTCGGGCATGTAACTCGTCCAGTAAGGAAGCGAATTCCAGCTCCAGCGCATCGCGTTGTTCTGGCGTCAAATTCGCTTCGTCATCGAGCCGTTTTGCAAAAACTGACTTGGGTTGCGTCCGCAAGTCACGGATCGCCTCTTCCGCCAGCTTGCTGTCGTGGCTGGTAAGGCTCAACTTGCGTTCTTCGTCGCCGGTGATGAACTGCAAAATCGACGTTCCAGGCGGCAGCGGCAATTGTCGCATCGCATCAGTGGAGATGGTGGCCAGCTGACGATTGGTCAATGCAAGTTCGATCCAACAGCCGCCAATCGCTTCGGTGGCGTCAAGTTGGCGGATCGTTCTTTCGACATCGTCGGCGGAGCATTTCACCCGTCGCAACTCGCGGTAGACTGGAACCGCAATCGGCGATTGGTCGATTAATTGCCCATCTTTAAACGTCAGCAAGCGAACTTCTTTTTGATCGCCCACTTCACCGAATCCCAAAGCAATTGGCGATCCGCTGTAACGCACCTTGCCGTTCGCTCCGGCCGATTGCGGACGGTGCAAATGTCCTAACGCAACGTACGCGATTTGAGAATCAAAGATATCCGCTGATAAGCTGCCCAGGCCACCGATGTGAATCTCACGTTCGCTAGAACAAGTCGTTGCACCGGTGACAGTCAAATGCCCCATCGCAACGACCGGCACACCGCGCCCAACGTAAGGCAGGCAAGCCTGATGGACTTCTCGGTAGCACGCTGCGATGCCTTCATTCAGGGCCTTACGAACCTCGTCGCTGTTCTCGCCAAGCAAACTGACGCGGACATCACGATCACGAAGGAACGGTACAGCAGCAACGATAAGCTGGGCATCTGCGATCGACGGCAACGGGATCACACAATCAGCCAGCGTCTCAGGCAAGCCACCAACGACATGGACTCGATGTGGCTTTAGAATTGGAGCAGTCGATTCCAGATGACGCGCTGAATCGTGATTGCCCCCAACTACAACAACGTGGCACTCCGAGCGACTATGAATCTGCGAAAGGAACTGATAATACTGCGTCGCAGCGGAGTGCGGCGGATTGGCTGAATCGAAGATGTCGCCCGCGATCAGCAAGACATCAATTGATCGTTCCACAATTTGTTCGGACAACCAGTCCAGGAAAGCTTGATGCTCATCTTCACGATTTTGGTCGGCTAGCGTTCGTCCAAGATGCCAATCAGCAGTATGCAACACACGGATCAAATTTTGACTTGGCACTGAGTGCTGTTTCCAATGGTTGAGAACCAGAAATACTGTTTTTCTGCAGACTAACGTCGTACGACTAGCTGTTACTGTTGGCCATTATAGGCGTTAGTTGCAGCGGTGAAATGTCAACGTTGGATCGATGCTGCAATGGCAATTGGCACACTGGTTGCACATTTATGCGAACAAGTTTTATCGTCTGTCACTTTGACAACGGTAGGCGAAACATCAACTTTTATTCGATCAACACCTATTCAAAAGGGGATTGCTATGAACCGCTTTGTTTTCCCTGTTTCCACCTTGCCTGGTCCTATTCAAGCACTCGCGACCGAAGTGGAAAATGCTTTTGATCAAATGATCAACGGAACAAATAATGACGGCAAGGATTATCGTTCGCAAGAGTCCACGCGAGCTTACACGCCTCGGATGAACTTGATTGAATACGATGATAGATTCGCGCTGTCGCTTGATCTGCCCGGCGTCGACCCGGATAAAGTTTCGATCGAGCTCAAGGACAATCGTTTGACCATCACCGGCGAGCGTCGAAGCCCTGATTTGCCAGAAGGCGCGAAAGCTTGGCGCTGGGAGAATGCGGCTGGTGAGTTTCAGCGAGTTATCCAGTTGCCCGAGACGGTCAATACCGATGCGATCGACGCGAACTTTGAACTCGGCGTGTTGCATGTGAGCGTGCCGAAGATGCCAAAGCCGCAGCCGAAGAAGATTGAGATCCGCGTCAGTAACACTGCGACAGTCAGCACAAGCGGCTGATTGCAGTTCACCGTGGCTAGATGACATGCTGACGGCGAACACAGAGATTCCGATGTGTCGCCCGTTTGGCTGGCTTGATGAAACTAAATCCGTTCAGCAATTTAGTAAACTCAGGTCGTCAAATGCGCTACGTCTGTCAGTCTTACGGACCGATAGACCAGCGGGCAAGGAATATCTTTGCCCTGGAAAACGCCGAGGGAATTGAGATCGCCGTTACACCGAAAGCATTGCTAGGGCGAATCAAATCGCTTGATTCGCCCCGTCAGGTATGCGTGCCAGATTAAATCACGCCACCGTGGACGCGGTATGGTGATAAGTGCGATGGCTGATCGAGCAGCCAGAATCGTTCCCACTCGTCGACCAGCGCTCGAAGGTTTTCCGAAGTGTAGATCAACTGTTCCGCCCGACGATTTGGCAACGCCGAGTAGGCTGGGATAATGCAACCGACCGTCGAGCTAAAGCAGCAGCAAGCAATAATTAGCAGGCAAAGTCGCTGTCGCATCGTGAGTTCCTCCGTGAACCGCTTATTCTGATCGCTAAAATCCGCTTGTCGGCAACACTCGTCGCCGTCGCAATCGGATGTAATTCTGTCGTGTTAGCGTGGCTAGTCTTCCGACTGGTCCGCGTCGTTTTTGCTGTCGTCTCGCCACGTTGCGGCAACATCAGGATCGACCGCAGCGATCTTTTGCTGCATGTTCAATCCGGGTTTGAAGGTCACGACTAATCGTCCTGGCACTTCAACTTCTTGGCCGGTCAGTGGATTTCTTGCCTTGCGTGCCGATCGGGACTTCACTTGAAAAACGCCAAAGTTGCGCAGCTCAAGTCGTCCCTCGCTCACCAATGTGTCAATTATTGCGTCAAACGTTTCCTGGACGATCCGTTTGATATCTTGTGGCGGCAGCCCCGTTTGATGTGCGATGTTGCGGACAATTTCTTTCTTAGTCACCCACGATGCTCCGGCTGAGGGGATTCGGGCCGCCATGACACCGAACCTAAATTGTTAGTTCACAAGTAGTTAACTAACTCACCTTAGGCAGCACCGCGTAACTAGTCAAGCTTTGTCCGTGTCGCAAAACCATTCGAAATTGAACGCCACTTCAACCCGCTTTAGATTGTCACAATGCGAACATCGCGAACAGACCGCAACAGGCTTAACATCGTTATCGACGTTAGAACCGTCACACTTTAACGTCGCCGGCCCTTCTGGACCGAATTTAACGATTTTTGGTCCCAAACAGCTCGGTGAAAACCAATTGTGACCAAGTCTCCAGGCGTTCGAATTCGCTAGCAATCTCGTCGAGCGTTACAAAACCTGCTAGCGACACTTCTTCCTCTCGTGGTCCGACTTCGACTGCCTGAACGCGGATTCGGTGAACCACTCCCAGATGGACGGTGCCGACGGCAGTTGTGTCATCGTAAACTAAGCCGACGATTTCGTCGGAAACAATCTCTGGGACGATCATTTCCTCGTGCAATTCACGCAACATTCCAGTGCGATAAAGATCTTCGCCCTCGCAATCCTCGATCGCGATGTGCCCGCCGATGCCAATACTTTGCTTGGCTCTGAGCCGCGCTTCGGTGCTGCCGCTGCCACGGGTATAACGAAAGATCGGCCCTTGTTTGCCATTGGAAACCGCATCTTCGAGCACCAGATACGGGATTAGCTGTTTAAAGCTTGGATCGGTTTCGCAGACGCTGCGGGGAAGAAATTGCTGGTTTTTGGAATCTAAAATCGCTGGAAGATAGCGATCAACGTCGCGAGTGAAGCCAGAAAATAATCCGAGATCTTCAATAATTGATGCTGGGACAACCAAGACCTGTTCGTCGGCTTTGTTCACGCTCATAATTTGTGTCGCGAAGCTTTTCGTAGCGAAACTCGCCGAGCGTTTCGGCGGGCTACTGATATGCGTGAAATTCGCTAGCCTGCTACAAAGGGTCGAGAGTCTTAGCGACTTTCGCTGTGGCAAACTGCGATAGAATGGCGACGTCTGGACGCTAATTAGCGTTTGGTTCGCTTGCTTTTGGCACCGCCTTGGCGGACCTTGTATCGCGGATTACTCTTGCAAATTACGTAAATTCGACCACGGCGACGGACTACTTGACAGTCCGGATGGCGAAACTTCAACGAACCGATGGACGACACGACCTTCATTTCATAACTCCCGAAGCCCGGCGAAAACCATTACAACCGGCACTGCTTACAAATTCAAAGCGACTCAAATCCCGCCGACCTCACCGACTGGCTCGGAAACTCCCAACGGGTCGATTATCATAGCGATTGAGCCAGCTTTCACAATGCCACAATTCAAGGTAGTTTTCACGGATGCGAATCGCATATTTCGACTGTTTTAGCGGTGCCAGCGGCGACATGATCCTCGGCGGCTTGATCGACGCTGGAGCGGATTTGCCGGCAATCCAAGCCGCGATCGCTTCGATGGGGCTGCCGCAAATCAAGCTGTCTTGCCGCGACGTAATCAAAAACGGTTTTCGAGCGAATCAATTGTCGATTGAACATCCGCCCGAACACGCGCATCGCGGGCTGAAAGAAATTCTGCCGATGATCGAGCGAGGAACGTTCTCGCCCGCGGCGAAACAGCTTGCAATCGCCATTTTCCGCCGCATTGCAGTCGCCGAAGCCAAGGTCCACGGCGTCTCGCTCGAAACAGTTCATTTTCACGAAGTCGGCGCGATCGACTCGATCGCGGATATCGTCGGCACGGCTATCGCATGGACGCAAATCGGTGCCGAAGCCGCTTATGCATCCGCCATTCCGGTCGGCGACGGCCAAATCACCATCGCTCACGGTCTGGTCCGCGTCCCGGCACCAGCGACAGCCGAGATTTTAAAAGGTATTCCGCTCGCACCGACCAACATAGCCGCCGAGCTGACGACGCCAACCGGCGCGGCGATTCTGGCTGAGCTGGTCAAGGGATTTGGTCCGCTGCCGTCGATGCAAATCGGACGGATCGGCTACGGAGCCGGAACGCGGGATTTAAAGGAGCGTCCGAACTTACTGCGAATTTTGATCGGCGAAGCGCTTCAAATTCGCCGACGAGGCGACGATTCGGTCGCGGTGCTTGAAACGAACTTGGACGACATATCTGGGGAACAAATAGGGCATGCGATCGATCGGCTGTGGAAAGAAGGCGCGCTCGACGTTTTTACCGCTCCGGTGCAAATGAAAAAAGGGCGTCCAGGGGTGCTGCTCACCGTGCTGGCCCAGCCTTCCGATCGACAGCGTTTGCAGCGAGTTCTGTTCGAAGAAACCGGCACTCTTGGTGTTCGTTTTCGCGAGCAAGATCGAACCATCGCCGCTCGGTCGGAAATACGAGTTAATACAGTCTTTGGCAGTGTCCGTGGCAAACTCTCGCGGTTGCCCAGTGGAGACGTCGATTTTTCGCCTGAATACGATGACTGTAAACAGCTTGCCGATCGCCATAACACCCGATTGAGCTTGATCGCCGAAGCGGCCAAGCGCGCGTACTTCGAAACCGAGCCGTCCGCATCGATCGTTGCATCGACGCAAGTTGCAACGCCAAGTCCTGCTGACGATCATTCGCATAGTCATGATCACAGCCACGACCATTCTCACAGCCACGACCACTCGCCCAGCCACGATCACTCTCACAGCCACGATCACTCGCACAGCCACGATCACTCGCACGATCTTGGTACACTCCCGAATCCGCCGAAACAGCCGGTCTACTATTTCGGCGATTCCAAGACTTCGACACCGTCCAACGGCAGCAGCGGCATAACACGCGACGAATATTTGCGCCCCAATTTTATCGATGACGATCAGCGGGAAAGACAGCGACTGAACGAATCGCTCGACGGATTGGCCAGTGATCAACAAGGTTCACACGATCATGACCAAAGCCACGAACACAACGAAGCCGACGATGATTGGCAGCCGCCGCAGTGGCGCGCCGAACATGGTCCCAGCCCGATACGCCGTCCACACTTTTTAGATTTTGACGACGAACCAACCTAAAACCCTTGAACGACTCATTCAAACCGCTGACGGGCCGCCAGTTGCTCAGCACGCTCCGCGCGTCTGAGCGAGCGATTGTTGTCGTTGATCCGCGAAGCCAAAAAATCGTCTTCGCCAATCAAACAGCCGCCGACGCATTTTCGGTGCAGCTGGATGTTCTTACCGGTTACTCACTAAACAACGATCCAACGAGCCAGCCATCCGACGACGACTTCATGCTCGTCGTCGATGCCAGCTTAAAATCGATCGCCGCGACCATAAACGGTCATTGCGACTTGCTGCCGCCCCCTTCCGCCGCTGCTTCTACGATTGGTGCTTGGTTGGCGGTTCCGCTAGTGCTGGAAAAATCCGAGCCGCTGACGATCTATTTTGCCGTCGATGGATCCGAGCGATTGCCACGTCAGCTCGCACGCTCTGCCGATTGGTCAGCCGATCAGGCGACGCGAGAATTTCTATCGCAGATGAAGGCCCGCGATTTTGCATTGAATCAGCTCCCTTCGATTCAGGGGCCAAGCTCGGCGACGCGATTGGCACGCTCGCAAGTTCAGCTCGCAATCGATCGTCCGGTTGCAGTATGCCTGATCGGCCCCAAAGGAACGGGCAAAAAAAAACTGGCCCAAGCGATCCTATACCACCGAACTCGCAAGCAAACGATCGACGCGACACCGACAATTATTCAGTGCGGGCTCGTCGATCGTTCTTTGCTCGTCGAACTACTTGACCTAATCACCGAGCGCAGCGGCGCACCGACTGCCGGCCAAACCATCCGGCCGTTAGTCATCTTGGAATCGCTGGAACGGCTGCCGGTCGATTGCATAACACCGCTGCTGCGATTCGTCGAAAAATTTGGTAGCGAAAATATTGTGACAACCGCCGTTGATTCGCTAGATGATCAACACCGCGAGGTCAGCGATTGGATGCCGTTGGTCAATCGCTTACGCGTCGTCACAATCGCGCTGGCACCACTGACGCAGCGTTTAGACGATTTGCATGTGCTCACGTCCCAGTTCATCGGTGACGAACCGGTACCGTCGTCCGGGCTGGGCGTGACAGAATTGTCCGAACAAGCGACCGCCGCTCTGCGAGCTTATTGCTGGCCGGGCAACATCGATGAACTGCAAGCGTGTATCGCATCGGCAGCGCGGCGAACGACTGTCGGAATAATCGAACTAGAACATTTGCCATTGGCAGTCCGCACGTTTGCTTCAACAGCGACCGAATCCAAGCAGGTCCAGCCGCTCGACTTGGACGCAACGTTGCTGGATATCGAACGGCACATCCTACAGCAAGCAATCGACCACTTCCCGCGAAATCGCGCCGCCGCGGCCAGGCATCTTGGCATCTCGCGTACGCGTTTGCTTCGCCGCCTTGAGCAGCTTGGCATGAGCGGCTCGGGGAACCTCGCCGACGATGAATCGCCTGAGACATTGAAACCAGATGCAGTTCAAAATGAGTCGCACATCAACCACGACGAACCAATTTTCCGCGAGCTCGATCCGCACGAAGACGTTTGAGCAAAATAAGCGACTTTGAAGAAATCAACTAAAAAATTGCCAACACTTTTGTTTCGCAGAACAAATGCTGACCAGTCTTAGCTTCTGAGCTGATTACCGATAGAGATTCGCTTCTTGGCAGTCTCCAATTCATCCGAAGTCATCGTCAGCGGAGGGATGATCGCTACTCGCGAAAGATGTTCGCCGGTCAGTTGCACAAGCACCCCCGCGTCGCGACAACGATTCACGAACTGGTCGGCAAGTTGACTCGCTTGAGGCAGACCAAACGCTTCGAAGCCGATGACGATGGCGGCTCCGCGATGTTCGATCGTTGGCAGTGACGACCAATCGGCGAAGGCGGCTTTCAAGCTAGCGACCAGCTGTGAACCGATCAAGTCGGCCCGCTGGCATAGTTTTTCAGACTCGATAATTTCTAACGCAGCGATCGCGATACTGCACGCAAACGGCGATCCGGCGAAGGTCTCCGATTCAACGCCAGCGGGCATCGCGTCGAGGATCGCTGGCTGGCCAATGACGGCGGAAATCGGTACTAGCCCGCCGCCGAGACTCTTGCCGATGATAACTAGGTCGGGCTGCCAGACGCTGCGATGACAAGCTAACATCGAACCCATGCGACCTAGCCCCATCTGAATTTCGTCGTCGATCAGAACAATGCCCAGCTTGTTAGCAAGCCGTTGCAAACGCTGATAAAAAACCGACGGAGCAAAATAGTAGCCGCGAGCGCCGATAGCCGGCTCAACGATGATCGCGCTGATCTGATCAGCCTCCAGTGCAACAGTTTGTTCCGAAGATTCGAAACATTCGGCTTGGCAGGTTTCTGGACGAAGATTGACCGGGCAAGTGTGACAACGTGGAAAGGGCAACGTCGAAGTCTGAGGAAGCTCCAATCCCGTTATTTTTGCCGTCCGGCTGATCGCCGCTGTGGCAATCGAGCGACCATGGAAGCCAAGATCAAATGCAACGATGCGTCCCCGCCTAAAGGCGAACGCCGCCTTCCAAGCCAGCTCGACGGCCCGCGCACCAGTGCTGGCAAGCCAGACCTTCGAGGACGCGTCTTTCGTCGCAACACTAGCGGCACGGTGCAAGCCGTCTGGTTCTTCTTTTGACGAGCATGGAGAGTTCGAAGAACCGGCGGGCTCGCGCCCTTCCGCTAAGGTCGCTGAAAAAATCGACGCGAGTTTCAATTCCAATTCTGCCCGCTTGTCATGAGCCAACCCAACGACATGGCCCATCGATCGTAGTGCTCGTTCGGCAGCGGCTATCAACAACGGGTGGCAATGACCGAAATTGTTCGACGAGTAACCACTAACCAGATCGAGATAATCCCTCCCAGCGGCATCGTACAAGTAACTGCCGTGACCACCGACGAATTGGATCGCTTGGTTTGGGTCACCGACCCGAACCGCGTTGGCAGGCGTCGCCGCCGTAGGCCACTTCATGAGCCGCGCCGCTTCATGAAAGTTGGCTGGCTGTTTTGTCGATCAGCGGTTGTACGACTGATGGAGGTACGAATTTTTCTAAGGCTCGACCGTTCGATAACGCCGCGACTTGCTTGATCAATGAACTCGAAACGTGAGCAAACTTTTCGTCGGCCATCAAGAATACCGTTTCGATCGATTCGTCTAGCAACCGATTGGCCATCATCATTGTGAACTCAGCGGCGATATCGGTCAGCGGTCGAACGCCACGAACCATCACACAAGACTTGCGACGACGAACGAAATCGACTGCTAGCCCATCAAATGATTCGACGCTGACATTCGACAGGTGCTTGGTTACTTCGCGCAACATCTCCAGGCGCTCGTCAACGTTGAACAGCGATTGCTTGGTCGCATTGATTCCGATTCCAATGACCAACGATTCATACAGACGTGCCGATCGCTCGATAATGTGCAAGTGCCCGAGCGTGACGGGATCGAACGATCCGGTATAGACGGCGATTTGCGGGCTGAGCTTTGTAGTTTTAGACATGAGCAGCGTTGCGACGTAATGTCCGTTGGAGAGAAAGAATTAGCGTAGGCGTCTAGCCTGTGACCGGTATCGTCTGGTTCGTCACAAAAAGTTGCAGCTCAGGCTGGAAGCCCGAACCTCAAGTTTTCCTTGAATCAACGCAGATGATAGCGAACATTGGGTCGCTTGAGATAGCCCGCGATCCACCAATACAAAAAACAGAAGACGATTGTCATGACGATTGAAATACCAATCCCGACCATCATGCTTACGACAACGACACTTTTCATATCAATTGGTGCGCCGCCAGCCCCGGGTGGGTCAGGCATGTTTTGCATTTTGTCCCACATGCCTGGCATCACTACCGCCGTCAAAACTAGTCCCAGCGCGTAGCTGAAGATGTTTAGATAACTGACGATGACCCCTAGTTTTGCTGCCCACAATCTTTTTAATAGCAACCCGATGCCTGCCGTGATCATCATGAATGAAACAATCACGTTTAGAAGCATCGAAGGGATTTGGACCCAAGAGACTTGCTGAAATCCTTTGGCCCAGTCTTCCACTTCGGCTTGATAGTCTTGGGCTTGTTGCTGTCCGTTGGGTTGCTGAAAGGCAATCGCGCTCGAAGCATCCGCCTCGCCAGCTTCACTAGCCATGCCGGCAGAAAATTGAATGGCAATCATGTCTGCTGGGATTTTGTTCGTCGCGGTGACTGACATCATGACAAACATTTGAATCAATCCAATCAAACCGGTAATGATTCCTACGAATCCGAATAGCGTAAAAACGATTCCGATGACCATGATTCCGGTCGGCGGGACGTTTTGATTCGGGCTTTCTTCGGGCGTCCAAGTGTTGGTGTCACTCGCTTCGAATGGATTGATCGGATGTTGAGTCATAGTTGAAAATTCTCGCGCGTACCAACAAGTGGGATAAGCTTCCACATTCCTAGCGAATCAGCTCGACCAGTCGATCGACCTCTGCGATCGTATTATAAGCATGAACAGCGATACGAATGCGCTCATGACGGACGCTGAAGATTATTTTTTGCAACAGTCCCGCTTGCCGGAATTCGGTCGGAGATAAATCAGGGACTGTGAAACTGACAATGCCAGTTCGACCGCTCTTTGGATAGTCGCGATAGACAGTCGCTCCGGCAGCTTGCAACGAGTCGGCAGCATAGTCAGCGGTGGCCAAGATCTCCGCCGCAAATCCGCTGTCGGCGCGATGGCATCCATGATCAAGCAACGTTTTTAGCGACGCACCAAAAGCCAGTTGGCCAACCATGTTGGTTGTCCCACCCTCGAACCGACTGGCGGAATCTTTTAGCTGCACATTAGCATTGTCAAAGTGACCGGCGGCGCGGACGGAATTCCAGCCGATCATCTGCGGTTCGATCCGATCCAAATGCCGTTTGGCGATGAACATCATCCCAGCGCCTTCGGGACCGAGCATCCATTTGTGACCGTCGGCGGCCAGGAAATCAACATCCAAATCGCGAACGTCGAGCGGAAATGCGCCCAGGCCCTGAATTGCATCGACGAAAACTGGCACGTGCTTTTGATGGGCTCGCTCGATCAGCTCTTTCAGGTCGATTCGGAATCCTGTCGCGTAGCCGATCCAACTGACCGAAATCATTCGCACCGATTCGTCGATTGCGTCGACGATTCGATCTATCGATAGCTCGCCGCTGGGTTCTAGCTCAACCAACCGGACTTCAACGCCGCGCGACTTCAGCAGTTTCCAAGGCAGGAGATTGCTTGGAAATTCGTTCGCCGGAACCAGCACGCAATCGCCACTTTTGAAAGGAAATCCGCTGGCAACGATGTTGATGCCATAAGTCGTACTGGGAATAAGGGCAATTTCGTCGACTTCGGCGTTGATCAATTTCGCAGCGGCGTGACGAGTCTGATCGACGGCAGCGGACCAATCGAGCCATTTCCAATCGCCAGACAGGGTCGCTTGGTCGACCCATCGCGAAACCGCCGCATTGGCGGCCGCGGTCAGCGGGCCGACTGCGGCGTGATCGAAATACGCAAAATCCCGTATAACCGGCATTTGCGTTCGTAGATTCTCAGAAATCATGGCAACTTTTGATCGTAATTGGTGGATCGTGCAACTAAATTACTTGGTAGGCGGATGGTGGTCACGCATGCGGCAAAGTTGCCTGTACGTGACACTGCGAAAAGTTCAACTATACTAGCCACCGCAAACTAGACTTGATTTTACAGCAGCGTTCCAGACGATCCATCGAGGGTGTTGATGCCACGGGTATTGTGCATAATAGGCTTGATTCTATCCGGCCTTGTTGCGCTGCTATTTCTGCTCGACCTGATCCTGTCGATGGCTGGCATGAGTGCCCCTTTCGGCGGCCATAGCCTATTGATGGATGTGGTCTTCTTAATCAGTGCCTTAACCGTCGCAGTACTGACGTTCTTCACCCTCAGAGAAACGGTGTAGAGCGACCTTCGCCACGCCTTCAACCGCTCAATCAACAATTCTCGTCAGTATCTAATGCAGTAGGAAATCTAGCGGTAGGTACTTTGGCAGAATCGAAATTTGCTAAGCAGAAGGGCACAAGCGTTTAATGCCAGGCCGCAGCCGACGGTAAGCCGTTAGTAAATTATGAGTCCAGCATCCGCCTACCCTTAAAATTCCCACCTAACGTTTCTCGTGATTGAATTCGAAAAACGTTGAGCTCGTTTTTGGCTGGAAAATGGCGGCTGGTAAATTTGATGGAATCTTCGAGGCGACAACGTCGTTGTCTGAAGCTAGAAGAGCTTTAAGCTCAAAGGGTACGGCCATAGCTTGCCTTCATTCGCTTTTACCGCCGCGATGATCGGAAAGACAATGCTGATGATTGCGATCGCGATCAGCAGAAAAAATCCGACGATCAAGAAAATCAGAATCGCCGAGATCACGGAGTAAATGAACATGCTGATGATGAAGTTCAGGATCGCTTTTCCATGAGCGTCGATCTCCGGAAATTTGTCCTTGTGCACGACCCACATCACAATCGGCATGACGACGCCAGCAAATGGGATCATAAAATTCAGAAGCTGGGACAAATGCATCAGCATCGTAAATTGCTTGATCGACATCCCCCAAGGCTGTTCGGCGACGGGGCTGGGGGTGTTGGGCGCCGAAGAATCAAAGGGTGCATTACTCATGCGAAGTTCCTCTTTCCAAGCGTGGTTGGCAATTTGCAACTGAAGATGGCAAGTGCGAAAGCATCACCGCAGTCACTCATAAGATATCGCGTCGTCGCGTCGGCGAAAAGCAAACGTCAAGAAAAAGTTTTATCGCAAAGTGAAGCCGCAATCATTTTCTTATCTCTAACATTCCTACCTGACGTCTTAAAGGACTTTCAAGCAGGCTCGCTTGGATCAAACGAAGTAGGAAAATTAGGGGGAGGAAGATTCGGACAATCAAGAACTAGTGCTTTGTCCAACTTAAAACTTCGGATTGGCAATCGTAGCTGGACCCGCCAGAGTTCAGCGTTTGTAAGGCACACTGAAGTCTGGCGACTCCAGCTACCTGAAAATCTAGTTTTGACAGAGCACTAAGTCCGATAGAGACCCGCAAATGACTTGCGCTAGCCGCTGGCAATCGTCTGAACGTTGGTGCGAGGTTGACGGCTAATTCTGAGGGAAATCAAAATCTGGATCGGCAGGAATTTCATCTAGATCATCCATCGCTTCGAATCCGTCTTCGGAAACCTGGTTAGCGATCGACGGCTCATTCCCCGAAAGACGATCGTTAATCATCTTTTTGCGCCGCGCGTTTTCCATTGCTGCAACGACCGCTGTCGCCAGCAGGCATCCGACCATCAAAGTGAGCCAACCGTAAGTCCAAACCATCAAACGCTATCCCGCTAAAGCCCGCTGTGAAACCGCCCGACCAATCCATGCTTGGCACCATTAGTCTAATCTACAACCCTAATCGTCGCCGTGTTGGAGTCCAGGCTTTCAACAAGCTTATTCCTCTAATTTTCAATTTGCCCAAACGGTAATGCGGTAGATATCCAAAGAGGTAGGATCCTCAATCAACCGCCTGAAGGAGACTTGCTGTTAAAGTTGCTTTGACCAGGCGAAGATCATACAACTTGCTCGGTTTGAGCACGACTTCACGCTAGATACGCCGCTTAAAGGATACCTTCGAAAATTATCTTAGCCTTTTTTGAAATTCTCCAATTTTTTGCTGGCTAAACATTGCGGCAATCCGCATCTCCGCCGGACCGTTTAGCGGTGGACACAATACCACTATTGCGGCGTGGGTAAATTTTTCTAACGGCGTAGACTGGAACATTATTATGACCTGTAATCACGACTCGTATCCGAAAGCAATGAAATCGCCTACAATTACGAAGCGTAGTGCAATTTCGGATTGATATTTGTGGGAACGTGCTTCAAGTCACCGACTGCAACCTCAAAACGTGATTCGCTGCCCTCCATCCAGCGTTCCCATGTCTACGAAAACTCGGCATGACAATCCGGCCTCTCGGTTGGTATCTGTTTTGCTCTCAAGGTCGCAGTCGTTCATCCCATCCGCAGGTAACAGCCATGAGACTCAATACACTATTTTTGGCCACCGCTTCGATCGTCGTTTCCGCGACCTCGATGGCTTTCGCCGCCGCGCCATCGATCGCGATTTTCAAATCTACCAGTCATGATTTTGGTACCGTCGCGAAAGCGGCCAAGACCGAACACCGATTTGAATTTACGAACCCGTCCGATCAACCATTGCATGTCCGTGGCGTCCACGCCAGTTGCGGATGTACCACGCCAATCGTCGAGACAGAAACAGTTCTGCCGGGACAGACCGGAGCAATCATCGCTCGTTTCAACACCGGCTCGTTCTCAGGGGCCCGGTCAGCAACGTTGACAGTTTCATTCGATAAACCGAATTACAGCGAGCTGCAACTGCACGTCAAAGGCTATATCCGCAGCGACGTGGTCTTCGCACCGGGCGAAGCGAATTTTGGCAACGTCAACGAGGGCGAAGGCAAGACGTTCAATATGGCGATTGATTACGCTGGTCGCAGCGACTGGGCAATCGTCGGAATTCAAACGAGCGATAAATTTATCAAGGCTCGTGCCGAAGAAACTCGACGACAATCCGGACGTGTTGGTTACGATCTCCAGATCGACTTGCTGCCTGACGCGCCGGTCGGATCCCTACTGACCGAGCTGATCGTTCAAACCAACGACCGTAACTTGAAAACCGTCCCTCTATTGATCACTGCAAACGTCGAAGCGGGCATTTCAATCTCGCCTCGCTCGGTCAGTCTGAGCGGCGGCGAAGATGATGCACCGTTTCAGCAAGTAATTGTGCTTAAAGGCAAAGACCCTTTCCGAGTGACTTCTATCGAAAGCGATCTGTTCGACATCGAGGTCGAATTGTCTGAGGATGCGAAGGCTGTTCAAGCAATTCCGATGAAGTTGATGCCGAAACAATTCGCGAACATCGTCGACGGTAAGATTCTAATCAAGACCGACCTTGAATCGATGCCGGTTATCGAGCTCGAAGTTGATTACACCAAGTAATTAACTTCGCGAGAAACTTTTCAAAACGAAACTTTTCAGCGAGCGGGCCATCCAGTCCTCTCGCTGATTTTTTTGCAGACCACGAAAGACTAAATCGGCCGCTACGCGTCAGCATCCGGTTCAAGACTGGCTAACTGGGCTCACGCCCGTCTCTCTCCGTTCCGCCAATGGGGCAGCCCCCTTTCGGAGAGGCTTCTAACTCTGTTTCGACCGAACGGCCCGTTCAAGCAACTGCTCCATTTTTTCGACCATAAACCGCGTGTCGCAAACTTTCGATGCACTTAGCCGGTCACGCATCGTAGACCGAATCTCGCGCAAGCTAGCTTGTTTGCTCGGATTGGTTGCATATGCGACCGCGGTTTGAATGTATTGATCAAGGTCAGCCACCGCGAATTCTGATAGGTGCGAAAACCCAACTATCGAACGGCTAGTCCGCGACGCCCAACGATCTCCGTTAAAGCACAAAACGGGGACGCCTAGCCAGAGCGATTCCATTGTCGTTGTCCCACCGTTGTAGGGAAACGTGTCAAGCGTCAAATCGATTCGATCGTAGTGCTTCAAAAACTCGAAATGCGATGCTGGCGGCAAGAAGCTGACCCGCTCACGACCAACGCCGCGCTCAGCGAAACGATCAAGCAAGTATTGCCGGTTGCATTCAGACTTC
Organism: Pirellulaceae bacterium; assembly: GCA_041740995.1. GTDB lineage: Bacteria > Planctomycetota > Planctomycetia > Pirellulales > Pirellulaceae > JBGSKY01. Next base: position 52,127 of record JBGSKY010000292.1, read on the forward strand.
ATTTCGCGATTGCCGATCAGTAAATGCGAAGAAGTCGCCTGGCAAAGAATTTTTGCCCATGCGTCTAAGACGATCGGCGTAATTTTATATTGCGTCCCAAGGCAACCAAAGACAAAGCCATCATCGTTGATTGTGGAACGCTGATAGACTGGTGGTGCTTCGTGATTGGTTTGAAACGAGAGATAGCTTGTCGGCAACGTCAGCAATTCTTCGCAGTAGTGCCGCCGCTCAGCTGCATCGATCGTGAATCGATCGCCGACCATGAAATCAAACTCATCGAATCCGCTGGTCGCAAACGAATTGAACCAAGCGATCTGAATCGGGGCGGGACGGTGAGTAAACAATCCCAGCCGCGTCGGTTTGCTGTAGGCACTTAGGTCGATCAAAACGTCGACTTGCTCGGCGTCGATGCAGTCAGCCGCTTCCGCGTTGGAGCATGAACCAATCGGAACAATTCGCGGTTCACCGTGCAACCAGCTCCATGTTTGATTCGCATTCGCCTTGTCGTCGAAGAGCGTGATATCGTATTTTTTATAATCGTGAGCGTTGATCAGCGGCCAGACTGGCTTCATATAATTCGCGTCGCACCAGTGAGCGGAAATATAACCGATGCGCAGAGGCCGCTGAGTTCGTTTTGCCCGACGCGAAACGTTCTGCCGCGAATTTGGCACCGACGACCGCAGGCCGGCTTCGTCCTGACGGGTCATTTCCGCAAAATGTTTTCGCACTTTTAGTACTTCGGAATTGTTCATCTTCGGCGCGTTGACGCAAATCGTGGCGAGTGATCGCAACGATGGATAGTGAGAGGTTGATGTCGCCACAGCCTGCAGCAAGTCGACTGCCCGATCGACGTCGCCCAAACTATTGAGCGACCGACCGAGCTCGTATTCTGCGTCGACGTTCTCCGGCTTCAGCTCCAGCGACTTTTCCAACGCACCGATAGCCTGCGCGTATTCGCCGATCTCGCCGAGAACTTCACCAACGATTTGCCAGTCGCGATATTGAGCAGCGTCAAGCCCGATGATTGCATCTAATCGCTGCAAGCATCCAATTCGATCGCCCGCTCGGCGACATTTTGCAGCCTGCGAACGAAGCCCGACGACACTCTTATCTTCCATCAACAGCTCTAACTTCGAAGAATTTTTTGGCTTGTTCAGTCATCTTGATCTCAATCCCACGGTCCGATTCTATCTGAAACAACGCAGCAATTTTGACTCGCGATGCAAATTCTAATCCAGCGACATCCCCCATGACCATCAGCGCCGTGGCCCAACCGTCGGCCACCATAGCGCGTTCGTCAACGACCGCAACGCTCCGTAACCGATGGTTGATCGGTCGATGTGTTCGCGGATCGATGATATGCGAGTAAGTCTGCGCGCCGTATTTCTTGGACTGCCGATATTCGCCAGAAACAGATAGGCAGCCGCGTTCCAACTTGCAATCGACAAGAGGTTGCCCAAGATTGGATGGATTTTCAATGGAGATCTTCCAGGCCTTACCATTTGCAGATTCACCGATCGCTCCAAACTCGCCACCGATTGCGAACAAAGCGTTCTTTAACTCGTGCTCCATTGCGATGGCTAGAACGCGATCTATCGCCCAGCCTTCAACAATCGCGTTCAGATCCAACTCTAACGGTAATTCCGCATGGTCGTCCAATGCACGCATAGAGACGGTCTTTTCTTCGCGACCCAGTTCAACACGTTGCCAGCCAACCTGTTCGCTGCAGTCAGTAAGCTGCGTTTGAGAAGGCGGCGACCAATCAGCTCGGAGGCTTGCAACGTTCCAAGCATCGATAATTGGCTTTATCGTTGGATCAAAGGCTCCTCCGGTTTGTTCGCCCACTTCGATGGCTCGCTCTAAGACCGCAAACAAAGGTTCGCTGACAGTAGTCGGCTCATTGGATAAAGCATGGTTGAGTCTTGAGAGTTCCGAAGCTTCGTCATACAGCGAAAAAGTCGCGTTGATGTTCGATAGCTCTGATTCAATCGCGGCCTGTAATCGGTCAAACTGTTCCGCGTCTACTGGATCACCAATGGTTAGCTGATAAGCCATTCCCATCGCCCGCCCAACGATCAATGTCTTGCTTGGCGAGCTGACACTCACATTCGAGGTTGAAGGATTGCAACCAAATAAAAAGACAGTCGCCAGGATTATTGCGACGGTCGAAGTCAGACGTTGCGATTGCATAAATTCGATATTAGATTCGGCAGGTCTGTCGAAATACGGACTGACTTCAAAAGTAACTCGGAAAGACATTCTCATCGGTGTCAGGCGAGCGCGAGTAGGCCAATCACGCTGCAAGAAAGCGCGAGCGAGTCGGCCTTGCACCAGCGATCGCTGCGCGAATGGCGACGGACATATTGTAACAGCGCTCCCGTCGGACAACCGTAACGGCAGTACGCCATCGGTATCCGCAGGGAAACAAGCAGCCCAGTGATCGCCACCGCAATTGAACCCCACGCGGCCGCTCGCCAGGAGTATGCGTCAAAAGGTTCGATATTCACTAGACTTATCGGCAATTGCAGCAAGCCGACCAACAACGCCCAGCCGATCAGGAGCGGACGAATGCTCAGCAAAATCGTTCGCCATTTCCTTGACAACTGACCGGCAAGCTTCCAGCGGCGCGGCAGTAATTGCTGGACCGCTCCGTGCGGACAAAGATGCGAGCAGTAGATATTTCGCTGGCTGAAAATCGGCGTCGCCACTGCTGCAATGCTCAAAGCAACCAATCCGACAGCGGTCGTCCAAGGAATGCCACTCTGCGACCAGCCGACCAGCATGGCCAGCGAAAGCAGATGCCCGTTGATTAGACCAAGATAAACGACCAGAACCACTTGAAATACAACGCGCAGTCTCGCATTGCCGCGCAAACCAGTCATCCCGATAATAAATCCGATGGCAATGATCAACAAAGTCCCGAGGTCGCTCGTTTTTACTAGCCAAGCGGTTAGCTCTTTCCGTTTCGGTGCATCAATGTGTTCTTTATATTCCCGCGCCGTGGCAATGATGCCTTCAGCTACTGCCATGCTAGTCATCGTCGCACCAGAGACGCCTTCGATATCGCTTTGCTTCAGCTCCATCGCATTCCATTGCTCGATTGAATATCGCCGAAGTAGCTTGGCGAAATAGGCGTCGTTGCGGACGTATCGCGTGTATGGCTCGTTGTCGAAGCTCTCTAGAATTTGCACGTTAACTAACTCGCCGCGAAGATCGATTGCGATCCTTGCATTAGTCGGTCCCTGGTAGCCGATAATCTCGTCGGCCTCTGGCGATGTGAACAACACAACGCCGACATTTTTTGCTTTGGCATCGAGCAGATGAAATAGGGCCGGAAAGGTTTCGTCACGCTGGATTTTGCTGGCCGCGGGAAAGATCGTCTGAGCATCTTGTAGCGTCAAATCGTAAGTGAATTTTGCAATCGGAAAAACGTTCCCCAGCCTTTTCTGAATGCCCTGCACGATCGCCAAACTGGTCAGTGTTGCACCGGCTACACCATCAATCTTTGCGTTTGCCGCCTGTTCCCAAGTCATCGCGTTCCAAGCGTTTTGAAAGCTCGCATCGCGTTTGACAAGTTCGACATGCTCATGCGTATCGCGGCTGTCGATGACCTCGATTCCGATGACTTTTTCGGCCGAATCGAAGGCAATCCAAACATTGGTTGGGCCGGAAAAACCGAGAAAGCGATCGCTCGCTGGCGACGTCTGAATGATCGAACCAATGACTGCACCGGAGAAGTCTAAGACTTCGATTCCACCACGCCGATTCATATTTCCCCATCGGCTGGCTGATGGAAAAAGCGTGCTGACGCGCTCGATTGGCAACGCATTAATGCTTGCCTCTGGCAGCTGTGACAATGCCTTTTCATGCTGGATGTGCATCGCGTAGAGCGAAACGGCGAGCATCATCAAGCGGAATCCGTGCAAGCAAAACATCTTCACAGAAATCAGCTTTCGCGGTGGCTTGCTTGGCACAGGGATCAGCGTTTCAGGAATTAGATCGCAGAGCCGTCTCGGGCTTTTGAAAGGATTACGGCGCGGGCAGGATTTGAATCGCGTCGGCATGGACAAAACCGTTGGCAGATTCACTATCGAGTGTCACTTTTAACATTTGCCCAGCTTGCAAAGCGAACGTTCCCAACGAAACAAATCCGTACGGCTGATTTGGCGGCTGCCGCATATCGACGCGAACGCTTTGGTGCAAATCTCCCTGAACAATATTGATCGCTGCATTGGTCGCTCGATTGTCCGCTGGCTGAGTCGCCAACCGAATTTCATACGCGCCCGATTTTTCGATCAAGTGTGAAAACTCAATAGTCGCCTTGGCGCTGGCTGGGGCGTAACGGTAGCTGTTCCCGACGAAACCTTTCAAGCCGCCGCCGCTCTCCCATTTTCCCGTCGTGATCGCCGCTGAGTCGTCAATCACGATGCCCGGCAAGGTCGATGGGTCGAGTCCCTTGGGTGGGCCAGTCGATGGAGCAAGCGGCAGCGCATCGGCGGGGATCGTAAATTCCGCTTCAACGTTTGGACGATGCGCTTTGCCTGGTAATTGAAGCAGCGAATCCATCTCAGGCCAGTAACGTTCGTAGACCGCGTATGGCAGACAGTCGCGGGCAACGCAGATCGACGCCGCCTTTCCAACGACTTCGCCCATCATTCCACAAGTCTTCATCACACGAACGGTACCGAGAGCTTCGTGTGTGACGCTGATACAACGTCCAGCCATGAACATGTTTTCAATGTTCTTCGAATAAAAACATCGATACGGAACTGGATACCCGTAGTCTCGATCGATCCGCTGATCATGTTCGGCAATAGAAATGAACGGGTTATCGGGGAATTTTTCCGCATACTGTTTCTTGGGATAGTGCAGATCGATCGACCAAGTGCTTGGCACGCAGCCGTCAGTAAAATCGCGTTTGGTTACGATATCGTCTTGCGTCAGCACGACGTCGCCCAAAAGCTGACGCGACTCGCGCGGCCCGCCGACGAAAGCGACCCACGTAAGGTAAGCCGACTTATGCTGCTCGGCCCCGTCGCGATTTTTCATCGCGTTAAAGGCCCCGAAGACCGCTCGCAGATTCCAGTCGCGGATTCCTTCAGCGTCGCCCAATGGATCTTTATCGAAACCCGATTCCCAAAACCATTGGCCATGATGATCAACTGGATATGGAAAGTCTGCCATGTTCAAATCCAAAGCCCACGGGGTTTCAGGAAAAGCGCGTTCCGTAGCATCGCCGTCTGTAGCTTCGTCCCAAGCCCACATGTTGCTCATCCCCATCCGACCTTTGGCTTCGATCGTAAACTGAGCGCCAGCCAACTCGCCAAGCGTTCCGTGTCCAGTCGCGTCGCAGAACAGCCGACCGCTGAAGACCGATTGTTCGCTTGACTGGGTATCAAATGCGTGGACCGCTACGATTTTTTCATCGGCCATATCCACTGCGAAGGCATGGTGGTTGAGGAACAAGTCGATATTGGGCTCCGCTCGTACGATCGCTTCCTTTCGCGCGTCACCGAACTCTTCGAAAGTGCCCGGCGATTTGGTAGCGCGGTCAGAAAACTCGTCAACAATTTCGCCGATTCGTGGATACTTGCCCCGTCGAATGTTCCCCATCGCCCAGACGCGGACCTCGCTGGACCCGTTGCCACCCAAGACTGGTCGGTCTTGAATGAGTGCAACTTTGCAGCCCATTCTAGCGGCGGAGATGGCAGCTCCCATTCCAGAATATCCGCCGCCAACGACGACCAAATCGTAGTCTGAATGCAGCGTCGGTTGTTCGTCGAGCTCCAACGCCGCGCGCCGCCATTGAGGTAGAATTTCGCTTTCGTTGGGCGGCGGCTCGTCTGACTTGGTAAAGCAAATCGCATCACAACGACCGTCGAATCCGGTTGAATCGCGCAACCTCAGTTCGACCGCGGACTTCTTAATTTCGATTGTCCCGCCAGCCTGCCAATTCCACTGGGCTCCAGTTGTTCCGAATGTCGTTTGGATTGGAACATTGTCAATCAACAATTCAAATTTTCCAGGCTGACCTTCCGCTTTCCATCGAGCGACCCAATCCTTGGTGCGAACAAAAACGTGGTAAACTCCGGGCTCGGTGAACTTGACCATCGTGACTGCGTCTGCAACCGGTTGGCCCAATCCGTGCGCTAGTAGATAGGGTGAGCCCATCTGGCGAATGAACTGCGTGTCCAATGACCAGCCGCCATGCGATTCGAAGCTCTCAGCTTCAACCAGAACTTGCACCGGAGCGGCGACTGTCACCGCAGCGAACCATGAATTCAAGCTCGCCAGCGCCAGCAAAATAACGGAGAAGATTTTCTTGAGCATGTTAAATTAGACGGAAAGTATCAAAAGTCATGTCGCTGTCTACTTTTTGGGCAGCGGCTTGACGGAAGCAGGTTTGAATTGTTCTAGGTCCGGCGATGCGGTCCGTAAGCCACCGGCTGGCACTTCAAGCTTGGCTGACCAAGCAATTCCGTTGAGTATAACGCAACGCAAATCGTCGATCACCCAGTTCCCGTAAAAGTGCGGCATCACGATTGCGAAACCTCGTCCACCATCGGTCCGATCGATGCACCAAGCAACCGGCTCGGCACTGGGCGACTCCGGCGGCAACATCGACGTGGCCAAGACAGTAACGTTCGCCGCGGGCTTGTTCGCATCGGGACCAAAATAGTTATTGATGTACGGTTCGTCATTCAACGTGAATGGCTGCCAACCGCGAAGAATCGGATGTTCGATCGATTTCGGTGTTATGGTAGCTGAATCAAATACGCGAGCGATCGACTGGTGGTGAGCGCACGACTTGTTCGCAAAATAGCCGCCCATCCAGTGCAAAAGCGGATGATCACCGTCGGCTGGTACATCTTCACCTAACAACCCGGTCGCGAAATGCAGGCAGACAATGCCACAGCCGCGCGACATCATCGTTTGAAGGTCCGCCATGATGGTATCCGAGTCAGGCATGCGCTCGGCCGGAAACGTGTCACCAACAAACACGACACTGTCAGCCTTCTCGAGCAATTCATCACCGTGCGGCCACTGGTCCAATACGTTCACTTCGATACCAGCGAGTTGAGCATTATTTTCCAAGCAATGCTCGATCAGCAATGCTGATGCGGCGACTTCATGTGTTCCGGGCGGATGCGTGCTCGGCCCAACAACGACCAAAACCTGAGTAGATTCCGCGAACGAAAGACGGACAAATAAAAGAGACGCGACGATCGCGACGCCGAAAAATTTTACGGGCTTGAGCACGACGATAGTTCCTATCAACGAAGTTTGAGTGCTTTTCGGTTTTACTCAGCACTGCAAACCGCATTGTACTCGAAACGTCGCCGCAGAATTACTCGAAGCCGATGATCGAACGAACCGTACCCATGTCTGGATCGTCCGACGGCGTGTTGACTTCGATAACTGTCAATCGATCAAATTTCGCATCGCCACGTCGAATTGGAAAAACACCATGCGCCTGCGTCAGCACCGATGTGTCAAGCATTCCAATCGTGCGAGAGCTGCCGTCGCTGGTTCTGACCACAACCGCAAGTCGGTGTTCGCTCGCGATTGCCTCTGGCGTTCGAAGCAGCACGTGCAGCTCTTCGGCAATTGGGTCGTATGCGGCATAACCGCCCAGTGACGCACTACCATCGTTTGATGGTGGGGTCGCAGTCTCACTACTGACCCAATGGAATTCGATCTTCTTGGTTCTCAGCTCCGATTCCGCTTCAGCTCGGGCCGCTAGAACGGAAGCGTCAGGCATCGAAGCGGGCTGCACCTTCTCTGGCTGGCTTAGTGCCGAATAACCGACAACGACGCCGACCACACAAGCCGCCAAAGGATAGAGCCAACTGCGCAACGTGCTTGCTGGCAGATAACGACGCTGCACGGAAGAAGCCAGTTCGACTGTACTCGCGCCGTCGGAGAGCGGCGCGAACTTTTTCACCGCGCTAGTTGGAGCCTCCGATCGGATCTGCGCCATCAACTTCGCCTTCAACGCTGATGGTGGTTCGATTGGTGGCAGAGAGGCACTTAGTGCAGCAGTCGCATTGATGACATGTTCGAATTGATGGTTGCATCGCGCGCAGTCACTGGCCAAGTGAGCAGACACTTTGTCAAATTCAGCTTCGTTCAAAATGCCGATCGCGTAATCATCTAGCAGTTCGATACATTGGTCACAATTCACTTTGCAATCCTCTCATCATTGCTAGCCGCAAGGCTTTGTCTCAGCCGTTCTAGGCCGCGCTTGATCGCCGTTTTGACGGTCCCCAAAGGCAGGTTAAGTTTCTCGGCAATTTGGATTTGAGTTAGCCCATCAAAATAAGCCGCCATCAGCACGTCTCGTTGAACGTCGGCCAGCGAATCAACTGCCGTTCGCAACGCTGTCACGTTTTCTTGCCCCGCCATCGCATCGGACGGGTCAATATTATCTTGTGCTCCATGCGTCAAACCGCCTTCGACGCATTCGACCAGCTTTTTTAATTGGTTGGCTCGCGATCCAATGGAACGCAACCGATCTACGCTTCGACAACGAGTTAACGTAACTAGATACGAGCGGGCCGATCCACGGAGGGCGGAAAAGCGTGAAGATTTATCCCAAACCTCGAAAAAGACTTCAGACAACACATCGGCTGCATCCGCTTCGACCCGCAAAACTCGCAAGCAAATTGCGTAAAGCGTTGATGCATATCGATCATACAAAGCTTCAAAAGCGGATTCTGCTCGACGCGCAATAGCCGCCATTAATTCTTCGTCGCTTAGTTCAGTTGTGTTCAAATCGGGCTGCGTCATCGATTGATTGGCTGGAAAGTCTAGCCCGGCGGTTGTTTTCGTTTTGTCTGAGTCGTTATGAGACTCGTTTGCTGCGGACAGCTATATCGTAACCGCATTGGCGACTGACAGGTCAGAAATTGTCTGCTTTCCTGGCGTTTGATCGTCTTCATCGGGATCAATCACCGGAACAACCATGTCCGTCATCCAGCAACCAACGAACGGTCCGCTGGATTGCTTGATGACGACAAAACGATAGCCCATGAACCTACCGTCAGAACCGACGCCCGTGACAAGGATCTCGGCCACATTTTTGTTGATGACTGGCCGACCGATGACGCGAGACAAATGCCCGATAAGTGGCCGAAATAAATTCCACAGCATTTCTTCGAATTCGTCAGCGGCGCCGACGGCATTTCGATTGGCCGGCGACGCGAAACGATAACACAACGAAAATCCATCAGGCGACTTTGCTGCCGCTTGCAGTGCGATCATTTGCAGTTCGACAACTTCTTCCGGACGCAACTTTGGATCAAGACGAAATACTAACTTGTCACCGAACTCGTCCTCAAGCGGCAAACGCTCCGGTGTATCCCCTTGCTCGGAAGCATCAACTTCGTCCGCTGATTGATCCGGCGAACTAGCGCCAGGCGGTGGAAACTTTCGCGTTGGGAGGCTCTGAGATGCTTCGAATTTCGTGTACTGACTCTGCTCATAGGTTGCTAACGAGGCACCGACCAGCAACCCAAGCAAACCAACGGCGCAAGTTTTTAAAATTAGAAAACGGGATCGCATGTCGAACCTATTGGAAGAACTTCAATGAATTTGCAATACCTCTAGCAGCATAGACAAATCTACCGCTGAGCATAGCAGCTATTTTTTTGCCACGCTCTTCAAACATCTATTTGCGTGCTCAGCGAGCTGAGCGTCTGCTTCTCAGTTTCGATTAATGCTTATTAATGGAGTAATCGAGCTTGGAACAATTCTTTTCAGCTTTTCTATTTTGCTGAATCTAACAACGCAACCAGCCTCGTACCTCTGGCAATGACCAATGCGGTCGTTGAACTTTTTTCTATTTTATTCGGACTGAGAAGTCTTTTTGAGAGGACCTTCGATGGACAGAATTCATGACGATACGGGGCGGAATCATTTTGATAATCTGTCGCAAGGGCGGCGTAATTTTTTGAAGCGAACTGCGGTTGCGACCGGCATCGCGGCGGCCGGCACGGCGTTTGTCGTCGGTAGCAATGAACAGGCGCTTGCGCAAGGCGGAGCAAGGATCTCGCTTAGCTCGCAAATGAAGTTAGTGCGGCGGCATGAGAACGATCACGTGGCATTTTTGCTGAATGCACTGGGCGCCGCAGCCCGACCGAAGCCGACTTTCCAAAATATCACTTCGGCAAACCTTGCTGAATTCCTGATGCTCGGTCGAGCCCTGGAAAACACCGGAGTAGGTGCCTATCTGGGTGCCGCACCAGCGATCAACTCTGCAGGCATTCTGTCGGCCGCTGCTTCAATTGCGACCATCGAGTCGCGACATGCAGGCATGTTCAATTCGCTGCAATCACGAGCGATGACCGAGAACGCTTTTGGCGGCGAGCTTTCATTCGAGCGACCCTTTACGGCTGCTGAAGTCGTGATGTTCGCTGGACCGTATGTGGCCAGTTTGAATGGTGGACCGCCGCTGGATTACAGCACTGTGCGTTCGGATGCAAACGACATCGCGATCTTGAACTTTGCGTTGGCGTTGGAATATCTCGAGTCGGATTATTACGACATTAACGTCCCACGTTTCTTCCCATAGCACACGACCGCTCATCCGATTTGTTTTTGATACGAAGGTAAATGTTTACGTGAGGAATTTTTAATCATGATGCACAGATTGCGAACCATTACTCTCTTAGGTGCAGTCGCTTGTTCTAGCTTCTTCGCATCGACGGTCGCCAGTGCGGCAACTATCGTCGCGCTGACCACTCAGAATCAGTTGCTGACCTTTGACAGCAGCACGCCGGGAACGACATCAACTCCTGTTTCGATCACTGGCTTGATGGCTGGCGACGCATTGCAAGGGATCGACGCACGACCGAACACGGGGACTTTGTACGGTTTCTCGAAGAACGGTACGACAGGCCGCGTTTATTCGATCAACGCATCAACAGGCGTCGCAACGCTCAGCTCAACGCTTGATACGGCGGTCACTGGAAACTTTTTCGGCGTCGACTTCAACCCCGTAGCCGATCGGTTAAGAGTTGTTAGCGATGCACGTCAAAACCTTCGAATCAACGTCGATAGCGGCGTGACGATCACCGATGGAACGCTGACTTATGCGGTCGGTGACGTGAACGCTACATCGACGCCGGAAGTGGTCGCGGCGGCTTACACGAACAGCATTGGGACACCGGCTTCGACGACGTTGTATGACATCGATCAATCGAACTTCAGCCTGGTACTTCAAAATCCACCAAACTCGGGAACGCTGAACACAATCGGTTCGCTCAACACTGGCATATTTTCACCAGTGGCTTTTGAGATCGATGGCACGAACAACATTGCTTACGCAGTGTTGAACGGCTTCGAACTTTCAACGATTGACCTGACCAGTGGTGCAGCGAGCTTCGTTGGGAACATTGGTTTGACCAGCGGCAGCGTCTTCAGTATTGCAACAAACGTATCGTCCGTCCCTGAGCCAACCACGCTGCTGACTGTCGGTCTCGCCGCCGCCGGTTTCGGCTGGTATCATCGCCGTCGAAAAGTGAGCAAGGCTTCTGCCGCAACCTAGTATTGGCGTAGACCAGGATCGGTCCTGGCCTACTGTTGATCAAGTCACCGAAACGAAAGTTCGGATCATTTGACGATTGTGGGTCGGCGTGGCAAGTAGTCGCGCTCGACCCATTTTGTATCAACACTGCCGTTGGCAAACTCGGGTTGGGCTAAAATTTCCCGATGAAAATCCGCTGTCGTCTTGATGCCTGTGATGCGCAGTTCGGCCAGAGCACGCTGCATCGTTTTGATCGCTTCGTCGCGCGTCTTGCAATGCACAATCAGCTTGCCAATCATTGAATCGTAATGCGGTGGAACGGTGTAACCCGCGTGGGCATGTGAATCGAATCGTACGCCGAATCCGCCTGGAACATACAATGTTTCAATCCGACCTGGGCATGGCTGAAAATTGCGATTGGGATCTTCTGCATTGATTCGACACTCGATCGATGCACCCTGAAATACAATATCTTTTTGCTTAAACGGCAACGGCTCGCCGGCCGCCACCAAGATCTGTGTCTTAATCAGATCAATTCCGCTGACTTGTTCCGACACGGGATGTTCGACTTGAATCCGAGCATTGACTTCGATGAAGTAAAAGTTATCGTCCTTGTCGACAATGAATTCGACCGTCGCGGCGTTGTAGTACTCCGCATTCTTGATCATTCGAACGGCGGCGTCGCAGATTGCTTTTCTGGTTTTTTCGCCTAAGGTTGACGAAGGACTTTCCTCGATCAACTTTTGATGACGGCGTTGGACAGAACAATCACGTTCACCTAAGTGGACGACGTTGCCGAATTTGTCGGCGATAATCTGGACTTCTATGTGTCGTGGTCGATCGATAAATTTTTCGAGATAGACGCCTGAGTTCCCGAACGCCGACTTTGCTTCTGTTTGAGCTTGTTGCAAACCGACGCGAAGTGATTGCTCGTCGGTGGCGACCCGCATTCCTTTTCCGCCGCCACCCGCAGTCGCTTTAATCAGCACCGGATAGCCGATTTGGTTTGCTGCATCGATGGCGGCTTGTTCGTTGTCCAGCAAGCCTGGACTGCCCGGCACGACTGGCACCTTAGCAGCGATTGCCATCGATCGAGCCGTATTTTTGTCGCCAAGCCGCTCCATCGCTTCGGGTGAAGGGCCGATGAAGTCGATTTCGCAAGAACGGCAGACTTCGTTGAAGTGCGAGTTTTCAGCGAGAAAGCCGTAGCCCGGATGAATTGCATCCGCGTTTCCAATCTCAGCGGCCGAAATCAATCGATCGATTCGCAGGTAGCTATCGACGCTTTTGGCAGTCCCGATACAGATCGCTTCGTCTGCCAGTTGCAGATACTGTGCGTCACGGTCGGCTTGGCTGTAAACCGCTATGCTCTTGATGCCCATTTCTTTGCAGGCACGGATCACTCGCAGAGCGATTTCGCCGCGATTTGCAATCAGAATTCGATGGTACATAAGATACTTAAAAGTTGAGAGTGATGAGTTGTGCGTTGAGAAATTCGGTTTGAGTCGACTCCCGAACTTGTTTACTCAACTTTCAACTCGGAAGTCTTGGCGACTTCCGCTACTACGGCAATTTTCTAGCCGCGTGTGTCGATTTTAAAGAGCGGCTTACCGAAGTCGACCGATTCTTCGTTTTGGACCAAGATTTGGACAATTTTGCCGCGAATCTCAGCCGGAATCTCATTGAAGACTTTCATCGCCTCGATGATGCAGACCACCGAATCGGGCTGGACTGCCGCGCCGACTTCGACGAAGTTCTTCGCGTTTGGGTTGGCCCTTGAGTAAAAAGTTCCGACCATCGGCGCGTTGATGGTGACGATATGCGGCCCAGCGTCCAAACTGCTTGGGTCACTGGCCGGTGCAGCGGTGCCAACCGGCGCCGCAGCGATTGCGACTGGTTGAGCAACAGCGGCGACCGGTCCGACGGTCCCGCGAGCAAGACGGATTTGCTGTTTGTCTTGGCGAAGATCTATTTCCGACAATCCGTGTTCTTTCATCAATTCAATCAACGAACGAATTCGATCGACCGAAAAGACGTCTTCTTCATCTGAGTGCGCTTCCGCCATCTACCAATCTCAATCCACAGTTAGTGTTATTTCCAAACCAAGCTATTATCATCCAAACTCGTTGGCAATTTGGAAAGTACCCGATAGCCTTCTTTTGTGACTAAGCAGTCATCTTCTATTCGGACGCCCCCCCAACCCGGAAAATATATCCCAGGTTCCACCGTTACGACCATCCCGGCTTCCAGTAATCGCGGCTGATTCTTTGCCAAGCGGACCGATTCGTGGACCTCCATCCCGAACCCGTGCCCCACAGAGTGAGTGAATCGCTTACCATAACCAGCTCGTTCGATGACTTTGCGAGCCGCTGCGTCGATTTCTTCCATCGCGATGCCGGGCCGAATTTTTGCGATCGCTGCCCGTTGAGCGGCCAAAACGGTTTGGTAAACCTTGGCAAATTTGGTCGAAATCTTGCCAAACGATACAACTCGCGTTAAATCGCTGACATAGCCGCCGACGCGTGCGCCCCAATCAATGAGAACAAACGGCTGTCGGTAAAGCAACTGCTTGCTCGGAATTCCGTGCGGTAGAGCGGCTCGCGGGCCGGCGCCAACGATTGTGTCAAAGCTCGTTTCGGTACCGCCGAGCTTTCGAACGGCATATTCCAGATCGTCAGCCACATCTTTCTCAGTCATTGTGCTGACCAAGTTCGATTGGACTTTGAGAAATGCTTTTTCAGCGACTTCAATGGCGTGTTCGATGGCGACAATTTCCGCCTCGTCTTTGACTTCCCGTAGCTGCTCGACCAATCCACCGACCGATCGCAGCGTCTTGGCTCGCATCCCCGTGACGATCTTCTCATGATTGGCGACGCTCAGACTATTGGGCTCAAAACCGATCACCGCAAACATTTGTTTGTTGAGAAATTTGGCTGTCGCAACCGCCAGCGTGACGGTAATCGGCCGGACGTGTAGTCCCAGATCGGGGCATTCGTGCTCGATTTGCTCGGAATAGCGTCCATCGCTGATCAGCGTCGTGTGACCGTCGTCATCGAGATACAAATAAGAGTCACCGCCAGTAAAACCGGTTAGATAGCGGACGTTCGCTTCGTCGGTCACAAGCAACGAATAGCAGTCTTCGGCTCGCATTTTCTTCAGCAATTGCTGGCGACGAGCGAGATAGTCGAATGGTTTCAAAGGATCTACTTTGTTGAAGTTCGCGAGGATGCTCAAGATGAAGTCCTCTTATTGTATTTCAAAAGCGAGCGAGTCAGTAGGCGCAACTTGCTGAATCGAAGGTTTCGAAGTGAACACTGTTCGGAATTTAAGTTAGCTGGAGGTCGCTAAGCCCTCCTTGCACTCGGGAACTGGAACCAACGGGCGACGGCCAATTAAAACTAATTGGAATTCAAGAAACTCGGGGTGACACAACAGACGATTTAACCCTTTTTTGCCCCTAACTCTTTGACGTCCCAGCGTGTGCCGTTACGATGCTGAAAATCGATTCAGCTTGTGAACGGAAAAGTCTGCTGAATCAACATACCTTCCCTATAGCGAGCGTTGAACCAAGGCGGTTGGTTTTTCGACCCGTATTACAACAATAGAGTCACGTTTCCAACGAAGGCGGGTGCTATGGTTGGCTTGTCCAAGTCGAATAAGTCGACATCCAACAAACCATCCAAAACTCGCAAAGGAAGCAGACCGGCCATGCTTATGCGGCAACCGCTACCTGAATTACAGTTCACCTATACCCTACCTTACGGCGCGACGGTCAGTGATCGCGGTGTGCAGTTCACGATTTTTTCTCGGTCGGCGACCGCGATGCGAATCCTGCTCTACGCCCATGTCGATGACCGCGAACCCAGCGAGATTATCGAGCTGGATCGAGCCTGTGACCGTTGGGGCGATGTGTGGAGCGTATTCATCCCGGGCCTGAAAGAGGGCACTCTATATCACTTCCAGGCCAATGGCCCCTTTGACCCAGAAATAGGGCAGTGGTTCGATGGCAGCGCCAGGCTGGTCGATCCGTACGCCAAAGCTCTGGCGGGAGTATTTCAGAAGTCGACTGACGGCCTGATCCGTCCGCCGAAATGTGTGGTCGTCGATGACCATTTCGATTGGGAAGGCGACCGACACGTTCGTCGTCCGCTGTCCGAATCAATAATCTATGAGATGCATGTTCGCGGTTTTACGCAGAGCAAAACGGCGAAGGTCAAATGCCCAGGCAGCTATCTAGGCGTGATCGAAAAGATCCCATACCTAAAGAGCCTCGGCATTACAGCGGTAGAGCTGATGCCGGTTCACGAGTTCCCAACGAATGATTTTCACGGCAACGAAAAGGAACGCGAAAATTATTGGGGCTATGACCCGCTGGCGTTCTTCGCACCGCACCGAGGATACGCTCACGACAAGACGCCAGGCGCTCAGGTTCGTGAATTCAAGGAAATGGTCAAAGCGTTGCACCAAGCGGGCATCGAAGTCATCCTCGACGTCGTGTTCAATCACACTTGCGAAGGCAACGAACGCGGGCCAGTTCTGTCGTTCAAGGGACTTGAAAATCAGGTCTACTACATCCTCAGCGGTGGCGGCGCGTACTACAGCAACTACAGCGGTTGCGGCAACACGTTCAACGGCAACCATCCGATCTGCCGCGAGCTGATTTTTCACTGCCTGCGACATTGGGTTCACAACTATCACGTTGACGGCTTCCGATTCGACTTGGCAAGTATCCTCTCGCGAGATCGATACGGCAACTTGATGGCCGATCCGCCGATGGTTGAAATGATTGCCGAGGACCCGATGCTGTCCGATACAAAGATCATCGCCGAAGCTTGGGATGCGGCGGGCGCGTATCAAGTCGGCAGCTTCGGTGACCTGCGGTGGGCCGAATGGAACGGTCGTTATCGCGATGACATCCGACGATACTGGCGCGGTGATGGCGGTATGTCAGCGGCCTTGGCGACTCGAATCAGCGGCAGCAGCGATCTTTATGAACACGCGGGCCGAGCACCTTTTTGCAGTATCAATTTCATAACGTCGCATGACGGTTTCACGATGAATGACCTTGTCTCGTACAAGGACAAGCACAACGAAGCCAACGGTGAAGGTAACCGCGATGGTGACAACAACAATTGCAGCGATAACTACGGTGTCGAAGGTCCAACGCGGAAGAAAGCGATCGATGACCTGCGGCTGCGACAGATCAAGAACATGATGTCGACGCTCCTGCTCAGCCAGGGCGTGCCGATGATTGTTTCCGGTGACGAAATTCGTCGAACGCAGAAAGGCAACAACAACGCCTATTGCCAAGACAACGACATTTCCTGGATGAATTGGAATCTGGTGGAGCAGAATCAGGACTTGTTCCGGTTCGTGCAGACGCTGATCAATTTCCGTCGTAGCCAGCCGTCGTTGCTTCGCGATCAGTTCTTAACGGGGCGACCGCAAGACTTGCGGGGCGTGCCCGATGTGAGCTGGTTTGAGTCGACTGGACAGGGCATCAATTGGGAATCGCCAGACGGTACGATCGTTTGCTGGCTGGCCAAACCAACCGCCGCCAACGATCCCGACGGTTTTGGTCGCGACATTTTGATGCTGTTCAACGGAACTCCCGAAGCACGAACGTTTGTGATGCCCGAATCGGTCCGTGGGTTGCGATGGCGGCTGTTTATGGACACCCAGCGACCTAGCCCAGGCGATGTCTATCCAGGCCTGGACGGTCCCGATATGCCAGCCAACCGGCACATCGAAATGGCCTACCGCAGCAGCGCTGTATACATCGCTGACTAAATGTGGGCCTCGTCGAGTTGTAGCGAAAGTCGCCAAGACTTTCGGCTCTTCTATTTGACTTGTTCCTTGAGACCGTTAGCGAAACCCGAAACTCTTAGCGAGTTTCGCTACATCTTTGGCGAGTTTCGAAGCAACGCCTTGTCGTCGCAAGTCTCCAATCAGAGGCTTGCAAGTTCGCCGCGGGACGGCGACAATGAACCTGTTCCGCACTGCACCGAAACGGCTAGCATCTCTCTGGGAGCTAACGATGACTCATTTCGAAAAGCAGATTCGCGCCGCGCGAAATCGGCTGACCGCCCAACGCTATCTCGATCAACTTGGCGTCTTCTTGCTGGTTTGCTTGATCATCGCGGCCATTGCGATTTTCGTCGGTAAGCTCGTTGAATTGCCGACCAGTTTCCAGAACTGGACGATTGGCGGCATCAGTCTCGCAGTAGGAATCGCGATGGTCGGTGCCGCCGTTTCCACGTGGCTTCGTCGTCCAGACCGATTGAAAGCCGCTGCCGAAGTCGATCATCGGCTCGGCCTGCGTGAACGGCTCGCATCCGCAATTCAGCTCAGCGACGCTGACCGAGCGACGCCGATGGGCGCCGCTGTGATTGAAGACGCCGACGCAAAAGCTCAGCGGCTCGATGTTCGTGACGCCTTCCCAATTCGCTTCTCGCCACGATGGGCATTCACGTTAATTCCCGCCGTTGCGATTGCGGTCACTTGTTTTTTGCCGGCTTGGAAATGGGCAGAGGATCAAACACCTGCGACGGAATTGCTTTCGGTTACTCAGATCAACAACAGCACACAAGATTTGCTGAAACAGATTCAGCAGCAACGCAAAGCCGCCGAAGACGATCAGCTTGACGAAGCCGACTTTTTCAAACTGCTCGAAGACCAGCTTAAAGACCTTCGCTCCAACGCACCCAAAGAAGAGAAGAAGTTTCTCGTCGAGCTGAAGAAGATCCAAGAGAAACTCGACGAGCGGCGACAAGAACTTGGCAGCAGCGAAGACTTGAAAAAGCAACTTGCGGGTCTCAAAAAGATCGACGACGGACCAGCCGAAAAACTGGCTGATGCAATGATGGAAAGCGATTTGGCCGAAGCGTCTGAACAAATGCAAGATTTAGTCGAACGAATGCAACGCGACGAGCTGTCCAAAGAAGAGCAGAAACAGCTCGCTAAACAGCTTGACCAAATGAAGCAAGCACTGGAGGAAGCAGCCAAGGCGCACGAGCAAGCCAAAGACCAACTGAAGGAGCAGATTGCTCAAGCGGAAAAGTCCGGCGATCAACAAACCGCTGCAAAGCTGTCGGAACAATTGCAACGCATGCAGCAGTCCGATGCAAATATGAAGACGATGGCTGAACTAGCCAAATCGCTTTCCGAAGCGTCCGAATGCCTCTCAAAAGGCGACTGCAAAAACGCAGGTGAAGCACTTTCGAAGATGGAAAAGGAACTCTCGAAAATGGCCAGCGACCAGAAGCGGGCCGAACAGCTCAAAGAACTTTCAGAGAGTCTAAACCAGTGTAAAAGCTGTTCCAGTTGCCAAGCGTGCAATGGAAACGGATGCAACGAATGCAAAGGCAAATCCGACAAACAGTCTGCGAGCGATTTTGCAAAAGGAGAGGGCAAGGGCAGTGGTGCTCGCGAAGAGGCCGAAGACAATACCGCCGACTACGAGTCACAAGTTCGGGGTAATGTTGGCGAAGGCGAGACTGCTTTCGGCGGCAAGATCGCTGGAAAAAACAAATCAACGATGACCCAATCTGAAGTCCGCGAGGCGATTCTGGCATCCGATTTAGAACAGTCTGATCCGATCGAAGAAGCCGAACTTCCGAAACTGGAAAGCGAAGCGTCACAGCAATATTTTGACGCATTAAGATCAGCCCAATAACGTTCGTGAAAACTGTCGGATTGGGCCCAAAGCCCTCGTAGATTGCCTAGCCCACTGGAGACTGTTAACGTCGTTGCTAAACGCCGTTTGGCTAACCTAAGCACATGGGCCGTTGGCCACGAGACGTTGAATTCTCCCCAATTGACTCACTCAAATCATGGACGATGAAGTAGAAATTTCGCTGGAAGATCTCAGTCGGACGTACCAGCAATACTTTGGTGCCGCGGTTGCTCCCAACGCAGAGACCGACAGCAAGGCAGCACCCGCTGAGCTGCTCGAACCCGATGCGACGGTTGACTCTCGGATTGCGATTTCACCGGAAGCGATTATCGAAGCGATTCTTTTTGTCGGTCATCCAAAAAATCGATGGTTTGCCGCTCAAGAGCTGACCGCGAACATGCGCGGCGTCAAAGCGGCCGATATTCCGGCGATTGTTGATCATTTGAACGAGCGGTACGAAGACAATGCGTTGGTCTACCGGATTGAATCGTCCGACGACGGCTATCGAATGGTGCTCGACCCAGCCATGCGCGACATCGTTTCGGTGTTCGCCAGTAAAGTCCAGACGTTGAAGCTGAACCAGCAAGCGATCGATTGCTTATCGCTGATCGCCTACAATCCCGGTTGCTCACTGGAAGCGATCGAGTCGCTTTGGAATCGCCCGGCTGGCTCGGTCGTGCGAATGCTGCTGCGACGAAACTTAATCGAGCTGGAACGCGAGGGTTCGGGAAAAGCCGCAGTCTTGCGATATTATCCGGCTGAACGATTCTTTGAACTGGTCGGTATCGAGTCGCTGGAAGATCTACCGACCGTCGAAGCGTAACGTTGCGAGCGTCAGCTCAAAACCTTAGCGGAACGGCGCGAGCGGTCCGGTTCTTCGGTAATCGCACTTCGATAGCAAGCGATCTGACGTGTCCTCAAAAGAACCGTAGGGCTTTCGCCCATTCCGCTTGAGCGTCAGCTCAAAACCTTAGCGGAACGGCGCAAGCCGTCCGGTTCTTCGGTAATAGCACTTCGATAGCAAGCGACCTGTCGTGTCCTCAAGAGAACCGAAGGGCTTGCGCCCATTCCGCTACGGCTATTTTCGAACCCGATGCGACGGCAAAAAAACGCGAAAATCTTTAAAATGTAAGCAACTTTCGGTTCGACCTTGCGACAACCGGGGTGTCCCAACGAAAGTCTAACGTCATGCTTGTCGCCGCCAAACACTACGATCCCGTCATCGGCATTGATATTCATATCATCCAGCCGCCTGGTCCCGTTCCACCCGTTCCAGTGCCGCATCCCTTTATCGGCTACGTTTTGGACCCGATGGACTATGTGCCGATTGTCGGTGCGACGGTCTTCATCAACGGCCTGCCACGCGGTCTGGCTGGAACTCAGGGAATTGGCATGCCGCCGCACATTCCTATCGGCGGAACGTTCGTAAAGCCGCCGACGAACGAATGCGAAATTTTCATGGGCGTAGCAACGATTTGCTGTGACGGCGATGCACTTTCTTGCTTGACGATGAAAGCGCTCAGTTGCCACTGCATCGGAATGCCGCCGATTCCGAGGCCTTGGAAAAAAGGGTCGGTCAAATCACTGATGTTGCCCACCAGCACGGTAATGAGTATTCCTGGCGGTCCGCCGGTCTTGATCGCTGGACCACCGACGATCTCGCTGATGGCGATGGCCAAGAGCTTAGGTAAAAGTGCGCTTGGAAAGGCGTTTAAGAAATTCAAAAAATCGAAAGTCGGCAAGAAAATTGCCGCCAAAGTCAAGAACTTAAAATCGAAACCGCCAGCTACGAATCCATCGTGTGGTAAAGTCGGCGAACCGGTCGATGTGGTCACTGGAGCAAACGTCGATTCGTTTTTCGATTGGCAGCATCCCCAATACCCGCACTTCACTTGGCGACGGTTTTACTCCAGCAACCAAGCGAGCGAAGCAGGTGTTCTGGGGCGCGGATTTCGACATGTTTTTCAAGTTGAATTGGCGATCACCGAAGAAGGCTTCACGTATCGCGATGCTGAAGGCGATGTGATCGAATTTGGGCCAATCGAAAACGATTCTCAAGCGACCGTCAACAGCGGAATGCGATTGACTCGCATTGGCTCAGGGCAATACGAACTCAGCGGGGCGATGCACCCGACAATCAGCTTTGGTAATAAGCAAGGCCAGCGGCTTTGGGCGACTCGCATCGTCATCGCCGACGTCGTTGTGGAGCTGCAATATGACAGTCAGAATCGGCTAGCCAAAGCGACTGACGGCAGCCACGATTCTTTGAGCTTTGAATACGACAGCCAAAACCGGCTCAGTTGCGTGCAGCTCATGGCCGACCGTCAACGCCGGCAGCTTGCCAGTTACGGTTACGACGAAGCGGGACGACTGACCGATTGGACCGACGCGTTGGAGCATCAATCGACTTATGAGTACGATGCGGACCATCGCATGATTCGTAAGACCGACCGCCGACGATACAGTTTCAACTATACCTACGATGAGCTTGGCCGTTGCACGAGGACGTGGGGCGACGATGGGCTGTACGATTTGCAGCTTTCGTATTTCCCAGAGCGACAAATGACGCTGGTCCGCTGGTCCGACGGTGGCGAGTACGAATATTCATATGACGAAGCGGGCTACCTGACAAAGATCCTTGACCCAGCGGGCGGAGTGACGGTTTTCGAGATCGATGACGCAGGACGAGTGACCGAGCAATTGCTGCCCAATGGCGAAGTAGTAAAATTCCTTTACGACGTTGACGGTGCAAATATCGGACGCGTTGATGCCAGCGGTCAGCGTTTACCGCCCATTCATGTTCAGCCCAATTCGCCAAATGGGCTAGCTCGGCCACTGCCCAGCACGCCAGCCGGCTGGATGCTCGGTTCACGGGATTGCACTGCGGCAGGTTTTATGGCTCGCAAGGTAACGCCAGCCGAAGTGCTCGACGGCTGGATCGCCTCATCAATGCCAACCGACGCAATTCCCGCGATCACGTCGTTGAAAAACCAACAATCAATCGCTCCGGCGCAGCCATTGGTTAGATACGATGCAATGGGCCGCGTCACCGAACGGATCGGTACTGACGGACGATCACTTTCCAGCAGCTTCGATCCGGGCGGCAATGCAACGCGAATTCGTGACGCTGATGGAAGTGCATGGGCGTTAAATTACAAATCCTGGAACTTGCTAGACAGCCAACGCGATGCGGTTGGTTCGGAAACGAAGTTCGATTACAACGCTCGCGAATCGATGACCCGCGTCGTCGATGCTGGCGAGACAACAACCCAGTACGCTTACGACGATTGCGATCGTATGACGTCGGTCAGTCGCAATAGCACGTTAGTTGAACGCTACCAATACAATACCGGCGGCGAGTTGATTGCCAAATATGATGCGAGTGGGAATCTCTTGCTACAAATCGAACCGGGACCATGTGAACAACCAGCGAAAATCACGTTGGCCGATCAATCCGAATACCAATTTGCTTACACACCGAAAGCTCGCGTGCAATCGGTTGTTGCGCCGGATCACGCAATCACGTTTGGCTATGACGGAACCGATCGAATTCGGATGGACGCTCGCAATGGCAAAGGCGTCGAAGTCGTCTGGGACGGTCCGCAAACGCGGGTTGTGAAGGTCTTGCAGAAATATAAAACGAGCTATCGATCGCTGCCAGACGGACGCGTTGAGATGGTTGATCCGGCTGGCGGCGTCACCATTTTGGCGAGCGATGCCAAGGGCCGATTCGCTCGTCAATCGACTGACATTATTCGTGAGCTTGCGCAGTTCGATCGACGCGGATTGTGCTTGCAGCAAATCGTTGCGATTGCGAATCAGCCGACGTGGATTCGCAGCTATCAATATTCGGCGGCTGGCGATTTGGTCCAAAGCACCAGCAGCCGCGGTGGTCGAACCGATTTTCAATACGACGCAGCTCATCGGTTGGTCAATCGTCGCCGCAATGGTCGAAATGACGTTTATCATCACGACGCTGCCAATAACCTGATCGCCAAACCGGGACTGACTGGCGTTTCGCTGGGCAAGTCGAATCAAGTCGTGGCAGCCAATGAGGAGACGCTGGTTTACAACGATCGTGGGCACCTCAGCCGTCGAAGCTACATTGATGGAGCGACCTATCGATACGTCTACAATTCGTTGGACCAGCTAGTTGAAATTACGTCTGAAGACGACTTCAAATGGACGGCGAAATATGATGGTTTGCAACGTCGAATTTCAAAGTCGTTCGGCAACACGTTTGAATCACACAAAGTCGATTTTTACTGGGACGATCGTCGACTGGCAGCGGAAATTCTCGACGGCCAGCGATTGCGAATTTATATCTATGCTGACCGCGACAGCTTCGTACCAATTCTGATGGTTCAGTACGATTCGATGAAGGATCGACCTGAGCAAGGCCATCGATTTCACCTGATCGCCGATCAACGAGGCCAGATTGTCGAAGTCATTGATGCCAGTGGGCGAAGCGTTTGGCGAGCTGAAGCGGAACCGTACGGCGACCTTTCATCGGTCAGCAATCCGGACTTTGAATTCAATCTTCGCATGGCGGGTCAATATGCTGACGAAGAAGTCGGACTGCATTACAACCGGTATCGATATTATGCCGCTGACCTCGGGCGATTCATTCAAAGCGATCCGATTGGTTTAGCCGGTGGTCTGAACACTTACGCATTTGCGAAGTGTCCACTGGTTGAAGCTGACCTTGAAGGTTTAAGCTGCGGAAATGCGTCGCCACCGGCGTCATCATCGCCAGCCAAACAATCAACTCCCAAGACGACCGCTCAGGCGAACCGCGAAGCGAGTCTTGCCAAGGGAGTGCCTGAGAGTCAGATTGGTCCGTCGGGCAAACCGAAGGTTCACAATGTCGATCACAGCTCACGGAAGGCTGCCAAGGATGCCGCTCGGGCCGACGGAAAGAGCAAACCAATTCAACATCCAAGCGACGAAGGACAAAAGCCGCATTTCCACGCGACCGATGCCAAGGGCGAGAAGATTGGCAAGCAGTCGCCGCACCATACTTATCCACAAAGCAAGAAATAAAAAATGACCGACGAAGCTGCCACACGCACCGATCCAGCGGCCAATAAATGGGTCGGCTTGGTCGAAGTAGAACAAGAGGACGGCGTAACTCTGTTGGGGGCCGGTCGAGGAGCTTGTGTAACCACGATTGCTTGGTGCAACAACGAAACCGAATTTGAAGAGCGAGTCCGTGCAGGTCTGGCGGAGCTTGGTTTGCGGTGGATCGAAGCAGAGGACGTAGAAAGCTGCTCCGATCGACTTGCGAATTTTGAAGTCCCCGATCAGTTTATCGATCACTTACACGCAGTTGGCCCGGAGCTGCCCGTTTCCTTCATGGATTTTCATTCGTTTCCGATTGGCTGAGTCGTAAGTGTTGAATCTAAAGGGTTGAGTGTTTCGTTTGATGACAAATAATACTTATGGCTAACTCACGATTAGAAGGTACGATTTGCTCGCTGTCGCAAATCCAAGCGATGCGGGACGGCGTTGGTGCGCGGACCGAGTATCCGCTGCCTGGACCGCTCTGCAACCAACGACCAAGTGGCTTAGTCGGCTACATGGCGAGCATTAAAAATGTCGCCAACGCAATCATGCTCGGCGTGGAGCGATACGCGTATCGAGAGACGGTCAACAAGCTGGACGAAGACATCAAGCTGTTGATCGATGGTATCTGGCCGGGCTTGGTCGACGCGTTTCGCATCTACGCAATTAGCATTGCCAGCGGAGCAGTCGTGCTGGGCGGCATCGGTGCGGTATTGGGCGAAGGCGTCGGCGCGGTTCCCGGCGCATTGCTTGGCGCTCGGCTCGGCGCAGTCATCGGGACTGGAATTTTGACGTTGATGGGTTTGAAGTTTCTTGTCGAATATGTGATCGAGCATTTTTCGAAGGCCAGCAAGCATTTCAAACGTGGCTACGAGCTAGCCTGGAACGCTTGCGGCGACCATCCGCCGCTCGATCCAGCGGCTCGCGAATTCGGGATGGGGATCGCAAATTTGGTGTCGCTGATATTGCAAGCAGCCGTCGCATACATGCTTAAGAAGGGTTACAAGACCGGTTCTAAAGCGTTTGAATCGAGCAAGATGGGTCGGACGCTTCTGCCTTATGCGAAAGTCCAATATTGGCGTGAAAAATTGGGACTCACAGACGCAAAAGTCCCCCGCGCTGGGATCGCAACAGCGCTCGACTTTTTCGAAACGCAAATGAAGCTGAAGAACCTTAAAGACATTCCTGAAAAAGATATTTTGGGCTATCTCAAAGCGATGGATTTTTCGAAAACCGTTAAGCAGACGACCCTTCGCAAGGGGCAAGAATTGATTGGATATCGCGATCCCGCCTCTGGTGGATTCGGTTACTTTTACACCGAAGTCGGTAACGCGATGCAACGTCTGGGCATAGACACCAAAACTGTAAGACCGTTACCAGAAGGTTATTCCGGACCAGGCAATTTGGTGGATCGTGGTTTTTTTCGCTTTCGAATCAATCAGGATGTCGTTGTCTTGGAATCCTATGCCAGCGGCGTAAAGGCTTGGGACACACTGAAACCAGTTTCCGGCGGTGCAAAGCAATATTTCATCCCGAAATCCTGGGATGTGCTGGAGATCATTCAACGCCCGAATCCTTGAGCAATTTCGCGAAGAACCGTCTTGGTACGGGCGTAAGCCCTCCGATTCTTTCGATGGCACCAAAGTTCACTTGCCATCGACGTTCACTTGCCATCGACGTTCACTTGCCGAAGAACCGGACGGCTCGCGACGTTCCGCTAAAGTTGCTCAGCAACACTTAAATGTACTTCGCCAGCGGGCCGCCGCGGGTTGCTAGGGCGTCGATCTTGGCAGTCACTTCTGGCGATTCGATCAGCGGCGGAGCGTGGTGTGGCTTGACCCTGGCGTCGATAATCAACGGGCCACGGCACCCCCAATGCTTGTGCAAAGTAAAGGCATCGACGCCGTAAATATCGCTAGCCGGATTGGATCTAGTAAACGTCGTCCAGAGAAAATTGTTCCACGTGCGGGCCGCGAATTCTGCATCGTCTACGATGAGAATCAAAGCCAACGAGTTCCATTGCTCGCGTTGATCCTGATCGCAAGTCCGATAGATCGACGTAAGTGCATCGTTCACTAATTCAATCGGCGAGACGCCGGCGGCTGAATCGAAATTGACGACACCTTCTTTCGGAATGGTCACCGCGACGATGCCAGGACGAACGAGTTTTGCCGACTCCAATGGCAACGTGTGACCGTTCGGCAGACCCTTGGCCAACTTTCGAACGACTTCGCTGCCAGCAGCGACAATCAACTTGGAGCCTTCGTTCAGTTCGCCGCCGCTATAGTCCAACGTGTCCATCGTCGTGTTGG
>JBGSKY010000293.1:0-46278 GCA_041740995.1 Pirellulaceae bacterium
GAAGATGCCGCCATGATCAAGCGACATTTTCAAATCATCACTCCAGAAAACTGCATGAAACCGCAAGGTATTCATCCAGCCGAAGACGTCTGGAATTTCACCCAATCCGATCAATTCGTTGACTTTGCTCGCAACAACCAACTAGCGGTAGTCGGCCACTGCTTGGTGTGGGCCAAAGACGATCGAACCGATGAGTGGATGATGATGGAAGATGGAAAACCAGTGACTCGCAAGACGCTGCTGAACCGGATTGAAACCCATGTCGACACAGTAGTCGGTCGATACGCCGATGCGGTGACCATGTGGGATGTGGTGAACGAAGCGATTGCAGATTCGGGAGATGAATTGCTTCGCGATTCAATCTACTCGCGAACGACAGGAATCGACTTTGTTGTCACTGCGTTCAAAGCGGCCCGAAAAAATGATCCCGATGCTTTGCTGATCTACAACGATTACAACTGCCACAAACCGGGTAAACGCGAGAAGCTTATCGAGTTCTTAACGCAATTGCAGGCCGCAGGCGCGCCGGTCGACGCTTATGGAATGCAGGGGCATTTTGAACTTGGTGACGATTCGCTGTCTCAGCTCGGCGATACTTTTAAAGAACTGCGGAAGTTAAATTTGAAGGTCGTCGTTTCCGAATTGGACATCGACGTCGTCAAACGAGGTCGATGGTGGGCCGAAGATGGCAAGTATCGTGATGAACTTAGTTCATTTGATCCTTACAAGGATGGCATGCCAAAGGATGTTCAACAGCAGCAGGCTGAACAATATGTCGCCTTGTTTCAACTTTTTGACGAGTATCAAGACACGATCGAGCGAGTTTCGTTTTGGAACCTGCACGACGGACAGAGTTGGCTGAACTATTTCCCGTGGGATCGAGTCAATCACCCGCTTCTTTTTGATCGCAATCGCCAGCCCAAACCAGCCTTCGACGCAGTGTATAAACTGCTCCAAAAATAGCTCTTTAAGTTAATTCCCACCCTTGGCGATAAGTTCCGGCGACTAACGAAGCGATGTCTGTATTTTTGGCATTCATTGCTTTTGGATCCCATTCAATCATTTGGCCAGCTCGCATCGCAGCGACACCTAGCAAAGTAATTTCGGTGAGATGCGCGCCGATCTCGAAGTTGGAACTTGCCGGCGTTCCGCCTTTGATCGCATCGATCCAATCGCGATGATGACCGTTTGAACGTGGCAGTGTCACATCTGGAATTTCGAACTCATTGGCACGTGACTCGGGAAATAATTTCGGCTCCCCCCCTGCTCCACCGCACAGCATCGAACCTTCAGTGCCGACAAACAGCACGCCTCGCGATGGCAGCTGGAAGTTGGCGGGCATCGAATCTGGATGAGCCGGTTTTGGTCCGCCGCTGTACCAATGGACGCGGACTTCTTTGCCCCCATCTATATCGAAATCGAAATACCCAACTTCACCGTACGGGATCAACTTTGGATCAGTTTGCCCCGCTGGAAACATCTCGATGCGCTTTGGATCGCCGAGCTTCAGCGCCCAAACCGCAGAGTCCAAATCGTGACAGCCGAAATCACCCATCGCTCCACAACCGAACTGCCAAAAGTCTCGCCACGAAACTGGCGCGTAAACGCTGTGATACGGAACCGGTTCACGCGGTCCGCACCAGCGATCCCAGTCGAGCCCTTGCGGGATTTGCTGGGCTTCGGTCGGTGGATGAATCAACGTCTTATTCCAGCGCGTCGCTGGAACCCAAGCATGTACCTCAGTGACGTGACCAATCGCGCCGGACCAAATCCATTCGCAAGTCTTACGAATGCCTTCGGTCGAGTGACCTTGATTGCCAAGTTGTGTCGCCAGCCCAGTCTCTTTTGCTAGTTTGGATACGAGCCTCGCTTCATTGATGTGCAACGTCAGCGGTTTTTCGCAGTAAACGTGCTTACCAGCACGCATGGCTGCCAGTGAAACATTGGCGTGCAAGTGATCCGGTGTACCGCACAGCACGGCGTTCATGTCAGTCATCTCGCTAAGCATTTCACGGAAGTCGACAAATCCCTTGCATTGAAAATCGGAATTAGACTTTTGATAGTGTGAGTTGATTTCTTGCTGTGCTGGAATGCGACCTGCTACGCCACCATAATAAAAATTGTCCAATGTCCATCGCTCGGCAGGATCGGCAATCGCAGTTATTCGCACATCTTCAAGCGCCATCAACGCACGTGCGTTCTGCAGTCCTCGACCGCCAACTCCGACGACGCCTATCTCGATCAAATCGCTTGGTGCGATATGTCCTGGCCCTCCCAGGACATGGGGAGCAACAATCGTCACTGCGGCAGTCGCCGAAGCAGCCTTAAGCCATTTGCGACGGTCAAGAGACCGCTTGGAAAAATTTGCCATGGTAGGAAAGCCTGAATAAAGTCCAATGGAAAGAACACGGCACGCTTGGCTTGATTGTAGAGGAAATAAACGTCGCGATCACGAGACTGTAACATTCTCGCCTCGATTATTGCCGTTGCCGCAGTGCTTCATAGAGCAACAAGCAACCAGTCATTGCGACGTTAAGCGACTCAACTTCCGACGACATCGGAACGGAGATCATTCCGTCCACGGATTGCGATATTGCATCGCTCAAGCCAGCGCCCTCGTTTCCCAGAACAAATAGCGTTGGCTTGGTCAAATCGCATTCCCACATGGATCGTCCCTGCATATCGGCTCCCAGAACCTGAGTTCCGAGTTCCTTTTGGCGATCAACTAGCCTCGACAAATCAGTCGCTTGCGGCGGGTTGCGAAACCAGTGTCCAGCAGATGATCGTAGGACTTTCGGGCTGGTTGCGTCGACGGAATCAAGGCTTTGCCAAATCCCTTGCCCTCCAGTCGCGGCGACACTACGAATCAACGTTCCCAAATTGCCCGGGGACTGTATTCTTTCAACCGCTAGTCCAAGATCTATTGCACAATCGCCAGTGTTCTTTTTTGAGCGATCCCATTGAGCAGTTCCTACGACCTCCGGCGGCGTATCGGTAGTCGAGATTGCCGATAAAATCGTTTCGTCGACTTGGTAGATCGAGGCGGATTTTGACAGAATGGACAAGATCTTTTCGTTTGCCGACAGCCAGCCAAGCGTCGCAAAAATCGATACGATCGAGGCGGTCGCACCGATTGCTTCTTGCAATAGATGCTCACCTTCAAGGAGCAGCAAACTGTCCTGTCTTCGAAATTTGGATTGCTGCAGTCTTTTGGCAGCCAAGACCGCTGGATTCTTGCGGCTCTGTATTGCGGTGAACATGAACGATTATCGATCCTGCGATTCCAAGTTTTGCTTGATCAAAAATTCAGCAAGTGATTCTGTCGCTGATTCGATCATGTCAATCACATATTCAAAGCCATCGCGTTGCCCATGATATGGATCGGGCACATCTTGAGGCCACTTGTCCGACAAAAATTCGCTGAACAGGCGAACATTTGACGGCCGCGTTTTGAACAAAGACTGAATAGACAGCAAGTTCTCACGGTCCATTGCGAGGATAAGATCGTACTGCGAAACCATCTCCGGTGAAAACTGTTTTGCAATCGAATCGATTCTGTAACCACGTTCCGCTGCCGCTGATCTCGTCCGCGAATCAGCCGGTTTGCCGATGTGGTATCCAGCCGTTCCTGCCGAATCAAAGCTTACCAAAATAGCCGGATATCGTTGGGCAAACAAATTGCGAAGCACGCATTCTGCCGTGGGCGATCGACATATGTTGCCGAGACAGACGAAGAGTATTTTGTAATGCGATTTGACTTTTTTCATACGCTACCAGAGTTTCTTAAGTCCGCAGTCGTCGAGCCTAGACCGACGCAAGCCACGATCACGCGTTTGAAGGAAATCGGTGACCACTCAACCGGCGGCTAATTAGCTAGCCTTGTTGTTTGATGCTTGCTGGCGCCAGCGAATCCAAATTAGCTCGGAATATAAGGAGATTTTTTCGCGACGACTCAAGAATCTCTCAAATTTCAGTTTTCCTGGCGACGCTTGCTAGCGTATATTAAATCATTGGGTTTAAAAATGTTATGACCCGTTGCCGGACCAAGACTTTTCCGATCGTTAGTCTATGAACCGTTTTTCCACTGGGGATCGCGTCATATACCGTCGCGAGAAACATTCGACAAATCCTGGCCCGCGTGCGAAAAACATCGATCCAGCTCCACTGGGCGAATTCTACTCATACGAAGTAGACAAATTCTGGGCCGTCAAAGCAGTCGAACCGACAGCTGTTGTTCTGATTACGCGGCGTGGTAAGACTCATAAGGTCAATGTTACCGACCCTCGTCTTCGTCGCGCTAATTGGTGGGAGCGATTTTTCTACAGTGAGAAATTTCCACCGACTGGTATCCCATCGGCTGGACTTTGAGTTAAAAGCCGTTCAACGAACGACTTTAATCGTAGCTGATCTTGCCAAAGATCATTCTTCATTCGTAGTGGATCTTTTCAAAGTTCGCTCACAATGGAGGTCAAGCAACCTCCACTTGCCCGCCAAGTGTCTTAGCGACTTTCGCTACCCAATGCGACGACCGCTAGTTCCACGACCAACTGTCTACATTAGGTGCCGCTTTCGCGCGCACTGGCGACAGGTTTGTCGAGATCGATGGCTCGCGAACCAAAGCCCATGGGTCGATCAAAACGCCACCACTAGCTGTAACAATCCAAGACGATCCAGCTTTGATAAAGCTGCATTGTGGATCGACCTGCGTTGGAGCTTTTTGTTCTACGTCGCTGTTATCGAAAACCACATTACGGAAAGTTGATAGATCACATTGTGCCATTTCTTCGAGGCCATGTGATCGGATCAGAGAAGCAACAACGCACAAATCCATCACCGTTCGCAACTCTCCAAATACCGGTTCAGCCGCCGCGAGTTGGTCAATTTTAGAGCTAAAAATCCCAGCCCATTTGTCGGCCACTGCATTCTTGCCACCAGTTCCGACCCGCGAACCATCGGATTGCACGACTTCGTCTTCAGTCATCAATTTGACGCCCGGACCGCTTAAATGCCAGGCCAAGGAATCTTCGCTGCGTTCAACTTTGTTGTAGTCGCACGCAAACCACCAACGCGATTGATTTTTCGGAGGATTAGCATGACGCAACATATCGACGTAGCTGGGAACCCCGCGAACCGGCGATTCTCGCAGCTTCATTCCGATTCTTTTCATTTGATAGTCGGCACCGAAGATTACGCGTCCAATGTGCGAATCGCCAGTCACACCGGTGAAGAGCACCTGTTGAGGACCAAAGGCTTCTTGCATTCGTCCTTCCAGAGCGATTGGGTTCTGGCCAGGACCTAATTTGACTTGTTCAAGAAACTGGTTCAGCCGAGCGCTACCTTCTTTGGTTGGCTCAATCGAGCACGAAATGGATTCTGGTCGCGGGCTATTTATCCGAGCAAACGCTTCGATCAAATCTTGCAACTGCATGACGGGTTGGCCTGATTTCGCACCCACAACCGCTCCATTGACGCCCACAACCCAACTTTCCGCCGGTCCAGCTAGAACAATGTCGTTCGATTCTGGATAAATCAACACATATTCAATTCGAGTCAGCCCGCCTAAAAATGCCAGTTCTTCGGAGACAGGAACTCGATCGCGTTCGGCCTTGGCGACTTCAGCAGCGATATGCTTAAGCGATACGTGACGAATCTCCGCTGGCTTAGCAAAGTCGCCCTTTCCACCAGCCAAGTTTTGCTTGGCCATTTGCATCCACTGAGCGTTTTCTTCCACCGAAACGTTCCGCACTACGCCATCGGCGTCAATGCTGACCCCACCAACCACGCGAGGAAAGAAGGCCCCAATCTGGGCAAGACTAGCGGATTGCAAGCCGAGAAGGACTAGACTTGCGGCAATCAGCGTCCGCGAGTTTGCTCGCAGTTGTTGTGAAATTGCATTGCCGGCCAACAGAACGTTCCAAAGGCGATTCATAACACTTCTCTTGGGCAAACCGTTTGAACCAGTTGAAGTACGATCTAGCGTTCGACATCAACCGGACGAAATTGTTGATAAAATGGTGGACGATATGCGACAATACCGCCGCGCACCTTTGTATAGAATAGTTCCTGGATGAGTCCCTTGCAACAAAATGACGCCACGGCGTACCTGATCATCGAACAAAATCGACGCTGGTCCGACGTTTACCGGTTGATCCAGGGTAGGCCAACCATAATTGGACGATCCAGTGAGTGTCAGATCGCGATTCTCGACGACCGAAGCAGCCGCCAGCACGCTAGAATCGATTGGACCGATGGCGGTTGGGTTCTGACAGACCTTAGTTCTCGAAATGGAACTAAAATCGACGAACATTCTATCAGCGGCACCCATTTGCTTGCCGACGGTCAACGGATTCAGATCGGCGGGTCGGTTTTGCGGTTTACGCACAATTTGTCCGTCGCACTGCCCGCCCCAACTGAGACAGGAAAACTTGCTCAGTCTCAAGCTGTGCCAGCACAAGCGACGAGCGACATGACCGGTGAGCTGACAAACGGCACCGAGGCTGAACCGTTGATTGTCGAAAGCGGTGAACCGCGGCGGTGGCTTGTCGAGCTTTCAATCGAAATGGTTGGGTGCGCTACGATCGAAGAAGCTGCCGATCTTGCGTTACAAAAATTGCTTTACCGAAGCAAAGTTCAAGCCGGTGCCATCTTGATGCTTGACGGCCAACTCATTCGACAGGTTTTAGCCGCGTCCGAACGCCCTGGCAAAGCCTACCGGCGATTGAGCGATCGCTTGGTCGAATTGTCAGTCACCGATAATCGATCAATTTTGGCTCGCAATATTCAGACCGATGGCGATTTCGTCGACCACTCGTCATCGCTCCAGCTCGGCACCGCGAGCGTGATTTGCGTCCCGGTGCTCGACGCCCAGCAAGTCATTGGGCTGGTGCATTTGTACTCACGGCACGATGAACCAGAGCTGACCAATTTCGCGATGAATGATGCGGCGGCGGTGGCCGAAGCGCTGACGGCAGTGCTGTCGCATTTCAAACAGCGTGGCAAACTTGAAAAGAAACTTCTCGTCAGCCGTCGCCAAGTGCACTCGCTGCGACGAGAACTGAACCAACTCGCCGGCAGCGACACAATGGTCGGCAAGTCAGCGACGATGATGCAGTTGCAAAGCCAGTTGACTCGCGTCGCTTCGACCGACGCCACTGTATTGCTTCGCGGTGAAAGCGGCGTAGGTAAAGAGTTGGCGGCGCGACATGTTCATATGCAATCCAAACGCAAGAATAAAGCTTTCGTGGCAGTCAATTGCGCGGCACTGACAAGCTCATTGTTGGAAAGTGAACTTTTCGGCCATGAGAAAGGAGCATTCACTGGCGCAACCGAACAAAAGCAGGGCAAGTTCGAAATGGCCAACGGCGGCACATTGATGCTTGACGAAGTTGGCGAGATGTCGATGGAGACACAGACAAAATTCTTGCGAGTGCTCGAAGGCCACCCGTTTGAACGCGTCGGCGGCAGCAAACCTATCAGCGTCGACGTACGAATTGTCGCCGCGACCAACCGCGATTTAGAGCAAGCAGTTAAAGATCATGAATTTCGGGCTGACCTTTATTTTCGGCTCCGCGTTGTTGAAATCCGCGTTCCGCCTCTGCGCCAACGCCGCGAAGATATTGTCCCGCTGGCCGAAAACTTTTTGGCAAACTTTCTGGCAAAAGACGGCACCGGCCCGAGAGGATTTTCCCAGCGAGCAAAGAACGCGATGCAGGATTACGATTGGCCAGGAAATATCCGCGAACTCAAGAACGCTGTCGAACGAGCGTTTGTGCTCTCCAATTACGAGCTCGCTGAACCAGAAGATTTAGCGCTTTCCAATTTAGCCGGCAGCCCTCAATCGGATTCTGCATTGGTTAGTTCATCGGGTCCGATTGCCCTGGCTGACAGCCACTATCGTGAATTTACATTAGCGGAACTGGAGCAACTGCACATCGAGGCAACGTTGCGGTTTACCAACGGTCAAAAGTCTCGGGCCGCTACAATACTGGGCATCGAACGATCGACACTGGATCGAAAACTAAAGCGTTTCGATCAAGATGCAAACGATTAACAAAAATTCTTGTGGGTTTCGTCGCTGACCGGTTCCTTGAATGCAAGGAATTAAAGCATTGCAAATTGAAACTCTTATCGAACGTTTTGGCGGACCACTGACCGGGCTATTAGCCGCTTGGGGCGTTCCCTACTCCGAAGCGATCGAACTGGCACAAGACAGTTTTACCGACGCCTATCTAAGCCGCCAAGATTGTCGCGGCGACTGCGATGACCCGCGTGTCTTCGGGCGATGGCTGCATGGCGTAGCGAAGAACAGGTTTCGCAATTGGGTACGATCGAAAAAGCGGCGTCTCAGAGTGCTCACGATAGAACCTTCCACACTTGCAAATGTTGAAAGCAGCTCGGAGGCGAGTTCCTCTGATGACGCCGAAAAATTGCAACAGTTACGTGCGGCTATTGCGTGTCTTTCAATCAAACATCGTCAAGTTGTGTTGATGTACTACTTGGATGAAACTCCAACTCGCGACGTCGCCCATTTGCTGGGTTTGAGTGAAAGAGCGGTCGAGGGACGACTTTATCAAGCACGCCGCAAATTGAAACAAATGCTTGAAGACAAACCGAGCTTTGCGATGCACGTTCACATAAAGGCTTGTTGGTTATGATTCAATCATCAACTTCAGAACATCTGATTGACGAAGATTTGATTCGCCGCGCTCTTCGAGGTTATGGTCCAAATCTAAGAAAATTTACGACTACAATTCGCGATCAAATAGATCAGCGTAGCCGCCAGGATGCTTCAGCGGCAGTTCCGCTCAACCATTCTCGCTGGTCACGCATCGCCGCTTCGATCATTCCATTGCAAGCGATCCAACAACTCGTCGGCCCGTCAACTACATCTGTCACTAACGCGAGTTTAGCGACAGCTAAACTATCGTTGACTGCAAAAATTCTTGCAGCCATTAGCTTCCCTGTAGTTGCACTATTTTTGATGCTCGGCGCAACTGCATTTGGGATGTTCAGAATTCGACGCTCTGCCATTTCTACAAATGCAAATGCGGATTTGCAGCGATCCGCAACGCAAGCCGTCTCGCATTGGTGGCGAGGGGAATTGATCGCGCAAGTCAGTCTTGCATTTCTGATTTTCGCAGCCCTGTGGTTCAACTTGACTTGGTGTATTTACGTCGTCTTCTTCGTCTCAGGCTGCTTGACCGTAACCTTGATTTCGATGCTTGCACGAACCGGTCAAATCGACCGACGACAAATCGCGAACTGTCTGATCCCCAGTCTAATTTTTCTGATCCAACCATTGATGATGCTAAGCCATCATTCGATTGGTCTTCACATCATCGATCCGATGGCAACAGTCCTAGTTCTAATTCTCGGCACCATCGGTTTGGCTCTCTATGTTCGATTTACTTGCAAAAACCAAACCTTCTTACACAAAGACGCTATGACGTTTTTGCTGGTTATATCTTTCGCTTTATTTATCGGTTTGAGTAATTCTTTCTGGTGGCCCATATCTCAAAACACAATTAAATCTAACGTCGAGAACTTTGACAAAGCACCGTACAAATCGGCAGACTGGCAACATTGGTCGATCGGTGCGCAGTGGCTGCGAGATAACCACGTACAGCTAGATTTGTCAAAACCGAAATCGTTCTTAGAAAAGTCGCTGGCTACCGAAATCAACCCTCTCATTTTGGCCGTCGCTTTCGAGAATGGTCTGATCGACGCAAAGCGAGTGGCTGAACTTGTTGATTTGCAAGCGACCAAACGACGTTGCTTGTCTCCTTACTCGCGCGATCAATTGTTGATGAACGTGTCGCAGCAAAGCTTCCAACTTGAGTCGTTATACAGACTTGAAGAACTATCGAATCAAGACGTCGATTTTCTCAAACATCGATTATTGTTGACGCTGCAAACCAACGATCGGTCGACGCAACAGCTTGACGAAATTGTCGCCATCCTGCGATTGCTGAAGTCTTTGGGACGACCCTGCGAAGATCCGAAGATTTTCGCTCAGTTACGATCACTTTTGGTCAGCTTCCAACGGACGCAACCGCGAGCTTTTCAGCAGACCGGAGGATTTGCGCTCTACCCAACTCTCCCATTCCCCGATCTAAAAGGAACCTGCGATGGGATCGAACTGATGCAGTTGTGCGGCATTCCAGACGATTTGGATGTCATCGCATTACGAAGCTTTTTGGTACCCATTGATTCCGATCGTTTTGTGGTTCGGCAAGGCATTATGAAAGCGGTCGCACGTCAACAATTGTCCGCAATCGATGACGTTCCTAAAGTACGCTGGTTCGATTATCTGATTTACGAGCATGGTATTTTGATGGCATGCTTGACGATTGCCCTTTGTTTTTATGCACTAAAGGTTGCACCGGTCCAGCAATCACGGTCCTTACCCACCGAAAACTAACTGATCAAATCTCAAAGCAGTCGAGAGCGTTTTTTGTTAGACTAAGTTTGGAAGTCAACAAAGTACCCAAGCAATCGAAGTACCTTATGAATCAACGATTTTCATTTTCGACTCGTTTCTCGAAGATCATTCCAATCGCTTATCTTGTCACAGTCTGTTTGGTAGCACTTGCGTCTGCGAACGATGAGACCGACCAAGCATATCAATCTCTTCAAAAGATTCCCAACGGCGATGATGATCTTGCATTGGCAAGAAAATCTGCATTGGCGCTTCAGCGCCAGCCGCCCACCAACGTAGTCGAAACACTCAAGGCGATGCGTGAAGCGACGCCTATTGGACGAAATTGGCTAGCCGCAGTCGCGTCGTCGCAATGGAATCAATTGCTTGCGAACAAGTCACAAGCCGAATCGATCACACCGTTGCTGGAGGAATTTCTTGCTGACCAAGCAAACGATGGCGAAGCACGGATGCTTGTCTTCAATTGGCTGACGAAAACCAAACCGGAGCTTCGCAAAGAGCGACTTCGCACGATGACCAATGATCTCAGCCCCGAAATACGATTCGCGGCGATCGACGTCAAGCTTGCCGAACTGCCCGACGACGCACAGGCGATTGACGACCTAATGAGCTTGCTCGAATCGGCCCGGCATCCTGACCAAGTTCGAGCGATCATTAAGCAACTTGGGAAGCTTGATCGCGAAATTGATCAGGCCCAGCACTTTGGCTTCCTTAAAACTTGGCAACTCATCGGTCCATTCGACAATCAAAACGAACAACATTTCGATACGCAATATGATGTCGAAAGCGATCTCGTCCACGGTAAATTCGATTCGAGCAAAACGTATAGTGGAAAGAGCGATCAAATTGTCGCTTGGCGAACACACACAACAAACGAGAACGAAGGGAAAGTCGATCTGGCAGAGATCTACAACAAAGAAAAAGGCGCTATCATCTACGCTTACCAAGTCTTTAATTCTCCTGACGATCGGACGGCCGAAATTCGCTTAACCAGCATCAATGCAAATAAGCTTTGGTTTAATGGCAAGTTGATTCTCTCGAACAAGGTCTATCACGCGGGTACACGGCTCGACCAATACATTGGCGAGATTGAGCTCAAAGGCGGTGAGAACGAGATAGTTGTCAAGCTTTTACAGAACGAACAAACCGATGGCTGGGCGCAAGACTTTCAATTCCACGCCCGAATCACTGACGCGACCGGCAAAGCGATTCTTTCATCGCCCTAAAAGAAATTTGCCACAACAATCAAAGACTCAAATTCCGGGACGTAAAAAATATGATTAAAACCTCCTTCTTCGTTCTGTTCTGTATGATGCCGATCTCACTGGCACATGCTTTGGATTGGACTCAGTTTCGTGGACCACAAGCTGCTAGTTTTCATCCGCAATCGGATCCGCCGATTGAATTTTCATCAACCGATAATACGAATATCGCTTGGAAGGTCGAAATGCCTGGGCGATCGGCAGCCGGCCCGTTGGTCGTTGGGAAGACTGTTGTCACGACGTCCAGCGGTGGGATGGACAATCAACGAATTTTTGTGACCGGCGTCGATCTCGATACTGGTGCGATCGAATGGCAACAAGAAATGGTTTGTCGCGGTCGCCCCTACTCTCACCCGTACAGCAGCAACGCAGCGCCGACTGCGGCCAGCGACGGCGAACGCATCTTTGCTTTTTACAGTTCGAACGATTTGCTGTGCGTTGATCTGCAGGGCAACATTCTTTGGTACCGAGCCTTAGGAAGCGACTACCCGAAAATCAATAATGATACGGGGCTGAGCAGCTCGCCGCTTGTTATTGATGGCGTTGTGATTGTCCAAATTGAAACTCAAGGCGATTCGTTTATCGCAGGATTCGATTCGAAAACCGGAGAAACTCGATGGCGAGTGGATCGACCGCGATCGGCCAATTGGGCAAGTCCGGTAACACTGGAAACCAACGGCGATCGAGCGATGCTGCTGGCGACTTCCGGCAAAGATGTCGTTGGCATTGACCCAACCAGCGGCAAGAAGTTTTTCGAACTCGATTCTTCGCCCTCGACAATCTCGTCGGCCACTGTTAGCGGTCAACGTTTCTATGTTGCCTCCGACGGCTTAACAGCTTATCAGGTCGGCAGCCCAGGCACGCAACCGGTCAAGCTATGGAACAGTCGAAAATTGCTGCCGGGAAACTCCTCGCCGGTCATCATTGGCGACGCGATCTGGGTCGTGAAGAGTAGCGTGCTCTCTCAAGGCTCAACCGCTGATGGTGAAGAACAATGGAAGCTTCGCTTGCCCGACGCTGGTTCGATCTGGTCATCGCCAGTCGTCTGCGGTGATCGGTTGTACCTGTTTTCCGACCAGGGCAAGTGCTTCGTCGTCAACGTCGGCGGAGAAAAAGGCGAGCTGCTAGCGACCAGTCAAATTGACGACACCGTGCTTGGCAGTCCTGCACCAACCGAAGACGCATTGATTGTCCGCGGTGATAAATATCTCTGGAAGATCGCAAAAAAATAAAGCCGCTACTATTCAAGAAGACTGGGCGGCCATTTATCGAACAAGGTGGTCAAAAAGTCGAATGAAAGCTCATAGATCTTCGGATGATTGCTCAGTCGTGGCCCAGCAATATTGAGCACCGCTGGGTTGTGAAGCAGCAGCCATTCACGAATTCGATTAACAGGCTTGGCACCGTAAAGCCGTACCTGCTCTAGCGGTTTGCCAACTTGCTTGGCATAGTTGGCTGTTAACAACGTTCCACCTTCAAGCGAACTGCCATAGAGAATAAGTGTTGCGTCTGAGTCAATAACGTTGCGACGCGTTCGATCCTGATATTTGTTGCTCTGCATCTCTTGCAATTGATAAACCTCGGCAATTCGACCATCCTCGGCCGCGCGATTCTTGGGGCACCATCCTCCATGATCAATCCCAGCCGCAATCGCCCAATCCAGGGCGGCACGATCAACACCTGTTTGGCCACCGGATACAATTTTTTGCGGTCGATAAGTCGCCTTCGATTGAGAACGAATCATTGATTAAAAGCCTTATCTGTTAGCCAAGCAAGTTTGCATTGATGCCAATTTTATTCCACTGCTTTGGTGGCGGACAAGTCCAAGCCATGCGGTTCTTGAGTGTTGGATGATCCAAGGAGAATTGCCAACAGTGCAGTGCAATCTCGTGCTTGAAATCGACGTCCGAACCGTATTTGATATCACCAACAATCGGACATCCGATCGCAGCCAGTTGTGCTCGAATCTGGTGCTTGCGACCAGTAAGCAAATGAATTTTCATCAGCGAATGATCCCCTGACTGGTAAACCACTTCGTATCGCAACGATGCATCTTGCGAATTGGGCATAGGGCGTTTATAGGCAAGACTTTTTCTGGCCACATCATCGCGAACTAAGAAATGGTTGAGCGTCGCGACCGGTTCATTGGGCACCGACGAGGTCACGGCCAAGTAGGTCTTATCGACTGTCCGATTGCGAATTTGCTCGTTCAGCCGCGCCGCCGATTTGCTCGTCCGCGCCATCGGAACAACACCAGAGACTGGGCGATCCAAACGGCTGACAACGCCAAGGTATACTGCGCCAGGTTTTGCATATTTTTCGCGAACATACGATTGTGCCCACAACAAAACCGAATCGTCGCTGGGCAACGCTCCTTGAACAACCCAGCCTGCCGGCTTGTTCAAAACCAGCAAGTGATTGTCCTCGAATATTACCTGCGGTTGAGAATTCATTAGTCCTTATCCGTCTCGCAAGAAAACGTTTGCATCGACTTGGCGATAGATGCGGCGAATGTGCCTTCCTCCGCTACTAACCGAACTTGGCGCCCCCCTTTTGGCGTCAGCTCAATCGTCATCGTCAAAGACTCTTTCGGCATTGCTTCCGGAAATTTGTTGGCCCATTCAATCAGAGAAACAACTGGCGAGTAAACGATGTCAAAAAAACCAAAACTGTCCAGCTCTTGTTCCGAATTTAAACGATACAAATCGATATGGACGATCGGCAATCTAGCCGCGTATTCATGAAGTAAGACAAACGTAGGACTGGAAACATCGCCCGCATCACCACTCATCGCGGCAACGATACATTTTGCAAACTGCGTCTTCCCAGCCCCGAGCGTTCCGATCAAAGCAATAGTCAAAGGACGATCTATGAAAGATGCCAAACGCATGGCGAATAATTCACAATCATCGACCGAGCACCATTGAAATGGGCCAATTGAAGTCGTCATCTCAAAGCTAGT
Organism: Pirellulaceae bacterium; assembly: GCA_041740995.1. GTDB lineage: Bacteria > Planctomycetota > Planctomycetia > Pirellulales > Pirellulaceae > JBGSKY01. The sequence goes on from JBGSKY010000293.1 coordinate 14,663, forward strand.
CCGATTGATGTTGATACCCACTGGTTCGCAGCGGCAGCAGCTTGGCTGATTTTGTGCGAGCCCACAAACCGGTTCGTGAAATGATCTTTCCGACGACAGTCAGCGGCACATCCCAATCGCTGTGTTCAATAATTTCGCGTTGATCGGGAGGTACAGTAAAAAGCAGTTCGAAATCTTCTCCATCACCCAGCGCGTGCTCGATACTAGGCTTACCATCGCTCGCAGACAACGTTTTTGCTGCATCAGAAATCGGTACCTTATCTAGATCAATGTCTGCCCCACATCGACTAGCAGAACATAAATTGAGCAAGTCGGTTGCGATGCCATCGCTAATGTCGCAAGCCGCTCGGACCGTTGTCTTTTGACGTAGTTGTTCAGCTAGTTTCAAACGTGGCTCGAAATTCAAATGCTTGCCCAAAATGCTACCACCAAGCTCGCCGCTTACAACTACAAGATCTCCGACCTTGGCGTTGCTCCGCTGCCATGGATCACCTGATTTAACAGTTCCAATCGCTGTCGCATGAACGACCAACGGCCCATTCCAGGTGTTCGTGTCTCCACCGGCAATCGCACAATTCCATTGGGTTGCAACTTCAACGACGCCAGAAAAAAGATCTTGTGCGATCGACGTCGCGCTGGCCTTTGGCAAACAGAAAGATAAAAACAGCGCTGTCGGCGTTGCACCCATCGCCGCTATGTCGCTCAAATTGACCGAAGCGAGTTTGCGTCCGATTGATCGCATGTCAGTTTGATCCGAAAGAAAATGCGTTCCATCGCACAACGAATCGCAAGTCACGACTAGAGGTTTATCACCGGTCGCAAGCACTGCCGCATCATCACCGATTCCCAACTGGACTTGCGGTAGCTTTGCACTTTGTAAGGCGGCCCACGCGATAAAGCTTCGTTCCATCAGTTTTAGTGTTCCAAAATTTCTATTTTTACGCCGTCAGATTTGACATGCGACCGATTGACTTGAAAATCTGCAAAGCCAGCTAGCTGCACAGCGTCACTGATCGTTTGCAGCTCACTGTCGCTTACTGGCAACGGCGAAATTGCCCAATGCGTCGGTCCCCAGCTTGACTGTCCAACCGCAAATAATCCGAGCTGATGCAAAACCTCAGTCAAATCGTCTGGGCTTTCCAAAGGATGATTTTGAGTGGTCGCTGGTTCGAATAACATCCCAGCCAATTGGTTGTATCGGGTAATTGCCGGGCCGAACAACTCGAAACACGATTGATCCAAGCCAGGCAAAATGCATTCGTCGATCAACTCTAACATTTGCGAGGAATACTTGTTCGATGATTTTTCACTTCGATCAAAAAACGATTGTTCTTCCGAGCCGCTAACCCCACGGCCGTTGGGGTTTTCAAAAAGCAAGACTGACCATTGAGATGGAAACTGTTTCAAAACCGTTGTCCGATAGTCGTCATCGTGAACGATCGGACCATCGCACCCAGTATCGTAAACCCAACCTCCATGGAGAAAACCATCTAGGCCAATATGTGATCGTTTGCCGCGACCACTGGCCGCTGCAAGCGCCGAATGTTCGTCAGGCATCAAACGCGAGTTCCGAATCCACAAATCGCGAGCGTTGATAAATTGTTCGTCACTCGGGTTTTCTAGCTGATCGAAATAGGTCGCAATCAAGGTGGCCACAGCACATGCAAGTTGCGTCCCGCTGCCCAGTCCGCTGTGTAGGTTCGGCGATTGGCTGACCAGCATTTCAAGCGGCGGCAAGCGATCATGCCCCAAGAAATCATTGCTCCGCTGCGCAGCATCCACGATGCGATTTTCTTGTTCTTCGGTTGAATCAAGAACTTTAAATCGGTCAGCGAATTTCGCCTCGATCGTCATCACCGGTTGCTGCAGCATCAATCCCAAGCCGCTGTAACAACGCGGCCGAGTTCGATCGATTTGCATCAATCCAAAGTGAAGTCTAGCTGGCGATTGAATCCGAAAGTGCATCGGTCGCAAGAATTGGTTGACGTACGTGGACAAAAGCTCGAAATCTAACCTCTGGATAGCTTTGCTTCCAGTCGAGCAACGACAAATTCTTGCAACTGGTTCAATGCTCGAAGTTCACAATCACCACCAGTTTTTTTGACCATCAGGTCAGCGTAAGCCATTTGTTGTTCAAAAATGCCTTCCGGGAGCATATCGATTCGCGTGGCCGAGATGGCAAGCTCCAAGATTGCGTGCATGGCACGGTTCCAACCAAAAAATGGTTTGAACTCTCGCGAACTGACCGCCTTTGCTTGAACAGTACATCGTGGCTCGTCAATTTCCCAATCGTGCAGTTCCAATGCAAAAGCTCGGCAAGCGTTTGGAAGGATGTAGCCGAATCCCTCTACTAATTGTGTCTCAATTTTTGATTGGAGACCGACAACGCAATTGACCAACAGTTCGATATTGTCGACGACATGAATCACACAACGGTTTTCTCGCCGAAGGTTAGCGAACGTCTTCGAGCTCGAAAACGGTTTGAGCGTCCATAACTTCAATTCGCGATCAACATGCGGCCCAATGGCCGAAACGTGCGACGATCTATTTTCGTTCTCTGTTGTGATGATCGCTTCAAGGATCATACGTTCTCCTCGAGAGCATGTTTTTAAGCAGCGGTTTCGCTGGCCCTGAAAGACCGCTTGCTCGCAGAAAATTTTCGAGCATCGGCAAACCGTGTTCTGTCAAAATCGACTCGGGATGAAATTGAACGCCATAAGTTGGAAACTCGGTATGTTGAACTGCCATGATGCATTCATCAGAACTTGTTGCCGTGACCTTTAGCGTTGATGGAATGCTTTCCAGCTCGCCAACTAGCGAATGATAACGGCCGACTCGAAACGCCTTTGGCAATCCTTGAAATAAAGACGACCCATCATGCTGCATCATTGAGTGCCTCCCGTGCAGAGGATCAGGATAACGAATAATTCGACCACCAAACGCTTGGACAATACATTGATGCCCTAAACAGACACCCAAAATCGGCAAACGTTGATGCAGTCGGCGAATGACTTCCAGAGAGCAGCCAGCTTGATCTGGGGCTTTGGGACCAGGCGAGATAACAACGGCATCAAATTCGGACCGCTCGATCGTGTCAACACTGATCGCATCGCTTCGAACGACCAACGTCTGTTGCCCGAGTCGTTGCAAATACCGGTCGAGGTTGAACACAAAGCTGTCGTAATTGTCTAACACCAGAATCATTTGTTGTAATTCTATCGTCGCCTACCGACCCAGTCGAGCAAGCGGACTCTTGCAGCCAACTAACGAGCGATTAATTTCCGGCTAATTTCCGGCGTAGCCGATCTTGCCAAAGTTCGGTTGCAGTCCGTTATCCGAAGGCTGGCGACTTCGGCTACGTCCATTGATTGACCTTTCTTAATGCGGCGGTTATCCTCATTGATGATCGCTGCCGAGGTTTTGATTTACTTGGCATTCGATTTTACCCGCCATTTTCAACCTACCATTGCGGCCTGCTATCGACCCTGACGTCGATTGTGAGCCTTTTCTTCACCCGCCATGTAGCACCATTCTGCATGGCGAAGTTACGGAGCTTCTTCAGATGCCTAGCTGTCTCTACCCGACTGCTTCGAAGCGACTTTGGCTACTGTTGCTCAGCTTCATTCTCACTCACGCTGGATCAGCGAACGCCGACGATGGCCTGACTCCAGAATTGAAGCCAGTGAGTTACTGGAATGACGTTCTGCCGATTTTTAAAGCCAACTGTTTGGGATGTCATCAGCCTGCCAAACTTCAAGGCGACTATTGCATGACCGATTTCCAATCGCTGGTCGTTGGTGGCGAGTCGAAGGAACCCGCGATAGTTTCTGGACACCCAGAATCCAGTTACTTGATGACCGAAATTACTCCGGTCCAGGGCCATGCTGAAATGCCGAAGAAGGGACCACCGCTGGCCAACGCGGAAATTGACTTGATTAAACGCTGGATCAGCGAAGGAGCGATCGATGATTCACCGCTGCAACCGCCCATGTACTCAGACGACCATCCGCCGACCTACACACGCGGGCCGGTTATCACGGCGATCGACTTCTCTCCGGACGGTTCACGGCTGGCCGTTACCGGTTTTAATGAAGCACTTCTACTCGACACTACTGACTGGAGCCTGAACAGTCGATTGATTGGCCTGAGCCAACGGTTAGAGTCCGTTCGATTCTCTCCCGACGGGTCGATGCTGGCCGTCAGCGCTGGTCAGCCTGGCGTTGCTGGTGAACTGCAAATTTGGAACGTGCCGGATCATAAGCTGTTGCTTAGCCGCATACTCAGCTTCGATACGCTCTTCGGAATTAGCTGGTCACCGGATGCAAGCTTGCTCGCCTTCGCCACATCCGACAACGTGGTCCGAGCTATCGACACGACGACTGGCGAACCACGTCTGCGTCAAGGTACACACGAAGACTGGCCAAGGGCCACAACTTTCTCGGTTGATGGCAGCCACTTGATTTCCGGCGGTCGTGACATGACTGTAAAATTAACCGAAGTTGCCACAGAGCGATTCATCGACAACGTCACATCGATTACACCCGGCGTGTTGCAAGGCGGCGTCAACTCAATCGTTCGTCATCCATATCGCGATGAAATTTTAGTCGGCGGGTCCGATGGTGCAGCCAAACTTTATCGCGTCTTTCGCCAAACCGCCCGCAAGATCGGTGACGACGCAAACTTGCTGCACACCCTGCCCCAGATGAAAGGCCGAATCTTTTCAGTAGCCATCAGCAGCGACGCCCAGTTCATCGCCGTCGCCAGCACGCTGGAGAATAGTAGTCAACTTCGCTTGTTCCGCTATGAAAACCAGGAAAATGTGCCGAAAGATATCGCGGCCTTGCAACTTGTTGCAGCATCAGAACGAACCGAAGAGCAACGCAAATTGCTTGAAGCTTACACTCCGACTACGCCAGTAGAATTGGCAAGCTGGGATGTCCCCGAAACCGCGATCTACTGCTTGGCAATCAGCAAGCTTGGCAAGTTGGCAGCCGGAGGTGCCGATGGTCGACTGCGTGTTTGGGATTGTACAAAGCTGTCACTCGAAACCGACGTCGATGTTACGCCATCGCAGCCAAGTGTTGGATCAAGTAATGCCGAGCAACTGACTGCTGAACATGGCAGTTTTTTGCAGCAACAAAACGAAACCGAAAAACCGATCACCACAGGCAATAAGATTGAGACGTCTAGTTTCAAGTCGCTTGTTATCAGTCCGGCCTCAATCCACTTGAATGCTTGGAACGAATGTACGCAGTTAGTCGTCACGGCCATCGATGTTGCGGGTAATCCGCATGACGTGACCGCAGCAGCCACCTACAAAGCCCAAAAACCGATAGTTTGGTGCAGCACCAGCGGCTGGATTGAGCCGCGATCAACTGGCACGTCCGAGCTGCTTGTTCGCGTCGGACAGCTCGAATCGAAGATCGCTTTGCAAGTTGATTCCGCCGACGTTGGTCCCGTTGATTTTGTTCGCGATGTCAATCCAGTAATGTCACGATTGGGTTGTAACTCAGGAACCTGCCATGGCTCGCAAGCCGGCAAGAATGGTTTCAAGCTATCGCTTCGTGGCTACGATCCGCTCTTTGATGTTCGAGCGTTAACCGACGATCTGGCTGGCCGTCGCGTAAACCTTAACTCACCACAACAGAGCTTGATGCTTGCCAAACCGTTAGGCATGATTCCGCACGTCGGAGGCAAGCTGATAACCAGCGGCGACTTGTACGCAACCGTGCTGCACAAGTGGATCGCTGACGGAGCGAAACTTACGCTGCCGAGCACAAAGGTCGTCAGCTTAAACGTATTGCCGAATAATCCAGTCGTTCAATTGCCCGGTGTCGTCCAGCAGCTTCGTGTCGTCGCGACATACAGTGACGACTCGCAACGTGATGTCACGCGCGAAGCCTTCATTGAAAGCGGCAATACTGAAGTTGCTGCCGTTGGTGCGGCGGCGACCGTAACTGGATTGCGACGAGGCGAAGCGCCGCTGCTTGCTCGCTATGAAGGCGCTTACGCGGCCACCACTTTAACCATAATGGGTGAGCGTGAAGGGTACGTTGAAAGCGAACCAGAATCTTGGAACACGATCGATAAACTAGTGGCCAAGAAATGGGCAAGGATTAAAACGCACCCTTCGGACCTGTGCTCTGACGAAGAGTTCTTGCGCCGTGTCTACCTTGACTTGATCGGCTTGCCACCAACAGTCGAGCAATATCACGATTTCGTTCAATCTGACAACGCGGCTTCAACATCTTCTGATTCGCCAATTGGTGACATTTCCGCTCGTCGGAATGCGGTGATTGATGAGCTGATTTCTAGCAAACAATATGTCGAACATTGGACGAATAAATGGAGCGACCTGTTGCAAGTGAACAGTAAATTTCTTGGTAAGCCGGGCGCGATTCTTTTGCGTGATTGGATCGCAAAGCAAATTGCTGACAATCGACCTTACAACGAATTCGCGCATGAGATTCTCACCGCTAGCGGTTCAAACCGCGAGAATCCAGCGGCAGCCTATTTCAAAATTTTGCGCACGCCCGAAGAGCTTCTCGAAAACACCACTCACTTGTTCTTGGCCGTGCGCTTCAATTGCAACAAATGCCACGATCACCCTTTTGAACGATGGACCCAAGACCAGTATTACCAGACGGCCGCATATTTTACTCAGATCGAACTCAATAAGGATGAGGCTAGCGGCGCAGAGACGATTGGCGGAACGGCTGTCGAAGGGGCCAAACCGCTCTACGAAGTAGTCTCAGATAAAACGAGCGGCGAAATGAAGCATTTGCGAACAAGTGAAACAGTCAAGCCAACGTTCCCTTTCCAATGTAAAGTCAAAACAAGCGAATCAGCCAGCCGTCGTCAACAGTTCGCCGATTGGGCTACCGACGCAAGCAATCCGTATTTCGCGCGGAGCTATGTCAATCGCTTGTGGGGCTATCTTTTGGGCACAGGATTGATTGAACCGATCGATGATATTCGGGCGGGCAATCCGGCGAGTAACCCTGAGCTGCTGGCGTATCTTGAACGCGAGTTCATCGACAGCGGTTTCGACGTCCAACATATTATTCGGATAATTTGCCAAAGCCGTGTCTATCAACTTTCGGTCGCATCCAATCGCTGGAATGCGGACGATGATCGAAATTACTCACACGCCAAAGCTAGGCGGCTGCCTGCAGAAGTTCTTTACGATGCAATTCATCAAGTGACCGGCTCGATTTCGAAGTTACCTGGACTCGCCGAGGGAACACGTGCTGCAAGCCTAGCAGATGCCGATTCTGGTTTGCCCGATGGATTTCTCAACAACCTCGGGCGACCGGCTCGCGAAAGTGCCTGTGAATGTGAACGTTCAAGTGACTTGCGACTGGGCTCGATAATGGCTTTGGTCAGCGGGCCAACGATTGGTCAAGCAATCGCGAAACCAGACAACGCACTACATCGACTGACAAATGATCAGCAAGATGATCGGCTGTTGGTCAGAGAGATTTATCTTCGCGTACTCAATCGTGAACCATCGCTTGAAGAAATCGACATTGCGTTAGGCATCTTCCCGAAGATTCATGACGACAATGAACGGCTACAAGCCAACCTCGTGAAACAAGAAAGCCAATGGGCAATCCAGCGAGAGCACCGCGAATCCGAACGCATGGCCGCGCTTGCGAAAGCGAATATCGAGCTTGCTGATCGGACCGAAGCGATGAAGCCCGAACGCGAACTTTTGGAACAATCGCGAAAGGAACGTATCGCAATCGCAGAATCTAACCTTGAGGCTCGTCACGAAGTTTTAAGGGTAGCTTTGCCGACTTACTTGGAGGGCAAACATTCCGATACCCAATGGCATCTGGTCGTGCCAGAAAAAATGAAGTCGACGAACCAAGCGACTTTGGCTGTGCAAGCGGATCGATCAATTAAAGTTTCCGGCAATTCGGAAAAGACAACTTACATAATCGACTCTTTAACGCTTCTGCCGACCCTGACCGCATTCCGCTTAGAAGCCCTTAAAGCATCTGAGTTGCCAGGCGGCGGGCCTGGATTGGCAAGCAATGGGAATTTTGTCGTAACCGAAATTGAATTGTATGCCGGCCCTGCGTCGCAACCTGATTTGATGAAGCAAATCAAACTGAAAAGTGGACTAAGCGATTTCGATCAGGAAGGCTATTCGGCTGCGGCAGCAATTGATGGTCGCGACAAAGATCAAGGTGGTTGGGCAATCAGCGATGCAGGCGGCAGCGAACATTGGGCCGTCTTTGCGCTCGAACAATCGCTAGCGCTACCACCAGACTGGTCGCTGCAATTTCGAATCCACCAATTTCACAATGCAACGGAACACCGTTTGGCCCATTTTCGCATCAGCATCACAGATGCAAGCGGTGACGTTCCAATCGGATTGAGTGAGAGTCTTGAAGCCATTGCGCGGACGCCTGTAGAACAACGTGAAGCGAGTTCGCAGAATGACGCTTACGAATACTACCGACGCATCGACGCGGAAACAAAGCAGCTCAAGGCGGCCCTCAATCTTGCCAAACAAGCCATACCGCCGGACGATATTCTGACTGCGATTCAAACGCGCGTAAAGCGACTTGAAATACGAACGCCGGACGATCCATCAATCGTTCGAATGCGTAGCGACGCGGCCGAGAGTAAGGCTCAATCCGAAAACATCAGAGTTACCGCCGCCGAAGATTTGACATGGGCACTAATCAACAGCCCCGCTTTTCTCTTCAACCATTAAAACTCTCAACTTCCCCCCTCGAGGTCCAAAAATGTTTCGCTTACAAGGTGCTCTTGGTCGCGATGTCTGCGATCGCCATGTTGGTCCGTCTCGTCGCGATGTAATGAGAATTGGCGGAGCAGGCATGTTGGGGATGTCGTTGGGCAGCTTACTGCGAATGCAAAGTTCTTCAGCAGATTCAACGAATGGTGCACCGGGTTGGAACAAAGCAAAAAGTGTGATCCTGGTTTACCTGCAAGGCGGTCCAAGTCACATCGATTTGTGGGACCCAAAAGAAAACGTGCCCGATAACGTGCGCAGTGTTTTCAAGCCGATCAGCACGAAAATACCTGGCATTCAGTACACCGAGAATCTGCCCAAGCTCAGCCAACTGAACGATCGTTTCACAATGATCCGCTCGATGAGCTATACGCCTAATGGCCTGTTCAATCATACTGCCGCAATCTATCAAATGATGACTGGTTATACGACAGACAAAGTTAGTGCTTCTGGTCAGCTTGAGCCGCCGACGCCGAAGGACTTTCCTAATTTTGGCTCGAACCTTGTCCGCTTGCGACCGGCCGATGAACCGATGTTGCCGTTTGTCATGTTGCCACGACCGCTGCAAGAATCCAACGTCGTCGGCAAGGGAGGAACGGCTGGTTTTCTGGGCAAAGCATACGACCCGTATACGCTTTATCCCGATGGCGATGATATGGACATGGAGAAGATGGAACGCATCAGCGTAGCCGATTTGCAACTTAGACCGGAGGTCTTTGCCGTACGACTTCAGCGCCGCGCTGATCTTCGCGATTTGATCAATCAAAAAATGCCGACGATTAACGCGGCCGTTGAGAATTACCAACTAGACGAGTATTTTGATCAAGCCCTTTCTTTAATCGTGTCCGGCAAGGCCCGCGATGCGTTCGGCCTCGGTTCTGAACCCGATATTCTCCGCGACGCCTATGGTCGCAACACTTTTGGGCAAAGCTGCTTGCTGGCGCGGCGTTTGGTCGAAGCGGGCACACGAGTAGTGGAAGTCATCTGGCCCAAGGTTGCCAATAGCGACAACCACTCTTGGGACCATCATGTGGAACTTTCAAAACGAATGAAGAACCAGTCTGCACCAATGTTAGACGCTGGACTTTCAACTCTGATTGAAGACTTGGATCAGCGTGGCATGCTGGACGAGACACTGGTCGTCGCAGTCGGTGAATTTGGACGATCTCCGCAACGCGGTGTCAGTACAAGCGGCAATAATAATCAGGACGATGGTCGCGATCACTGGCCGTATTGCTATACCGCCGTTATGGCCGGCGCTGGAATCAAACGCGGTTACGTTCATGGCGAAAGTGACAAGACTGCTAGTGCGCCAATTTCCGATCCAGTCCATCCAACCGAACTTTTGGCGACCATTTACCACGCTTTCGGGATCGATCCGGAAACCATTGTCTATAATCATCTCAATCAACCGCGTGAGTTAGTCAAAGGCCAAGCGGTCACAAAATTGTTTTCTTAAACGATCGACTTATCGACTTCATGAATCATCAGCCCAAGCCGTCCGACTTGCAACTCGCGACGGAACTTCGTCAGGAAATGCAAGACGTCCTGACAGCGATCCATAGCAAAGTCGTCGGCCAACAAGAAACGCTTGAACAATTGCTCATCGCGTTGCTCGCAGGCGGTCACTGTTTACTCGAAGGTGCGCCGGGTTTGGCAAAGACGTTGATGGTCCGCTCGCTTTCACAGGCGATGCATCTAAAGTTCTCGCGAGTTCAATTTACGCCAGACTTGATGCCGTCCGATATTATTGGCACTGACATAATCCAAGAGTCGCATGAACACGGTGGTCGCAAACTCGTTTTCCAAAGCGGTCCCATTTTTACTCAAATCCTATTGGCGGACGAAATCAATCGAACGCCACCCAAAACGCAAGCTGCGCTTTTAGAAGCAATGCAGGAACATTCAGTCACTGTCGGTCGTGAAACGTATCGACTGCCAGAACCGTTTTTCGTTCTTGCCACACAGAACCCAATCGAGCAAGAAGGGACATACCCATTGCCCGAAGCGCAACGGGATCGTTTCCTACTCCAGATCATTGTTGGGTACCCGTCCAGGCAAGATGAGTCGATGATCATGGATCTCACGACCGGCAATATTGAAAACGAAATTGAACCGATGATCGAGGCTGAACAGTTGCTGCGGTATCAACGACTCGTTCGTGACGTTCCACTGCCGGACAACGTTAAGAACTTAATTCTCGATTTTGTTAGGATTCTGCGCCCCTCAGAAAACGACTCACCCGATTGGGTAAAAGACTGCATTCAGTGGGGGCCTGGGCCGCGAGCGTGTCAACATTTGGCGCTCGCCGGCAAGGCTCGCGCGCTTCTTAAAGGTCGAACCGTAGTCAGCGTCGCTGATGTGCAAGCACTAGCTCTGCCTGTCTTACGGCATCGAATCGTGATCTCTTTTTCGGCCAGTGCACAAGGACTGACACCCGACGCAATCCTGACCAAAGCTTGGACACAAGTTGCGCCCAAGCAGGTCAATGCGCTCTAGACAGTCAATGTCGATTTATCGTCGCAACATATCGATGAGGTCGGCGGTCGAAAGCTTACTCGCCGTATGAGCACCTTCCAGGACACCGGCAACCAAGTCGCGTTTGCTTTCGTGCAACTTAAGTATTTCCTCTTCGATCGTATCCTTGGCAACTAATCTATAGACCATTACCGGTTTGTCTTGACCGATGCGATGCGCACGATCGGTCGCTTGATCTTCAACAGCCGGATTCCACCACGGATCCATGTGAATCACGTAGTCGGCGGCTGTCAGATTCAATCCCGTCCCGCCAGCCTTGAGCGATATCAGGAATGCAGTTGCTGTTCCATTTTGAAATCGGTCAACCCGATTTTGTCGTTCAGCCGCCGGAGTCGAACCATCAAGATATTCAAACGTGATATTTTCTTCGTCGAGCATCGTTCGGATCAAATCTAGATGCTTGACGAACTGGCTAAAGATCAGCACGCGGTGACCTTCTTCTTGCAACTCTTTGAGTGTTTGAGACAACTGAACTAATTTGGCCGATCGGTCTGTCCACTCTTCGTGAACCATTTTGGGGCTGCATGCCAATTGTCGCAGCCGAGTCAGCAAGGCGAGAATTCGAAAACGTTGGTCGTTGATTTCTTTCAGATTGGCGATCTGGTCGATTTCGCCGATCGCGGATTGGCGAACTCGCTCGTACATCGCTCGCTCTTCAGGGCCAAGCTCGACGTATAAATTCATTTCGCTACGTGGTGGCAAATCCTTCAAAACGGCAGACTTGGTTCGCCGCAACACGAAGGGTTTGAGCCGTTCTTGTAGGGCAACTTTGCGCTCTACATCGTCACCCTTTTCAATCGGCGCGGCGAAACGTTTGCGGAATTGTTCCCAACCGCCAAAGACGCCCGGCGAGACGACATGAAACAGGCTCCACAATTCGCCAAGATGATTTTCAACTGGCGTTCCGGTCAAGGCAATTTTCCAGTCAGCAGGAATAGTTGCGATTGCCAGCGACGTTTTCGAACGAGAATTCTTTATCGCTTGGGCTTCGTCGAGCACCAGATTGGACCATTGAATTTCCGCCAGCGCTTCGGCGTCACGCAACGCCAGACCATAGCTGCATACAACGAGGCTGCCTGGCCCAACCTGTTTGAGAAAATCCGCCCGTTCGGTTTCGCGATACAAGTGAGCTTCCAATTGCGGTGCGAATTTTTCCGTCTCGCGCATCCAATTGAAGCCCACTGAAGTTGGCGCGATCACCAACGTTGGGCCTGACTTTCGACGGTCCAATAGAACGGCCAAGGTCTGCAAAGTTTTACCCAGTCCCATGTCATCAGCCAGCACGCCACCGACGCCCCATTCGCTCAGCCGACGCAGCCAGTGATAACCGTCAAGCTGGTATTGTCGAAGTTCGGCGTTTAGATCCTTTGGCAATTTCGGCTCGAAACGTTCCGCCGTTTCGAGTCTTGTGAGGCACTTGGTCCATGCCGCCGAAGCTTTGACTTCGACATTTTGCTGTAGCAATTCTCGCATCTGATAGGCAGCGGTGGCGTCAAACTTCAAAGTCTTCCGTTCTTGCGACACGACGTCACGCAACTTGGCAAGTTGCGATTTTAGGTCGTCTGCAATCCGTGTCCAACCTTTGTCCCCAACGCGAATGTATTCCCCGCGCTGATTGGCTTCACCTTTGGCCTGCAACGCTTCCAGCAAGTCGACCAATTCGATTGATTCGGAACCAAAATCGCATTTGCCGCTAAGTTGAAACCAGTCGCGTTTACTGGTAATTCCGACGCTGACGTTTTTGTTCGTCACCATTCCTAGAACTCGAATCGGCGGTTCGGATTGTTTGTCCCACAAGACTTCGGCCTCTGTCGGATCAATGGATTCGAGGCTTTCCAACAAGCTCATAGCTTCTTCGAAATTATCCAATGAGCCCGTGAAATCGTCGGTCGGCAATTTCAATTCACGCAAAAGCTTCGTTGCCAGATTGCATTCAAGCTGGGCGTCTCGTTGGACCTGGACCGTTTGACCAGCTTGCTTGACAGCACGGCATAACAGGCCACCGCCGGGAGCGAATAGCTTGCCCGCCTCGTTTCGAATTCGTATCCCGTAGTCAAGAATTCCATTGGCTTGCGAGCGAAGCAGTATGATTGCCTTTATCTTCTCCTTGACAACTTCGCCGGCGAGTTCAGGCGGCAAATTGACCGTGAAGAGCTTCTGCAATTGTCGCGCTTTCTCCACCAAATGCGATTCGAACTCTAGTGGAATCTTCGGCGTTTGGACAAGACTTTGAAGACATTGCAACTGAATTGGTCGCAGCTTGCAATGTATTATCGTTCCCGCCTGTTCGTTGAAGAACAGCATTGCACTAGCCGAGGCTGCGATCTTTGTCCCCGACGCAACGGCAGCTTCAGGATAAAGCCAACAATTTTCTGTATCGCGACACAATCGGATTGCGGACGAGCCTTGCGAGATCTCGACCGGTTGTCCATTGAGTGACACGTTCGATTGGCCGCAAAGCAAATTTATCGCGTCGAAAATATCGATCTCGGTTTGTATTCGATAATACGAATAATCAAATCGCACTAAGTCTGCAATCTTGCGGTCGATTGGAGACATGATGTGATGATAATCGGTCAGATTTCCCAAGGAGATCTTTCGACCTTTTGTCCAGCCACCTCGTTTTTTCTCCTGCTGAGCAATCGCATTTACGCCAATCGAACCGTTCGACAAATTCAGATCCCAAAACAATCGTTGCGATGCTTTTTCTTCGATCGGAGGCAACTCGCCGTCATCAAATTCTAGGACTTCAGAGGGTATGACCAATCTGCTTAGCGCGAGCTTGACATGGTAGGCTACGTCATATCGAAATTCGCTCTCTTTAGGTTGCTTGACATCGAAACGGCCTGCCGCGACTCGCTGGTAAAGCGTTGACCATGAGCGGTTAAGCTCGGCGATTGCTTGCCCAAGAAACTTAGAAGTGTGACTGCACGCAGCCTTTCCATCGGACTCTCGGCACGAACAACCAACCAAAATATCCTTGCCAGGGTGATTGATAAAAAGTCGATATTCACTGGTCAAACCTGGTTTGTCGGAATAGGTTGGTCGGCACGTTCCGACAATCATTCCATCTTCAAAGATTTGAGTAATTTGGCATTCTGAATCAACCTCGCTCTTCTCATTTGCGACGAACTTACCAAGCCTAGTGCGAGTTTGGATGAACGCAGCCGACCATTGCTCAGTTTTCGAAATCTTTTTTACTGGCCGATTCAGCATCGCAAACGAGATGTCGCTGGATTCATCGAGCGAACCTTTCTCCACAAAATTTTCAACGCCAAATTTTCTAATCGCTTGCCTTAACGCGTTGAGATTTAGGCCGCGAGGGCTGGACGGATTTCGAGAGGTCTTTTTACGATTCGTCACAAGTCTGTTCCTTCAGTGTTGCCGTCGATTCAGTTGCCACCTGTCGAGAGTTTACTGGATAGCGATTGAATCGCAAAAGCTACTTTTCGAAAATGTAGTGTTCCAGCAGCACTGGAACGAGGGTTTCAAAACTTCTCGAAAAATCAATCTGGACGTCAGCCGCCTGACTTGCTTACAAAACACCTAAGTTCGCCATTCCTACCAGCTTACGCGTCATCGGGAGTTGCCGTCATGCACATTTCACGACTCGTTTTTTTTAGTGTTTCGCTTGCAACACCATTCTTTATCGGAATGACACCCGACCAGCGAGTTTGCGCAGAAGATGCCGTTGGTACGAGTGTAAAAACGGTGATCGCGACGCCAGTTAGCGCAGTCTCAAAAGCGAATTCGGCCAGTGCTGGCGATACTGCTGATGGCCAAAAATTTTTACTGCAATATCGAATGAAGCCAGGCGAATCGATCGGTTCGCGCGTGACTCATCTTGCAAAGACGATGACCAAGGTTAGCGACGAACAGCAGGCCAGCCATTGCCGAACTGTCAGCACTAAAAACTGGAAAGTTCTCTCGGTTCAAGCTGACGGCAGCATGACTTTTGAACACAGCGTTCGTGAAGTCGACGCGTCCAATCAAGTCGGCGATGCAAACGAAGTTCGATACAACTCCGATCATGGTGACGTGCCAAAACAATTCGCGGATGTTCATGGCAAGGTCGATCAGGTCATTTCAACGATTACGATTATGCCCTCTGGCGAAGTCGTCGATCGCACGGCGGATGACAAATATGCAAAACTAAACCTTGGTGAAATCGCGATCCGATTCCCTGAACATGCAATCGGTATCGGTGAGCAATGGGAAACCGAACGTGAAGTCCAAGTGCGGCGCGGTGACAAGACGCCAATGAAGGTCAATATCCGTGAAGTCTTTACGCTTCAAAAAGTCAGCGCGGGCGTGGCTGTCATTCAGGTTCGCAATGAACCACTGACGCCAATTCGCGAACCCGAAGTTGAAGCCCAAGTGATGCAACAGATGAACAACGGCACCATTCGATTTGATGTCGACGCAGGCCGTTTAATCAAGAAAGAAATGAACTGGGACTCAACGGTTATCGGCTTCAGCGGCGCTGGTAGCCGACTGGAATACTCCGCCAGCTTAGAAGAAGAACTGCTTTAGGAATATTGACGTAGCGGGACTTGCCAAAGTTCGGTTGCCCTGTCTTTTCCTAAGTCTGGCGACTCCAGCTACGATGAATCAAAAGTTGAAATCGGTCGGCGCTAGTGCCTCTGCGTTGACTTTGACGATGCGAAATTCGACTCGCATGTTTTGCTGAGCTTCATCCATATTTCGCGGTTTGGCAATCAGCGGTTCTGCGATTCCAGCACCGACGGGACTGATCTGCGACAGGTCAAGATTTACATTGGTTTGCTTTGCGTAATCTTGAAGCGCCTTCATTACTTGATCAGCCCGTGACTTGGATAACGTCAAAGCAGCCTGCATGGTGATGTTTGGGTCTGGTTCACCGCCTGAGAACGCGCCTTGCTTAATCAACTCGGAAATTTTCTTCGTGTCATTCAATTCCAACGGTTTTCCCTGAAAATAATATCGGTAATTTCCAGCGACACCGTTTTGTTGAATTAGCCCCTTTGCCATGCCGGCTTTAACCAGATCGATCAACGTTTTGGTTGGATCTGCATGTCCTCGGATGACCACCCGAGCGTTGCCGAATGTGCTGGCACCTTTTAATGCTCTCAAAAAATCACTGCCGTATTGATCGACAGGGAAGTCGGTTTGATTGGGATTGAAAGAGATTGAAAAACTGACGATTGTATTGTCGTTTAAGTCCTCGCCGAAGAACTGATCAACTGATTCCGCAGACGAATTAAATTTCTCTTGCATCTTCGGTTCGACGTATTCAATTTTGCCTAGCTTTGCGATCTCCTTGTAATCGAATTTTGGTGGATTGAATCCGACGCGAACACTGGCGTACCCCCAAGACGTAGCCATGTCGATCGCTTCTTTGCTCTTGGCTTCAAAGCCTGACAAATTGCCGGCATCGTTAAAGAATGAAATCTGTCCGGGTAATCCAGCAAAGGCACAATCCAGCAGCAAACCGTGCGCGTCAATTTCGAGGGTGGGCAAAAATTCCGCTCCAAATACACGTTGGCTGATCGTTAAGATATTGCGATATTCCGGACTCATTTTTTGATCGGCTTCGAACGCCTTCCGCATCGCGACAAGCTTTTCAGTGCCCGCTAGATAGCCCGCCACATAAGCCTTGCACCAATCTTGATGCGTCTTGAACCAGTCTGAACGCACAGCGATCACGTCTGCGATCGAACGGCTCATCTGCGCCGTACTGTTGATGACTTTAGCACCTTCAACCGTTCCTTCGGCGCCCGAACCAACGTCTGACGCCCCACCAGTCAAGCCAATCATGTCAGGTGTTATGACGCAACAGGCATCGAGCGAAGAATCTTTTCGAAACGCCTCGGCTGGACCATTAGGACCGGTTATGTCTTTCGTCCAGACGATCTGCACATCGGCCTTTTGAAGCTGGGCGGCGGCGAGCGAATCGTACAGCAATCCGACGTGTGGCCCACCTTGTTGGACCGCGATCTTTTTCCCTTTGAGCTCGTTCAAGTTTTTAATGCCTTTGCGAGCGACGATGTGATCTCCAGCACTCCACGACAATTGCAGCAGAACGACTGGCTGTGTCGCTGGGTCTTTGCCGATGACCTCGCTGGCCATTCCCAACATATGCATTGTTCCTCGGAGGAACGGCGATTTTCCGCTGACGTAACGTCGCGTTTGTTCCACAAAATCGTCGCCACCAACAAGCTGCAAGTCGAGCTTTGAGTTTGCGTAAATCGATCCGGGCTTGGTCTTCAAATCTCCGTTGGCGAGAAATGTTGCAACGTCGCCGCCCCAAGTGATGTAGGGAACTTCGATCGATTTGGAATCGGCGACGGGCGCGACTTTGACCGCCCCAACCAAGTCAGAAAATTTTTCTTGCGCGAGGATAAAACCGCTCGCTTGCATAGAAACGAAAATGGCCGCAGCAACGAGTATTGCTTTGAAGCGAGTCATGGCAATTCTTTTCAAAAAAAGGCAAATCAATGAAGTGAGCTTAAAACTTCGGTCCCATCATACCATACTGCCGCAGCTCGATCTGCGGCGAAACCCGATTGGCTGGGCTAGGCGATACCCATCATCTCCAGTTGCCTAATTTCTTGCTCCCACTGCGCCCGCTCTTGGTCGGTTACCTCTGGATTGGGAAGCAATGAACGCCGCGTGCAATTGACGAGCGCTTGCAGCGTCTGATATCGCCGCGTCTGGCGAATTGCGGGCTGAAGAAAATCGAAGATGACCGCTTTCAAATCCGCTTCGTCTTTTGGCGGAATCGCCTTGAACTGACTGCGCAATGCGGCAAATCCGGCCGACGACATATCTTGTTCCAATCCCTCAACGTCCAACCATTGGACCAAATCGTCATTTACCATGCCGGTCGGCTTCAACATCCATCGAATAAACTGCCGCCGATCATCGCCGATTGGATCGAGTATCGGTATGATCAGATCGCCCACCCGCCCCGGGCGACGAATGTCCGGCGAGAGCAAATGAATTCTCGCGGTCATCAAGAGCCATATTATTTTCCCCCGCAGAACCGGGTCGCTCATCATACCCTGAATTTTCCCGGTCAATCGACGCTCGGTTTCATGCGCGTTGGGACCAACACCTCCAAATTGCGTATCGGCTTCGTCGACGAAAATCACAACTTTCTCAAGCGATTCGAGCACTCTTTTTAAGCGTTCGAACAACACATCGGTCTGGCCGAACCATTGGCTGCGAATGTTTTTGAGAACGAGAACCGGCATGTCCATTTCGGCCGCAACCGCTTCGAAAATGAAGGTTTTTCCGCCACCAATGGGGCCGGCAATCGCGGCACCGGGCAATGCTCGATCGTCGCCCAAACGTAGTCTTGGCAACATGTATTCGTCGAGAAACGTTTTTAGTTGAGTGAATCCAATGCAGTCCTTAAGCGTGTGCTGAGGTTTCTTAAACTCAACGACATCGTCTCCCAATTGAGCCTGAATAAAGGCCTCGACTTGAAGGGTCGTATCCTGTCGATCAATCGGCTTGTTGAGATAGTCAGAGACCAATATCAACTGGCGCAACGCGTGTAAGGTTAACCCCGCAGTGGCCTCGGCGACGATGCGACGGTCCGAATCACCATTTTCATTTGATTTGCCGTTGCGAGAAGCGTGATGATTCAAGAAGTGCAGCCTTGAATTCATGTCCGGCGAAGCGACTTCGACCGACAAGACTTGCGGCAACCGCGAAACGCGCGGATGCAACATCGAACGGCTTTCAGCCAGCAAGCAGAGCGTGTCCTTGCCGTTATAAAATGCTGGATCACTGAACCAATCGCTGACAATTGCAATGCGGCGCAATTGCGCGTCATTCATTTTGGAAATATCGCCATCGCCAGCGGGCAGCAGCATATCTGCTGCTTCGATCAAGATGAGCAGATTTTCGCGCAACGCCTCACGAGAACAAATCGTCAACTGCCGTAAAAACTCAAGCGCTTGCGTCGCATTTCCGAGTGCATCACGAAGGTATTGGTCAAACTCACGACGTCGAAGATCGAACTTCGAACCGTCCTGCATTAGCTCTTTAAGCGGAACGGAATCTAATGAAACGGAATTCTTCCAAGCGGCCCAAGCTTCACGTAATTTTGCCTTGTCCGAATCAGCAATTCGAACTGGCCCGTTCAACTCGTAGGTGACCTGGATCAAACCGTCGAGCTTCGTTTTTGCAAGCAAGAATGGAATCAAAGGGACATAATTCTGGCCATCGAAATAGAGGTCATTAATATTGCCAGAAACGACGATTGCTCGCGATTGACCCGAATTGATTATTCGTGCTAGCTGCTTATAAAATTCGTAGCTGGCATTGGGGGTATCGTGAGTCGAAAGCTGAACGTTGCTAGTACCCAACGGTAATGTCCTTGCAGTAAGTTGACTGAAGCGGCCCAATGATGAAACCGCGAGCAATTCTGCAGAACAGTATACGAAGAAACGTCGCTTACGAGGTAGGCTTGCTCGTTCCTTTGGCCGCGAATCGTTTGATTCGCGGTTTCATACGGCGGAAAACGTGAAGCATTTCATTAGCATCTCGATAGCGCCGAACTGGCCGAACTTCTAAACTTCGTCGAATGAATTCGATCAAATCAGGATGAGCCTTACGTCGAAGCGTGGCGTAGCCTGGAGGCGGCCAATCAAAAGGATATTCTGGCAATTTGTTTGTCAGAATTTTGTACATCATCAATCCAATTGCAAAAACATCCGATCGGGCGCTAGGTCGCCCCATCGCTTGCTCGGGCGCCATGTAGCCGACAGTCCCCGACCCAGACGCAATCATGGTTCGCACGATCGTTCTCTGGGCAACTTTCGCAATTCCGAAATCCATTAATTGCAAGCGACCATCCGGGTTGATAATCATGTTCTCCGGTTTGATGTCGCAATGGATTATCTTGTTTTGATGGGCGTATGCGACCGCATCGAGCATTTGCTCGATCAAGTTGATTGCCGTTGCGAAAGAAATTCGATTTCGCAACCGATCACCGAGGGTTTTGGCACCTAATCGAGAGGTAATGACAAATCGACCATCAATGAACGAAGCATCTTTGATCGGAAGAATATTGGGGTGGTCCAGCCGAGCAACTAAGCGAGCTTCGCGTTGAAAACAATCCAATAGCGACGTCGTGACGTTGGATTGATGCGGCATTTTTAATGCCACATGAACTCCTTCGATCGTGTCAAAGGCTTGGTAAACGTGTGCAAAACCACCTTCCGCCAAACGCCGTTCGATGCGGTATTTGCCAAGCCGTGAGCGGGCTCGAAGGTAGTGGTTGTCGCGCTGCGACTTGGGCATTGCTGGTATGCTCTGTGCGATCATATCAGAAGACTACTATCCAAAGTTGATAGCCAGTTGGTCATGTTCCTGTACCGTTACGCGGTTCGCGTACAGTTTCAAACCAACCGTTGCGCTATTGTATTTACTTGTTCGCTTACCGTCTGCTGTTAAGTGGGGATTGTTACTGTAAATAAGAAAAATCCCCACAACTGTTATCGGCTTTCCAGACTCTCCAGCTCGGTGTACAACCTCAACTAGCTTATAAAAAACGTATCGCCCAACGTGTCTTTCTCGGCATATTGGAAAAACGTCTGACGACCGGAAAAGCTTACCAAGAGAAACCGTTTTTGTTGTCGATTTTGCTGGAGTTAGACCATCATGAGTTCGCCTCAAACCACTTCTACAATCCGGCTTGCACAACCATGGAATTTAGCGACAGCCAATCTCTCGGAAATACGTCAGATCGATTTTCAAGCAGCAATATTGCCGCTGGGCGCGACCGAACCGCACAACCTGCACTTGCCCTATTCAACTGACACTTTGCAGGTCGACTGGATCGTCAATCACTTATGCTCTCAGGCCTGGAGTTCGGGAGCACGTATTTTGGCATTACCCGCCTTGCCGTATGGCACCGAAAGCAATCTTGAGAACTTTCCCTGGGCCATGAACCTTCGGCCATCTACGGTCTTCGCCGTGCTGACAGATCTGCTTGAAACGGTTTCGAAGAACGGAATTCAAAAACTGCTGATCCTCAACGGTCATGGAGGAAACGACTTGAAGCCATGGCTTCGCGAGATTTATGGACAAACCAAAGTTCAAGTTTTTCTTTGCAATTGGCTGTCCGTTTTGACCGATATGCGGCCAGAAGTCTTCGATCACGCAGAAGACCATGCCGGCGAGCTGGAGACGTCTTGCATCTTGGCGATCGATCCCGCTTTGGTCGCACGGAACGCCGACGGAAGCCTGGCTGCCGACGATGGAGCGATCTCCAACTTTCGATTCGACGCTTTGCAAGCCGGCTGGGTCAAAATCACAAGACCTTGGCATCTGCTGACCAAAAACTCTGGCAGCGGTAATCCTCACGCTGCATCCGCCGCAAAGGGGCAGCTCGCGTTGGATAAACTGGCCGAACGTTTGGTCCCGTTTCTCGTTCAACTGGCAAACGAACCACTAGACGACACGTTTCCGTTCGAATGCCCTGTCCATTGACAGTCTTGTACGCGAGCACGGTAAATGAGCTACTTTCTCGTACTCAAATGGTAGCAAGTCGCGCTGCGGAGGATTAGGTATTGAAAACCGAAAAAGTAGAACCCAACTATAGTGCAGATGAGCGGCACCATCAAAATGGCTTCGACAATGTTCAAGCCCAAAAACACACCAAAGTTTTTGGTCGGGATCGAAAACGATAATTGAACCGCTTCGAAAGGCGTTTTTCGATCGACGACCGCACAACCACCGATCAAAAAGAAATTGCTGTAAAACAGACTGAAACCAAACACCGCCAGCATCGCAACGACTAGCAAAACTAACGATTGCGAAAGTGAAGCAATGATCACAAGTCCGATCATCGGCAACGAAAAAACCAGCGAGACAAGACCCTGTAGTAAAATATATCCGACCATGTTCAAGCGGATATCAAACGACGTGTCCAGAAGATCAGTGCTGACTTCCCTTCCTTTGACAGCCGCGTTGGCGATTCGAAAAAACGATGGATAGATCCACACCGCTGCAACAATCTGTCCAACGAATGCAATGATCAGTGCGCCAAGTTTTACAATCAATGCACCGATTGGAAAATCAGAAACAAGAAAGTCTCCAGCGAAATCAGCTCCAATCATGATAGCCCAAGCGACAATGCCGACCAAAAACATGATCAAAAACGGCAGGTAGAGGTAAAACAAGCCGGGAAACATGTGGTTAAAAGTGTGCTCGATGATCTCACCAAAACCAAGTGACCGACTCCGCGAACCGAGCGAAACGGTCGATGCCGCATAAGCGGTCGATGGGCTATTTTCCCATCCCTGTGAACTGACCGACCCGAAGTTTGGATCGAATGCTGACCACTCGTCCAAAGAGACTGGCTCGACCGGTTGCGAGGGTCGAGTGGCCGCAGCCGGTTTGGCGGGCTTCTTTTTCGCAGGTGGTGTCGATGGCTTATAAACACTTGGCGGTGTTGCGACTGTTTTTGGTCGAGACGATTTCACCGGCTCAACAATCGGGCGGCGATTTTCGGGCGGCTTTCTTTCGATCGCCAGAATTGTGAAGACACTTCGGCAATTTGTGCAACGCCCCTTCTTTCCAATCTGACTGGTTTTACCTTCAAATAGTTGCGAACAACTGGAACAAGCAAAGGCGATCGAGTCTGGATCGGCCACTTCGGCAATAATTGCTTCACCTTTATCGGGCAGCAAAAAGACTTCGTGGCAATTGCGGCACAAGCCCTTGGTTCCAACGAGATTACGTGTGTAATCCAATTGATGCTGACAGATTGGGCAGCTAACGGAGATGATCTCTGACTTGCGGGCGGGAGATTCAACACCCGAACTACCGTCATCCTGATTACGCGATTTCTCTCTCGCGGTTGAAATCTTGTCTTCTGCCTGAGTGCGACCTACTGAACGCGGTTGGTTATTCGCGTTGGACTCGTCCAGTTGAATCGTTGTTCGCTGGCCACACCCAACACAAATGCATTGCATCCCGACCGAATCGTCGGAAGTTTGCATCACTGTTCGACAATGTTCGCAATGGAAAACGATATTCATATCAATCGAGCACTTATCGAGCAATCAAATCGTTGGCTATCTGTCGCCACTCTTGCCACGAAAGCTGATTGACCATCTGAACTTTCGCCGTTTCTTGAGGCAGATTGAAGACTTCACGATGCAGTGACGTCAGCCAAGTTGGATCGAAGCTTTGTACACCTTTCGGTGAAAAACTTTCTCCAAAGTGCTGCCGTACCTCTGCCTCGTCGACGTCGATTCCAGACAAAGAGTTTAATCGGCCAGCGCGATGAAACCAGTAGTCAGCGTTCGAGAAATCACCCTCGCGACGATGCATTATTCCGTGCAGATAAGACCCAAACGCAGAATGATCGGCCTGAGAAATCTCATGCGATCTTTCCAGGTCGCCAACCGCTAAATACAACGCTGACTCTATAGACGAAGCTCGACCGGCTTGACCGAACGACGAGCTTAATGCACGAACTTTTTCTACAACTATCGGAGAAACGCGATGCGTTCCACTTACTGGAGCGACGCCAAATTCGATCAGAAACTTTCTCAGTTCGACTGGCCAATTCTCTTGAACGATCCATTGCTTCATTGTTTTAGGTCTTAGTAGGAACTCGATCAGGCGGTCGATCTCAACGTGCAATAACGGTCACGAAAATTATCTAACGGGTGTGTTGATTGGGTAGTTAGTGATCAATTTCCAACCTCCCCAGAAAAGAGGCATTTTGCCGCTAATCAGTCGCCCTTCGACTCGTTTTCCGCTTGAATGAAATCGAGGCTCATTGAGCGTGTTGAAGTTCGTTTCCCAAAGACTCAGGATACTTTTTTGAAACGCCTCGGGCGTCTCATCTTCATTCCTTCGAAGAAATTCCGACATAAATGCAGAAGTGCTTTCACCGTTGACTGCCCACTGGCGAATCAAGATTTGCTCCGTGTGAATATTTCTATGGAAACTCAGCCAGTCAGTCAGAATTGAGGACTGATTCTGCATCGCTAATGCCGCTGCGGCTGTTATTCCGTAAAAGTGAAGCGAGTTCGCAGATGCGACGTTTGCCAACGTCGCAGAGTCGAGCATGATGCTTTGATCGCGAAAAGAGATGACTTCCGCCTGAGCGCCCGGCGTCAAATAAAACTCAGAAGCCACGTCGATTTGTTCCGCTTGAACGAGTTGAAATTGAAAGTTCGGCGGTGAATCTTTTCCTAAGATTGATTTGGTAAACACCTTCGAATCCAATGTTGATTGGATTTCGTTTTGCAACTCTTGATCAACGGCATTTTCAGGTACAAGAAAATTGCTTCTCGACAGATAAACCGCTTTCGATATTGCGTCTCTTTCGAGCGACGGTTTGAAACCAGCAGCTCTCAGTGACAAGGCGTACGATAGTTCCGAATTAGCAATCCAACAGCCAGTATTATTGGGCTGGATGTTCTCAATCAAAACCTCAAACGGAACCGACCAAAATGCGCCGTGCGGAATAATTTTCACCTGAGTTGCTTTCTGCAGGCGAATCAGAATTTCAGGTGGCATCAAAGCGTTCGTGAATTGCAAACTCGCATTTTGCCAATCAGGCGATTGTTCTTGCGATTGCCACAATTGGCTTACTGTTGCAAAGGGCATCATCAAATCAAGCAACCGTGATTTTAATGCTCGAAGTTTGCCGACATCAGCGACCGACCAGACCGAACTGCCCTGGGCATCGATTAGGTAGCCAAGCGTTCGGGAGCGATCGTCGAAGAAACCGACTATCGCTTGATTGGGGCGGAGATCGGAACGAATCTGCTGCAAATCAATTTGCTCTGCGCTGTTTGCCGGCGCAACAATTGGCAAAAGACTAGTGAAAATCAATTCTTGATGTAAACCGGTCGCTAGTTGCTGAAGTTGCAGCCACTGGCGCGCCTGTTCAGCTTGCCAGACTACTTTGTCGTCGCCGACCATCGCTTGAAACTGCTGCCAGCGAATATCAATCTCTTGACGGCGAGTCCGTAGTGACACAAATCGGGCCTGGAATCGCTTCAATTCATCCGCCTGTGCTGGTGTCTGGGCGTTTATCTCGCCGAGAATCGGATCGCGTATCTCGTACATTCGGCTCCACAGCGGCTGCGAGACGCGTAGCTGTCGCTCATGCCATTGATTTATCAGTTGGAGCGACTTGTCTGGATCGGCGTCCTTTAACGATTCGTCAATTAGAATCGCGTAAAGATCGTTGAGTGGCATTGAATCCCACACGAACATCTGCCATGGCTCAAGCAACATTTGAGTCGGCCTGGGCCGCTGGGTTAGAGCTGCCAAGCGACCGGTCCATTGCTTAACGTTACCGCGGCGATCGCGCAATGCGGACTTAATTACTTGTGCTTGCAGCACTTCTGGCACAAGCGCAGTGGGCGTGTCGCTACCCAAGGCAAATGCGTTTAAATTAGTGATGGCAACCTTTGCTGCATCAAACTGACCAACCGCCACGGCATCACGAATACGATTGTTATGAATCGCGGCTTGCAACAGAGGCAAATCGACTTCTCGCGATTTGGTAAGCCGCTCAAAGCGACTTAGAAGACCCGCCCTGACTCCAGTGTTGCGAGTAATCGAAGCGGACTCAAGTGCAGTGGCTAAGGCGGTCAAGTACGTCAGCCCAAATCGATTTTCTGACCATCGCAAGACTTCTTCGGAAATCGTTAGCCCAGATCCGGGCGCAGCGTATTCGGCAGTTCGCGTCACGACAAACAACGCATCGCTGAGCACGTCGGCTTGACCAAGTCGGGCGGCCAACAACGACGACTGACCAGCACGAAGTTGCGCTTCGCTCAAATCACCACTTTGAGCCGCAATGCTCGCAAGCTCTAACAAAGCGATGCTCGTAAGTGGATGATCATATCCGTTGTCTAAAGTGAGATTCTGTTGCAAAACGATGGCCGCTCGTTTGTCATCTTGCATGGATCGCAACGCAATTGCGTGACAAACATTCTGGCAACGCTGCAAAATTTCCGGCATATTCGCCGGTGCCTGAGAGTACATCTCAGTCAGTCTTGGTGACAAGTCGTTCAGATCGGCAATTTTACCAAGCAAGCTATTTCGAATCCTCAACGCCATCGCTTCGCTGTAAAACAACTCAATTGCGTCCAACCAAATCGGTTCAGTGCGGATTGTCAATTGTGAGCTAGGACCCTCGGTTTCGACCAATAGGTTTTGAGCACCAATAACCACGGGCCAAGCATCGGGATAGTTGGCAAGACGCGGCACACGAATCTCAGGCACCCATCCGATGCGACCATCGTTCAATTCAACCAACGTGTAGCTAATATTCAGCCGATCGATGTACGAAGTCCAGAACCGAGAGTCGTAAGCCAGGGTGAGTCCGGCATCAATATTGGAAAGTGCCGCTCCGAAATCACCGGACAAGTAGAGCGCTTGACCATTGCGACAAAGCGACGGTACGCCATCAATTCCGTGACGATCGTTCCAATCCCGAGAGGAACGATATGCCACTTCAAAAGCATGCGAGGCAGCCGTCGTTTGCCCATCGAACATCAGACGTTTTCCAATCGCGTGATCGGCTCTCGGATAAACGATTCTCGCTGCCGATACCTGGGCATGCGACTCCGCTGGCATCCAAGAGAAAACGACAAGCACGACGGCAAGGCATATCGAAAAATTTCTTCGCACTTTGCACGCGCTGCGAATTGAATTGGCCAAACGACCTGTTCGACCGATAGTTGCGTTGAAGTCGATCATTTGATTTGCAGCGTATGAATGCTGGCATTGAAGAGGAGTGCTCCATAAA
Organism: Pirellulaceae bacterium; assembly: GCA_041740995.1. Lineage (GTDB taxonomy): Bacteria > Planctomycetota > Planctomycetia > Pirellulales > Pirellulaceae > JBGSKY01. The sequence continues at coordinate 41,749 of JBGSKY010000293.1, forward strand.
ACTTGGCTGGCACCAGCTGTTATGATAACCCAGAGGCTCAAATCAGGGAAATTATTCAGACATCGCTCAATTTCACCAATCGTCCTCAAGCATTTCTAACGTTAGAACCGATACAAACCATCAAGTCGATAACTTCCTCTCAACCGGAACGTTGATCGACGGCGAACGAATCGTCTAAAAACATCGCTCGCAAGATTCTGTGATCAAGTGAGTGTGGGACTGCACGACGCAACCACACAATGCTTCGTAAAAGGGTGGAGCCGGCTTAGAATGGCAAATCGAAAAGCAAACAACGTGTTTTTAGCAGCATCTGCGATTGTAAGCCTTGCGTCGGTTTTGGCGACCTCAACAGGCTGTCAAGTCAGTGTCGCGGGACAAACGCTGCCAAGTCCGTACTATCTGTACGATGACATACAATATTTCCCGGCTGGCCCGGAAAACAAACTTGCCAACGAGACCGCTGCACTGAAAGCAGCTCGCGAGCAAGCTCGTGCAGCGCAGGCAACTCGACAGTAAAGGCATTGTGTTGCCGGAAGGTCTTTCGAGACTTTAAGAGCCTATCCGAAATGGGGGCTGACCCTCTCCGTTCCTCCAAAGGGTCAGCCCCCCTTTCGGATCGGTTTTAAGTACGGACATTTGTCTCAGGGCTGGCGAGCAATACCGGATGTGTGCGGTTCGAAAGTCGTCTGCCGAGCTCGTTGCACCTGTTGGATGGCAGACACAGCCGACTCGTAAAGCACCTTTTGAGATCGAAACTTGGTTTGATCTGGGTTTGGCAGCAAGCGAACATAGCTGCCATCGGGCTGTAACTCCCAAGAGTTTTGGTTGTCTCGGAAGTAAGTATCCAAAATCGAAATAAGCCGTTGCTTCGATGCGACATCTTCGACCGGAACTAGCAGCTCGATACGGCGGTCAAGATTTCTCGGCATCCAATCAGCTGAACTGATAAAAACCAGCTCATCGCCGCCGTGATAGAAATACAAGATACGGGCATGCTCAAGCAACCGGTCAACAATGCTGACGCAGTGAATATTTTCGCTTAAGCCCGGAACGCCGGGTCGCAAACAGCATTGGCCACGAATATTCAAACGAATGGTAACGCCCGCTTGGCTGGCTCGATAGAGTGCCGCGATGATCTCTGGATCAACCAGCGAGTTAAGTTTGATTGCCATGTGGGCCCGCTGGCCTTGGCGTTTACGTTGCGTTTCACCGTCTATTAGCATCAGCAGCCGACGCCGCAATCCGCTCGGTGCCATCTCAAGTCGATTGAACTGTTGCGGCTGACTGTACCCAGTGATTGCATTGAAGAACGTGCTGGCATCACTTCCCATTTCTTCGTCGCAGGTAAAGTAGCTGATGTCGCTGTACATGCGAGCCGTTGATTCGTTGTAATTGCCAGTGCCAAAATGGACATAGCGGACAATGCCGTGTGGCTCGCGTCTGACGACGATACAAATCTTGGCATGCGTCTTGAGCCATTTGACCCCGTAAATGACTTGGACTCCAGCTTGTTCTAACTCTCTGGCCCATTCAATATTTCGAGCCTCGTCGAATCGCGCCTTCAGCTCGACAACCGCCGTTACGTATTTGCCCCGCTCCGCCGCTCGCTTCAGCGCCGACACGATCTTGCTGCCGCGACTGGTCCGGTAAAGAACTTGCTTGATTGCCAAAACGTCTGGATCATCGGCTGCTTCTTCAAGCATTCGAACGACTGGCTCAAAGCTCTCGTAGGGATGGCAGAGCAACACGTCTTGCTCCGAAATGATCTGGAACATGGGGACAGTGGGATCAATCAGTGGCGAGCGCTGAGGCGGCCAGCTTGGATCCCTTAAGGCAGGAAAACCTTCTGCATTGGTCAAATGCATCATGCTCGAAAGATCGAGCGGACCTGGAATTCGAAACACATCGCGATCAGTCAATTGCAACGACGATTGCAAAAAATCGACCATTGGTCGCGAGGCCGTATTGGCTACTTCGATTCGAACGGTATCAGCTGTCCGTCGCGCAGACAGGACCTCTTCCATACCGCTGAGCAAATCTGCCGCACCGTCTTCACGAACCGAAATGTCGCTGTTACGAGTAATCCGAAAGGGAACGCACTCAACTATTTCGCCGCCGGGAAAGAACCGCTGAATGAAGGTCGCTACAATGTCCTCGGATAGTGCATAGCAGTATCCTTTGTCCGATGGTAACGTTACAAAACGCGGGGTCGAAGTGCCCAACGGCAGCAAAAAACGGAACTCTTCAACAGGTTCGCTTTTCGTTTTCGCAGCCTCCGCTTCGGCTCGCGATTTGATCATCGAATTTTGTTTGACCGTCACACAAAGGTATAACCCCATATTCGTCAGCAAGGGAAACTCACCTTGAACGACCTTCATCGGCGATAGCACTGGGTAAATCGCTTCTTCGAAAAATCGTTCAGCCGCCTCGCGATGCCGCAACGATGCCTCGTCCATACAAATTCGTTCTAGCCCCTCTTCGGCCAAATTGGGCTCGATCTGTTCCAAGTAACATCGATACTGTTCGGAGATGATCATATCAACACGATCATGCACAAGAATCAATTGCGTCGCTGGAGTTCGTCCGGTTGGATCTGTCGCTTGGGGTCGTTTCTCATGCTGAATCTGCAAGGACCCAACTCGAACCATGAAAAACTCATCCAAGTTGGATGCGGTAATCGCCAGGAACTTCAAGCGTTCAAGCAGTGGAACTTTGGCATACATCGCCTGATCTAATACACGCTGGTCGAATTCAAGCCAGCTTAACTCTCGATTGATGAACGCATCTGGCGGAAGTTGCATAGAAGTTCTTTTCGCTCTCGAGAGTAAGTAAACAAGCTAGATGCACTTGTGACATGGTTGGTTGTAATAATACTAGCTTGACGCAGCAAAAAAATAATTGCTGATAATCTTGTCCGCCGCACTTGACGCATCGTGTGGGACAATTCGCCTATCAATTATGCGATTGCCTTCTCGATCATCTCACAAGCTAAATCGATCTGCGACTCGGTGACAACCGCAGGTGACGGCAAGAATCGCAAACGCGTTGGATTGCTGCCTGCCAAAAAGCCCATCAAACCCAAATCGAACAATCTCAAAACCAGCTTATTGGCTGCCTCAGCATTGCCGTCACCTGGGGTAAACGCAAGCATCATGCCTTCACCAAACGGACCACTGATTTTGCCAGGATGACGAGCCGACATTTCTTCCATTCGTTTGACCCAATGCCGATGCCGCCTTTCGTTCCATCCATTTTCTCCATAGCAGTGTTTGGAGGTCAGTTCGCGAATCGCTGCCAAACCGGCGTGAATCGACGCCGATGAAGCGGTAAAAGTTTGCGACAAAATCGGTGCCTTGGGTTTCATCCCGCCGCGATAGAAAGTTGCGCAGAGCTGCGTAATCTTCCCGATAGTGACTATATCAGCGAACTTCTCCAGACCGAAATGCTGAAAACCAAATGGCTCATGCAATCTGCCAAAGGTTTGCACTTCGTCAAAGATGATTGCAATATTGTGCTGACGACAGAGCTGACATAGGTTCGTAAAATACTCCTGGGTGCCCGGATAATAACCGCCTTCTCCGGCAACTAGTTCGATCCAGATACATGCATGCTGCCCTGGGTATCGAGCAATCAACGCCCGCAAAGTCGATTCAGCCGCCTTTGTTGTCCCGACCGGGTCGGACGGATGAAACATTGGCAAATAGTCAACATCAAGCGTCTTTGGCAACCCAGACCGATAGGCTGGACGGTCGGTCAATGCAGCCAACGCCAGGCTTCGACCAGCAAAGCAATTGTCGATACAAATGACGCGCGAAGCCGGAGTTTTGGCATGAAAGGCGATCTTCAAGGCGTTCTCGTTTGCCATTGCCCCACTGGTCGTTAACAGAACGTGCTGCAACTCCGATTGCTCGGGTTTGGCGAGCTTCAAAAGCTCTTGAATCAATTGCAGGGTCGGCACATTCTGCTGCAGGTTGCCCTGCATGACAGTGTCTTCAATTGCTGCATCGACCGTCGCACGAACGTTTGCCAAGTGCGAATGCCCCAGGCCGTGAACGCCAATCCCAACAATAAAATCCAGCTTAACACTGCCATCAGCCAGCTCGACAAACGGCCCGTTGCCCAGGCCGCTGCTGAGATAAGGAAAATAAGGAGCCCCGCCCCGCCCCGCCGCGAGTTCGTCGAGCATCTGCTTGTAAGACTTCTTTAAGCTTGGCTTTGGCGGCGAAACGCCTGTCAGCTTTTGACGATAGTGCTCAACCGCGTCGCACAACAGTTGCTTTGCTTCGGCCACCCGAGGATCGCTTCGCAATGCGTCAGCGAGCAAGTCATAGGTCTGTGGTTCGATCGTCGCTGACATAAGAGGCTTTCAATGGAATCGTTTGGTTCTAGAATCGCAAAAAGCTCAGCAACATGATTCCTCAATCGCCGAGCTTCTAATTTTTGCGAAAGTTAACCGTTCGTCAAACGGTGTTTTTCTTTAGGGGTCTATCGGCGAAAGCCGCCACGTCCGCCACCGCCGCCACCACTGCC
>JBGSKY010000294.1:0-49690 GCA_041740995.1 Pirellulaceae bacterium
CTAAAGTCCGGATTCTGCTTGCGGATGGTCGCCAATCTGGATCTGTAATACTCAATGCCATCGATTACGCGATCGTCGTTAAGATCAATTTCTTCAAACGCCCCTTCCATCACAGGCCATTCCGAAAAATCGAAAACACCATTTTTGTTCTGGTCGGCGACTCTTATCTTATCAAGTATGTATTTTTTCCAACGTTCGTCTAAACCATCCCAAACAATCTCATTGTTTGGCGAAGGCTGGTCTGAATTTTTAGAAGCATAGTTCTCAAGCTCAACACTCGTAACCAAGCCATCGCCATCCATGTCCCAAGACGCGAGCATCGAGACCAGTTTTGCATCTTCGAGCTCCATCACGTTCATTACCTTATCTCCATCACGATCGACCATCGCGATGAAGTCTTCGGCTGTAAAAACCGAAAGTCGTTGCTGGACATCAGTCGGAAGCAAAGCCAGCGTTTGCGAACCGAACCAGTACCCGAGAAAACCTCGTGCTGCAATTTGTTGTTTAACAGCGTCTTTAGAACGTAAGTCTGAAATTGTTACGGTGTCTTCGCCCCAGTTGTAGTCGACACGGTTGAATTTACGCTGACAAAACGGCGTAAGGCCCGCAACAACTTCAAACGGCCGACCAGTTGGAATTGCCAGAGCAGCTACTTGCGTTAACTCATCCTGGAGTGAGTCTTCGAGCCTTAGCACTCGCACAACTTCTAGCAATGCAAACGCAATTATCGTGTTTGTGGGGGAGCGGCCAAGTGTTATCCAAAATTTTGATGAACGAACGTTAAGCGGTGCTTGAACACTGCTGAATTCAGCATCTATCAGTTCAAACGCCAGCAGTCGATTTGGGTCTTCGGTAATTCGCTGAAGTTGCGAATGAATTCCTTCCGTCAGTTTTGAACGTTGTTCTTCATCCAACTTCGGAGACTCGCTTGAATCGTATAGATTGCCATGAAGGATCGAAAGCAATATTCCCGCCTGAGCAACGTACTTTGTGTCGGATTGAGTATCTGTAATCGTCTCAATCGCAGCCCTTTGGACTAATTCCGCGAACTCCACTCGCCATGGTATGAAGCGATCGGAATTACGTTTCGATGGCACACGGTCTAACAAGAATATTGACTCATTTGATGGCAGTTGATTTAAGATTTGTATTGCGTGGTTGATGAATTTGGCATCGCTCGGGCCTTGATTTATTGCTCCGGAAAGTGCGACTCGCGCCGCATCCACTAACAGATTGGACGATGAACTTGTGACGTGGTTCTCTATTGCTTCAATCAATTGCTCCCATTCCAATGCAGAGGAAAACGGCACAATCCAGACGCCACGATTCAGAATAGCTGCAGACCAAAAATCATTCCTGCCTGAAAGCTCTTCAATCAGATCGTCAAAGTATTTGTTCGGTGTTTCCGAGCAATCCTTGAGCATGAAAAAGGCTTGCGATGCGAATCTCGTCGGATGGTTTGGATCTTTTAAAAACGCAATCAAAGCGAGCTTGATTTGTTCCTGATTCTCAATTGTACGAATAGCTTTGAGTGCTTCAAAAGTCGCCGACAGAACCTCTGGGCTTCTGTCCCGTTGCAATTGAATCAGCCAGTCGGATAGCTTTTTCCCATGGTATAGAAGTTCCATTTGGTCATCGGATAAATTCGACCTTTCAACAAGTTCGACAGTTGACGAACGAGTCAACTTCGCAACAATCTCCTCGCCTTTCTGTAAGACGATCGAATCTCGGTCGAGTGAGTAGCGGTCGCTGCCGCCGTCGATTTGGATCTCGTATTTCCCAGCGTATAGCTTGGTTACCGTCGCGCCTGGAACGACTTGAAGGCTGTCGTAAACTTCGCCGTCCTTGAGCAAGTTGACCCGCACGTTGGCGTCTTGCGATTCAATAACCAACTTGCCTTTTTGCGTTTCCAAGGTGATAAAAATGCCACCAAGAATTGCGAGTGGGAGACACGCTGCAACCAGCCAGCGAGCGTAGTTGCGTCCTGAGCGGTTGACGCTAGCCACCGGCTCCGAGGGTGACACAGACTGTGAAGAAACCGAGGCTAACGCCAACGGCTGATCTTGTGCATGGGACAGCAACGATCGCAGGTCGGCGCCCGAACTGAATTTCGCGAGTTGCTCGGCGAGGTGAGCTGCGCTGATGGGGCGATCTTCTGGGCGGCGTGAGAGCAGCGATTGAACTAATTGAACCAAGTCCTCGGGCGCGTCTTCTCGTAGCGTCTTCAAGCTGGGTGGTTCGGTATCGGCGATCAACCGCAACTTGGCCAATGGCGAAAGACTTGGGGAAGCGACCAACGGCGGGCGGCCAGTTAACAAACGAAAAAGCGTTGCACCAAGCGAATACAAATCCGCTTTGTAATTAACCGACTCGGGATGTTCGGCTTGCTCAGGTGCCATGTAATCGAGCGTCCCCATTAACTGACCAACCGTCGTCAGCTCCGCAGTGACCTCGTCCCAAAGATTGGTCTGCGCGAGACCAAAATCGAGAATCTTCACTTCGCCATCTTTACGCAGCATGATGTTGGAAGGCTTGATATCGCGATGGACGATGCCTTCAGCATGCGCATGCGAGAGCCCCAGCGCGACTGTGCGAACGATCGAACAAGCGTCCGCAATTTTTAGCGGTCCATTCGCCCGTGCGATGCGACTGAGGTCTAGCCCTTCGATATATTCCATTACCAAAAAGTGCGTGCCGTCCGCTTCGCCAGCGTCGGTGGCACTGACGATCGCACTATGGTTAAGCTGCCCAACGGCACGGATTTCGCGCTGAAATCGCGCGAGGAAATGCTGGTTGTGAAACGGTCGTGCGGGCAAAAGTTTGATGGCGACTTGTTTGTGCAATTGCCGATGTCTTGCGAGATAGACCGCTCCCATGCCGCCATGGCCAAGCGGCGAAACCAAGTCATACGGTCCAATCGCATCGACCGGTGGCTGCCAAGGCGCGGCTTCTTTCTCGTCGAGGCCATTCCGCTTGGATTTCGCGATCGCGTATTGAACAGCAGCATCGTCTGCGACCTGCAATGCTTCGGCAGCCGCAAGTTTCTTCGCAGTGCAAATGCCGACCAAAGTATCGGGATCGTTTTCGAGTGAGACTATGGTGTCTTCACAAATTTCGCAATCTTGCAAATGCGCTTCGATCGAATCCGACTCATTCGGCGCGGTCCAGCCGTGCAGATATTTTTTCAGCGTTTCTCGCGGCAAGCATTCGGAGTTGTTCATGTCGATTTCCCTAAAGATTAGTCTACTCAATTTGTAAACGCATCGCGTAAAAAGTAGCTACCTTCCTAGAACGAAAGTAGCGTGACACCACTTGAAAACTCTCGCTCCCAACTCCCGCTGGATGTAACGATCGCAAAGTTGACCGGTAGCGAAAGTCGCCAAGACTTTCGGCTTTCAATGGGAGTCGCATTAGCCGAAACTTTTGCGGGTTTCGCTACGCAAGATTTCTTCAGCGTCTGCTGCTTACTTGAAAAGATGGACGCCGGGAAACAAATTGACTTGCGCGTTAGACTAAACTGACAATACGAGCCGATCACAAACGACATGGAAAACTGCATCATGCCAACATCGAACGTAACTCGCGCGAGCCTGATCTCTCGCGCTCGCAGTCGTGATTCTCAGGCTTGGCAAACATTAGTCGACTTGTATGGACCGCTGGTCGCGCACTGGTGCTATCGATGCAAACTAGATTCTCATGCGACTGCCGATTGTGTCCAAGACGTGTTTGCGGCCGTTGCAAAGTCGCTGGAGAACTATCAGCCAAGCAACAAAAGTGGTTCGTTTCGAGCTTGGTTATGGACCATCACTGGAAACAAAATCCGCGATCATTTGCGAAGTGAACGACGTCACGTCGAAGCGATCGGCGGCAGCACTGCGCTGGCAAACCTGCAACAAGTCGTTGAGGTGCCCGATGAAGAACCCACTGCGGACGTTGAACTGGAACGTTTGGTGGCAAGAGGCTTGGAATCAGTCCGTCAGGATGTCGAACCGCAGACGTGGGCAATATTCCAGCGAGCGGTCCTGGACCAAATTTCTACTGCCTTGGTCGCCGACGAGTTTGGTGTTAGCGTCGCAAACGTTAGACAAATACGTAGCCGAATTTTAAGGCGCCTGCGAGAACAACTTGGCGACGTCGTTGATTAGCGAAGTCGCGAAAGTCGCGGTGCTAATGTGGTAAATTGTTCTAATTTTTGATGCCGCTCCAGATTGGTCACGTGTCATTTTTTCTGGTCACTTGGCTTCGTGCATGCCGCTCTCTCGACTATGATCGAACCTGCTTAGTATTGAGAGATTGCGCTTTAGGTTACAACACGAGTGGAAAATTGATGAACGAACCGGACGTCCGCGTCAAACCAAAAATTTCGGAAGATCTCTGGGCTGTCTGGCTTGGAGTTGGTCTCGCTCTGGTTTCGTTGATTTTGGTGCTGATGTTCGGCGATTCGTTGAAAGGATGGATCAACAAACCTGGCGAGTGGGTTCGCAGCCCGATTGAATTGCTTGACGACGTGAAAGCTGGAGTTCCGGTCTGGGCAAGCACGCTGGTCAGTCTTTCAGTAGTCGGTGGAATTCTAGCCTTCATTTTTTGGACTGAGTCGCAAACGGCGAAAGGGCTGATTGCCTTTGCCACGGTTGCCTGCTTGGCCGTTGCGGCGATGGTCTTGGCTGGCCAAGAAGTCATCAAGTACTTTAATTTGGAGTACGTTTTGTGGGCCTTGCTGATTGGCGCGATTGTCGGAAATACGATTGGCGTGCCAGCCTGGATCAAACCCGCAGTGCGCGGTGAGTTCTACATCAAGCTTGGGTTGGTCTTGTTGGGGATGGAAGTTCTCATGGCAAAGCTGGTTGTGTTGGGGCTGCCAGGAATTCTAGTGTCTTGGGTCGTGACGCCAATCGTCTTGATTACAACTTTCTGGATTGGTAATCGGCTAATCAAAATCGATTCTCCATCGCTCACGATCACGATAGCCTCCGATATGTCGGTCTGCGGAGTGTCGGCGGCAATTGCTACCGCTGCGGCTTGTCGAGCGAAAAAAGAAGAGCTCTCGCTGGCTGTAAGTTTGTCGCTGGCGTTTACTGCGATCATGATGGTCGTGATGCCATTGTTGATCCGAGTCATTGGAATGGATGATCTGGTTGGTGGCGCTTGGATGGGCGGGACGATCGATTCGACTGGTGCTGTTGCGGCGGCCGGCGCGGCGCTCGGTGAGCGAGCGCTGCTGGTCGCGACTACGATTAAAATGATTCAGAATATTTTGATTGGTGTGATCGCTTTTGCCGTCTCGCTTTACTGGACAACTTACTATCCAGAGGCGGATTCAGCCGACGGCCAACGTGAGCACACGCCAGGTTTCTTTGGCGAAGTCTGGAAACGGTTTCCAAAGTTTGTGTTGGGTTTCGTTGCCGTCTCGATCGTTGCGAGCGTGATTGATGCTAGCGGTCCGCAAGGTTCGGACTTGATCAAGCAAACAATCGATCTGCTCACCAAGGAAATTCGCGGATGGCTTTTCTGTCTCGCATTTGTTTGTATCGGATTCGAGATGCGATGGGCGACACTGGCACCGGCCTTAAAAGGCGGAAAACCTTTACTGCTTTACATCATCGGCCAGAGCATCAATTTGGTGTTGACCGGACTAATGGCTTGGTTGGTTTTCGGTTGGCTGTTTCGTGACGCAATCATCGAATGGTTGCCAAAATGAGAGTGATAAGAAGCGACGTCAAGCCGTGGTTTCGACTGGGTATCTGTTCGCTGTTTTTGGTGAGCATCTGGTGTTTGATGCTGCCAGAAATCAGCAAAATCGAATTGGTTAGGCAGTGGATAGAGCCGCTCAAACGTGAAGGAATCAACCCATCAGCGGTTTACTACACAGAAGTCTTCGAGTAAGGCCAATCACTTCGAAGGCGTCGATGAGCCGTTGTTCAATCGATGATCTTCTGAGCCTTCATCCACTGCTCTGCCAGCAAGGGCCATCGAGTAACAGCGGCTTCGCTTTCGCGTAATCCATAGCCGTGTCCGCCGGTTGAAAAGATGTGGAGTTCCGATTGAACGTCCGCAGCCTTGAGAGCAGCAAATAGAGCTACGCTGCTGAGGCATGTCACCTGATCGTCTTGAGCGTGTACGAGAAATGTTGGCGGCGTTTTGGCACTGATAGAAAACTCACTGGACAGTTTCCCTTCGTCATCGACCATGTACGCTGGATAAGCCAAGATCGCAAAGTCTGCGTTGCACGGTTGTTGGTCGATCGCGTCCATTGGTTCGTAGTTTCTCGTGCCGCCAGCGATCGAAACCACTGCAGCCGTTAAGCCACCCGCCGAAAATCCTAAGATGCCTACTTGGTCTTTATCGATCTTCCATCTGTCTGCGTTTGCTCGTGCGGTTGACAATGCTCGCTGTGCATCATTAACAGGTCCGTCATATCGTCCTTGCTTTCCATGTGACATCGTCGGAACACGGTACTTGAGTACGATCGCATTGACGCCGATCGAGTTGAGCCACTGTGCAACTTCGACACCTTCCAAGTCCCAAGCCAAGATATTGAAGCCGCCGCCAGGGCAGATGACACACGTTGCACCGTTAGATGCTTCAGCGAGATAGACGTGCATCTCCGGTTGAGACACATTGGCAATTTTCATTACGGATTTCCCGGCGATCAAGCGATCCGTTGCCTTTTGAGTATCGACTTCTTCACCGTTAGTGACTGAAGGCAAGCCAGCAGGTTCACCGGGCCACAATTTTACAACTGTCGCTTGGCGGGACGAAGCGTTGGCGGACTCTTGCGCCTGTAACGCTGTATGAAATCCTGCAATGAGAACGAAGGCAGAAAGAACGATCAATTTGTAAGATTGCAACATTAGCGTAGAGGTTCCGGATCAATTGAGAGGTCGTTGCCAAAACGCTAGAGTATATCACAATCGAGGTCGATTGATCGAATGAGAAACAAGTTCAGAACCCGAACAAACCAGTTCAAGAATTAGGTCAACCAAAGATGATTACAGCAAGTTGGAACGGAAAAGTCATTGCGGAGAGCGAAAATACGCTGGTCGTCGAAGGGAACCATTATTTCCCACCGGGCGATTTGAAGATCGAGTACTTCAAACCCAGCCAGCACCATACCATTTGCGGCTGGAAAGGTTCGGCCAGCTATTACGACATACTTGTTGATGGCAAGACGAATGTGCAAGCGGCTTGGTTTTACCCTGAACCCAAGCAAGCGGCGGCGGAAATCAAGGACTATGTAGCCTTTTGGAAAGGGGTGAAAGTCGCTTAAATGCAACGCAATGTTCCGAAGCCGAATCAGCCTTTGCGGTCAGAGTCACTTTGAGATTCAAGATTTTTTGCTGGTTGAGAATCGGCTGCTTTTTTTATCTTCAAAGTTTTTTAATTACACGTGTCTCCAATTCAAGCCTGCGAAGCGCTCAATCTACGTTGCCGCCCGATCTTTGAACCATCTGGGGTTCGTTTCAGAGTTTGGGCACCCAAAGCAAAGCAAGTTCGGCTCTGTTTTCGCTCCTCTGAAGCCGACGACCAAGTGCATCAATGGATCGAAATGCTACCGATTGGACAAGGGTACTTTGAAGTTCAAGTGGCTGACGCAAAGACGGGCGATCGATACGGATACAGTCTAAATAATGGTCCAGTTCGACCAGACCCTTGTTCGGTTTGGCAGCCAGATGGCGTGCACAAGTTGTCCGCGCTTTACGATGTTATGTCGTGGGAGTGGAATGATACGCCGCGTCCTAGGATTGCATTGAACGAACTTTCATTTTACGAATTGCATATTGGAACCTTCACGCCAAAGGGGACATTCGACGCAGCCATCGAACAGTTGCCTGATCTCGTTGATCTCGGTGTCACAGCGATCGAGATCTTGCCGGTGGCGCAATTTCCGGGCGGGCGGAATTGGGGTTATGACGGCGTGCATTTATTCGCCGCCCAAAACAGTTACGGCGGACCGGATGGATTGCGTCGTTTAATCAATGCCGCACACGATCTTGGGTTGGCCGTGTTTCTCGATGTCGTGCTCAACCATTTTGGGCCGGAAGGAAATTATGTCGCTGAGTTTGGACCCTACTACTCAAATCGATATACCACACCATGGGGACCGGCATTCAATTTCGACGATCGTGACTGCGATCCAGTTCGACAGTTTGCGCTCGAAAGCATCTGGCATTGGATCGCAGACTTTCGATTGGATGGACTGCGTTTGGATGCCGTCCATGCGATGTTTGATATCAGCCCTCAACATATCTTGGCAGCGATCAAACAGGTCGCTGACGCCGCCGCTGCAAGTCGCGGTGGGACTGCAACGATCGTCGTGGAAAGCTTGATGAATGACGTTCGCATGGTGCAGCCAACCCACTGCGGAGGGTACGCGTTGGACGCTGAATGGAACGAAGATTTCCATCACGCGTGGCTGGCCTTCTTGCTAGGCGAACGGCATGGCAAGTACATGGACTTTGGGGACGTCGTTGAGTTGCCAATTGTCATGGAACAGACATTTATCAACAGCGGACGTTACAGCCCTTTTCGCGGTCGTCGCTGGGGAGCGCCAGCGGGTGGTCTGCCCGGGGAGCGATTTGTAATCGGCGTCCAAAATCACGATCACATCGGCAATCGAGCGTTAGGTGAACGAACTGGTTATCTGCTCTCACCAGCGATGCAACGTTTGTCCGCGTCACTTATGTTGCTTTCGCCGTTTGTACCACTTCTTTTTATGGGTGAAGAATATGGCGAGACGAATCCGTTCTTGTTTTTCTGTTCGTTCGAAGATCCGCAATTAATTGAAAACGTTCGTGTTGGTCGACGTCGGGACTACGATTTGGAAGGCGAAATACCCGATCCGCAAGCGGAAGAATCTTTCAAGGCCTCGAAGCTAAATTGGAGCTGGTTAACCGACTCTGAAGGCGAGCGGACGCGAAAGGTTTACCAGCGGCTTTTGTTGGCCCGCCGGCAATGGCCAGCACTGCAAGACACGTCGTTTCGACAAGCTTGGCTGTGGCCCAATTCACAATTGCCTCAGATATTAGTCCTTAACCGTGGCGATGATTCGAGTGTAGAGAAAGGCACGCTCCAAGCGTTCTTTAACCTGACCGATCTTGAAGTCCAAATTGATTTCTCGGCGAAAGAGTCTGAGCGTTTCCAGATATTATTTCGAAGCGAATCAATGCACCGCAATAATGAAGACGATCTGAAAGTAAGTTCTAACCGTCCATTGAGGCTGCAAGGTCATGAATGTTTGGTTATTGACGGAAGGCTGTTGCCTCGCGATGCGTGACTTCAGGTTTTGGCTAGACCAGACACCGCAGCATTGGCAAGCAAGCGACCGCTCCATTGCGGAGTGCGGTTGGCGATATCTCGTCTTGCGAGTTCTGCCATCTGATCGATTTCTTCGACGGAAGAATTCAATGCCCGATTAAGACCATCAAGGGTTGATTGTTCATCATCGGCTGTAAAACGCCAGCCGTTTTCGTTGTCGCGGATCAAGTCCAAAGTGGCTTGGGCATAGATGCTCGACAATGTAGCGAGCCCGGAATGCATTGCTTCGTTGACTACCAGTCCCCATTCGTCGGCCAGCGTTGGAAAGACCATGATCCCATGCTCAGCATAAACCCTCGGTAGATCATTCGGATCAACTGGTCCAATAACATTTAGTCGAAGATTTTCCGCTGATGCCTCGCGTTGCAACTCTTCTAGCAGAGGCCCGCGGCCCACAATTGAAAAATCGACGACTCGTTGCGAATTGGATTTGCACCATCGATTTAAAACTTTGGTGAACTCAACTGGATTCTTTCGTTCGGTGAGCTGGCCAACATAAAGCAATCGATGGCGTGTGTCTGTCGGTCGGGCAGTCGTGCCATCAAAAATCATTTTCGGATGTGCCGTGTAGGGCATATGCAATAGCTTCGATGCCGGCACTCCAATACTCTCAAGATATCTTTTGCACGAACTGCCGTTGTACGTCACCGAATCGGCGGAACGCAATATAAACGGACGCAACATCTTTCGCGCAAGTCCCCACGACGCTGCTGTATGTTCGGATTCATTGACGACGATTGTAAGAGTGGTTCTCTTGGAGGCTCTTCGAAAAAGAGCGCTACATAACGAGCGAAAGCCGAGCTCGAATGAAACGATAGCCTGCGGTTTAATACGGCGGAGTTGGCCGAACGTATCGTAAGGAAAATGAACGTAAAGGTTGTCAGAAAAACCGGACTTGTGATTCCATTTTTTACGGATCGTCCAGCTTTTCTGAATCGAGACATCCAACGAACTAAAATCGGCGTTGTAGTCGCGATGCGGTTCGGTCTCAACGGAAAGTAGGCACTTCAGATTGGGTAGAAGCTGTTTCGCAACTGCGAACTGCGGTTGCTGGTGCCGCATAATGATGTTGATCAGCAGAACGCATTTGGCGTCACTGATCGGCTCCATCGCGTCAACACTAGAATTCCCATCAGTGGGAAAGGAATTTGTTGACGCGGTAGCAGTCAGTTTGGTTTCTGGATACATGGTCTTCACAGTATAATCAAGGCGCCGAAAATTCCACAATTCCTCCAAAGCACTCAATCGATTTCGTTTTTGACGAAGCTGCCGCATGACTGAAGGTTCAATTTACCTGGACAACAACGCGACGACGTTTTGCGATCGGCGGATCGTAACGGCGATGGCGGAAATAGCTATGCAGCCGCTCGCAAATCCGGCTAGTCAGCACAGCTTCGGGCGCCAAGCGCGTCGTGTTGTCGAAGCGGCCCGCGACGAATTGTTGGCCTGTTGCGGTGCAGTGAACAGAGGGATGCAGTCGGATGAGTTAGTCTTCTGTTCGGGCGGAACGGAGGCCAATAACTTGGCGATTTTAGGCTTGCCCGATGAGTTGATTGGGCAGATTTTGGTCTCCTCAATCGAGCATCCCAGCGTACAGGCTGCCAGCGAATTGGCCCAGAAACGCGGGCGAATCGTGCGTCAGATTCCAAGCAACTCTGACGGTCAAATAGACTTGCCTTGGCTGCAAGCACGCTTGAACGAAGATCGAATCGTTCAGAAACCTGTCGCGTTGGTCGCCGTCATGTCGGCCAACAATGAAACCGGCGTTTTGCAGCCAGTTTCCGAAGTGGGCTCGCTGTGTCGATCGACAGGCGTTCGATTTCATATCGATGCGGTTCAATCGCTTGGTAAACACGATGTGAGTTTTCAAGCCTGGCAAGCTGACACAATGACGATTTGTGCTCACAAGTTGCATGGGCCAGTAGGCATTGGGGCGTTGGTTGTTCGGTCTGGCGTCTTTTTAGATGCTCAGACGGTCGGCGGCTTTCAACAATCATCGATCCGTGCTGGGACCGAATCGGTCGCTTTACCGCATGGATTTGCTATGGCCGCGAAGTTTGCTGCAGAGGACCATTCGCGATTAGTCAGGATGCAACTCTTAAGGGATGGTTTCGAAGCAGAACTGGTTTCGCGATGCAATCGAATCGGCGTTGAACTTGAAATTATCGGTTGCAACCGTCCTCGGCTGCCAAATACGAGCTGCATTTCTTTTCCGCCAATACCAAGACAGACCTTACAAATGGCATTGGACCTCGCCGGCGTGGCGTGCAGCACCGGATCAGCTTGTGAAAGCGGATCGGCTACCCCATCACACGTCTTACGAGCAATGAAACTGCCCGACCCAATCGTCCAATCCGCGGTTCGGTTTTCAATTTCGGCTATGACGAGCGAGTCTGAATTACAGCTTGCTATCGAACGAATCCTAAATGTAATTTCGCGGTCGAAGGCCCAAACGGCAAACGTGAGTTGACCAAATTTACTCCGCAAACTCAACCGCATTGATACAGTTGATTAGATGTCGCAGTCGACCAAAATTGCGTCGATTAAAATGTAGCGACAAACGCGGCAGGTCGATAATTTCAGGCTCATTCTTCTCTTGTGGCAAAGCATCTACTTGTACGATTTCGCCCGAAGCAAGAACGTTGGAAAACTCCTCATTCAACTTGACGACTTCCGCTTCCGGCAATCGACGATTCAAGCGAATTACAAGCTGGTCGCGAACGTATCGCATGCTGTGGTAGGTCTTGTAAAACAGTAGTAACTCTTCGATAACGCTTTCCACGTCGGTCTTCAGAGAGAATAAATGCAAGTCATCAGGACTGATAAGTCCTGCGGGCAACAAGGCATTCTCGACAAAGCTTAAAAACGAAGTCCAGTAATTTCCATCTGGTTCGTCGAGAAATATCAGTGGCAAAATTGCCTGTTTGCCGGTCTGCATCAATGTCATCACTTCCAATGCTTCATCGAGCGTTCCGAAACCACCTGGGCAGCAGACCACGCCAGAGCATTCCTTTACGAACATCAGCTTCCGCGTAAAGAAGTACTTCATGGTGACCAGTTTTGGATCACCATCAATGAACTCATTGGCTGACTGTTCGAATGGCAACATAATGTTCAAGCCCATCGAAGCCTCACGACCAGCGCCTTTCACGCCGGCCGCCATTATGCCGGGACCGGCGCCTGTAATTACCATCCAATCATGTTTGGCGATCTGCGCACCAAGCTCTTCGGCTTGACGATAGGTTGGATGATCAGGCTTGGTTCGGGCAGAACCAAAAATGGTCAGCTTTCGACGCCGCCTGAAGGGCTGGAAGACTTTCAGCGCATAACGCAGCTCGCGGAGCGTCCTCGAAAGCAATTTCAAGTCGCCTCGGCTAGCCTTATCATCTTTCAAGCGGTCGATCGAACGGTGGAGCGAATGGAGCCAATAGTCGGCATCCAAGACACTTGATTGTTCAAAAATCGGCTGAGGACGATGTTTTTCGTCTTCGCCGAGAGCTTCGCTTTTGATCACGCTTCTTCCTCAGTGTTTCGATCAGCAACAATCTCGAAACAAAAAAACGCTTTGGCTATCGCAAGCCAAAGCGTTTCTATGCTTCTGAATTTACAATTGGCTACTTTCCAGTTTAACCAACCGACTTAACAGTTTTCACAATCCGGCCGACAACATCGTATGGATTTGCTTGCGAGTTCGGACGGCGGTCTTCAAGATAACCCTTATAACCGTTATTAACGAACGCGTGCGGAATCCGAATCGATGCGCCACGATTCGCAACACCGTAATTGAACTTGTCAATCGATTGCGTTTCGTGCAAACCGGTCAGTCGTAGATGGTTGTCTGGACCATAAGCGGCAATGTGTTCATCTTTATACTTCTCAAACGCGCTCATGAGTTTTTCGAAGTATTCCTTGCCACCTTCGTTGCGAAGTTTGTCGTAGGAGAAATTACAATGCATTCCGGAACCGTTCCAGTCGCCACGGATCGGCTTGCAGTGCAATTCGACGGTCAAACCATATTTTTCGCAGAGACGGTACAGAAAATAGCGAGCGACCCACATATCGTCGCAGGCCTTCTTTGCACCTTTGGTGAAGATTTGATATTCCCATTGGCCTTTTGCAACTTCGCCATTGATGCCTTCATGGTTGATTCCAGCATCCAAACACAAGTCCATGTGCTCATCAACTAAATCGCGAGCGATGCCGCCAACTTTGTCGTAACCGACGGAGCAGTAATAAGGTCCTTGCGGAGCTGGATAACCATTTTCAGGAAATCCGATTGGTCGACCGTCTTCCATCAAGAAATACTCTTGCTCAAGACCAATCCACATGTCTTCCATGTCTTCGAAATTCGCACGATGGTTGCTCGGGTGAGCCGAACCATCTGGCAGCATGACTTCGCACATCACGATATAGCCATTCTTGCGGCCAGTATCTTTGTACAGCCCAACTGGCTTCAGTACGCAATCGGAGCTGTGCCCTTCGGCTTGTTGCGTCGATGAACCATCGAAGCCCCAAAGGTCGAGGTCAGCAATTGACTTCGGCTCTTTATCGGTAATCTTAGTTTTTCCGCGGATGTTAGGCACAGGTAGGTAACCATCCAACCAGATGTACTCAAGTTTGTATTTCTTGTCAGAGGACATTCAGCTTATCTCGACTACGAAGACATGAAAATTAGAAAGCAACCTGGCGAATGCAAGATCGCACTGGGAACATTGCAATACCATTTCGATCACAAATCTGACCAGCCATGGAGCCAAGCCACTGAACGATTAAATTAGCCTACCCAACTAATTTTGCCGCTCAATTGCTAGCTTGCACGAAACAAAATAGCTACCACGCTTGCTTCAGGCAAGCGGCTAGTAAATAAAACTGCCAGACATTGACCCAGGGAAATTGCTGCCGCAGACTCTACGCAATCTGTTCTGATTGGGCAAAATATCGGTGGGCTATTTGGTTAAGGCGTTGCGAATCACGAAAAGCGATTTTTGCGGAGTCTCGATTTCCTTTCAATGTTTGGAATATTTGCTCCACGATCAAACGTCGATGCATTGAACAAACGAAGCTGTTGTTGTGCAAATTGAAATATAAGCCCGAAACTTCATGCTAGGCACTAAGCGTGTTCTAGTGGTTGTGAAAGACTTTGTTTGACTTACAGCCGATGTTTCGCTTTGGCTTCTAGGTATTGATTGACCATCGGACTGACTAAATCATTAGGAAATGCATCGATCGCCAGGACTCCAGAATGTTGAATACGCTGGATCAGTTCCGCTCGCCAAAGAATTATCTGCGAGGCGGCGGCACAACGATACAAAACAGAATCGTCCGGGTCAGGATGATCCGCCGCATCGAAAATTCGGTTATCGCGAAGCAACGCTAATACTGGAAGATGCCTATGCGACAAGTTCGACAGATAATTGGTCACTTCAATCGCGGAAACTTCGTCGACAACATTTGTGATTAAAAACACCATACTGCGACGTCGACAGTTGGCATTAAAATGCATAAACGCCTGATCGAAGCGACTGGGGACGATTTCTGCAAATCGATCGAAGCCCGCATGTAAAAGCCGGTTCATTTGCGAACGACCGCCCCGAAGCGGGACATAGCTGTGAACGCGGTCAGAGAAGGCAAGCATCCCGACACTGTCGCCCTGTGTTAATGCTACGTAGCTGAGCATCAGGATTGCGTTGAGTGCGTGATCGACGAAACTGAGTTGATTGTGCTCGTTGCTCATCATGCGTCCGCAATCGAGCAGGAACATCACGCGTTGGCTTTGATCAGACTGAAATTGCTTGACAGTCAAACGATTGCGTCGCGCAGTGCTTCGCCAATCAATATGTTTAAAGTTATCGTCCTGATTGTAATCGCGGAGTCTTTCGAAGTTATTGTCTTGGCCAATTCGCCGAGTATTGCGAACGCCAATTAGGCTCAGTCGGTTGGTTTTGGCGAGAATCGCGTACTCAGCAAGCTGCTGCATATCGGGATACACATTAAGCTGACTGGCGGCTTCGATCTTCTGCTGAGCAAACCAAAATCGCGCGAAAGAAAATCGTCTTAGATAAATCCGCTCGAGCATGTAAGAGCCACGTCGTAGCGGCCGGATGGTGTATTCGGTTTCCACCGACATGCGCTTAGGCAGTGCGATTTGGTGTTTTGAAGGAGTCGCCTGCAAAATGTCCGATACGTCGTCACGGACCTGAACGAGCCACGGGTGATTTGAGAAATTGTGAATCGTCAGCTTAACAAGATGCGGTTTGGCCAACGAAGCAGTTTGCTGGATAGTCCGCGTCGCGCCCATTCGTCCGTCTCGAAAAAGCGTCCCGCAATCGACAAGCATAAGTATGCTCAGCAGGCAGTCAACAAAAATTGCCGCCGCCAGAAAGTCTCTAAAAATTGCCGCAACAATTGAGCTGCCAAGTGCAATCAATAGCACCGCAATGATTCGCGGTGTTGGATAAATTCGGCTAACGATCGCCAACGCTAGCACCAGCAAGATTGCGAAGCCAAGCAGGAGCCACGGCGCGTAATTTAAAACGGTACTCAATGGAGATTACTTTTGGCGAAAGTTGCTCGTGCGTGCGAAATCATAGACGAGGAACTTCTACTGAGCGTATAAGTTTTTGCAACTCTTGATCGACTTGCTGGCCTTCGACTTCCGCTTCCGCAGTTAATACAACACGGTGACGAAGTGCAGGTAAAGCAATTTCGATCACGTCATCGGGTACTGCAAAATCACGGCCTCGAAACGAAGCCAATGTTCGCGAGCCCTGCATCAATGCGATGCCCGCGCGAGGTGAAGCACCTAAATGAAATGTCGGCCAAGTCCGAGTCAAACGCACGAGATGATTTATGTAATGGAGTAGTTTATCATCGATGCGAACGTTCGCGTTGCCTTTGATGATCTTGCGAATTTCCTCTGGGTTAGTGACTTGCGTTATGGCTTCGGACAGTACTCGATTGACGTCCATTTGACGGCTGTGAAGCGCGAGAACCTTCGCTTCCTCTTTTTCGGTTGGGTAATCAACAATGGTTTTAAACATGAAACGATCCAGTTGTGCTTCTGGCAAGTTGTAGGTGCCATCGCTTTCAATCGGGTTCTGGGTCGCCATCACTAGGAATGGGCGTGGGACTTTATGGCTTGTGCCGTCAACCGTGACGCGAAACTCCTGCATGATTTCTAACAAGGCGGCATGAGTTTTTGCCGGCGAGCGGTTGATTTCGTCAGCTAACAAAAATTGGGTGAAGACTGGCCCTGGACGAAAGCGAAACTCTTGCGTCTTCATATCCAGAATGGGTGCCCCGGTGATGTCCGATGGCATCAGGTCGGCTGTGAATTGGATTCGACCAAACTGACAACCTAACACTTGACCAAGGGTCCGAACAAAGAGCGTTTTTCCTAATCCGGGCACGCTTTCGATCAACACGTGGCCGCCGGAAAAAAGAGCGACTAAGGTTGTCATGACAAGTTCGTCTTGTCCGACATAAAGCTTGGAAATCTCGCGGCGAATGTTTTCAAAGACGCGGCGCGAGACCGCAATATGCTCGCTTCGCGTCGCATCAATCGGCGGAATTGCATGCACAAGAGTCGGTTGATCAGGCGTTCCTAAAGAAGGCATCATTTCCGGCGCGTTCGGCTCGTTGACATCCGATTTCGTCCGCGGCGGCGGTAGATCGTCATGAAGATCGTCGTTGTTATCCATTCAGCTCTTGCTCATTTCTTCAGAATGATTTTGATCGCGAGTTTTCACGATTGCCTGTTTTGTATTTTCTTTCGGGGCGTCTAAATTGGCCCAAGGCGAGTGAGGTTCCTTGCGTTGTTCTCGAAAGTATCTCGCGACCATCGAATTTGCAAACGTTCGATCGGATGTTCGGCGAAGCAACTGGCCCAAAGCTTGTACGTGCCTGCCAAAATCTCGATCATTTTGTGCTGCTAATGGTTGGGCACGACCAAAAATTGGCCATAAGGCGATCAAGGTTACAATCCCAGCAAATAGCAGATGGATAAAGATGAAATTCAGCGGATAAACGGTGAGAAGCTGAAAGCCAAAAGAATCGTTGGAATTGTCATGGCTCTGAAGCAGCGTTGGGTTAGAGCTATTCATAAAAGCAACCCGACCTTTGGGCGAAATTCGCTCGATGATCTCTTGTAACGCCAGGCGACTGGCTGGATCGGTCAAACTATAGTTGCAACATAGAGACGCGTTAGCAATGACGATGACTTTGCTGCCTTCCCAATTCTCGTCGTTGTAAACTTCAAAGACCAGTGCTTTGTCGTCATCATCAGAAAGCAGCGGTACGACACGGATTGAGTCGGTGCCAGCGGAGGCGACTTTGGCGAGCACATTCCGGTCTCGAGATTTTGATGTCGCTGTATCGGTCGCTGACGACGATCCAAAACGCTGACCATAGGACTTTGCTTCTTCTTCTGTGTTGATTTCTTCGAATCGTTCCCAAGACAGTTCATCTACGGATGGTATATCCTCAAACTCGGCATCCGTCTCTGGATTGTTCTTTCGATCGGCTGATTGCTCAAGATCCTCAGTGGAATTGTAATACGCTTCTGTTTGCGTCTTGTCGTAAACTTCGTAATCGTATTCATACTCTTCTTCGTTGTAGTCATCGCCCCAGAACGAATTTGTCGACGAGTCCACATCTCGAGCATAACTCTCGACCAATAGTTCGACGTCTGCATCAGCTTGATCGGCGAGCTCGTTGGAAAATTCTTTCAGCAACTCGCTGCTTGAAAAGTCGGTAATGGGCAGGAGTTCGCTGCGGACCATCATGACTGGTCTGGCATTGCCAAGATTGATGCTTTCGTCGGCGCTGTGCAAGGAACGCGGTTGAAATGAACCGAAGCGAGACTTGGAAACAAACCATCGTGCATAACTACCATCGAGCATCGCATCGGAGATAAAATCGCTATCGTATTTTGAGTTACGAAAAGCTGCCCGATTGAGGTAAGCTGATTTTCGGAAGTCTTCAGAATTTTCACTGGCCTGATTCCAATAAAACTGTCCAGGATTGTAATCACGACCGACATAAACAAAAGTTGAGTTCGGTGTTTCTGACAACCAGTTATTGATCCAGGCCAATTCTTTTGCGTTGGGAGTCGCGTAGTTGTCGGGGCTCCAGACGATAGCGCTGAATTTTCCTAATCGGGCAGAAAGAATGTTGGTTGTTACTGTTCGTCGGCCACTTTTGTTGACTATGCTTCGAAAGGCGGTGAAACCAGCCAAGCTTTGACTGTCGGTGGTGGCTCGACTGCCAGCATAGGTTTCAGTAGGCAAGCGGGTGCCGCATCCTACACTGCTGGTGAGCATCAAAAACACGCCCAAAGTGATTGTCGCAGGAGTTGGCGACGGTTTGGCGATCCGGCTAGTCGAAATCGCTAAGGACTCTTGCTCCGCCACCGCGCGAGCGACCTGATCGGCCGAATGACGACATCGCGCATAAGCTTCCGCTGTGATCGGATGCAATCCGAAGAACGCGCGCTCAAACGTTTCCATCACTTCGGTGTAGTGCGGCAAAAACTGACTGCTATTGCGAAGCTCTTTGGCGTACATGCGATTGGTTTTCCCGCGACGCAGGACAATCGCTTTGCCGTGATCCAATTCAATCAATACGTAACTGAACAAGTAGATGACAGCTTTGTTGTATTCGCCATGAGTCGCGAAACGCTCCGACGCTTGCAACAAGCCTTCTTCAGAGGGAGCAACTTCGAACGGCAATTCGAGAACCTTTGTAATCTCGCGTTCCTGTCGATCGCGATCTAGCCGTTTATTTTTTTCAAGCGTGACGTAAAAAGTTGCTGACCGAAATAAAACGATCGCGACCGCAACGATCAACAATAAACAAAATAAGACAATCACAATTCTCGTCAGATCAAAGAACGACGCAACATTCGCGAGCCAGTTCCAATTAGTTGCTGCCTTGGGCTTGGGCGGATCATTCGGAACGCCGACTCGTTCACTTAGAAGTTCTTCGGTATTGGGAAGTAAAGTGGCCGGCGGAAATCGCAAGGCTTGTTTGCTGGAATCCCACCAAGCCGTCGCAGTGCCGTCGACTAATGGGGCGGCATCAACAGCGAGCGAAGATTGGACGCGTTGTTCGGGATCTGTAGACTGGCCATGCACATTCGACAGACTCGCCAAAATCAATCCGATGGTCCAGACAGAAAGAATGATTGGCAATTTTTGCAATCGCGCATTCTGCTTTTGGAAATCGGTTTGCATGACTAAGAAAAAACAGGGTTGATTGTCGTTATCGTCCAGTATGCCAGAAGAACGAGTTTAACAGTCTTATCGCAGAAGACCACGCGCTGAGAGATAATTCACGATCATAAAATCGACTGATTGATCGCTACGGGCTGAAATGTAATGAATGCCGCGTCGATTGCAAAAACTTCTGGCTTGCGCGATAAACGCGGCCAGCGTTTCTTGATAGCGTCGCAGCAATGCTGCCGAGACGCTAATTTCTCGCGCATCTTGATCTTCGACGTCGATCAATTTCAAGTCGCCCTTCACCGCCGGATCAAGCTCTTCGGGGCTGAGCATGTGGACAACGAAAATGTCGAGCTCGCGGGCAACCAATGCCCGCAATGAGGATTCGTAACCTTGCTTGTCCATCAAATCACTCAGCAGCACAACAATTCCTTTGCCACGACTTCGCGAGAGAAACTGTTTGACCGATGACTGCAACCCGATCTGAGTCGACGATGGTTTTGTATCAGGATTATTTGGTTGTCCGAAGCCTTCGAGGGTCGATATCAATCGGTGAGCGCTTGCCCGTCCGCGGATCACCGTTGGTTGGTGTTGAGAGAATGATTGCAAGCTGACTCGATCACCTCGACAGAGACCGACAAAACCCAACGCCGCCGCCAGTCGTTGAGCGGCCAGCAGTTTCGTTGGATCACCGAACTGCATCGACGCCGAATCATCGATCAGCAAGTATAAATGCAAGTCTTCTTCTTCCAAAAAGAGCTTGATGTACAACCGATCCATGCGAGCGAACAGATTCCAATCGATGAATCTCAAGTCATCGCCTGGAACGTATGAGCGAAAGTCTGCAAATTCGACGCTTTGGCCCTTCCGTGTGCTGCGTCTCTCGCCCTTCATTCGCCCGCGAAAAACCTTCCGCGTCACCAGCTCCATGCGTTCCAAACGGGCCATTGTTTGTGGCGTCAGAATCGACGTTCGATTTTCTTTTTCAGCAATGCTGCTCACGATAAACCCGCTGTCTGAGAATCGGCGATTGTTTGAATTGTGACTGAAATTTGAAAGCAACGATTTGATTGCTGGGAGAAACCGTGAGACCACACCTTTCACAGTCTGCTGGTTTGCCGATAATCACCCCGACGCGGCCTGATGGAAGTATTGCAATCCGAGCGCGAAGACGAACGATTTATCATAGCGATTCATTCGCCGGCTCGCCCATCGGGTGGACGAAATCGCAAGACAATTTTGTAGCTTTGCCGAAACAGCCGATCGAAACGACAAACCGCTAAGACCAAAAGCTATGAGCCAATCAAAAGCCCAGCCACTCGTCGGAATCATCATGGGCAGTCAATCTGACTGGGAAACCATGCATGCTGCCGCCCTGGTATTAGACGATTTTAATGTCCCGTATGAAGCCGAGGTGGTGTCGGCTCATCGAACGCCACAACGGATGTTCGAGTATGCTGAAAAAGCGCAAGGCCGCGGGTTGAAAATTATCATCGCCGGGGCTGGCGGTGCGGCTCATTTGCCAGGCATGGTCGCTTCGTTGACCACGTTGCCCGTACTGGGAGTGCCCGTTCAATCGGCGGCACTTTCAGGCTTGGATTCGCTGCTCAGTATCGTCCAAATGCCCGGGGGCGTGCCAGTTGCGACGCTCGCAATTGGAAAACCGGGTGCAAAAAACGCCGGTCTGCTTGCAGTCCGGATGCTGGCGATTCACGATAGCAAATTGGCGGCGTTGCTGGCTGCATCAATACAGCAACAAACGCAAGACGTGCTTGAAAATTCAAGTTTGCCCCCAAGCTGAGATTTAACGTCCGCGATTTATTCTGCTATCTAGGAGCTAACTTTGGCACGACCGCGAAACAAGATACTGCTGCCCGGCTCGCGAATCGGCGTGCTCGGTGGTGGACAGCTTGGACGGATGTTCGCGCAAGTCGCACATCGCTTTGGATATCATGTTCGCATCTTTTCTAACGAAGACGATTCGCCCGCTTCGCAAGTCACTGCACAGTCGTTGCAACGATCACTCGAAGACCCTCAAGCAATCGAAGAATTTGCAAAATCAGTCGACGTGATTACCTTAGAATTCGAAAACATTCCATTGGTCGCGATCCAGCGCGCCGCCTCCATCACACCGGTGCGACCAGGCGAACTGGTATTGGCAACTGCACAGAATCGGATCGTCGAAAAGTCGACTCTCTCATCGGCTGGATTTCCAGTGACTCCATTTCGTGCGATTGATGATGTCGCCAGCTTGCAAGCCGCTGGTGCTGAGCTTGGGTGGGATCTCATTTTAAAAACGGCCAATTGGGGCTATGACGGCAAGGGCCAACGGTCGGTACACAGCGAGTCCGAAGCCATCGATGCACTTGCATTGCTGGGTCCGAAAAATGTCATCGCTGAAAAACGAATCGCATTCACTGATGAAGTGTCGATGTTGGTAGCCAGATCGGTACAAGGTGAGATTAAGACGTTTCCGCTGATTCAAAATACGCATGTTCGGCACATCTTGGACCTATCGGTTTGCCCAGTGCCTGATCGATTAACATCGCTGTGCGCAGAAGCCGAATCGATCGCGATCGGGATCGCTGAGAACCTTGGATTGATTGGCCTGCTGTGCGTCGAATTTTTTGTGGCTGATGGTAAGTTGCTAATCAACGAAATTGCGCCGCGGCCTCATAACTCGGGGCACTTAACGATCGAAGCGTGTAAAACCAGTCAGTTCGAACAGCAGTTGCGTGCGGTCGTGGGCCTGCCTCTCGGTAGCACTGCAATTCGCTCGCCAGCAGCCATGGTCAACTTGATGGGCGACATCTGGAACTTAGGCGAACCGGACTGGGAATCGATCTGTGCGGTTCCCGAGGCGACGCTGCATCTTTACGGCAAAGCGACGCCGCGGGTCGGTCGAAAAATGGGGCACTTGACGGTGCTGGGTCAAACGAGCGAACAAGCTGCGGCGCACGCGATCGAACTAAGAAGAAAGATCATCCGCTCGGGCGGTCAGCTCTTTCCAACAATGGAATAGTGCCCGCGACGAAACTTGCAAAGACCGTCGGTGGGCAATGCGACTATCGCTATGTCTTGGCTGTCATCACGCGCTGCAGTTCTTGAACGCTGGTAATACCCAAAGCGACGCTGAGAACGGCTTCCTCTTGGAAGCTGAGGTGCCCCAGTTTTTTAGCGTACTGACGAATTTTGTCAGGCTCTTTCGCAAATTGCAAAACAGCTTTTCGTAAGTCATCATTGACGGTTAGCATTTCAAAAATCGCAACTCGTCCAAAATAACCTCGTCCGCCGCACGTTGGGCAAGGCAAGATTGCATTCCCTTTTTCATCAGCGCGTTTTTCTGGTGGCGGCAAGATGTAGGGCTGGTACAGCTTTTCGACGCGACCTGGGGGAATGCCTAATTTTTGAAGCATCTGCGGCGAAGGTGCAAAGGGTTGTTTGCAAGTGTCGCACAGTCGACGAACTAGACGCTGGCTGGTCACGAACTCAATCGCCATCAGCAACTCTTTAGCAACCTTGCGATTAGCAGAGAGCAATTGCAGTAATGCCTCGATCGGATCTTTGGCAATGATTCTAGTGATAACGTGCTTGTTATCGGTTTTGATTGCGTCAAGCAGCGTTTGCATGACTTGATCGTTGTAGAATTGCGGCATCACAAGCACATCGGGTTGCTTCAACATGACTTTGTTGAGCACCTCTTGCGGCAATTGACCAGCAGCCGCGTCAAACAGATTCGCCGTCACGTTGATAATGTCTGGATCGGCATCGTTTGCTGGTTCTAACGAGACCCAATCGCTAACAAATTTATCTGCCGCTTCCAAACCGACCCGCCAAGTTGTCGGTAATCCATCGCCGGCTGGTGCTGAGAGGACGACCATGCCTCCCTTGGCATTCATTGCCTCGCGAAATTTTTCTTGCAACGCCGGTCGCATACCAAGGTCATCTAAAGTTTTGTGAACTGGCTTTTTCGGGTCGAGCGTGAGCAGCACGCGTTCCCCTGCGGCTACACCTTGAGAGGTGCACTCAACCAGCCAGTCACTGCCTACGCCAGCTATGGCACATTTCCCGATCTGCCGCGCCTTGCGTTCGTTCGGATTCATATTGAGTAACTTTTTGATAACCACCAGCGCACCGTCGCCAGTTGGACGATCAAGCGGCGGATTGTTTTCCCAGACCCCGTCGATACGGAATCGAATGACAGCCGCGTTAGCGGTGAAGTCCATCAAAATTCGATCAGCCCTGGAAGCGATGGCAGCACCGATCAGCCCCAGCGCGGTTGCGTAGCCCGGCAATTGGCGAGCGGCGATTAATACGCCTTGACCTTCTGCCTTCGAAAAAGCGGTCGGCTTAATTTCAAAGGCTGGCAAAGCCGATGCAGCAGGTTCGGCTGCTTTTTTCTTTCGTCGCAATAAGCCCATATTAAAAATCTTTGAAGAGAAGAGAGCGATAAATCAATCAAGCCCATTGGCTGGCGGAACAAAAGACCTCGACACACGGCAAAACGTGCTCGAAGCGATTAGATAATCCCAGGCTGCGAAACGTTAATGCCTTTGAGTGCCATCTTCAAAGCATCCGGGTTAGGTGCAACTTCAAACGCCGTTGGTCGGTCGATTAAGCCTTCGTCGATCAGCTGCTTAAGGCTCATCGTAAAATCTTGCATTCCGTCGGCCGCACCAATTCGAATCGCATCGGACAGCTTTTCGTCTTTGCCCTCAAGGACCAATTTCTTGATCATCGGCGTGAACGTCATCACTTCGCAAGTTGGCACCCGCGAAACGCCTTCTTTGATCGAGGGCAACAATTTTTGAGCAACAATGCCCTTCATATTAAAAGACATTGCGTTTCGAATTGCGTTATGCATCTCCTCCGGAAACAAATCAAGAATACGACCAATGGTCGTTTGAGCACTCGACGCGTGGATCGTTCCAAAGACCAAGTGACCAGTTTCGGCCGCATGAATCGCTGTCATGAACGTTTCCTGATCTCGCATTTCTCCAACCAGAATGATATCGGGATCTTCGCGAACCGCATGTTTCATTGCGATTTCGAAATCTTTCACGTCGACTCCGACTTCGCGTTGGTTGATCAGACATTTGTCTTCCGTATAAACAAATTCGATTGGATCCTCGAGCGTCAAAATATGCTTGCGGTAGGTTCGATTGATCCAATTGAGCATCGACGCGATCGTCGTACTTTTTCCCGAACCCGTGACCCCGGCCAGCAACACCATCCCTTGGTCAAACTTGCACAGACTTTCCATAATCGGCGGTAAGTAAAGACCCTCGAAGTTGGGAATGAAATTGTTAATTCGGCGGGCGACCAAGCCTGGACGGCCAAGCTGCTTGAGCATGTTGACGCGGAATCGCCAGTTGACTCCTTCGACTTCAACGGTGTACGAAAAGTCAGCCCCGCCCTCTTCCTCAAAGATTCGGCGACTTCGGTCATCCAGCATTGGGATGAGCAAGCGCACCATTTCCTCGGTATCGATCGGCGGTCGGCTGAGCGGTCGCAGCTCCCCTTTGACGCGGACTATCGGAGCCGAACCGACTTTCAGATGCAAATCGCTTGCCTCGGTCTTCACCGCGGCCCGGAATAATTTGTCAACTTCGAGCTCTTTTTTGCTGGTCAGCAGCGATTTTGCTAAGTTGTCCGATGCGTTGTTGCTGGAACGAGGTGCTTCTACAGTCGCCATAAAATGTGGGATGCTCCTGGACAAATTGCAATTGCGGACGAGAAAAGCGTGCTCGCCGCGATTGGGACGACGGAGCAACCAGTTACCATTGTAAACGGCCAAATCGAAATCGCCCACTCTTTAATCGTCCCTTTTCAGATAGGCTCCTATTCAACCATGGACCAAAAACCTGTATTAGTTTTCATGCGGCATGCAAAAAGTTCGTGGGCGAACGCGAAGCAAAGCGACTTTGAGCGACCGCTGAACGAGCGTGGGCAGAACGCTGCTCCGAAAATGGCGCGATTTTTGGTCGACAACGGCTTCCAGCCACAGCAGATCCTTTCCTCGTCCTCGCAGCGAACGGTCGAGACTGTCGAGCTTTTAAACACCGTCTTTAAGCTACCTGCCGAAGTCACCTTTCTCAGGGAGCTTTATCTGGCCAGCCCGATCGACATTTTGGAAGCAACTCAGCGCCATTGGAGCAGCGGCGTCACACTCGTGCTTGGCCATAATCCAGGTATGGAGCTGTTGATTGCCGAGCTCTCCGGCCAGACCTTGCATCTCCCAACCGCAGGCTTAGCCGTTTTTCGCTGGACTGGCGAGGTGGCGCCGTCAACCTACGCGGAAATTGGAAAACAGAGCTGTGAATTAGTGCACTTCACTGCACCAAAATTGCTTTAATGCTAAACTCATGCTCGCGTTCGCTGGATTGGAGAAAGTGCGGAAACTACGAGAGTGGTCGAATTACATGACGGATATAACGATGACTAAGTCAAACACTTTTCAAGCTTGCGTCCCCATCACTTTTCTCTGGATGATATCGATTTTTAATATGACACACGCCGCAGACACGAAGACTGGCACTATGAATATAACTCGCAGCGACTTTGGCGCGACCGCAAAGGGCGAACAGGTTTCACTGTATACCTTGACGAACAGTTCTGGCGCGAACGTACAGATGACAAATTACGGCGCGATCATTGTCGCGATTAATGTTCCCGACGCAGAAGGAAAAATTGCGAACGTTAACGCTGGCTTTGATAGCTTGAATCCCTACTTGAAAGGCCATCCCTTTTTTGGAGCGACTGTCGGGCGATTTGCCAATCGAATCGCCAAAGGCAAATTCACAATCGCAGACCAAGAATACACTTTGGTGACCAACAACTCTGTCAATCACCTGCATGGCGGGACTGTTGGCTTTGATAAAAAAGTGTGGCAAGTTGAGGAGCTCACCGAGTCGGGAAATGTCGGCTTACGCTTCTCGCTGTTCAGCCCCGATGGCGATGAAGGCTATCCCGGCAATCTGCATGTCCATGCAACGTACACTTGGGATGAACAAAGCTGCTTGACCATCGCTTTCGAAGCAACAACCGATGAAGCGACTGTTATCAATTTGACAAATCACGCTTACTTGAATCTCTGCGGTGTTGGTGCGGGTAGCATTCTAGAACATCAACTAAAGCTTTTTTGCAAAGGCGTTTTGGATGTCGATTCGACATTGATTCCGACTGGAAAAGTTTTACCAGTCGCCGGGACGGTCATGGATTTTTTAGAACCGCACGCGATTGGCGAACGGATCAAACAATTGACAGCGACCAAAGGATACGATCATTGCTTTGTAGTTGATGGCACTCAAGGTCAACTACGGATGTGCGCGATCGTCGTCGATCCAAAATCACGTCGCGCGTTGGAGGTCCAAACGACACAACCGGGCGTGCAGCTTTACACGGCAAACCATCTGCCTGGCAACGAAGGCTCCGCGAACTTGACCCAGCATGATGCCTTCTGTCTTGAAACTCAACACTTCCCTGACAGCCCTAACCGACCTGAATTCCCAACGACGCTACTGCAAGCTGGCGAGACCTTCCGCGAGACATCGACTTATCGTTTTTATGTCAGCAACGATTAGACGCAGCGTGGCGTGTTTATTCAAAGTGCTGACAGCAGAGAAGCGAATCTGTCTTGAATCTTGACAGTCTCCGACAGGTTGGTAAATTTATGTCCCTGCTGTGGTTTGGCGTGTTCAGTCATTGGCTTTAAGTCGAAAATGAACGCCGTCAGCTTCGCAATTCGGGGGTTTAGCTCAGTTGGGAGAGCGCTTGCATGGCATGCAAGAGGTCAGGGGTTCAAGTCCCCTATCCTCCATTACTTACAACAAAATGTCCCCCAATTGACCCCCAAGAGTTATTCAATTGGCTAGGTTTCTTCCGCCGTGCCGCTCTTGGCACAGACAAAAGCATCTTTCGATGAAGGTGCAACTCACGAGAAAGCCCTGCTCGAAAAATCCGATGTCGGCGGTCGAGTTAATGACGCGGGTTGTAAGCTCAAGCAGCGACAGTGATCCGAAAGTGCTTGGAAACTTGCTCAAAATGCTAGCCGCATTTTCCCCAATCCACCAGCAGAACTTGATTGTCGATCCTTCGATTGCATAACTCAACAAGCGATAGCGATGTGCGTCGGCTGGGGGGCGGACTCGAAATGTTCGAATTCTTGAACGCGTTGCCAATCAATCAATTGGTTGCCGCTAAATTAAACTGAAATGCGTTGAGTTTTACTGGCGGTTTCCTGTTTGGCTGGCAACACATAGAAGTAAGACGGGTTTTCTACCTCTCGCACGGTTGCTCGTCGTTTCGGAATTTAAAGGAAAAGACTGATGTTGAGCCGCTTTTCGTTATTGACCAGCACGTTTCTAGTGGGATGCGCGGTGACCGCAGCACAGGCCCAGCCTCCTGAGTTTGGTCGTGGTGGCGGTCGAATGAGGATGATGCCCGTCATCGCAGCGCTGGACGCAGATGGAAATGGTGTCATCTCTGCCGAAGAAATTTTGCAGTCTACGGCAGCCTTGCAGAGCTTGGACAAGAACGAAGACGGACAACTGACTGAAGAAGAAATGCTACCCAACTTCGGCGGTCAAGGTTTCGGCGGTCCCGGTGGCCAAGCGGGAAGAGGCGGACCCGAAGGCCGTGGCGGTCGCGAAGGGATGGGAGAGCGTGGCGGACCAAGTGGTGAGCCTGCTGAGTCCGTTGTAGCCCGCTTGATGGTAATGGATAAAGACGGCGATGGCAAACTGAGCCAGACGGAATTGTCCGGGCGAATGCAAGCGATCATGACCAAGGCGGATACCAACAAAGATGGCTTTGTAACCAAAGCTGAGATCGAGGCCATGGCTGCCGCCGATGCAACAAATGGCGCTGGGCGTGAAGGTCGCGGTGGACGCGAAGGCTTCGGCGGCCCTGGTTCTGGCGGCCCTGGCTTCGGCGGCCCTGGTTTTGGCGGACAAGGCGGACAGCCAGATCCGACTCAAATGGTCAGCCGAGCAATGCAGTACGATGTTGACAAAGACGGTAAGCTGAGCGGCGAAGAGCTGGCGAAATTGTTCGCTGAAATGGGCCCTGGACAAGGAAGAGGCGGTCCAGGCGGACGCCCCGAAATCCGTCGCCCAGAGTAACGAAAATTTTAACAGGCTACGAGTTTTCTTTGTTCCCAGGACCTGCCTGGGAACTCGTCGTTTCTACCAACTGTTTTAGCTTATCAATTATGTTTCTCAATCGACGAGTTCTGATCGTACTTGCGTTCTCCCTAGCTCCTACATTTGCCCTTGCCGAAAAATTTGATTTTCACCATGAAAACGTTCTCGGCACATCGTTTCATTTGCAAGTAGATGCCAATTCGCAACTGGCTGCAAACATTGCTGAGACAGAAGCCTTGGCGGAAATCGATCGCCTTGCCGCGATCCTCAGCAGTTACGACTCACGCAGTGAACTATCGAAGTTCCTTTCCCTGCCGGTCGGTTCGAGCATGGTGATGTCAAGTGAACTTTTTGAAGTCTTAAACCTGTGCGAACAGTGGACGACAGCGAGCGGCGGTGCGTTCAATCCGGCTGTCGAGTCGCTCTCGTTAATGTGGAAGCAAGCAGGAGTAAGCAATCAATTAATTGACGCGTCAGCACTTCATTCGCTTACATCTCAAATCGCTGCCAAGCACTGGAAACTCGACGTATTATTGCAACAGGCAACTCGTCAATCAACGCTTCCTTTGTCGCTTAACGCAATCGCCAAAGGCTACATCTTGGATCGCGTTGCGGAATCGACAATACAGCGTTCGAAAGCGGTGAACGGCGTATTGCTCGATATTGGCGGCGATATACGTGTCGCAGGAAATCTGACAGCAAGCATTTCGATCGCTGACCCAAATCATGACGCCATTAGCGCAAATGCCACAATAAGTTCTTTGATGATTGAGAACGCTGGAATTGCGACTAGCGGACGTTCCGAGCGAACATTTCAGATTCAAGGTACGAAATACTCGCATTTAATCGACCCGCGAACCGGCTCGCCTGTGACTGAGATCATCAGCGCGACTGTGATTGCTCCGACGGCACAGGCAGCGGATGTCCTAGCGACTATATGCAGCGTTATGTCAACAGACGATAGTTTGAAACTGATTAACTCGATCAACAATACCGAATGTATGCTCATCACTGCTGCCGGTGTCGTACATCAAAGTCCAAATTGGCCTACCGAGCAAAATCATAATGTCGCAAGACTGTCCAACTCAACGATCCTTGTGAACTCTGAATCGCAAGAAGCAGAACCTCAAATGCTGATCGAGTTCGAGATTACCAAGGCGGAAAACGCTGGCCGCTATCGCCGTCCCTACGTCGCGGTTTGGATCGAAGACAAAGACGGCTTTCCTGTCAGAACTCTTTCGCTCTTTATGATGCAAGATCAACCCGGCCCGCGATGGTATCGGGATTTGCGACGGTGGTATGCAGGCGATCAAATGCGTTTGCTGGTCGACAAGATGGATATAATTGACGCCGTTTCCAAACCGACTAGAAATCCTGGACAATATAAAGTCGCCTGGGATGGTCGAGACGATGCTGGCTCGATTCTTAAAGAAGGCGAATATACGCTTTTAATAGAAGCGGCGAGAGAGCACGGTTCGTATCAATTGATGAAACATAAATTTCAAGTGGGCGGCAAACCGTTTGAAGAATCTTTGAAAGGTAATGCGGAGATCAGCTCGGCAACGGTGAAGTATAAGGCGACGGCCAATTGAACGAGCCGAAAGCTGAACACAAAGGTAGTGCAAAAGCTCACAAACAACTCCGCCGGTCACTTGCATCTTGGAGTCGATGGTTGCACATCTACTTGTCGATGTTTGGAAGCGTCGCGATATTGTTCTTCAGCGTGACTGGATTGACGCTGAATCATCCGGATTGGTTTTTCGCCGAGCAAACGTCACGAACAACTGGTCACTTGGAACCAGCGTTACTCACGCAAAATAACCC
This sequence comes from Pirellulaceae bacterium, assembly GCA_041740995.1. Classification (GTDB taxonomy): domain Bacteria; phylum Planctomycetota; class Planctomycetia; order Pirellulales; family Pirellulaceae; genus JBGSKY01. The sequence goes on from JBGSKY010000294.1 coordinate 30,503, forward strand.
ACCACCCCCGGATTGGGATGAGAGTGATTTTAGCCATGCGGTTGCAAAGCTCGAAATTGCTGAGAGCTTACGGGCGAAACATCATCTCACGGGTATCGTATCTGATTTTCTTGCCTTTGAAGATCAATGCGAGGTGACATTCGAAGGACCTGGTTATGCAGCAACCGCCCGGATTGTCCGAGCGACTGGGGACTACGATTTGGATGTTACGGCGAACGATCTCATTACAATAATGAATGATCTTCACAAGGGACGTCATAGTGGAATTCTTTGGTCGCTGCTCATCGACGGGACTGCAATTATCGGCACATTGGTTGGGATCAGTGGATTCGTCCTGATATTTTTCTTGAGGCTAAAACGTTTCTGGGGCATTGCGACAGCGATCGTCGGCGCATTTGCAGTCGGCTGTTGTTACTGGGCAGCAACCTCGTAAGCGAAAATCCGCACACAGACAGTTGACACTTCATCAGAAGTTTAAGAAGAAGCTCCATTTGGATTTTGGAGGTGTGCCTCGCCAAGATTCGTTTTTGAGTCACACACAGAAAGCATAGTAGCAACAAGAACATTCTGCCTCCATAAGTCGAGACGATGGCCTTTTGGCAATGCGGAGGGGAACAGGACGCGATCAATGGCGGATCGGCTTTGCCAGATTTCTCAGCCAAAGTTTCCGACTTTTTCGCAGACTTGGACTTCGGCCTGCCAGTAGCCGAATGAATTTTGCCTAAGGTTGGGCTGGTCTTCCCTGGCTGAAATCCGACTGGCTACGATCTGTTTTCGACGGGCGAGCTGACGGCATTGATCCAGTTAGAAACGGATTGTTTGTGCGTAAACCACATCCATTGATTGGCCTTGCCCAATAACGTCGCATCGATTGCCAGCGGAAGCTCGAAAAGCGTATCGTCTCTACCGTTCAGTTGATGGATTTTGGTGGTCAACAAATCTACTTCGTTTCGCGTTCTATGCCACTCGCATAATAAACCTAGATAGCGTTCCCATTGTTGCTGATCGGCTTCACGCATCATCTGCTCAACGATTCTACGCCCGTCCGCGATGGCAATACTAGGAGCGATGGTCGACGCCAATCGGCGTTGAAACAATTTTAAGACCAATCGCTTCGATAACCGGCGGAGATTTTTATGTCGTCGAATCGAACGCCCTAAGCCGCTTGAAGTCCGTGCGCTCGAGAGCAATAGCAATGTTTTGTATCGATATTTAGCCAACGGACGACTTGCTTGCTCTATTGCAATTTCGATCGCTAGTGGGCCCGCTTCGCCGTAAGCCAACAGCATAGAGTTGCCGCTCAAGAGGCCGCTGCCAAGTGTGTCACAACATCGAACGGCAAAGCTCCTTAAGCTATCGGAATCTTCAATCGTAGGCAGCAAAAAAAACTCGACTGTTGGTACGGATTCGCCGTAACCAATCATCGCGCGGCGATCCCACCATACAGGTGGAATTAGAATCATTTTTGAGTCTCGATCAGCCTCCAACACTTTGCTCCTGATTCACAATTGCAACTGGAAATGGGCTGTTTTTTGCAATCCATTTTGCGCTAGAAACGTCTGGCACGAAAACGAAGCCATCTAGCGGACCTAGTCTAGCCAATCTTACATCGCCGGGACATCGCCATTCCTGCTCGGCGCTCCAGTCCAGATCGTTCCGCAGACTGGATCGGGGTTGAAACAACCATCTCAGATCCGACGACAGATTGGCATAATCATCTTCCGACCGGTATTGAACTTGGGCAGCTTGAAATCTATCGATCAGCGTTTGCTTTCGAATTGCAATTCCAAATGGCTCCCAATCCCAGCGCTTTAAATGTGATCGATAATGTCGTCTGCGCAATAGTTCGAGAAGCGGCACAGCGCTGAAACTCACTGACGCAACGTCGCTCCGCTTTAAAAAACGTGTGGCGATGATTCGGCGCGCCGACAGGATTTGTCGTAGCGTCTCGATTGGCTCCGATTGAATATCGCCTTCGAGCATAAGCATCTCGCTGGCGTATGCTTGCTCTGATTGGTTTGGATACCGGCCATCGCGACCGCGAGTGCAATGTACAAGATATTCGTCGCAACTAAGTCTCGAAGTTTCGAAAAGTGCGTAGGGCAAAATCGGCATCGCGCTGGCAAGCCCCTCAAGTTCACTTCTCGATCGGTTCATTGTTGGCACTGGCTGAGTGGCAGTGCTGCCCGGAAGATTGTTCAGTACCAATGAAATACCTGGTTCTGAAATGACGCTACGCACAAGAGTCTCGCTGACGCTATCGAAAGTTCGGATCGTTGCAGTCGGTTCAATATCGCCCAAATCTTCCACCCAACGCTTAACCATTTTCAACGTCTTGCTTTCCTTGGCCAGTTCGATGATGGCCAACTCGGATGCCAAAGCAAAGATCGTTCGATCGGCCAACGGCAAGGCATCCATCTCCGGTCCAGGGACATGGAGCGAAGATTTTAAAGGTCTGAGTATGACCTTGAATTCATCGACCCTGTCATCGGAAATGTTGCTAGCTGACTGAACGGAAAGGCAAGTCACATCCAATTGTCGAGCGAACTGAGCGATCCAGAAACCGATGGGCGTTTGAGTATTGAACAGCACCACTTTCTGTTCATCTCTGCATCTAATTAACGCGCAGATCAAACGATCGCGCCACTGATTTGACCATTCTGGGTGTCGCTGCAGATGTGACGCGATGATGGCGATGAACGTGCGATTTGCAAGTCGTTCGGGCAAGTTGTGCGATGCGACTTCCATGCCAGTCCAACGGCACAATCGTTTCGCATTTTTCACGATTGAATTTTTCACGATTCTTCAGTCTTCGCGTTGTCATTTATCCTGCATCTGCATCGCTTGACAATTTAATTGCTCGCTCGATCCGCTTTCGTACCGCTTCGTAGCCAAGCAATTCAATGTATTCATAAACCGCCAGTCCGGCTGATTTGCCCGAAAGCGAAACTCGCAAAGCGTTGAGCAGCGTGCCAGGTTTAATCGCTTTGGATTCGGTGAATACCTTAATATCTTCTTCGACCGCTTGAGCGGTTAGGTCAGTCTGTAAAGCAAGATGATCAGCGTAGTCCAGCAATAAGGCTCGAGTTGCCGCGTCAGGCAATCGCTTCTTTAGCAAGGCTGCATCCACAGGCAACTGGGAATCGTCGACGAATAATTCATCCAATGAAAAGATGTCACCACCAAAACGGATTCGATCAGCCGCGTAAGCAACAATTTTTGTTAAGCGAGTTTTTTGGTCTGAGGAAATTGTCGCGTCAACCCAAACAGCGTTTTGAACGAATGGGACGATCATTTCGACTTTCTCGTCGACGCTCTGTTGGCTCATCCATCGTGATTGAAAAGATATGAGCTTTTGTGGATCGAATGATGCCGGCGATTTCTGAACTCGTTCGAGCGAGAAAAGTTCAATTGCTTGTTCCATCGAAAATTGCTCCGTCGAATCGTCGAGGCTCCAGCCAAGCAACAGCAAGTAGTTCAACACGGCCCACGGCAGAAAGCCAATTTCGCGATAGAAATCAACAACAACTGGATTGAAAACTTCGGGCGTCAAATCGAGTTTGGTTTGTTCGGCAACTTTTCGCCCCATCGCATTCAAGTTTGCAAAGGCTGGATCTTTAAGATATTTCTCTAACTTGCGCTTGCTCAGCTTGGCTGTTCCGTTAGGCTCGGCGACATAAGGAAGATGTGCAAACGTAGGTAAAGGATAACCCAGCGATTGCGCGATAAAGATTTGACGCGGTGTATTGGGCAAGTGCTCGATGGCGCGGATGACGTGCGTAATCTGAAGCTCATAATCGTCGACGACACTTGCCAGATGATATAAACACGAGCCGTCGGCCCGGGCTATAACATGGTCGGCTTCACCGAGCCATGCAAATTCGAGATCACCGCGCACGAGATCGTGAAACTTACAAAAGCCATCGCGAGGCATTTTCAAGCGAACAACATACGATCGACCTTCAGCTTCCCACTGCTTGGCCATCGCTTCATCGGTTGCCATCCAGCGCCGGTCGTATACGAAGGGTTCCTTAGCCGCGTCGGCTGCCTGGCGCAACGCTTGCAACTCTTCAGGAGTGCTGTAATCGCGGTATGCGTGACCGCTGGCCAACAATTTTTCGACGGCCGACTTATGACTTTCTTGACGTTGCGATTGGAAGTATGGAGCGTGCGGACCGCCGACTTCTGGACCTTCATCCCATTGTAGGCCCAACCATCGAAAGCCATCCAAGATCGGCTGCAGCGCTTCTTCGACGTTACGCTGGTTATCGGTGTCATCGATGCGGAGAATGAACTGACCGCCGGACTGCCGAGCGAAAAGATAATTGAAGAATGCCGTTCGGACCCCGCCAATATGCAAATATCCGGTTGGGCTGGGTGCAAATCGCGTTCGGATCGTCATTGATAAAATTTATTTGGTTGAAAAACATGGCTAGGCGAAGCGACCATTAATCATGGTCAATCGACCTGTGCTGAAAATCTTTGCCGCTACGTCGCCTGTGCAGTAGCTTAGCGGTAACTGTAGCACAGACGACCAAAGGCGTATATTTGTCTTGGCCAATGATCAACCCTAGATTTCCTTTCGGCAAGCGTCGAAGGACTCAGGTTTTACGCCTTGTCAATTCGGGTATAAAGTTTTGTGAATGTCTAGCGAAGTTGTCTAGTGCGGCACACAAATTTAGATCGGTTAGGAAATTATTAGCTCAATGAGGATCTTATTAACCAACGATGACGGAATCGAAGCGGAAGGACTGCAAAGTCTCTACCGCCGCTTGGTCGCCGAGCATGACGTTTTCGTTGTCGCGCCACACGAGCAACGCAGCAACTGTGGGCATTGCGTCACTGTCCAGCGTCCGCTGTCGGTTGTCAGCGTTGCAAGCAATCAATGGACGATCGACGGGTTTCCAGCCGACTGTATCCGTGTCGCGATGGCTCATCTAAAGCTGCCGATAGATTTAGTCGTTTCCGGAATTAATCATGGTGGCAACCTCGGCGTCGATGTCGTAATGAGCGGCACCTGTGCGGCGGCACGTGAAGCAGCCATTCACGGCATACCTGGAATCGCAATTTCTCAAGTCCGAAAGCATGACATCAAACTTGATTGGGATACCAGCAGCCAGCGAGCGTTCAAACTTTTTGATCAAGTTCGACAACTCGATAAAAGCGGCCCCGGGTTCTGGAACATTAATCTTCCAGCCGTCGCACCTGACCAAGTTTTAGATCAATCAAAAGTCTGTATTCTGGAGACCAATCCATTGCCGCTGAGCTACGAAATGATCGACAACCGGTTAGAGTATCGCAGCGATTATCACAGCCGCAAACGCGGAGATAAGACTGACGTCGCGTACTGTTTCGAGGGAATCGCAAGCTTGACTTTTGTTGCAATTCCATAATTCGGGAAAACTAGTTTCGAGCAACCGAGCGGATCGCGCTCTCGTATATTTCTTGATGCTTCCTCACCATTTGTTCAACCGAGAAATCGTTCGCGATTTTCGCTCTCGCATTGCTGGTCAATCGCTCTCGCAAATCGGGTTCTTCAATCAATCGCGTCGATAGCTTGAGCAATTGATCCGCAGCCCCGATTGGATACAGGAAGCCGCAATTATCATGAACAACCAAGTCGCGATTGCCTGGAATATCCGACGCAAGAACTGGAACGCCGGCTTGCATCGCTTCCATGATCGAGTTGGATTGCCCTTCGTAAAGACTACCGTTCCAGAATAAATCGACATGCGGTAAAAGATCAGCCATGTCATTGCGGTGGCCAGCAAATTTTATCGCATCAACTGCGCCTGTATCGTCGCGATATTGCTCCAGACGATGCAGAAGATCGCCTTCACCAAAGATTACATATTGATATTCAGGTCGAACAACATTAAGCATTCCGGCCGCCCAGATTAAATCTTTATAGCCTTTTTGAGGCCAAAGTCTTCCCACGGAAGCCACGATCTTCGTGTTCTCGGGAAGGTTCAATCTCGACAATGCTTCGGAACGACGTATCGATGATGTTCTTGCGGTCGCTATGCCGTTATGGACGATCGTAAACGACGAAGCGGGCAAACCTTTCCTAACATAAAAATCGCGAATAGCCGAGCTGTTCGTGAGAATCCCAGTCGTATGACGCGCTAAGTATCGATCGATAATCAATTGGTATGCAGACTTCCATGGATCAACGCACCGCTCCCCGCCAAAGATAATCGGAACTTTATTCTTCAACGCGGCATATCGACCGTAAGCGTTGGCAGCGAAAATCCAAGTATGAACAATGTCGGGATTGATCACTTGCAAGCTTGATCGCAAACGACGCAAAGCGAACGGATCAAACTTGCCGCGCTTATTAATTTCAATGACCGGTATCCTAGACGCCTGTAGTTCCGCCAGATAGTGACCGCTGCGTGTCAAAGTAATCACATACGGATCGAACCGTTCGCGATCGATCGATTGTGCAAGCGTTACCAATTGCTTTTCCGCGCCGCCTTGGTCCAGCGTCGGAATGATCCAACATATTCGAATTGGTCGCGATGCCGCAGAATTCGCCTGAGATGTGTTTTCAAGTGCCATGAATATCGAGTTCTTTGCAGCAATTTCTATGGCTAAGCCAATGTTACGATCACGCAACTCACTAGCCAGCGACCGAACATTCTAGCCGAAAGGAAACGTGTTGCGCTGCCTGAAACTTCTTCATGCAATTGGACAATTAACAAGTTGATAAAAGATTGAGCCAGAAATCGATGTACTGCTTCCGTCGCAACTTCCAATTTACAGAGCTTCGCAGTCGTTCTGCTATTACTTTCGCTCGATCTGGAGATTCTAAAAAGCTTTCAAGCCGAGCCACCTGCTCGTTGATTTCGGGATTTACGGAATCAAACAGCTGCGCAACGGCAGAATCGCTAGCCGTGTCGATCGCGTCAGTAATCGATTGTGTCATCAGCGTTGGCGTGCCGGTCGCAAATGCAGTCGGGAGATAAAAGTGGCGTCCATGTGTTGCCGCAGGACGGATAACCAAATCGGCTGCTTGATAAACTGATTCGAGGTTGTCAAAAGAACTGTGCAATAAAATTTCATGGTGGCAACCCTGATCGCGAAGCATTGCATAATGCCGACGCACACAATCCCCGCTGCCGAATACCCAACCGCGAAAACGAGTTCGATCAGCTTGCAACTCGGCAAGCCGGCTCAAAAATTGGTGCTCTTCTTCAGTTGCATGAGATTCAAAAAAAACGACAACCAAGGGCAATTCTGGTGGCACTGCAAAGTCGCTACTGGAATGCTGCAAAATCGTTTTGGCTTTTTCGCGTGATTGCTTGGAGTAGTCAAACCACTCCAAGGCGGCCCAGGGTTCACGAAAAATACGCGATTCATCGATGCCATTGGCGATTGCAAGTCGGTGATTGGCGGCCGTCGGCACAACGAAATAGGCATTGGGATTTCGAGCCAATACTTCGATTCCGGTCTGCTGTGCTGACAAAGTACGGCTATAGTGCAGATCGGCTAATTTGGTGTCCAAGCCAAGCGGATTGGTTTGCTGATTAAGGTTGACTAGAAGTTTCAAACGATCGAGCTTGGATAGCACTTTGCTCTGCGGTGCCAACGCTGGGGTATCCAAATAGATCGCATCAAATTCGCCAGCATGGCGTTCAATCCACTGCCACAGGTTGCGTTGAAAAAAAGATTCGTTCCAAGCGGAAATAGGCGGCGGCAATATTCGATGAACCAATTGCTCACGAAACATAAACGAAGCTGGCCAGCGAGAATTCCAGCGAGGCGTCAGAACGGTGACGTCGATTCCACTACTGCCGAGCCACGTTGAAAACTCTGCAGCGCGGTAAGCGGACTCGCCGCAGATGGGCCAGAAATGTCGGAATACGACCAGTAGCCGCTTCATAGCCAACAACGGTCGAAAGTTAGCTTCCCAGAGCGATCGAGCAGGCAGAGAAAAATCGAGCGAACCTGATGCAGTGAAGCATGTTTGTACAAGCAGACCCTGCTGCGGCACTGTTCCATCACGATTCCGACTCCTCCAAATCGGAGTCTTCCATGACGGCGACGTATGGCAGGTTGCGATAATGATCTTGGTAGTCCAAACCGTAACCGACAACAAACTCATTGGGGATTGAGAATGCGACATAGTCTGGCTCGACATCTACGCGGCTCTGGCCCTCTTTTCGCAATAGAACGGCTGACTTGATGCTCGCCGGTCGCAGTCGCTCCAAGCACGCAGTGACTTCGACCAGAGTTTTACCTGTATCAAAGATATCATCCAGCAAAATGCAATCGCGGCCTTCAATGTCGAGCATCATGGCTTGCGAAATGTGCAGTTCACCGCTGTGAGTTCCGCCACGATACGAACTGGCTTGAATCAAACTGATGCGAACGGGCATGTCCAGAAGACGAATCAAATCGGCCAGCAGCACCAGCGAACCGGTCATGATCGCGATGATGGTCAGCGGTCGCTTTTGATAATCACGCCTCAGGTCCGCCGCCATGCTTTGGATGCCTGTTTGCAATTGTGATTCGCTAAGTAATATTCTCACAGACGCTTTCGCTCCGACGAAAGAAACAAATTGATAATCCAAACATCTCAATCTAGCGAAACATTGCTGCGTCGCAGGCGGGGTATTATGGTCGCCAAAGCGGCTTTGAGCCAGTGGTTATCATGGCTCACTCAAGCGTTTGGGTTCGATACGAAATTAGTTCAAGTCAAAAACCTTGTCAGAAGAAAAAAGCGGCTTTGTTCCGACCTCGTCGCGTTTTTTGCGATCGACTTGTAGGCTCTTGACGTCAATGAGTGCCCCGCCGGTGGCAACGACCGAGATAGATCCACTTTTGGTTTTTCGCCACTCTACAATTGAATCTATCATACCCAGGGGCGTGCTGATGGCTTGATATTGTTTCCATTGCTTGAATTCATCGGAAACATTGGACAGGTTTGACCGACGAATCAATTCGCAGACAACGGCTAAATCAAAAATATGTCGCAAGCGTGCGTAGATCGGAAACTGCGTTTGCAAAGCTCCGAAATTTTCAGTGAAGCTAGCGGCAAATCCGTCAGCCGCCGCGTCATGTTCTAACGCGTTAAATCGCTGGCCGGTTGCGTTCATCCATTCGGCTTGTGATAGAACGCGAACCATAGATTGATCTAAATGGTAGTCGATGTCGTCCAGTTGGTCGTTCGTGATCATACTCACAGGATTTTCCGAAATTGCAAACCACCATCGGACCATGCTGTTTGGTGAAGCTTCGGGTTCACGGTCCGAATGAGACCAATACGATTGAATCAAAGGAACGTTGCCCGCTAATTCTAGCCCAAGTCGTTTCATGTGTTCGTCTGCTGCGATCAAAGCGACACCGGTCGGGCAACCATCAGGCAGATTGATTAACCGCAAATTTTGAGGCCCTAACGTCTGTCCGATCAAAGCAGCGAACTTGGCTGGATTTTTTTGTAGCAGCTTCATTGAGTTTGGAGTGGCGATCAATGCCGACAATTCGGCCAAACGTTCTTGCTGTGGATCGATCGTACAACCAAACGCCCCGCGACCGTTGAACACAACCGAAGCAACCGTCATCAAGTCTTCAAGCAGAACTGGTGGCAAGCCGGTTTTCTCGCTGATGGGAACGCGTTGGGCATTCAATTCGAAGCCGCCTGCCGGCCCGCCGATGTACCATTCACGCTGACTCGTATCCCAATGCAAATAGTCGATTCGCGATAAACCACCGAGCATCAACGTTGCAGCTTGAGTCGCCAGTTCGCGTAGATTTTGATGCTCGATGGCTTGACTGATTTGCGTCAACGAAACCCAGCGAAGTGATTCCGATTGTTGCATTTGGCCAAGCAGAGACCGCAATGTTTCGTTATCGCTTTTGATCGCAGGGCCAATGGGCGCAGATTCTGCGCTCGCGACCCGGTGCATTACGCCAGATGCGTCAAGATATACGCCGCTGGCGAATGGAATGATCGAATCGTCGGTGTCCCAATCGGCATCAACTGTCGTTTGAATTAAGTCAATCAATGTGTCGAAGTCTGCAAAGGCTGCACCGCCTTGTTGACTCTGACTGTTTAATGCTGATTGCGAATTGGCGGAAGCCGCGGCGGAAGTTGTCTGAGCCTTGAGCACAGAATTGCAAAGCAAGCACAGTAAGATGGTTGCGGAACGTAACAAAACCAGCGATGCAGTTCGCATAAGAATTCTCGGATTCGCGTAGTAGGGAGAATTCTTAATCGTATCAGATTCGGCGTGCGACAATCGAAAACTTGTCCATCAGACTCCGAGTATTAACGTCAGGGACCTACGGATTAGGTAGCAACAGATCGGCCCAGACTAAACGATGATCGCTGACGTCGAGCAATTTTTCCTGGCCTTTTGGCAAGTCTTGCGTACGCGGCCAGAAAACACCGCATTGACTGATCTCAAGTTTCGCACTTGGAAGCAAGTAATCGCAACGAAGATTGCCGACTGACTGGTCGTTGAAGTCGCAAGTGTCGTATTGGCTCTCGCCAACGTGCTCAAGATTCTTGCCTTGCTGAGTCTCGGCGGCCTCGACCGCGCCCAAGCTGGCGGGTGTCTGGGTTGCGTTCACGGCTGGTGAACGTAACAGCGATTGAATGATTTCATGTGATCCATCGCCGTCGGCAGGGTCTGCATTTTGATCGCCTGCCACCACAAACAATGCGTCTTCGCTCAGAGGTCCGAAATTTTCGTTGTCATCAAAGATGTAGTAACCATCGTGATCGCTGCAAACGTAGTCGCGGAGCAGCCGAATCTCATCATGATTGCGTTTGCCATTGCGATCTTCTGGGCCGTCAAAGACTGGAGGCGTCGGGTGCGCGACGACAAAGTGAATCGTCCGCCCTTCGATAGAAATTGGAACATCCCAATGACTCTTGGAACTTAGCCGCAATGATGCCCAAGCTTCTTCGGAGTAGTAGCTCTCGCCGTTTAGCAATACGGGGATCTCGGCAACCGGCATAAGTTTCCAGCGGAATTTTTGAAAGGTCCGCACTGCGGCAGTATCGATTGGAAAACGGCTAATCACCAACATTCCGTACTGCCCAGGATGAGTTCCATAGCCCCAGGCATCATTTGGAGTTGAGAATTTTCCGTCGTTATCGAGATCTAAACCTGAGTCGACGCCGGTGTTAACTTCCGCGCAGTAATGAAAGGTCCAAGGTCGTTTGATTTCGTCCGCATTGAGGTAACGGTCAAGAAAAACTTGAGCGCTCTGGCCGCCGTCGTAATCGAATTCATTCAATAAAAAAACATCGGGATCGATCGTATGCAAGATCTTCGCAACATGTGCTGCTTGCTCGCTGCCGCTTTGGAGTTCGTCGGTAAGCTGTCCGTGTTTACTGCGAAACAATGACGCATTGAAAGTTGCAAAGCGCAGCGAACTGGAGTCGGATCGGGCAGGCCGCAATTCTGCAACCGCTGCGGTATCAAGCTGTGCCGATTGGACGCCTTGCGAAAACCCAACGGAACAACTTGCTAACAAAGCGATGCACAGAGGCCCAATGCGATGTAAAACCTTGACGGCAATCATTCAGCGTGGCCTTCGATCAGGTCGTCGACTTTTGCGGTACCATCCAACGTAATCAAATAGGCGTTCAAGTCACGAAGTTCGCGTGGCGTCATGGACTTCATTAAATCCACTGGCATTGAGGAAAGTCCGTCTTTCTGGCCAATGACATCGTCTTGGTCAACGCTGATGATCTTGCCTTCGGCATCCATTAATTCGATGACTTCATCAGTCTCCTTGCGGACAATCCCGGAATAGACTTTGCCGTCTTCGGTTTGCACAATAATCGACTTGAAATTTTCAGCGATCTTTGCGTTTGGCGCCACGATAGATTCAAGCAAATATTCCGGCGAACGAGTGGTTGCAATGGTCGTAAGATTAGGCCCGACTTCGCCACCTTTAGCGCCGACTTTGTGGCAACGAACGCAGGACAGCTGCGTTCGTTCAAAAAATAGCTTTCGTCCAGCGTCGGCATCACCACCTAGTTCGCTGTCAGCGTAATACGCTAACGGATCAGAGACGTCCTTGCCTTGCCTAGCAGCATCGATTTCGTCGATCAAAGCAGCAATTGCTGGATTCGTTTTCTGTTTGCCGGCTTCATACAAATTTAAACGGATTTCTTTAGCGACCTTGCCATCGACGTAGGCTTTCAGCCGACTTGCAATAACGGCATCGGCGACTTCTGACTTCGATTGCCCGAGCAAATCCCAAGCGATCTGGCGCTCGGGAATCGATGGGCTGGACGTCGCTTTGGTTAGCGGACGAAGCGCTTTGACGGGATCCGCTTTGGCTAATTCTTTTAGGGCAAAAACGCGAACCAGTGGGTCAGCATCGGACACCAACAGGTCGAGCAATTCAGCGGAATCTGCGACCTCAGATCGCAGCAGTCCGTTAATCGCGATGACGCGCTGGCTGCTATCGGCGTTTGGATCAGCTAGAAGTTTTCGAAAGAGGCTTTCAACCGACTTGATCCCGAAATCGGATGCAACTTTTAATGCGCGATTGGAAATTGCAGTGTCCATCGCCATCAATCGATCGAGCCTGGATTCGATCGCTTGTGAAGCTGGTTTGCCGTCGCGATCAGGCAGCGGATCGTAACGATTCATGATCCAATCGGTGACACCCGGCGTTGCCCACTTGGCGATCATGTCGAGTGCTTCCAATCGCGATTCAGTTTTCAAGTCGTCGCGAGTTGCGATTTCAGCGATGCGTTCGGCAGCGGTTGCGCTTCCGTCGCGATAATTTGCATTGAGAACTCGACGAACGAGTGCTGGATCGGCGTTGGCCTTCAATTCCAATTCCGCGATTGCAGGCAGGTGATAACGCAGAATCTCTTGATCGTGAATCGCTCGGACGGCTTCTAGAACTACTCGCTGGGAGTCATCGCGAAGGAAGTCAACGACCCTTGCGTCATCGCGTTTTCGAAGCGCGACAACAGCAGCCAATCGGACGTACTGCGAATCATGATTTGTCAATGCGACCACACGATGCATGTCCGGTTGTCCAACCAAAGCCATGATGCCAGCATGTTGCAAAATCGGATCTTTGGCGGCATTTGCAGCCAGCATCATGCAAACGACGTCTACACAATCGGTCAACTGCAGACGTCCAGCGGCAATTGCGGCCGCGGCGGCAACGCGTGGCTTGTCGCTTCCGATGGCTTCATTGATGGTGGGACCAATAGACACGTTTCGCGACTCACCAAGGATCGTAATCGCAGCGACTGCGATTTCTGGATTTTGATCCCGCACAAGTTTGAGAAGTTCGTTGGTTAATTGGTCATTGAAACCAGTTTTTCGAGCGATTTGCCCGATACCCCAAACGGAATGTAATCGTGCCATCGGATCGTTTTCATAGTTCTCGGCGACAGCAGACAACTCATTCGTGGCCGTTCTCGCCGCCAACTCAAATTGCGATTCCAAACGGACGCGTCGATCAACATGATGCAACAAGTCGATCAAATCCTTGCTGGCGAAATTTTTCCAATCGCTGGCTAGCAAGCGTTTTACTTCCAAAGCTTTTTCACTCGCCAGTTGATCGGGATTAAAGAAACGATAGATTCGCCCCTTACCCAATCCATCCCAGCCGTTGACCCAATCCGAAACATACAGCGAGCCGTCCGGACCATAATCCGCGTCCGTCGCCAACATGCTCCAAATCGGCTGTGCGTCGCTTTCGATTTTGAAGAATGCTCCGTCAGCGGCATTTCGAATCAAGCGAATACCGCTGTTGGAAGGCTGACCGCGGAAGTCGACTAACAAGAAAGCGTTCCGAAATTGTTCGGTCAGCCCAGTACCTGGATCAAAAGTTAAACCGGAAGGTCCGTCGGAAATGTTTGCAATCGGAGGCACCGTATAAGTTGGAGTTGCATCGTTGTACGGATACCAAATGTTCTCGCGATTGAAGGGTCCTCGGTCGGGCAAATATTGGTAGCTCATTCGCCAGCCCGAATCGCCGCCAGGAACGACGTAGACCCAGCGAGCTTTGTCACCGCTGTCGGAATTGTTGTCGCCAGTGAACAAGTTGCCGTAGTTGTCGAACGCTAGTTCTTGAGGGTTTCGCATTCCGGTCGCGACGACTTCTAAATTCGAACCGTCAAGTTCACAGCGAAAAACCGCACCGCTTTCCGGGTTAGCCAGTAAGCCGTTGGCCGTTTGGATGTAATAGCCGCGGTCGCCGATCGAAAAATAAAGTCGTCCATCCGGTCCCACGATCAGCCCGTGCATATCATGGCCACGGAAAGCAACTCGCACGCCGTAGCCGTAATGCAAACTCGTTCGCACGTCGGCCACGCCGTCGCCGTCCTCGTCGTCAAGTTTCCACAGGTGTGGGATGTTGGTGTAGTAAGCGGTATTGCCGCGCACCAAAACCCCAGCTCCAGTTCCGTCTTCGATGTTGTTAAAGTGTTCTGCAAAGACAATCGACTCATCGACTTTGCCGTCTTGATCTTTGTCTAACAGTAATCGAATTCGATCATCTTGCTCGACATACTTCGCTGCGTCTTCACCGAGCAATTTTTGGTGGTACGCGATCCGATCAGCGACCGTCCTGGCAGCTAGGTCTGCATGTAACCAAGCTTCGTCGTGCTTGCGGTTGTCGGTTACGCCGTTGTTTTGGCGAAACGATTCGGCTACAAAAACTCGCCCGCGGTTATCGATCGTAAAGACAACTGGATTGGCGACATCTGGCTCAGCGGCAAAGACTTCGCATTTCAAGTCGGCTGGTTTAGTGAAGGTACCGATCTGATCGTCAGCTTCTTTTGATGCTTCGACAATGTCGGGTGTCTTTGGCAAAGGGGTCCGTTCCAAGTCGGCAGCGTGCGATTGGAATGCCATGACCGAAGCTAACGTCAAAGTCAGCGTACAATTTATCGCGTAGAGAGTACGCGGTGAGGTTTGATGGCGCATCAAATAATCCAGAAAGCGGTTCGAGCTTGAAAGTTTTCGTAGCCCTATATCTTAGTTGCTAGAGCAAGAACCGCCAATCGTTAAGCCATCTCAACTGGCTTCGCCATTTTGCAATTTCGTTTAGCGAGTTCCGACCCTTTCACGCAGACTTTCGCGGACCGAATTTGTCAAGTGCAAGTCCGGCGGCACCTAAATAACCTGCATCACCGCCTAGAGCGGCAAATTTTATGTCAGTCCCGTCGGCGATGTTTGGAAACGTCCGCTGACGCATTCCAGCGCGAATATGCTGCAAAAATCGACGGCCGACGGAGCAATTGTGGCCACCGAAAGTCATCGCTCCACCAATGACCACCAATCCTGGGTCAAGTGTGTGGACGATCGATGTAATGCCAATTGCCAGGTAATCCGCCGTTTCGTCGATTAATGTCAGCGCGAGCGGATCGTCCAGCTTGGCCGCCTCGTAGATCGATTTTCCAGTGATTTCGTCATCCAAATCCGAGATTATACTCTCCTGGCCGGCCGCAATACGTTCGCCAGCGATTTCCGTCACCGAGCTTGCACTGGCGTACGCCTCCAGATGTCCGCGACCACCACCCCAAACACACAACCGCGCGTTTGGACGCCCATCAACAATAATATGACCGCATTCCCCACAGCTTGAATTGGCCCCAACAAGCATCCGATCGTCCATAATAATGCCGCCCCCGACACCGGTTCCCAAGGTCAGCATGACCATGTTATGGTGCTCGCGACCGCTGCCAAGCCAAAACTCGCCCCACGATGCAGCGTTCGCGTCGTTGGCGTATGCAACTGGTAGGCCGCTTATCTCGTTCAGGCATCCAACGATTGGGAAGTTGTGCCAGTGTGGATGATTCGGCGGTTGAATAAGCATTCCGGTTGGAATGTCTTGCGGACCAGGAGTGCCAAGCCCTATCGCGACAATATCATCACGTTTCAGGCCCAAATTGGCGAGCAGTCCATCCATCGCGGCCACGCTGGATTGCATCGCAGCGGTAGGGCCGTCTGGCTCCTTGGTCGGAATTTCAACGAAAGCTAAAGTTTGACCGATCGAATCGACCAGACCAATTTTGATGGTGGTCCCGCCAACGTCAAAACCGGCGAAAAAAGGCCGCTCAGCTTTGGCGACTGCGACGATAGCTTGCTTGGTCAAAATTATTGATCCATTAAGAAGTAGGCGGTTTCGATTTCGATGCCGCAAGTATAAAGAATATGGCTGAACATAAAAGTTCTTTCAATCATCCATTGAAGATAGTCGCAAATCGGCCCATAGCGAAATTCGCCACGACTTCCGTTAGCCTTAGCAGTTTTAGATACACCGAAACTCTTGGCCGGCTTCGCTACGCTTGCGAGAAGCCCGCTCGGCCAGTTTCGTGAAATTAGCGTCGTCACTGAATCTGGAAATCTGTTATTCTATCAGCCCATTTCACGCCCTAGTTTGCATTCCACTTTGACTTCGCATGACGCAACGTAGAATCCTTGTAACAGCCGCTTTGCCCTACGCCAATGGTCCAATTCACATTGGGCATTTGGTGGAATACATTCAAACTGACATCTGGGTCCGTTTCCAGCGGTTGTACGGCAACAGGGCGATATTCGTTTGTGCTGACGACACGCACGGGACAGCAATCATGATTCGCGCTCGTCGCGAAGGGATCGCGGAAACGGAATTGATCGCGAGGATGCAAGCCGAGCACGAACGCGATTTCGCGGGCTTTGATATTCAATTTGATAATTACGGCAGCACCAATAGCGACGAAAACCGCGAGTTGTGCGGCCAATTCTGGACAGCGCTCCGCCAATCAGGACTGATCGTTGAACGGAGCATCAGTCAGCTGTACGATGCAGTTGCTGGAACATTTTTGGCCGACCGTTTTGTCAAAGGAACCTGTCCATCGTGCAGCAGCCCTGATCAATACGGCGATAACTGCGACAAATGCAGTGCGACCTACGCGCCGACCGATTTGGTGAACCCCAAAAGTACGCTTTCGGACAGCACGCCGGAAGTGCGTGAGGCGTTGCACCTCTTCGTCGAGCTTGAAAAGCTGCACGATTTCCTAGAAACGTGGGCGACCGGTAGTGGTGCTCTCCAAAGCGAGATCGCAAACTATCTGAAAGGGCATTTTCTTGGCAATCCGCTGCGGGACTGGGATATTTCGCGACCGGCACCTTATTTTGGTTTCGAGATTCCCGACTCGCCGGGAAATTACTGGTACGTTTGGTTCGACGCACCCATTGGTTACATTGCATCGACCGCCCAGTGGTGCAAGCTGCACGGTGAGCGGTTAGCCGATTGGTGGCAAAACGATGAGACGGAAATTCATCACTTCATCGGCAAAGACATTACATATTTCCACACGCTGTTCTGGCCAGGAATGCTCAAGACCGCCGGTTTCAATTTGCCAAAGCGGATTCACATTCACGGATTCTTGACCGTCGGCGGCGAGAAGATGTCCAAAAGCAAAGGGACGCTGGTTCAGGCTGCGACGTTTTTACGACACATCGATCCGGGCTTCCTGCGATACTTCTACGCCAGCAAGCTGGGACCACGGCTGGACGATTTAGATTTAAATTTGGACGAGTTTGTGGCTCGCGTTAATTCGGATTTGGTTGGAAAAGTCGTCAACTTAGCCAGTCGAACGGCTCGCTTTGTCGAACCGCTCGGTCTAGCGGCGACATATCCACACGATGGCGGACTGTTTGCCGCCGCGGCGCGAGCTGGTGAGCCGATCGCTGCTGCATACGAAGCCAATGATTATTCGCGAGCAATGCGATTAATTATGGAGCTGGCTGATAACGCCAATGCCTTCGTCGAAAACGCGGCGCCGTGGACGCTGAAGAAAGATCCTTCGCAGCAAGATCGATTACAGCAGGTTTGCACCATTGTGCTCAACTTGTTCCGTCAGGTTTGCATTTACCTTGCACCGGTTTTGCCGAGGCTAGCGAAACAGTGCAGCGAGCTTTTGGGCGAAGCGATCACTTCGTGGGAGCAAAGCCAAACGCCGCTCGTCAATAAGCCGGTGGCGAAATTCCAACACATGTTACAACGTTTACAAATTGAGGATGTTCAGAAGATGATCGACGAGAGTAAAGCCGAAGCTGAAAAGGAAGCCGTCGCGACCGCTGCCAGCAGCGCAGTTGTAGAAGCTGCAGCGAATGTGATTGCCGACACCGATGCGGCCTTGATTGCCGAGCCGATTGCGGCGGAATGCAGCATTGATGATTTCGCAAAAGTCGATTTACGAGTTGCTCGAATCATCGCGGCTGAACATGTACCGGAGGCTAGGAAGCTGCTGAAATTAACGCTGTCGTTAGGCGGCGAGAACACCAGGACGGTTTTTGCAGGAATCAAAGCGGCTTATGAACCCGAAAAGCTTGTTGGTCGATTAGTAGTCATGGTGGCTAATCTTGCGCCACGACAGATGAAGTTTGGCTTGAGCGAAGGCATGGTCGCTGCGGCAGGGGCCGGCGGCGCAGAAGTCTTTTTGCTTAGCCCAGATTCAGGCGCGGTCCCAGGGCATCGCGTGCATTGAGTTTTATGAACTCGAAACCTACTCGTTGGCCAAGCTTTAGCTTTGGGCAACTTTCCTTGAAATTCGAGTTGGGTTTTGATTTCGAGTAGGCCCGAATTTGGTCGCTCGCTATACTAGAATCTTTGCGGTAGTGTTTGGACCCGACTCGCTGGCCGAGTCAAGCAATCTGGCGGCTTTGATTTTTTGCTATTTTTCGCGGTGCCGCACGCCTTTATCGCGACTGAATTAAATGAACAGTTATTCTCTGGGCTACATCGATGATTTGTATGTTCAGTACATCGAAAATCCTGAAAGTGTTTCAGAAAACTGGCGGAAGTATTTCGAAGACTTCTCTCTAGCCGCTCAACGCCAGACCGCTGGTTCGGCAGTCGTCGATCCGGTCCCGACTAACGAAAATGAAGACGCGTTGTTGTGGCTGGCGCGGATGCAGGAACGCGTTGATCAATTGGTCCGCGAGTATCGCGTTCGCGGGCATTTGCTCGCCCGAGTTGATCCCCTGGATTTGCGTCGCGCTGGACAGACTCAAATTGATGCTTTGTCGTACGGGTTGACCGAAGAAGACCTCAATCGTCCGTTCGCCGCTCCAACTGCCGAATACACCAACGGTCGGACAGTTGGCGATATTCTGCAAAAGCTGCGAAATACCTATTGCCGCAGTATCGGGGCCCAGTTCACTCACATCGACGATCGAGGCGTGAGGGATTGGTTGCAACGAC
>JBGSKY010000295.1:0-3534 GCA_041740995.1 Pirellulaceae bacterium
CAACCGCAATCAAACCACTGCATCTCGCTGCTCGCTCGACGTTCCCAGGTCTTTCTGGTTTTGACGGCCCAGTATCAAGAGAATACATTGCAGCACGATCAGAAAATCTGAGGTTGAAATCAGCCCCACCAAGACATCATCTTTTACCACGGGTAGGCAGGAGATGCGATTCTGCAAAAGGATGGACAGTGCAACACGCACATTCATATCCGGCGATGCCGTCTTGGGTGCGTCCGTCATGATGTCGGCAACAAGCTTGCCTTGCTTGCTGGCAATATCTTTGCGGCTCAGGACACCCGCCATCCGGCCATCGGTATGGGTAACCATGACTCGACGAAAACCATCTTCTCGTAACATTCGGTCGGCGTCTTCAATGGTCATGTCCGGACGTACCGTCGCCACACTGCGCGACATGTATGTGCCCACCTGAGCATTGTCTTCAAACAGATGCACGAAATCGCCGATTAAAAGCGACTTAACCGAAGTGCGTTTATCAAGGACAGCTTGCAACGCTTTGGAGTTTCGCTGAATCTGTGCAACTGAACACGTTGCCGGTTCCTCTTCAACCGGCCTTTGATTGGCACGACTGAGGTACAGAATCCCCAAGGCTACCAAACACACAGCACTTAACGCGGAAAAAATCTGCAAGTGCGAAACTTGCCGCGGGGTCAATTGTTTCGTCGCGTACGCCGCGCTGTAAGCGGAGGTTTCAGCAATAGCCGCCGAGTCAGCTTTGGAAACAGCGATCGAATTTGAGACGCTATTGAGACTCGCTATGGACTCGCCCAGAACACCCACTGCAGATGCAACGACGATGCACATCGTAGCGCACACGCCGACGTATTCCATCGAGCTAGTACCTACCCGCAGCCCGCCTCTACTTTTTGGACGCATGCACACAAACCTCTTGCTGCTCACGATCGACTTGATGATTGAGGCCCTTCCAATCGTTATTGCGGCAAATCGCATCCGGCATAGCTTCCGCAATCATAAATCACGCTTTCGCGACAAAGCGCGACACACTCCGCAAGTCACGCAGCATTGCACAAGGCGCAACGCTAATCTCAACAATCATTTGCCTTGTAGCGATTGTACGGCCCTTCTACTACCGTGGCGGATTGGACTACCGGGTGTCCGCGATCACCACATACGGATTAAGAGCGATTGAAATACTGCCTGCGACTTTTCCTAGCGCACAGGTCTGAAGCGGCGAATTAGGACCCGGGAATTTCCGTTTGTCTAAACTGCTTTGTAGAGTCTTTATTTGCAGTCCGCGAGTACGAAGAGGAGGGCGATATTGCTCTCTATGGTGTTGCGTCGACGGCAACTTCACAAAAAGAGAGTGCCGCGATGCCGTTGGCTCCTCGTAGTAAACGACTTGGATTCCAGGACATTTCTTTGAGATAGGTGACGGTGGAGACTGCGTCCGCGGGGAGTTTTAGTTGCAGTGTGAGGGTATTTGTAGAGACGCTTCCTTTGATGAACATTTCGCTTTCCCGGTTGAGGTAGACGTCATTCAGCAACTCGTCGTTCCAGTCGATTGGTTGATCAAACACCAGCGAGATGGCACTGCGAGTTACATCCGTGAAGTATGCCCGCAGTAGATTGGGTGGTGTGATCGATGCAGTGAACTGCCTTCCGTAGAGGTCTTGCTCCATGACTGGCTCAATGAGACGGGCAAATTCGGCCCAGCCTTCGAGCGGATAGTGGCAGCCACCGGGCGGCGTGATTCCTAAGGTCGACATGATTTCCATGTTGGAATAAAGCTGCGGGAGTTGACGCTGAACTTCACGCAACATGTCTCCGTTGCCATTGCCCATACTACAAGCGTTCGGCCAAATTTGAAAAACGTAGTATCGCTGAATATTCGGGAAGTCCTGTCTCCAGTCGGCAGACATCTCGGTGAAATAGTTCTGATACGTTTCCCAGCCATAGCCGCCGTCGGGGCCGTCCGCACCTTGATCGTTTTCCCCCTGGTGCCAGATGACGGCCCTAATACCGTAGGTCAGCTTGGCCTGTTGCACGCGCCACAGTGTGCGGCCGTAGATCGTTTTTAGGTCGACGTGGTTGGATCCGTTCGGCTGGTGTTGATCAATTCGGGTACCGCCGACCGCCCCGTTGATGATGAAGATGGGCATCTTCTGGCTGGCGACCAAGCGTTTTGCCAGTTCCATACCCCACCAGCCGAGTTCCGCCTTCTCGCCCTTCTGCGCTTTCCAGACGGGGTAACACCAGAGGTTGAGCCGCGGGTTCTTTGCGAGCTGATCCTTCACCCAGATTGTGGAATCGCCGCGACCACTCGGCCCACCGTAGCTACGAATCCATTCGCTCGTCTCAGGCGGAGACTTCTCCCCCGTGTCCGTGGCCAAAGCGTTCGACTGGCCTTGGATCAGGTATGCATCGCCGCAAACGAGATTGCCCACTGTGTGGAGGAGCTTTTCTTTCCCCCCGGTGATACTGCCAAACTCCACTTTGTACTTGATGAGGCCCGGTTTCAGAGTTGCCAGGAATGAGTAGTCGTTCTTCATGCCAGGTTTGTCGCGCAGGGTATAGGCAAGCTTGTCATCGGCATAGAGTTTGAGATAGACTGCCTCCGCCTTTTCCTTCAGTATCCCACTGTAAATCAGTCTCCCCTCATTGGAGTCATCGCGGGCAAAGAACTGGCCTTCCTCCGGTTTCTCGTCGTTCCCAGGCTCGAGGTAACTCCTTGGAACTTGATAAACCCATGGATCTCTTGTCGGTTCGGTCACTGCGATCATCACCGATTTCTTCGTCGGTATCCCACCATTATCAATGGCCGCGGTTATGGTCAGCGTCCCACTATTCTGCGCACGCTCAAGTACAAGTTGATTCGCCACGACTTCCTTACTGATAGCGAGACCTGTGATGGTCCAGGTGATGTTGAGTTTGTTCGCCCCGGCGGTTTGCATCGCTTGGGCATTCGCAATTTGTGGCACCACTACAATAGTGTCGCGTCCATTCCATTTTGCAGGCGACTTGAGCATGAAAACCGGCTCGGGAATCGTTTCCATCACGGTGACAGGAATCGTCTTCGTCTTCACTTCGTTAGCATAAACAGCTTTGAACTGGAGAACTCGGGAGGTGTTGCCCACCACCCGCCCCGCCTCAAGCGTGTAGGAGTTTTGATTCACCGCAACGACCGACTCCGTGTCGTCCGACTGGAGAACCCAATAAACCCTTTGGGCTCCGCCCGCTTTCGCCGTGACTGACACACTTTGGTTTTCATTGAGTTTGATCGCGTCCGTCGAGACCGCAAAATCATTTCCTGGCTTGACCAAGGAACCGACAGCCGTTTGAAGAGGCTTCTGGTTCTCGTATTGCAACTTGATCCAGTCAGCGGATCGGACGACCTTAGAAACCCGGACCTCGTCGATATCGCCGACGAAGCGATAGTCGCGATACCAGCCACCAACATACATCCGTGCCGGGGACTTGATCGCGAGTGGAGCATTTGGTGTCATGGTGGCCCCATCGAGCACGCCATTAACGTAAACCCGAGAATCTCCTTTGTGG
>JBGSKY010000296.1:0-1861 GCA_041740995.1 Pirellulaceae bacterium
CGCGTCTGTGGTCCCAGAATGAATCGATAGTCAACGGAAATCACAAATCTTCGCAGTCAAAACCCACCCTCCAGCCAACCAAAAACCAAACTCCAAGCAATTTCCGGACGGACACTAGCCTAGATGGCTTGGCTCTGGAGATTGGCGGTTTTCACTAGGGAGAATTCGAAGTTCTCTCGATGCCTTCCATACACTCAATTGCGTAAGAATTAGGAGTGACGAAAACCCAATCGATAGATTGTAGATTTAGTTGGACATCGTTAAATGCCGCAATCGCTACAAGTTGTGATTATCAAGCCAAGTAAGTACATGGCCGACGGGACTGTCGAACGCTTTCGTCGTGGGTTCATGCCTAATAGTACGGTCCCACATATTCGCAGTATGGTTCCGTCTGAGATGAATCAACTGCGCATCCAGACCCACGCGATCGACGAGTACGTTTACACAGATCTCCAGTATCTCAAGCTGCTTGAACCGCCTCATAATGTTCGAACACTGGTGGCTCTGGTGGGAGTGCAGAGCCACCAATTCCATCGCGCGCTCGACCTCGCCGCTTTGGCACAGAAGAACGGATGCATGGTGGTGATCGGCGGGCCACACGTCATGACCTGTGATACGTCATTGATGCACGGGCATGGCGTTAGTTTTGCCCAGTGCGAAGCCGAACTCGTGTGGACTGAGATACTGCAGGATGCGGAATCCGGTGAACTGAAGCCGCTGTATGGCGTTGGAATGCGATGGCAAGAGAATCTTGAGTCCCCTGTCTTGGTTCCACCGAATCGTACCGAGCTTGGCAGGTATAGCGTACCGATGTTGGGCGTTTACCCGGCCCGCGGTTGCCCGTTTATTTGCAACTTTTGTTCAGTTACCAAGATCGCCGGACGAAAGATTCGCAGCCAGAGTATCTCGACCACGATGGCAAGTTTGCGGGGGGCCAAAGCGGCTGGCGTAAGGACGATCATGTTCACGTCCGACAATTTCAATAAATATCCGCAGGCCTCGGAATTGCTGGAAGCGATGATCGATGAACGACTTGGCATGAAGTTCTTTGTGCAGTGTGACACCCAGATCGCCAAGCAAGATGAATTAGTCGAATTGCTGGGCAGAGCGGGATGCTACCAAATGTTTGTGGGAGTCGAATCATTTGATCGCGAGACATTGGTTGCCGCAAACAAAAAACAAAACCGCCCGGAGGCCTACCACAACATAGTTAGTCTGTGTCGAGAGCATGGCATCGGCTCGCATTTTTCGAACATCCTCGGATTCCCGCAAGATTCTGAAGAATCGATCCATGAGCATCTGGAGGTTCTGCAATCCATTGCGCCGAATTGGGCTTCCTTTTACATACTTTGCCCGATTCCGGGAACCGAGCAATACGACGAGTTTTTGAAAGAGGGCTTGATAACGGAACGCAACCTCGACCGTTTCGACACGACGTGTCTCACTTGGAAACATCCCAACCTTTCGGCTGCAAGACTTTCAGAGCTCTTGTATGAGTGCTATCGCAAGTTCTCCTCTGTAGGGCACGCCATGCAAATCATTCGAGACATGGCATCGGGACATGGACGAAAAACTCTCTCAGAAAAGCTAGGGAGCCTAACAAGTTCCGGGTTCATTCGATACTGTGCTTGGCGCAGAACCCATCCAATGTCTGGGGGCGTCATGCGAGTCAGACTCGACGGCGTCAGCGATTATCTGGACCTTCGAAAACGCGTGTATGATTTCGAGTTAGCGCCTTTGCCGCAAAGTTTGAAGCTGCCCGCCACTGAAAGTTCTTTGGGCTCAGCGGCTCGCCATATCGCAGCCCCAATCAACTCCAAGTCACTATCTACCCTTTAGAGGACTAAGGAAATGTTGCAAA
>JBGSKY010000297.1:0-22227 GCA_041740995.1 Pirellulaceae bacterium
TTCGGCATCAAGCTGTCTGGGCATCAACGTTGGCAGCATCTCGACAATTTCAACTTCAAGCCCCAAATCGAAAATTGCCCTCACTGCTTCCAGACCTAACGGTCCGCCTCCAACAACTACAGCATGAAAAGATTCTTTGCAGTACTGACAAATCGCCTGCAATTGCTCAATGCCATAGTTCCGTTGCTTTTCATGAAAAATCGAAAGAATAGTCGCAGTCCTTTTTGCTGCTTGAAAAAGTAGCAAAAAAGTACGTCTTAAGCCATTGTTATCGGCATCCCAGAGAAGAACAGACCTGGACTTTGACTGCCAATTTTGACTAATAACAACTTAGCGGCAAAGAAGCGAAGGAACGTCTAGCAATGACGTTCTGTCTCCATTTCGAACGAGTTAGTTACTGTCCCGAACACGATGCATCCTGCCTTACAAGCGATCTATCGATCACGAGAGCTGCTCTTTCCCATTGGAATTATTGCCTGTTTGGTCGTAATTCTAATTCCGTTACCGCCGTTTTTGCTCGACATTGCCCTCGCGTTCAATATCGCCATTTCTGTCATCGTCCTGCTGACAACGATTTCGATCGGCTCGCCGTTGGAGTTTAACGTTTTCCCTTCGCTGCTGGTCGCGACCACGCTTGGCCGACTCGTATTGAATATCGCGACAACGCGATTGATCTTGACCAAAACGAGTCGCGATAACACGAGCCCTGCTGGCGAAGTTATTCGCGCTTTTGGAGAGTTCGTCGCTGGCGACCGCTTGGAAGTTGGAATCATTCTCTTCGTCATTATCTTCTTGATTAATTTCATCGTCATCACCAAAGGCTCGACGCGTATCGGTGAAGTCGCCGCACGTTTTGCGTTGGACGGAATGCCCGGTCGTCAGATGGCGATCGATGCCGATTTGAGCGCTGGAGCGATCAGCGAGAAAGAAGCGCAGCGCCGTCGCGAGGAACTGACGCGACAAGCCGATTTTTACGGTTCAATGGACGGTGCAAGTAAGTTTGTTCGCGGTGATGCCATCGCTGGCATTATCATCACGATCATCAATATCGTCGGCGGGTTGTATATCGGCACGATGTATTCTGGCATGACATTGTCTGAGGCTGCGGAAGTTTTCACGAAATTGACAATCGGTGATGGGCTCGTTAGTCAGGTACCATCGTTCCTAATCTCGTTGGCGGCCGCTTTGCTAACAACTCGAAGTACGCAAGAGAGTAACTTGCCAAAAGAGTTTATTAGCCAAGTCTTTTCGCGTCCCAAGGCACTGATAATATCGGGTGGTTTTCTTTTGCTCTTGATGACAACCCAGCTTCCTACAATCCCATTGATGACTATGGGGTTCGGTTGCATTGCAATCGCAATGATCATGCAAAAAGATGCGAAGCAGAAAACGGTTCAAACAGCAGCCGCACAAAAGGCAGTCGATGATACTCCCAAGCCTATTGTTGAAAAGAAAGTAGAAGAGTATTTGGATGTTGATCCAATTCGTTTAGAGCTCGGGGCAAGGTTGATTGTCCTCGCTGATGTCAATCGCGGCGGCGACTTGATGAAACGCATCTCGACCGTTCGTGCGACGCTAGCTACGGAAATGGGTGTTCTGCTTCCGATGGTCCGCATCAAGGACAAGATGAGTTTGCCACAGTATGAGTATCAAGTCCAAATGTCAGGTAACGAAGTAGCCAAAGGACTGCTCCGTCCCGACCGCTTACTGGCCATCGATACGGGAATGACGACAGGAAATTTGCAAGGTGAGGAAACAACCGATCCCGCTTTCAACAAACGCGCCATTTGGATCGAAGCGTCAAAACGCCAGCAAGCCGAAATTTATGGTTATCGCGTAGTGGAAGCTGGCGCTGTGTTAGCCACCCACATTCAAGAAGTCGCGCGACGTCATGCGGAAGAATTGCTGACCCGTGATGTCACCAAACAATTGATCGAACAGCTTAAGAAAAACTCACCAACCGTTGTTGACGAACTGATTCCTGCGGTGCTGAAGTTATCAGAGGTCCAACAAGTTTTGCAAAATCTGCTTCGGGAAGATGTACCGATTCGCCAGCTCGGCACAATATTGGAAACGCTTGGCGACTATGCAACCCGGATCAAGGACCCACTCTGGCTAACCGAATACGTCCGTCATCGGCTTGCTCGAACAATTTCGCATCGCTATCGTGACGAGAACGGAGTCCTACGAGTAGTCACAATGGACCCAGCCATGGAAGACCGCGTTGCAGCTGGCGTTGAACAGAATGATCGTGGCATGTTTATTAGGATGTCGCCCGCCGCCGTGCAGTTGACTTGCTCACAAATTGCCAAGGCAATTCAACGCTTGGATCAAATCGGCAGCCCTCGAATTATTTTGGTCAGTCCAAAAATTCGCATCGCGTTGCGTCAGATCACCAGCGAACACTTGCCAGATCTGCGAATACTTAGCTACAACGAAGTCACTCGCGATACGAATACCGAATCGGTTGCGATGGTCTCCGATGCAGTTTCGGCTTGATCGAACATTCCATCCGAAGTCAGCGTTGATAAATCGGCAAGTAATGATATCGGACAGAAAGACTAAGTATTGCCATCGCAGTAGCATAGACATCCCCTGCATTGCCTTCTTCGCTTCGCGACGCATCCCATCTCCCATCAGCTTGTTGCAAAGGCAAGAGTGAATTTTTGACGACGTCATAGGCCGCTTCGTCGCCGCGCTGATGCATTGCTTGAGAATAGTAATAAATACCGTAGTAGAAGAAACGGTCATTGGACTGCGGCGGATTTTTCTTCAACCAATTGACCGCCGCATTTACTAACGGCGAATCGTATTGACCGCATGCTTGCAGTGCCAAAGTGCCTGCAGCCGTCATTGCAAAAGATGGATTCCCATAGCCTGGCATATATCCAAATCCGCCAGTCTCTTGTTCAGGATTCCCCATTTCGTCGAGTCGGCCAGTAAACGACCTTTCGAGGTAATTAACGGCTTGTGCAATCGCAGCTGGCGGCACATCAAATTCATCGTTGGCAGCCGAGCGAAGCGCAAGCAACTGCCAGACTGAGACCGACAAGTCGGAATCACTACTGTTAGGTTCATATCGCCACCCACCGCTGAGCTCAAAAGATTTGTTGATACGTTGTGAGGCAAGAATCAAACTAATTGCGTTTCGGCATCGCAAATGGACAGTCTTATTCTGTTCTTCGTTTCTCCCCATACCATCGAGTTCTGTCAACATCAGGGTAATGATTCCATGGCCATACATTCGCGAACCATCTGATGCACCGAAGTAACCGTCTTCCCGTTGGTGCTGATCGAGCAAAACATATTCTAACGCCTGATTAATTGCTTTGCCTTGCGGCGTCGGATCCGACGGCAACAAGCCCACTGAAGCCATCGCCATGATTGAAAGCGCAGAGAGCGCAACTGGATTATTGCGATCAGTTATTGCACCTTCTTTGTTTTGATTGGACAACAGATACGCGACAGCGCGGCTAACTGCGAGCTTCACATCTTCTGACTGCTCCTGTGCGGTCGCCGCCGATGGAAATCCCATCGACAGGCATAAGAAGCCGCCAAGTAAAAACATCTGACGCCGCAAACATGTGAAAAACGAATCAGTCTTTTGTATAGTTTGTGTCAGACCATACCGTTGGTCAGTTGGCCGACAAACCGGCTTGCAGGCTTTGAGTAAGCACCGGCTACTTCGCGAAAGCAGCGTTTTCCCAAGCTTTCTCGGAGCGAAAGACGACGATGAAACTCGCCATGTTGCTGGCGTAAATTTACTCACGGCGTTGCCTTCAATTTTGAAAGTGCTCGAAAATACGCGTCGATGCTTTCTTGATATGGCGAATCAATGTCTGCGCGGCTCTCAAGCTTAATGTCCTTCAATTGATTCTGTCGCAGCTTGGACCAGCCCTCATTGATTGCTGGCTTTGCTCGATTGCCGTTGTTCAATGCTTCGTCGTTACTCTCGACCAATTTTGACTCAACATCACTTGCCGGTGGAGCTTGCGCAGATCCAAATGCGGAACTTGTTTTGCCGTCCACATTTGGCTGACTGGCCGAGGGAGATTGGTTCGTTTTCATTCTTTTTTGAGCCAATAAATCCGCAATCGAATCGGCTGACTTTTGTAATGCTGTTTTCGAAGCAGATCCTTTTCCAGAAGGGCCATTTTTTTCTGGGCCCCCTTCACTCGTTGAAGAGTTCGAATTTGACTGGGCGTTTGAAGTGTTAGGTTGGTCGGTATTTTGGCCGACCTTGCCTGATTGCGAATAGACAAGATCATCGAACTCGTCGAGCAGATGAGCCATTTCAGCATCGCTTAATAGTTCGCCGAACATCTTTGAAAATTCAGCATCTAATTCTTGGACGGATATCGTTTTTGATGAGTCTTTTGTCATTTGCTCGGCTGAGATTTCCAACGGACGTTTATCTGCAAATGCCTGCGCCGATCGAATTGCCAAATCGAGTTCATGTTGAGATTTTGACAAACTTTGGATTGCCGATTCACCAACACCTGCATCAATTGGCTTTTGCTTCTGACTCGAACTCGTGAGGGTATTTTCTTTTGCATCGTCAAACAGATCGGTGAACATCTTCATCTCACCCTCGACAATTTTGTCGGTCTGTTTTGCGATCGCCGCCAACTCGGTCGCAGCCGATTGATCGCCAAGTCGAACCGAATGCCTTGCAGCGCGTCTTAGCTGCTCGTTGACCTGTTCCAAGTCTTCACGGAGTGTCTGTTCTTTTCCTGCAATTTCCCCAGCGGCATCGTAAGTAGGCGTGGCAGGGGCCAGTTCGTTGATTTCTCGCAGCAAAGAATCGACTCGATCTTCGATCTGATTCAAAGATTCCTCGGCCAATGCGCCAACTCGTTTCGCAAGATCCGCATGCGGATTTTCCGAGTTTAACGTTTGTGGGTCGATGGGCGGCCGACGATCGAGAACCGCCTGGGCCGCTTCGGCCTGCACCACAGAAGCTTGATCTCGTAGCAGTTGCGTTGCAGCAAGTTCACGCTCTGCTTTTTCGCGCTGGCCTCTTGCATTGCTCAGTTGGCGAACGTCATTTTCGCTTTTCTTTGATTTGTTGAACTTGTCATTTTCTCGCGACTCACGCTCATTGGCTTGGTTCAGGTTACGTTGCTGATTTTCCAATCGACGGTTGGAGTCGTTCAATTGGTTGGTTCGATTCCTTTCTTCGGCTTGCAATGAGTTGTTCCTCTCTTGTTCAAAACGCCGTGACCATTCAGCAGCTTCGCGGCTCAAATCTTTCTGACGTTGCGGTTCGGTCGCAATCGCCGTTGCTTGAGTTGCATTCAACTTACGAATGTCTGCTTTGAATCTTTCTAGAGTCAGGCCAAGGCGTGATTCAGCCGCTGAGATTTCTTTCTTAAGCAACTCCGACGGCGAGTTGGGCGAAAGTTCCGCGAGTTGCTGCGAGTAACTTCTTAGCGTCTCGCGCACCGAAAGGAACTCTGCCGCTTCCACCTGTTGTTGTCCTCTAGAAGCCGATTGTTGTAGCCATGAAAGATCTTGGTCAACGATCCGACGAAGTTGTTGTGCGATATTCTGCGACTGGTTAATAATTGCCTGCTTCGCCGCTTTAGTGATCGGATCAGCCTGCTCAAATTCTCTTTGAAACTGTTGCTGCAAGTCTTCCGATCGATCAATTCCCGCAACAGCATCTTTGGCCTCTTGAGTTACGATGTCGTAGAGCTCTTCTTTCATCGCAGGTCGCGTCGGCAATTGCTTTTCCAGTTCCTTTAGGATGGATTCAGGACTCAATTCCGATAATTTGCGGAAAAATTCCGCTTGCTGATAAAGCGGATCCTGATCTGGATTAGCCGCCTCCGATTTCTGCGGACGGTTCGGTGAATCGGAAAACGAATTGCTAATTTCCTCTAGCGCAGACTGTAATTCTTTTTGCCGTTCCACCGCCTCCTGAGAGGCTGCAGAATCCTTGCTTGTGCCTGGGTTCTGTCGTAGTTCTGCAACGGCTCGATCCAAAGTCTCTGAAGATTTTTGTTGAGCTATTGCTAGGCTCGCGAGGGCTCTATCTGCCTGACTTGAAACCTCGGCTTGAGCAGCATTGAGCAAGTCTTGCGAGGATGCAATGTTCTGCAGACTTGAAGTTAATTGCGCAAGTATATCCTGCAAATCCGCTGAACCAGATTGCAGCGTCTGGGCCTTGCCTTTAGCATCCCCGTCGCTTTGTAAATTCGCGTTCAAATTTCTCGAAACCTCGCTCGCTTGCTGAGCGACCTGTTCGATCCGAGGTATGTACTTTGCCACGATCGATCTCGCATTCTGAACGTCGCCCAAAATTGCTCGTTGCGTTCTGACGAGATGCTCACCCAATGCCTCCAACGGAATCGTCATGCGTCGCAGTTTGGTATTTGACCAACGACGAGAATTAATTTCGCTTGCGATGACTTGCTTTCGCGTACCCCACGATAGCTCTTGCATCTCTCGCTTAGCAATTTCGTTGAAAGGCAAAGCGTGAATCGCGTCTCGAGTCCGATCAACTTGAAAATCAAAATCGTTCAGATATTTGGGCTGCAATATACGATTCAAATATTCAGAATCTGACGTTTGTTTTTCTTGCTCTGAAATTGTCGCCATTGACTGATGAGCTAGTTCCAATCGATGCGAACTTATCAGCATTTTGATCGCTGGAATCAACTCAGCCAATGTATCTTGAAGCGTCCCAAGGTCTTCAGCATCATTCGATAGGACGTTGATTAGCGCAAGTCTTGCGTTTCCTAAGTCCGCAATATGGAATCGATCAATCGAAATCCTACTTTGCTCTAGTTCCCGTGAATTTTGGATTGCATCGCTGATTAGCGAGCTAGCAAATTGAAGCTGGTCTTTTGTTTGAAGGATCTCAATTGGGTTGGATTGCTGTGAAGCGCTACGCAGTAACGTCGGCACTTCTTCGAGCAATTTAACCCACATCGGCCATACGCCATCGAGTGTTTTTCGATTGTTGCGATGCTCATTGAAAAAAGCGTCAACATAAAGATGAATGTTTCTAGACTCTTTCAGTCTAGAATCTATTTGTCGAATCCACTGGAGATAGATTTCGGATTTCCAATAGCTTTCATCAGTAAGTTGGCCCCCCCCTGCGCGATTTGCCATCGAACGTTGCAATTGTCGTAGATTTGATGCTCGATCTGCAAAGGCTTTACGTTCCTCGGGACTAAACGCACTTGAAAACTTGTTTATCCGTTCTAAAAACGAATCAAACAGACTTGCGAACGAAAGTTGCCGATCGCGAATTTGATTCGCTTGAAGCATCCCTAATACATTTTTAAATGATTGTTGGCTGACAATCAAACTTTCCATTTCTATGGATGCAGCGGTAAGTACTTCCTCGCCAAAGAGTTGGCGGTTAGCTTTTTCAAGGGCTGCTATAGATGTCGATAACGTCACTAGGTCAAGTTCGCGTTGCTTTTGAATTTTTACGTCATCGCGATCCTGAATTCGGAGGTCAAAACTGGCGACTTTTGCGAAACTATCTCGCAATGGGAAATGAAGAAAACTAGTTAGATCGATCAGACTATCTTGCTCCTCCCACGAACCGCTCTTTTTGGTCATGAGTGCGAACGATTCCTCTAACTGCTGCATCTCATCAATCGACAAAGGGAACGGCGTTATCCAGTCGCCTCTGTTAGAACGATCCGGCATTGCTTTTTCACCGGCAATGACCGCTGTAATCCAGGCTTGTAATCGTTCGTTGACAGATGCAAGTTTCTTGGTCTGCTCATAACGATATTGAAGTTGATCCCATCGCTGGGCAGTAACATGCGATTGACTGACGATCCATTGCCTAGCAACACTTTCGCCAACCTGTCCATTTCGATCGACTGCCCGAAACCGAAAGCTGATTAGATCCCCTGGCAGCGCATTCAACGCAATCGGATCTAGATTCCAACGAACAATGCCTGGCTCACTGACGTTCATCACGACGGGTTGCGTCGTTGTTTTGGCTTGACCGACTTGCCATTCTGCCTCACAAAAATCAACGGCAAACTCATCGACAATTTTAAGCTGCAACTCAGTGACTTGATG
Source organism: Pirellulaceae bacterium (assembly GCA_041740995.1). GTDB lineage: Bacteria > Planctomycetota > Planctomycetia > Pirellulales > Pirellulaceae > JBGSKY01. Next base: position 8,053 of record JBGSKY010000297.1, read on the forward strand.
TGTCTTTATGAATTGAGTCGTCGAATCGTTCTGGTCGATCCACGACAGCCTCGGCGGCTGGTCGACCAACGCATCGATTGCGAACCATTTGGAAGTGTCATTAGATTTCCCGCTCGCCACTGACACAGCATGTGTCGAGTATGTTCCGCTTGAATTGACTGTCCATTCTGCTTGAAGCATATTGTCGCTTCGATTGATCATAGGCACAAATTGCGAAGAACTAGCAATCAGCTCGCCGGTCGGTAAGTCCGCATTTGAGTCAAGTTTAAATTGCAACTGTCCTTGCCCAACGAGTTCCGATGATTTGAATCTCGCTGTTACTTTCGTACCAATAACACAATCGATTCTCCCGTTCCAGTCTTCTAGCGTAGTTGCCGAGGTTTTGGAGTAATCAGGAAACTCTAGCGTGATTGAACTCGGTGTAAGACTGGGCCTTCCGACAAGCTCAACAGGATACCATGCACTGGCTGACCGCCCCGCAAGCAATCTCAATTTCGCATGCGTATCATCAATCGAAATCGTTTGAACAAATCGACGATGCACATCGTTTTCCGCAATCATCGGTTGGATTGCACGTTTGCCTTCTGACGTCAAAATCTCAAGATCGATTGATCTTGGTTCGCCCTGAGTTGCACGACCGACAACCGTGAACACTTCATTTCGCAGTTCGATCCAACTCCCCTCGCTCCGATCAAAAACCAGCTCAAACTCAACGATTCGACCAACATCGACAAACGGTAGCCAAACTCTAGCAACTCGATGCGCCATGGCTGTTTGAGGAATGAAAAAAGTCGAGACAAAACTAATAAGGCTAATGACGGTCGTAATCAAAAGCGGGGCGACTTTGTTCCAACGAAGCACATGATGCGGAGCAACCGTTTCTAAGCGGTCAGCCACTTTTGAATGAAGTGCATCAACAAATTCTGCTGAACCATTCCTTCGAACGATTGAACTGGTGGGGCCATCAGCCGGTTGAAATGGCAATTTAGCGGGTGCTAAACGCTCAGCGGCAAGCTCGAAAGATGAAAGCAACGAATCACGAAGGTTCGGTGCGATCGATTCAATCACCTGAGCGAGCCACTCGGCAGAATGGAGATTTCGTAATCGTTGATAAAGCGAAGCGATGAGCGCCACACTCGTTGATACAAAAAGGACTGCTGCAACCAGCCATCGCTGCGCATCCGACATCGCGGTCAAATGATCGAACAATATCGCGAACATCGTAGCAATAATGCCGACCAAACTCCCAACACATAGAGCACGCAGCCAAAAGATTCGTTCAAGCCTCGATGAAATGCTCTGCAAACGTCGTGAAGTACTTAATGGAAGTTCTTGCGCTAAACGCTTCAGTGAAAATTGATCAAGTGATGATCTATGGACCCGCGTAGTACTTCCACCATTCGATTTTGACGATTTCATAACAAGCCATTCTTTTTACGTAGAATCCATTCGCCTGAAAAGCACAGGATTAGAGGTATGAAATACCAATACGATTCCCATAATTTCAACTCGCTGCGAACGACACTTGCAGTCGAGATTGATTTTAGCCGAGTCATCAGTTCGGGTAGCGTTTTTCGATTGAAGTACCCGCCACCGATTTTTGCAGACGCTTCTTGCATGGCAACCGTATCTTCGTCACCGTTCAATATTTCATCTCGATTTTCGTCTGAGACAAAAATGTCAGCAGCAATTGTTTGTTGAGAAAGCGACATGCCCTCAGTTTCAAATCTCAACTTGTAATGTCCGCTTGGTTGTGCGGGCAGCAACGTATCAAAAAAACCGTTGCGGCCAGTTTGCGATTGCATCAAGAATCGCTGACTTGTTGAAGCACCAGTATCGACAGGGTCAATGATCGCGAATACGTGGCGAGTCTGCGGATCTGTAAAGACCGACGTGTTGAGTCGCACACGAACTGGTATGACTTCGGTAGGCTTAAAGATTTTCGTTGGCACATCCAATTCAACTTGTTCGGTACGAATAAGAAACGGCTTACGCGCGTATTGCCTGCAAACTTGAGCCCAGAAGGTTCGATGTACAGAATCCGCGAACCGATAACGCCACTTCCAAGTCTGATCGGTTGCGCTATAAAAAACGCGACCGCTACCGACGCGTTGTTCAAGAAAGACTGTTGGCTGTGTCTTTGAATCTTCGGTCGAACCAGATGCCAGGACCGTTGCGACCGTCTTTGGTTTGGCGAAGGACTGCAAGTATATTGGTGCCAGCTGATTCCATTGAGATGGTAAGTTCCCTAGTGTCGTTGATGTCAACAAGCCCGCAAATACGTCACTCTTTGGATCATTGGCCCATTGGATATTAAATGGAAGAGACTCATATATTCGCGGTGCACGACTAGCATCTTCAGCTTCAAAAGGAAATAGGTTCGAAAGATCATTCCAACCGCTTTTGTGAAAATAACCGTGACTTCCATCAATTAGGACCAATCCTCCGCCTGTCTCGGATACGAACCTTTCGACCAAGGATTGCGACGATTCATTGAACAGCGAATTTGGTATTTCGCCTAAAATAATAAGCTCATATTTAGCAAGCCGATCGAGGTCTTGAAATACACCAGTTGCATTCAGCTCGTTCGCTGACTCTGCAGATTCGAGGATAAAGGTATCAACCTGCCAAGCTGAATCACGCTCCAACGCATTTCGAATGTACCGCGTCTCCCATCTTGCCCGACTATCAATGATCAAAACGCGGTTTCGAATCATACTGACCCAAACTCGAAATTTGATCGCGTTATTCCTAAGATCCGCGTCATCCGTCAATGCGTCTTCGGAATCGATTCTCGCTTCGAATTCCAATGCAATAGAACGCTCTTGATCGCTTTGAGTTAAATCTAGGTTTCGATTTTCTTGGGCTTGAGCAATCGATTGCTCTAGCGCGAAATCAAACTCGATTCGACGCTCGCTTTCCGCTTCTGTAGTAGCCGCCAAATTTTGCGTCCAAACAACTTCCTGACCAAAGCGAATTGACAACTTTGAAGTGGATCTATTCGGCGTCGCTACGCGAATTGTTCCGTGCAGTTTGTCACGTTGGTCGACTTGATCAGGCGAATCAATCGACAATATTTTTGCGTCTTGTCTCCCTTCAATTGGATCAGTTCCGACAAAGAAGACTGGTTTTCGGCTCTCTTTTCGGTCCAAGCAAGCATCCATGATTGAAATACCGGAATTGTTGGCACCATCGGTAACCACAACCACAGCCGCATCTTTATGACTGAGGATCAATTCCCCAATCTCTGAGTTGGATCGAAAGTCTTTCGGTTCTGGGACTTTTACGAGTGACGGAACTGGCGTCAAGCTTCTGAGCTTTGAATCCCAAATTGACGTCCATTGACTACCACTCGAATGAACGACAGATACGTTAAATTGTTTTGCCAATTCATCGAGCCGAAACTCCGATGAGTCTGTTAAGAGTTTGGCTGCAAAATTCCATCGGTTAGACGTCGAATCAACTTTTCGCAACATGCTCTGCGAATCGTCGATCACCAACAGCAAATCCTCTGGATCGCCGACAACATTGGCAAAACGCAACGTCGGTTCTAGCAGCATAATCACGACCAAAAAGGTCGCCGCTGCTCGTAAGCAAGCCGCCGACTTTCCTGCCATTCGCCAAGCGTTGCGATAAATGAGCTCGCTTCGATAAAGCAGAAATGCAATCACACCTGCGATGGCCCCGCCGAACAGAACCATACCTACATTTTCGCTACTAAAAAAACCTTGAAACATAAATTGCGAATCTATTAAAAACTCTTTTTCATATTCGAACCAAATTTTTCTAACGCATCCAGCGTTGCAGCAGCAATTCGCTAAACATGGCGAACAACAAAACCGTGAGGACAATCCGCCAGACTTCCGATCTCTGATTGTTGCTTTCTTCATACCCCTTCAGTGTATTAAGTTCACTTTCCGCATTTAATATTTTAGCGCCTACATCTTCGCAAAAGCTTTGAGTGTTTGCCTCACTTGCTACCGCCAAATTGGATTCTAATCGCGACATTTGTGTTGCAAGCAAACGCTCAACAGTTTGGTTCTCAGCGGCTTGTTCGACTGCTTTGTAAACAGCATTTACGGAAGCTCTCTGCTCCGCACTTCCAAGCTCCTTGAGCTCGTTTTGGAAGAATTGCGTTTCAGGCAAAACAACATCCCACTTGGTGGGTGACTTTGTGTTGATTGGCGTCGCCAACTGCGGCAAAGGCTCGCCGGCGGGCAGATTTCGTTGCACTTGGTTGCTGAAAATCAAACCACGAAAAATGTCCTGGATCGCTGGCACAAACGATGGAAGCAATGCAAAATTCGATTGCGTCGGATGTACATCGCAACTCATCAAAATGACTTTTCGCCGCGAATCTTCACTGCAAATAATCAATGGCAGGTTGTCAGCCAACTGTGCAATAACATTGATAGAATCGGATTGCAGAACTGAAAGACGCCAAGCGCTAAACACATTCCAAGCGGGACCTTGTTCGACGGCAGAATTTAAAGCGTTAGCCCACGGTTGCTTCGAGCTTGCCGTTGTTCGAACCTCGCTATTGGTGAAAACCTGTTGCTTAGTGTCTCGAATTTGAATCGAATCCCAGACGTCGCCAAGCTTTGGAAACAAATTCTTTTCGTACCAATCCAGCGCAATATCTGGACCTAAGAAAATTGTCAGCGAACCGTCTCTTGTAGATTCAAGAATCTTGTCTAGTACATTGTTATCGAGGCGGTCTACATTACAGAGCACAACATGCTTTGAATTCTGTTGTAATGCGTTTACAATTTTTTTCTGATCTAGAGACTCAATTGGCTCACTGGGATTGAAAAGTCTTGGCAAATTTGAAACGGAAGTTGTGTTCGAAGGGTTATCAATGCTCGGTGGCCTAAGTGCTAGTTGCAAGAAAGGCGTCCCGTCGAGATTGAGGCCTTTGGCACCTTTATCTTTTGGTCTTCCATGAATCAGCAGGATTGGTTCTGGTTCAACACAACGAACAACCCATACCGCGGTATTGTCGAGCTCCAAATCATCTTCGGCAGCAATCAAAATTCGACAAAGATGGTCACCCGGGCGCAGCGGCGGCAGATTCACCCAAAAGGATTGCTCCTCCATCGGGTCAAGGTTTAACTCTCCGGTCGTTTGATTTTCGCCGTCGACTGTAATTTCGTACTTGAGAGCACGATAGCTTTTCGATCCAAAGTTGTTGACGACACAACGTATTTTACCGCTCTGATTTGTTCCAACTAAATCATCGCCAGCTCTGTCGAATCCGACGGCTACATTATTTTTCTCCGAGAGCGATGTTATAACCGCCTCTTTTGGCAACAGAATGATTTCTGGCGGGTAATCGTACGAACGAATGCGATCTCGAAATGCTATCCGATTTTGACTTTCCATTCGGTCAATTTCCGTTTGCTGGAAATCAGTCAACACAAAAAACTGCAATTTTTCGTCGGGCAAGGAGTCAACTTCCATAGCGATTGCATCAAAGCAATCTTCCAGCGAAGCAGTCGCATCGAGCGTCGAAATCATTTGCGCACCTGATAACACCTGTTCATATCCAAGCCTTACGCTGCTTAAATTATCGATCGCTCCCAGCCTAAATTTGGCGTTCATTGAAGGTGATTTGTCTTCGACCCAGTAGGTTCGTTTAATCATTGTCGCATTTGCGCCGCGCCACCAGTCAACCGCTGGTCGCGCCATCGCGACTGCCAGCAACAGAGGGATGCTGAATCGGAGGGCAAGCAAGAGCAATTGCTGCCACCTAAGTCTTCGATTGCGATCCGATTGCTTTGATTGCAAAAATTGCATCGCGCCCCAATGCACGACCTGCGACCGACCGCGATTTAGCAGGTGAATTATGATCGGTATTGCTGCTGCCAAAGTCCCAACAAGCAAAGCTGCGTTTAGAAATATCATTGCACTGCGTTTCGACTGACAAGATATTTACGTAACGTCTGACTTAAATCTTGATCAGAAACGAAACTTTGGAAATCGATACTTTGCTGCGAGCATCCGTTGCGAAGTGCGTTTTGATGTTTTTCAAAGTTTTCGCGATAGGTGGTCGCCAGCAGCCGACAGTCTACTGTCTGCTGCAGTCCCAAATTTTCAAGATCTTGAAATTGAATACTGTTTCGAAACGGAAAATCAATTTCATCGGCGTCGAGCACTTGGCCGACAATGATATCGTGGCCAGCAGAACGCATTAGTTTAAAAACCTGAAGCAAAGAATCCGTTTCGTCAAAGCAGTCAGACAGCAAAATGATTAACGCTCGCTTGGTCAGACGTTTGCTCAACGTTACAAGCGAATGGTGAATACCGCGTTCCGATGCACTTGGTTTTGAATCAGTTAGTCGGGTAAGAATTTCTTGCAAATAGTTCGCTCGATTTCGAGGAGGCAAAAAAGTTTCATCGTGTTCGCCTAGACAAGCCAGTCCAACCGCGTCTTGGTTGTGAAGCACAAGATAAGCCAAGCTTGCCGCAATCGCTGAAGCATAGTTCCACTTGCTCATTCCATTTGAACGCGATCCGCAGTAATTCATCGAAGCTGAGCAATCGATGGAGATAATACATTGAAGATTAATCTCTTCTTCGTATTGCCGCACGTAAAGCTTGTCGGTCTTGCCGTAGAGTTTCCAGTCTAGTGCGCGAAGCTGGTCACCAGGCACATAGGCCCGATGCTCTTTAAATTGGCTAGAGAAGCCTTTTTGTCGAGAGGCATGACGACCGATCGAAATCCCGTCGATCATTCGTTTGGCCAACAAATGCAAGCCTTGAACGGAGCGAACATTTTCAACAGAAAGAAGCTCGTCGTTGGACGATTTCGTTTGCATAAATCTTGAGGGCAGGCAGTCTAACTGGAGCGCGGGTAATGCTTAAACGCAAAAGATTTTCCGAGGTACCCTCAATTCTAACCCGTTGTCGGCAAATGTCGCTTCGTGAGTGCTTTGTATTGGCGAAGTGGTGGCTTTTCGAGACACACTTCGGGAAACCACGCGATTTTGGGTCTCATGCGCATCCATCGTAGGAGATAACGCCGGTCGGGGCCTAAGAATTTTTCCATTTTTTGCATGCAGCGATCGCATTCTCGCAGATTGACTCTGCAATGGGTTGATTGACGCGGTATGCGATGATAAACCAATGCGGCAGATTTGAAACCGTTTTCCAGTTACGATCGTTACAGTCGTTGGACATAAAATTAAATAATGAAAAATCCTTATCGATCAGTTCAGTGGGTTGCGCATGGAGACGCTCATCTTCGATTGTTGGACCAAACGAAACTGCCCAACGAATTGGTTTATTTGGAATGCCGATCGGTTCAACATGTCTGGGATGCAATCAAGCGGCTAAGCGTTCGGGGAGCACCGGCGATTGGTATCGCCGCTGCCTATGCAGTCGCACTCTCAAGCGGATTCAATCAAGCCAGCTTCCGGAGCAAGGCGGATGCGTTGCAGCAAGTTGACGACGACATCAATCACTTGGCCGACTCGCGTCCAACGGCCGTAAATTTGTTTTGGGCGTTGGATCGAATTCGCAAGTTCATTGTTGCGATTAAATCGGAAGATCTAACCGTCATTCGGCAACGTGTGTTGTCCGAAGCTGACAAGATTTGGGAAGAAGATCGATTGATGTGCCATTCGATCGGCAGCCATGGTGCAGCGTTGCTGGCCGAAAATTCTGGCGTGCTAACCCATTGCAATACGGGCGGACTAGCGACTGCCGAATACGGGACAGCTTTATCAATTATTCTGACAGCGATTGATCAAGGCAAATCGATTCGAGTCTTTGCCGACGAAACTCGCCCGCTGTTACAAGGTGCCAGATTGACTGCTTGGGAGTTACTGCAACACGACGTTCCATGCACGCTGATTTGCGATTCAATGGCCGCCCAGGTAATGCGAGAAGGCAAGGTCCAAGCAGTTGTTGTCGGAGCGGACCGAATTACTGCCTGTGGCGACGCGGCCAATAAAATCGGAACTTACGGAGTGGCGATCTTAGCGAAATATCACAACATACCGTTTTATGTGGCCGCTCCGTCGAGCACCTTTGATTTGAATATGCAAACTGGCGATTCAATTCCGATTGAGCAACGCGACAGTCGAGAGGTGACTTGCGGTTTTGGATTGCAAAGTGCACCACAGAAAGTCGACGTTTACAACCCGGCTTTTGATGTCACGCCCGCATCGCTAATTGCTGCAATAGTGACCGAACGAGGAGTTATTTCGCCTGTTAATTCAGCCAATGTGCGGGCCGTATTGCGTGGTTAGGCAAATTTGAAGCTGGCAAATACCCTCGAAGCCGTGGCTTTTTCGGTCCTTCGGCTTTAAGACCCTTCGTTTTCCAATTGTTCGCTATAAGATAGGCTGCCAGGAACAAGCCATCATGCGATGCCTTCTAACGGCCTAACATTGACGGAAAAGCTTTAAAGTGAGTGTCACAATTCGTGCTGAAAAAGTAGTCGAGGCAGCAATGCCCAGCGTCTCTGCTGCGCGCGAACAGACTCTTGCGCGCTCCACCGCTTGTCGTATCACAGGCCGCACGATCGCTTTAGTTGCGCGTTTGGTCAGCGGATATTCGGTGCGTTGGATTGATTGCCAACCGGAAATGAGCCAGCGAATTTATTTTGCGAACCATTCCAGCCATTTAGATGCTGTTGTGTTGTGGTCGGCATTGCCAACCAAAATCAGAGCCCTGACTCGACCGGTGGCAGCCGCCGACTACTGGGGTGCATCACGATGGAAAAGGTTTCTAGCTGAGTCATTCAATGCGTTGCTGATCGATCGTCAAAAAATCAAGGTTCATCACAGCCCAGTTGAAATGATGATTGAGAGTATCGGCGACATCTACTCTTTGATCGTTTTCCCTGAAGGCGGGCGTTCAGTTGATGATGAGATGGGCGAATTTAAGAGCGGTCTCTACTATCTTGCGAAGAAAAGACCAGATCTAGAATTAGTCCCTGTTTACATGGATAATCTCAGCCGCATTTTGCCGCGTGGCGAGGTCATACCAGTTCCGCTGCTCTCATCGATTACAATCGGACATCCAATTTTTTTGGAATCGGGCGAACCGAAGGCAGATTTTCTGCGGCGTGCACGTCAAGCTGTAAGACAACTAAAAGAACTCTAATTGCAAAATCGTGCCAGAAATCTTTAGCCTCTTTTTGTTGGGCCAGTCGTTACCGTCACCAACAACAATCCAAATGACCGACGGCTCGGTCGCTGGTGGCTCCTGGCTTAATTATCCGACGCTACTTTTGTTTGCGACGGTAGTCATAGTACTGGCCATTGCGACACTGATTGCTCGATACCTAAGTCGCCAACGTAATCCGTCGATGAATCCAGCATTGATCGAACGTTTTGTCTTGCGATTGCGTGTTTGGTGGTTGATGTGCGCCATCCTCATTTTTGGATTGCTGTTGCATCGCACGGGGACTATCGTCCTATTCGGCTTAATTTCATTTTGGGCTTATCGCGAATTTATCACGATGACGCCAACGCGACGCGGCGATCACCGGGCTTTATTTTGGAGTTTGGTTGTACTTACACCGTTGCAATATGTATTGATTGGGATTGGCAAGACGAATTGGAAGATTGGTTATGGCGAGACCTTTGATTCGTATAATCTTTACAGCATTATGATTCCGGTCTATGCAACGCTTTTTATTCCCGCGTTGATCGCGGTCGCGGGGGACTCGAAAAAGTTTCTTGAACGCTCGGCGCAAATTACGTTAGGCTTGTTGATCTGCGTCTACTCACTCTCCCACGCACCAGCAATTCTGGATTTGAATCTTGCCAGTAGTGACGGGCACAAGTGGTCTGGCAGCAACGCGGGCTTGCTGTTCTTTTTTGTTTTGATCTCGCAACTTTCCGATGTTTTTCAGTGGAGCTGGAGCCGCATTGGCGGCAAGCATATTGTCGCGCCGGAGATCAGCAGCACTCGGACTTGGGAAGGCTGTATTGCCGGATCACTTTCGGCTGGTGTTTGCGGTGGGCTGTTGTATTGGGTTACGCCATTCGCGATTTGGGAAGCCGCCATGCTGAGCATCATTGTCGCCGTTTTGGGATTCATGGGCGGCATGACAATGTCGGCCATTAAGCGCAATCGCGGTGTTCAAGATTACGGTACTTTAGTCATCGGACACGCTGGAGTGCTCGACCGAATAGACTCATTGTGTTTTGCAGCTCCGATCTTTTATCACCTAACGCGTTTCTTTTTTGCTATTGAAGTTTGATGAAGCTTGTCGACACTCACGCGCATTTGTCTGATTCTACTTTTGCCGATTCGATCGCAAGTGTTTTGGTGCGAGCCTCGCAGGCCGGCGTTTCTCAGATCATTAACGTCGCGACAACTGCCAACTCGACGCTGGCCACAATTGATCTAGCCAGCCAAGTGGAAGGTGTTTTTGCGACAGCCGGAATTCATCCTAATCATGCACATCAGGCAACCGATCTAGATTGGGAAACTGTTGTTCAGTCTGCTGATTCAGAAAAAGTCGTTGCGATTGGTGAAACAGGTTTGGATCGCTATTGGGACGATTGTCCGTGGCCGATTCAGCTAGCGAATTTCGAGCGGCACATTGAATTATCGGTCAGCCGAAAGTTGCCGCTGATCATACATACGCGAGATTGTTGGGACGACATGCTAGCGGTCTTGCGACGATCCGCATCTCAATACACTTTGCAAGGTGTTATGCATTCGTTTACTGGCAACACAGAGCAAGCGGATGCTTTTATGTCGTTCGGGTTGGACATCAGTTTTGCGGGCATGTTGACTTACAAAAAGTCGGAAGAGCTTCGAATCACCGCCTCAACTGTACCGCTGGATCGAGTACTTGTCGAAACTGATAGTCCGTACTTATCGCCAGAGCCGCATCGTGGTAAGCGGCCTAATGAACCTGGCCGAGTTGTGCATACCGCCAGCGTTTTAGCCAAGTGTAAACAAATCAGCTTGCAAGAAATCGCGACTGCGACAACGGCCAATGCGAGGCGACTATTTAGGCGAATCACAGATTCGTGCTTGGGTCCACCATCGCAATCGAGCTGATGCTTAATTGCAATCCAAGATCAGAACTGACCGGCGTGCACAACCGCGTTCGATTGAGCAAATGGGCTAACTATCGAGCGGACAGTTCGTGAACAGCATCAACTAGTGCGATGACGTTATTGACTGGCGTGTTTGGCAATATGCCGTGGCCAAGATTGAAAATGTGGCCAGGTCGGCCGTCGGCTTGGTCAAGCACTGCTTTGGCTGCTTTGCGAATAGTGGCCGGATTGGTGAATAGAATTGTCTGGTCAAGATTGCCTTGCACCGCGCGATCCGAACCGACCATGTCCCATGCGCGAGACAGATCGATCCGCCAATCAACGCCGACGACTGTTCGAGGGTCACCTCGCAGCAGCGGCAACAGAAGCGGGTTTCCCGTCGCAAAATTGATGACTGGAACTGACGGTGCGATACACGAAAGCAGACGCCGCATGTGCGGCAAAATGTACGATTCGTAATCCAACGGCGAAAGACAGCCTGCCCAAGAATCAAAGATTTGCAAACACTGGCAGCCGGCGGCGACTTGCGAATTTAAATAGATGATTAATGAATCGACCAGCTTGGACATTAACGTTGCAAACGCGACGCTATCGCCGAACATCAGTGCTTTTGTATGGACATAGTTTCTTGATCCGCCACCCTCAATCATGTAGCTAGCGAGAGTAAACGGCGCTCCAGCAAAACCGATAACAGGAATCTCTGATGCAATCGCTGCACGAGTTAATCGAACGGTTTCGGGAACAAACGCGAGCGGTTCCATGCTGGTCAGCGGTTGGACACGATCAACGTCGGCTGGCTGACGAATTGGATTATGAATCTGCGGCCCATCACCGGCTGTAAATTCCAGTTGCATACCCATCGGTTCGAGTATCGGCAGCAGGTCCGAAAAGATAATCGCGGCGTCAACACCCAATCGCCCAACAGCGGTCGCCATGACTTCGGCACAGACATCAGGTCGTTTGCATAATTCAAGAAAGGTAAACTTCTCGCGAACGGCGCGATACTCAGGCATGTAACGTCCCGCTTGTCGCATCAGCCAGATTGGGGTAACAGAAGTTGGCTCGCGCCGAGCGGCTTTCATAAAGGGGCTTTGGTCGTATGCCGCAGTCGGTTTGTTAATTTGATTAGAGCTCGTAACTTTGATATTCGACTCGTTAGTTTTTTCGGTAGTAACTTTGGCAGCCCGACCGCTGCGTTTCATTTTCAATATTTTTTCGCAATTTGCCGCCGCCTCGGAGACAAGGTGCCCCATTTTCGGATGCGCCGGTTCGTGATCGACCGGAAGTTCCAAGTGTTGCATCATCTCAGTCGTAGTTGGGCCGATTGAAATTACGGCCATGTTTTCGAGCGCATTGCGTAACGAATGCTCGACGTTAAGCTGCCTTGCCATACGAAGTAAGTTGACCACCTGGTGGGCGCTGGTGACTAACAAGCTATCGCGCTCACCACGAATAATTGCTTCGATATTTTGTTCCAGCGGCCCGGTGTCGAGCGGAAGATCCCACTGATAGACACGTACCTGTGCGACCGTGGCTCCACGGGCCTCCAAGCCGGCAATTAACGAATGATTCGTGATTCCATATTCCTGAAGTCCGACCACCTGATTTGCGATCGGAACGTTTTGATCAATGGTTTGCAGCAGCTCGCGCCACGTATTGGGCTCGGGTACTCTGAAATTTGGTTGCAGCCCCATTTCTCTCATCGCTGCGAGGGGTTTCGGACCACGAACGATGGTCGTAATATCGGACAAAGCGTTAAGAAATCGCGTTTTGTCGACATGCCGTTCGGTTGCAGCAATCAATTGTCGAAAGCCGACGCCGGTCATTAAAATCACGACGCTGACTTCGCCGGTGATAACTCGATACGCGAAATCAATCGCCTCTCGGTTTTGTTCGATCGGGACTTCACGCATCGACGCAGAAACAAAAGCTTCGCCACCGAAACGCTGGATCAGTCGCGCCATGTCATCGCCGCGACGACTTTCTAAGGCGGCGATGCGGAGGCCGGCAAAATTGGAGCTGCCAGCAGATTGGTTTTCGTCGGTCACGTCATTCCTTGAGGAAAAAATCTCGGACGATCGGATGTTCGTCTAGCGAAAAACATGTCCGCGCTGTGGGCCGTCTTTAGTCAGCGTTGTGATTTCAGGTCCGCTCTCGGTCATCATAACCGTATGCTCGAATTGTGCCGACAAGCGACCATCGCGTGTGCGAACGGTCCAGTTATCCTTTAAATCAACTTTACCGAAACGACTTCCGAGGTTGATCATCGGTTCTACTGTGAAGCACAGCCCAGGTGCCAAACAATCTTGTCGGGATTTACGATCGGCGACATGCGGAATGTTAGGGAACTGATGAAACTTGCGACCCAGGCCGTGCCCAACATATTCCCGAACGACCGAAAACCCACGCTTTGAAGCGATCTCAACAACAACATCACCAATGACGCTGACTGTGCAATTGGGCGTCAAGGCATCGATCGCCGCGAACATACAATCAAAGGCACATTGTGTGACTTCAATTGCTTCAGAGCTGCATCGCCCGATGAGAAACGTTTCCGACTGATCTCCGTGCCAGCCGTCAACAATGGTTGTGATATCAAGATTGACAATGTCGCCTTCGCGGAGGACTGTATCATCTGGAATGCCATGGCAGATCACCTCATTGATGCTCGTACAGCAACTCTTCGGGAAACCGTGATAGCCGAGCGTCGCGGGGATATGTCGATGCTTAACAGTATAGTCGTGAACGATACGATTGATTTCGCCAGTCGTGATTCCGGGCTGCATGAACGGACGAACATGGTCCATCAAGATTGCGTTGAACTGGCCAGCGCGGCGCATCATCCGCCGTTCGCTTTCCTTTAGGTACAGTTTGTGGTTGGTCTGGAGCATTGGCGATACGAAGTGGAATAATTCACAATTGAATCTTGGGTCACGAAACTCCGACAGGGTCGCTAGGCGGGCAATTGAAGGCTGTTCGTCCGCTAGCGAAAACCGAGCATGCCGCGCATAACGTTAGCCCATCTCCGTGAATTCTAGCCAACGTTGATAAAATTGTGTAGCGTCTGAAGCCGACAGATTAGAACAACATTTTTAGGAATTGGACGATCGCGAAGATTGCAAGGAGCGTTAAAGCTAGCGCGTCAGCA
>JBGSKY010000298.1:0-6425 GCA_041740995.1 Pirellulaceae bacterium
TCAAAAGCGCCAGCCATAGTCGTGAAAGGTTCAATAGTTTTACCGTCGACCTCATAACCACGAACTTGACCGAAAGCCAAACGTAAAGTGAAAGTCGCATCTGGGTAAACGCTATCACCTTCGATTGCAAATTTGGCCTCAGCAATTTTTCCGTAGCCTTGCTTTTCTGATTCGCTGATCTTTTTGTTGATTGATTCTAAACGTCGAAACTCCGTATTTAGCTTTCGTGCGAGCAGGACCATTGCATCATTGGAATTATCGATCGCACTCATTCCGCCTGCAACTAACGATTTCCTTGCCGTGACATCAAAGAGTTTCGTATTTGCAACTGCATCGGCTGCTCTTTCCCGAGGAGACAATCCATCAAGCAAAGACAACACAATTGGATCATCACCGCCACGATCGTCAATCATTCTTGCGAGCTCATCTGCTAATTCGACTCGTTCGAGATCTTCGTACAGCGGGGCTGGCGAATATAGTTCTTGCAGCAGCGACTCTCGATCGCTGTCTCGATATTCTTCTAGCCGTTCGGTATTGGGTTTCGTATCCTCTTCGACTAGCAAAACGATTGTTTCCGCGAGATTGTAAAGCCGGCTTCGAAGGGAGCCACTTTGCCCGACGATTGACTTTCGTTTCGTTACTGCTGCCGCGATTTGGTCCCACGCATTGTCGAGCGGCGAAAGTTTTTCGCTGGCTTGCAATTGTTCCCGCAACGCTTTTTCCGCCGACCGCTTCTGGCTGAAGAAAGCGGGATCTTGAAGCCCATTAAGCATGCCGACGTACGCTTTGCGAGAATTCTGGATTCCGAACAGATCATCGCGGCTGCGTCGATCTTGCTCTGGTCCAGCTAACGCGTATTGCTGCAGCAAAATTTCTTTGCGTCGAAGCAAATCCAGAGTCCTGGGCATCGCAACATCTCGCTGATAGGCCAACGCGTCGGCGGTGTAAATTCGCCGCGTTCGACCGGGATTTCCCGAGACGAAAATTAAATCGCCATCCGTGGCTCCATTCGGGTCCATCCGTAGAAAATGATCGATCTTTGCAGGTTTTCCGTCTTCATAAACGCGGAATAATGTGACGTCTAGACAGTAGCGCGGATATTCAAAATTATCCGCATCACCGCCAAAAAAAGCGGCACCCGCTTCGGGAGCCCAGACCAATCGAACATCAGTGTACTTTTTGAAACGATAAAGGTGATAACGACCTCCGCCGTACAGTGTGACAACATTGGAACGTAGGCCGGTTGCTTGGTTGCTCTGAGATTCGATGTCGGCGATGATCGCTCGTCTAGCAGCGGCGGCGGCATCAGAATCTGCGGCGCTCACCAAAGCCTTTTGGACTTGGTCTGTCACATCCTCAATCGAAACCAATTGATTGAGCTCCAGGTCAGGTGCTGGCAACTCTTCCGATAACGTTTTGGCTAAGAATCCGGTTTCGTAATAATTATTCGATTCGCTGGAAAGCTTAAACAGTGTGTCGGCTGCAACGTGATGGTTGGTCAACACCAGACCATCAGAAGAAACGAAAGACGCAGACCCACCGCTATTAAATCGAACACTTGCTAGCTGGAGATGTTTCGCCCAAGCGTCGTTGATTTGGAAGTCGTACTTGCTAGCCAATTGCTCGCGTGGCAAATTGGTGTAAAGCCACATGCCTTCATCGCTAATCGCTGGCATTGCAAGACAAACTAAAGTGCAATAGATCAAAAAGTGAATGCCACACTTTTGCAGAATCTTCATCAGTTGTTCCATTGAAGTGATTCGGGGCAACCAGTTGGCCTCTAACGAACGGCATGATACGGTCTGTTTTCAAGATCCGCCAGTCGTTTCAAATTACTTTTTATTTCACCAAGCATGGTTCTCTAATCTATCGCTTAGAACTTCGCAAAAATGAATGATGTGATCGCCGACAAACTTCAGTTCACAAATGCAGATTTGCTGACTATCGCAAAACGTTGCCATGGCGTCTGCGCTCTGCCGGCTCGTCTAGAAATGTGGATGCACAATTTGTTGGTGAATCATGACTTGCTTACTGAGCTGATTGATCGCCATGGATCGCCATTGCATTTACATAATCTTTATCCAATGCGACGCAACATTGACTCGTTGTCATCGGTGGCAAGCGAGCATGACCTACAGTTTAAATTGTTCTACGCATTCAAGGCGAATAAGTGCGTTGAGTATGCGCAGTTTGCCAGAGAGTCCAACATCGGTATCGATTGCGCCAGCACCATCGAGTTGCGGCAAAGTCTAGAGCTTGGTTTTACTGGTCAAGATCTAGTTGTGACAGCGGCGATAAAAACCAACGATTTGCTTGATGAAGCAATTGCCGGTGGCGCAATGATTGTGATCGACAATCTGGATGAACTGAAACAGTTGAGTCGCCGTCTGCTTCATCTGTTTCCGTCGATGGACGACAAACAAGAGCGATGCTGTCAGTGGGCATTGCGTTTAACCGACTTTGCGGAACCCGAGTCTTGCTATGAAGCCGTCAAGTCGTCGCGTTTTGGAACATCAATTCATTCCATTCATGCGATAGTTGATTTCTTGCGGTCAAACGAAGCGTTTCCTTCGCTGCGAAGATCATTGACCGGCCTTCATTTTCATTTGAGTGGTTGCGAAATTAATCAACGCATCTTGGCTGCTTGGAGATGCGTTATTTTAGTCGATGAATTGCGATCAATGGACATCAGCATCCAATCGATCGATATCGGCGGCGGATTTCCTGTACGATATCTGAGCGAACCGACAGATTGGGCTCGGTTTAAGCGTCTAGCGATTGCGCAGTACGCCGAACCAGTAGATGCGCCGGAGCGGAGTAAGCGGTTTGCCTCGCGTGTGTTCGTCGATCCAAGTGATGCTCTGCGACTCGATACGGCTTACTCATATGATAATTCAATGTCGGTTACAGATTGGTTTGCGACTCTTCTTAACAGCTTTGATTCGTTGACAAACGATTCAAACTCGCTGAACTTTGCCAACGCGATAAAGAATCGTAGGATTCAATTGCGATGTCAGCCTGGTCGGTCACTGCTGGACGGGTGTGGTTTGACTGCAGCGCCAGTTATGTATCGCAAGCAATTTGACGATGGTGACTGGAATGTCGGCTTGTCGATGAATCATACGAACTGTCGGACCAGCGATGCCGACTTTTTTGTCGACCCAATTTTGGTTTTAAATCCAAATGGCGAGCGATCCGTTCCTGGGTTGGGACAGTTTTTCGGTAATTTTTGCATGGAGCATGATCGAATCTCGATTCGTCGATTTCATTTTCCATCCGGCATTGCGGTCGGAGACATCGTTATATTCCCCAATACTGCTGGCTATTTAATGCATTTTTTGGAAAGTCGAGGCCATCAAACCAGCCTGCCAACTAACCTCTTTATAGATGGCAATTTCAAAGACTTTCGAACGTCGATCGAAATGAATTAGCAAATTGTTGCGATGCACTGGAGAGGTAGGCCAGGACCGGGCCTGGCTAACGCGAAGTTGCCTACGCGAAGTTCAAGTATCCACCGAATAGCCGGGTAATGAAGCCAGCCAAAACGGTGGTTTGTGCGGATTGGGTTGTTTGGGGGCTTTAAGACGACGCGAGCAGCATTAGAATGTGGCGTCACGACCGAAAACTGACACCAGGATAACGTTAGGCTTCTCCGCGATTTTCGCGGCCAGCCAACGATCAATGCGTTTCCATCAAAGGATTCCGATGCGGGACAAACAAAAGTCATATGTAAATTTCAAGCGTCTAGATTTGCAAGCGGCAACAGCGACGTTGATTGTCGTTCTTTCGTCAGCAACCTCTGGCGTTGCGCAGTCGACTAGCTCGTTACCGGCCAATTCGATCGTTCCGATTCCTAGCAACTATTCGACCGGACAGATCGGGACATTTGGCCCTTCTCCATCGGGCAATGTGATTCAAGCGTCGGCGTTAATCGCCGCGCAACAAAACCTAACAAGCTATCCAATAGTTCGCGCGGTCGATGGCACCATCGATTGGAGCTCTGCAATTTCAAATGCTCGGAGCGCGCTGAGCGAGAAATCGCTGCCTCAACCATCAGTTGCCAAAGCGAAGCTTGAGCAATCAATTGTTGCGATGGAAAACTTGTTCACAACAGCTGGCGAAAAACGAAAGTCGGGCTGGCTTGACTTCCTGATGATCGAAGCGTTGCGGAAGGAGATGGCGAAAGATCAGCCGTCAGTCAATGATCTGATACAAATTGAAAAGAACACTCGTCAAAATCATCCTGGATTGGAATTGAAAGTTGTCAGCGACTTTCGAAAGAATCTCGTCACCTACATTGACGCGTTACGATTTGGAAGTGATCCCACATTGACTATTCGGGCAATTGATTCGAGGCTTGAAGCCTTAAGCAAGACGCTAGCGGAGAAACGGTCCGAGATGTCACGCTTAGAAATCGATCGCGACTTGGGCTTGATCGCGAACTATCTCGCCAGCGCTGGTCAGGCACCACAACTGTTAAACTCGATTCGTAATACTTATTCCAAACCGACCGCTCGTGTTTTGGTCAGCCAAGCTTTTTTGCAGAAGCATTTCCAAACGCCGGTCAATCAGCCAACTGCGGTTAATGAAAATATTCTCGGAACACAGCTCCGAGGCCAAAGCTGCTTCCTTGGACAAGTCGCTCCGATTTTAGTTAGCAACTACAAGGCTGCGACAGTCCAACTGCAATTACGTGGGCAATTCAGCGCTAACAACACGGGTGTCAACCGAGGTGTGACGGTACAAACCAGCAGCCGTGCTAGCATCCTTGCAAGCGAAAGTGTGCAGCTTGGAAACAATGGTCTGGTAGATCTTAACGACACGAACGTTTCATCTAGTTTTGAATCGCAAATCAATTCAATCGATCATAATCTTCGAATCGTTCGTCGAATTGCGACACGAAAAGCGGCCGAGCAGAAACCACAAGCTGATGCCATCGGTCGTTCCAGATTGGAGAGTCGTCTATCAGGCCAGTTTCATGAACAGGTTGTCTCGCGGCTCTCGCAATCCAATCAACGGTTGCAACCGCCGGCCCTGCTAGCGCTCGCTCGACTAGGATTGACGCGACCAGTTCGGCAGAGCTGGTCATCGCCCAACTATCTAGCCTTATTGTGGGACACGCGCGGTGCCGACCAATTGGCCGCAGATAGTTCCTGCCCGTTGGTTGTTGAAAATTTTGGAGTTACCATCCAAATTCACCAGTCGATGCTGAATAACGCGTTTGATCCAGTGCTTGCCGGACGCGTCATCCGGAGCAAAGACTTGGACGGGTTTTCGAAGCAGCTCGGCGAGCTATCGGACGAAGAATTAACGAAAGAAGCCAAAGGCGAGCCTTGGGCAATCACGCTTGCGGGTTATCATCCAGTCGAGGTTGAGTTTGATAAAGGTCTGGTGAGTTTTCAGATTCGCACGGTACGCTTGGATCGCGGTGATCAATCACTTGATCAGCCAGCGACCATTCGCGCAAATTATCGCATGGTTCTAGTCGACGGGAAGTTGCAATTTCGCCGCGAAGGCGACGTCGACATACAATTTGCGGGTCGTGCTCAACGCGGATTACGGTCTGTGACGCTGCGAAGTTTTATGAAATCTAAATTTGATCAAGCGTTAAAGGAAGATTTACTTCGCGAGCCAATCGATGTTTCGAAAAGTCTTCCGAGCGACGCGCCACGTTTGCAAATGGTCGCTGTTCAATCGAATGAAGGTTGGTTGCAATTCACGCTTGATTGAGACTTTGCCAACCCAAGAAATGTACGTTGCGGTTCCAGCAAGTTCCCCCGAGCAAGAAGCGTTTTTAAGTTTGGCGGACTGCCAACCATTCGTCACACCAACCTGACTGGGCCGTTGCAAACACAACGATTTTTCCTGCTCGCAGATTGGGACGCAAGCGCTTACCAAGATCGATGGTACCGCTGAAAAGAGTTCGGCCGGTTTCGATGCATCGCACCTCGTCGACACCGATGCGGAGCAAGTCCGCAATCAATTTTGGTCCGCTTCGTTCGCAGATATTTGATTGACCTAGCTTGATCACTCGTCCGTCGTTCAGCGTGCTCTGCAAACCGATTGCCGCAAGCGCGCCGATTAGTCCGTCTCGAGTGCCTGTGAGTCCTTCGAGGAAACAACCCGCGGTGCTGGCGACGGCAAGCGATTCGTCTTGGCTGACCAGGCGTTGTTGAGCCGCAAGACCAATCGCGACGATTGATTCGCTAACCTGCCCGACTGAGACACATAGGCCCGGGTCGGCACCGACCGGGATCCACTGCAAGATCCAGTTTTTGAGATCCAGTATTAAAGTCTCCAGGTCAAAGTTGTTTAAAGGTTTTAGCCGGATCGCTGCACAGCCGTTCTTCTGTGTGTAGGGACCCTCTGGATGCATGAATAACTGATGACGAGTGATCATCAAGGTCTCAAAGCGATCAGCAAGC
>JBGSKY010000299.1:0-61880 GCA_041740995.1 Pirellulaceae bacterium
ACGATTGATTACTATCGAGTCGAATACGACGTCGAGAGTGTTGCCAAGCAAATCATGGATATCCCCGAGCTTGATAATTTCTTAGGCGAGAGATTACTCGAGGGTCGTTAGAATCCAAGCAAGATTGCTTCTTTTAATATGTTGCGGACTGTTTGCAATGCTGACTCGATTACCACTGCTATTGGATTGCAGCGATGAGTAATGCATCTGAGGCTGGCGTCCCGGCCGCTGATGTCGACGACCGATGGATGCTGGAAGCAATTAAACTGGCGGAAAAAGGACGTGGTTACGTCGAGCCAAATCCGATGGTCGGCTGTGTTATAGTCCGTAACGGAGCCATGATCTCTTCTGGCTATCACCAAGCGTTTGGGCAATCGCATGCTGAGATTAACGCTCTCAATAACTTGTCAGCCGATATCGTCCGTGATTCCACTTTGTATGTGACCTTAGAGCCTTGCAGTCACATCGGAAAAACTGGTCCTTGTGTCGACCGTCTCATTGAACTCCGACCCAAACGCGTCTGCATTGGTTGCCTTGACCCCAATCCATTGGTTCATGGACGCGGTATCGCAAGACTTCGATCGGCAAATATTGATACTGCCGTTGGCGTTGCGGCCGAACAATGTAACGACCTAATTGCGCCATTTCGCAAACTACTTACCACCGGGCAGCCTTACGTGATTGCCAAGTGGGCGATGACGCTTGATGGAAAGATCGCGAGCAGTTCAGGGCACTCAAAGTGGATTTCAAATGAACAATCATTGCAACGCGTGCATCAAATTCGAGGCCAGATGGACGCAATCGTCGTGGGATCACGAACCGTCGCGCTGGATAATCCAAGGCTAACAGCCCGCCCGCCAGGCCCGAGGACGCCAGTGCGAATTGTAATGGACAGCAACGCAAAAACTTCTAGCGAGTGCTCTTTGGTTCAAACCGCTCGCGACATCCCGACGCTCATTGTCTGTCAGCGATCGGCGAAGAAATCAGCGGAGCGACTTTTGAAAGCAGGCTGCGAGTTGCTTCTGACTGATTCGCCGGATCGAGTTGGTCAAGCGCAAGAGTTGCTCGTCGAGCTAGGAAAACGCCAAATGACCAACGTGCTGCTTGAAGGTGGTGGTACAATGGTGGGAAGTTTTTTCGATCTGCAAGCGATCAATTATGTGCATGTTTTCATCGCACCAAAACTTGTGGGTGGTCTCGATTCGCCTTCTCCGATCGCAGGTTCAGGGCGGCTGACGATTGATAATTCAATTCAACTTGATAGACCTCATTGGCAAGAAATAGGAAACGATTTTTATGTTCAGTCAAAGATTAGCTACTGACCCGAACAAAAGGCCTTTCACAACAGAAGTTGCCTTGCACTTTCGCAAGCTGGCTCTCACTGCATGCCTTAGCACCGGGGCGTTCTTACCACCATCGACGCTTTGTTCTCAGGATATAGCGATTGAGAATGTGAACAATGATGAAGCATTGATCAGTCAGTTGCCCGACGGCTTTGTTGCAATCTTCGATGGACGTTCGCTGGACGGCTGGCATGGTCGGCCTCAGATGAACCCTGCCGATTACGAAGCAGACTTTCCCAGCCAGAGTTCGAAGTGGAAAGACATCACGCTGGAACATTGGCATGTCGCGGATGAGGCTTTGGTCAACGATGGCGATGGACCATATCTAACTACCGATCGTCAATTCGAAGACTTCGAACTGCTTCTGCAATACAAAACCGTTGCGGGCGCTGATAGCGGAATCTATTTGAGAGGCGTGCCACAAGTTCAAATCTGGGACTGGACCGATCCAAAATCAATCAAACTGGGAGCTGATAAAGGTAGCGGTGGACTGTGGAACAATGCTCCGGATGCAAAAGGTAAAGATCCAATGGTTCTCGCTGATCGAAATTTTGGTGAGTGGAACCAATTTAGAATTCGATTGATTGGCGAGCGTTGCTGGGTTTGGCTCAATGGCAAAGCTGTCGTCGATGATGCGCCGTTGGCCAATTATTTCGACCGCAAAGTCCCTCTGAACGCACGCGGTCCAATTCAATTGCAGACTCACGGCGGTGAAATTCAGTGGCGTTCAATTTTTATCAACGAGTTGGATGCCGCCGAAGCAAACGCAATCCTTCGAGAAGCTGATATGGGGCAAGCGAATTTGTACCACTTATTCGATGGCACGAATCTGCCTGGCTGGGCTGGTGCGACCGGAAATTATGAAGCGGTGCTGCGATGTAAAGAAGGTCAGGGAGGAACTCTCTATAGCGAAAAAGAATTCGATGATTTTGATCTCTATACTGAGTTCCGATTACCAGCGGCTGGGAACAATGGCTTGGTTATCCGTTATCCGATCGACAGCAACGGCAGTGCAGATGGCGCTTACAAAGCAATGTGCGAGTTGCAAGTGCTCGACGATAGCGACCCAAGCTATGCATCCTTAGACCCTCGGCAATCGCACGGGAGTGCCTACGGCATGGTCGCTGCAACGCGAGGATATTTGCGACCAGTTGGCACCTGGAATTACCAGAAGGTTTCCGTCCGTGGGTCCAAGATTGTTGTCGAATTGAATGGGACAAAAATATTGGACGCTGATTTAGCGGGCGTCGATTCGTTTCTCGATGACAAACCGCATCCCGGTAAAGACCGAGTTAAGGGTGCGATTGGATTGGCTGGCCATAATGATCCAGTTGAGTTTCGACTGATTGCAGTTTCAAGCAACAGCCAGTGATTTTTGACTTCGCGGTCTTTTGATCCCTACGAGCATCGTAAAACCAGTTACATGACGTTTGACCTAAATCGGCAATTTTCAGCCTAGGAATTTTCCTGAAATAATTGCTTTATTTTACGATTTGATAGCAGTCTAAGACTGCGATTTTAGGCTCAGAAAGATCCAACCGAGATCTTTCCCGCCGCGTTTTGCGTTCATCTTATCGGAGTAAATGTTCTTGGACGCTGCGAGCAAAATGATTCACCAAACGAGATGAATCCGGTGCGGGATTTTAGTGCCGCATTGTGTTGTCAGTTCAAGACGCTGATTTATCGATGAAAAATCGCATTGGTGGCCAAAGGCAGACTTAGGACAACAAACAATCTTGCTCGGGTTCAGATTGAAGCGTCGAGCAAATCGAAATCTTATTTCGTGCCAGTCGCTTAGGTACCAATAGGTTGCGTGGCAAAAACTGTTTCTGAGTTCAAGTTCGGCAACAATTCTTTGTCTAGAGCAGTTGCTCCGATGACAAGTTCGTGCTCGTGCACGATCGCGCCAATTTCAGACTGCAAGCATTCGACAAAGACCACCAACGATTCCAGTAAATTACCACTGTCCGCGGCAGTCATCGGTCCAACGAATTCGATTCGGCCAACCGCCTTTTCACCAGTGAAAATTGGCATGACCATTTTCCAACGGGAAGATTCGTCTGGTGAGCGATCGCGGTTCCAGCAGGCGTGATATCCTTCGTGCAGCCACGGAACATTTAAATCAAGACATACCTTAGAAAGGTCATGCTTGTCGGCGAATTCGGCCATCGAATCCCAAACAGTTTCCCAGCACCGATCACCTTGCAAACGATATTGTCGTTTAGGCTGTTTCCCTTCGTCCTTGCGAAATTGCGGCAGCAGCGTGTTGCTGAAGTGGGCAACTCTGCCAGCCAACAAGCGAAGTTCTGCGTATCCAAAAAGGCGACTTGCAACCAAGCATCCCAAGACAACTAATACTGCAATCAACGCAAGAAATTCGTTGTTCAAAGCAGCGGATAAAAAAGCACCAATCGCCAAAATACAGCTAAACAAACTGACAAGGACAACCAGACGGCTTTGTCCAAATCCTTTTGTCATTAAATTATGATGCAGGTGCCCTCGATCCGTGCTGAAAATGCTTCGCCCGGTTAACTTTCGACGGACGATTGCCATCGAAGAGTCAAAAAACGGCAATGCCAAGATCGCAACGGCACCAAGAATTGATACAGCCGTCGGCCCTTTCAGAGAGGTGCGAATAGCCAAGGCCCCCAAAATCAAACCAACTAACATCGAGCCTGAGTCACCCAGAAAAACCTTGGCTGGCGGAAAATTGAAGACCAAAAAACCTAGCAAGGAGCCGGCAATACTGGCGGCAAACGTCGCTTCCAACCAATGGCCTTGCAAAGTGGCCATGGCGGAAAAACCGGCGCTTGCGATCCACCCCACACTACAACACAACCCGTCCGCGCCATCGATCAAATTGATTGAGTTGATTGTCAACAAAAGCCAGCCAATCGAAATCGGGATAACGAGATAGCCGAGCGGAATTGCTGCTCCGAATGCAGAGACAGTGTCAATTTGGTATCCAGCCACTACCAAAACCGTTGTGATCAGAAGCTGGCCGATCAATTTCTGACGCCCGCGAATACCAAACCGATCGTCCAAAATACCTAAAAGAACTATCGCAAAGCACCCAAACATCAGCGCGGCTAGAGGAACAATTCGGGTCAGCGCCGCTTCCCAGATCGTGGTAACAAAGCAGCCAGCGATGCAAACAGCCAGTAATGTCGACAGTAAAACAACCGGTCCGCCGCACAATGCAACTGGCTCGCGGTGTAGTTTTCGGTGCGTATCTGGCGAATCGACCAAACCAAATTGAAGCGACAATCGGCGGCAAATCGGAGTCAAAAGAATGGCTGTGCTGAAAGATCCGAGCAGCGCCAGCAATTGAACAACCATATATTACCAAGCTCCCAAGTCGATCTATGACGAATATCCTTCAAAGGAACGCTCCCGACGGAGTCGCGTCATCGCCTCACCAATCCTTCAATAACGCAATTTTGATTCAGATGCGACAAATGGTAAAGCCAAGAAGCTGCGAAAATCATGTTAATACTGAAGTATGAAGCCGCACAATCGACAGCAAGGGAGCCGAATTGTCCCTTGTGGCTGGCTGCGTTGGCCACAAAAGCCAGAAGTGCTAGAGCTGCTGTTCAAAAATTGGATCAGCATCGTCGTCAAATTGGTCGAAACCCTCCGGCGGAAGCCTCTCGTCGCCCTTTATTCGCGAGTAATCGCGATCGTAAATCGGCAAGCAAACGATCGTTTGATCGGTAATCTGAGGCGCCGCTGGGCTGACTTCAAATTTGGAAAGTGGCTGATTTGTCCAAGCTAGGACTAGCCCCGTTTGATTGGGAAATTTCGGCCCGGCAACCAGTGCCATGAAAATTCCCCTTAGATTCTGTGGGGTTTCCGCTGGGGCAGCTTGCTTTATCGAGTCCGACGTATCTAATAGCGCGGGATCTGAAGCATAAAGTCGGGATATCAAGTCGATCGAAGAGACATTCTCAAGTCCATCGAGCGATGAGCTCATTTGAGGCAGCAGATCGCCTATCCAGTTGATCTGTTTTTCCTCCGAATCGAAACTTACGAAGACAACACTGTAGAGTGGGATCATAGTTTCATTTTCTAGAGTCCGCGTTCCATTATTTTCGACCGTGACTTTTAAACGGCCATCCAGTCCGACCATCTCTTCGGACTGCAAGATTGTCGCAGTATGTGATCGAATTGGCATACGTCTCAAACCACTACCTTGATCATCAAAGTTCCGATACTCAACGCTCGCCGTCGAGATCGGTCGGCTGCGATTGTCTGTCACCGGAATGACAACGCCACCCTGCACCGCGTGTGAAACTGAGAATAGTGTTGAGAGCGACGTGTAGAGCGAGGTATACCGCGTTAGCAGTGCTCTATCGTAATTTGCTTGAAGGTGCAGTAATCCAATTGCATTTTGGCTGCGCGCGAATCCAATCTGGATCTGAAGTTTTTTTGCAATCGCTATCGAGGCGCCGACGGCAATCAAGGGAATCATAAACCAGGCCCATTCGATTCGATTGAAAATTCGAAAGACAAACCAATTGAGCGGCACGAGAGCGACCAAGTAAACGCACAGCAGCTTAAAAAGATAAGCGATTGGCGGTAAGCGAATTCCGGAGCTTGTTTTAATTTCGCTGACAGCTAGTGAAGCGAATGGCGAGCTGTTCTGCCAGCTCGCATCGCCGCTAGATTGTGTACGAACTTTGCGTTCAATTGGAATTTCTTCCGTGGGCGCAATATCAACCCGATCCGCTGGCCGACTTGTTAAAGGAGTTTGTCGAGTGACTAATTGAAGCCCGCTGTAGGTGGACAACATCTGTTCTTGGTTGATGTTGGACTCACCAAAACGATAACAGAGTTCGTTATCATTGTTCCAAGTTCGTGACGGTAGTCTCAGAACATAGTTATGTAAAAAGCTTCCGTAGCTTGGCCATCTTTCTAACAGCGGGTTATTCATGTCAAAGCAAGACATGCATACTCGCCCTGCTCCGACGCGACGTTCTGCCAAAAGTCCTTCGCAACCATCAACCCAGCGAGCGTCCTGGGCCAACGTGCCCGAACAAAGATTCGCGGACAACGCTGAATCGCTCAACGAAGCCGGCAGTGAAATCTTGGGTTTGGAATTTCGTGTTTCGATGCCGTCTTCGGCCTGGTCGTTACTGGTCAACGGTACGGCTCGAATATCTGCCGCGAATGGCAACGTGAATCGATTTAGCTGCTGCGTTAACTCTTTCGCGACTTCTTGGTTGCTGCGAAGATTTCTAAGCGGCAACTCATCGGCAATGTTGCTATTCGCCAAACCTGTAAGCGAACCTGGTCCATTGACAATCAGTAACCCACCATAGTTCAACCAATCGAGCAAAGCGATTTGCTGTTCTCGTGTAATCGACTCAGCAGAAATGTCGTTCCAATAGACGACCGATGTGGTCAGCCAGCCGTAAAACTGCGAAGGTAAATTAGCAGCAGCATCATTTTCTCGTATCAATACAGCTTGAAAAGGCCTAACCGACGCCAGCGACATCTCGTTTGAAGGCCAGCGAATGCATGATGATCGTTGCCAGAAGAGTTGCGATTCTAGCTGGCTCGAAAGCACGACAAAATTGGTCTGGTAGTCCTGCAGCAATTCAATCTTCGACGGTATCTGGCGGAGTATACCGCCGAAAGTGCGGTCCGAAATTTCAATCTCAGCACTGATTGCCGCCTTGTGCTGTAGCGAGTCAAATTCGTTTCGTTGTTCAAAAGATGTTGGAACATAAATGGTCTGTTCAATGTTCTTGCTTTGCCCGGTCGCCAAACGAACGCTTCTCAAGAATTCGGCAGTCGACGGTCCGTCATACCGACCATTGGAAATGCCCATGTTAGTCTTATATCGAACATCCAAATTCTCGCTTCCGTCGTTGGCTTTAATTGTCTGACGCGTTTGAAGCCAAAAATCAGGCTTAGCGAATGACTTTTCGTCGAGGCTTGAGACCGGCAAGACGTGAAGCTGCCCGACTTCAACACGGTCAATATCGGCTGACTGTTTCGCAACTTGATTTCGGCAACCAGCGGTCGCTGCGAACCCGCACGAAAGGATAACAACTAGAAGCGACTTGCAGACGGAAGTGACGGCATTCATCGTTTGCAACGCGATTAACAAAAGGTTTTAACGTGAGGCTTCATTTTCACGACATAAAGCCAGTTCAAGCAAGTCTCTAAAATCAGACTTGATTCTAGCACTACTTCCCGTTCCTCGCCGAAGAACCGACCATTTGATTTGGCAATTCATTGACGTTCTATTACAGACTGTTACAGAAGAAACGGACCAGTGCGCAATCGGGGATTCGCGGCGAACTATTTTTGGGATCTTAGAACCATTTGTAGCCTCGATTGGCAAGGAACCAACCCAAGAATACAAAAAGCAGAACTGTCCAAATCAGATGAATTGTTGCACCACTCCCAATTCGTTTTCGATTGGTAAATGCGAAAAAGTGCGAGTAGAAAGGAATGAAAAATGTCAGCAGCCCATTTCCAACGCTGGTTTTGAATGCGGCAACCAGCATCGCAAGATAAGACATGAAAAACACCATCCCGCTGACGAGAATTCCAACAAAGGGCAGCAAGGTCACCACTGGCATTTTTTGCATCGCGTAAATCACGGTCCCTTCCGGCGCATAATCGTCCGAGGCCGTTGCAGAGACTTTCGAAACACCTGCCAAAATCACAATGATCAGACCCAGCAAAATCGCCAGGGTTACCCACCAAGGGGCGCCAACGAATCTCAATCGAGCCTCGGTTTCAGCATCGCGTTTGAGGCTTATTGACGCTTGGTGCAGTCTTTCGTCCTCAAAGTTTTCCTCTAGTTTTTGAGAAACAACACCCGCCAATTTTTCTCCTCGCGCCAGGTGAAAACCGCATTCGATACAAACAGCTACGCCGGGTTGAAGTGGCTTATCGCAACTAGGACATCGCATGCCGCGAGATTGTCCGATCCCAGCATCGGCGAACAATTTGTCCAGACCGCTATTACTCGCTGCGGCCGTCGGCTTTGGCGTTCCCGATGGCTTGCTAGTTGTTCCGACTGTTGCATCAACTTGGCCGCTAGGAACCTTAATCGAGGCCTGACATTTTGGACATTTGCCTGTTTTCCCCGCAGCAGCGTCTGGCGCCGTTGACTTGTAACCGCATTGGCATTGAATTGGTATCGGCATCGAAATTCTTTTGCTTGGACAGTCGGAAGTGTCGTCTTGCCTGATGAAAATATCGCAGTCGGTTTCGCTCTGATCCCGCGACTTCAAATTTTAGTCGCTCGGAGTACGAAGTGTACCGAATTTCGCTCGCTGTGAGCAAACGGCTTACATCGCGAATGCATCCACATCTTGTTGCGGAGCAGCTTGGTATCCATATGGCTCCATCGAGCACGAGGCTCGCCCCTGGCTGAGCGATCGAATGGCGCTGGAGTAGCCGAACAACTCTTTCAGTGGAGCATGAGCCACGATCATCGTCGCAGCGCCACGATTTTCCGTCTTCTCAATCATCGCACGTCGCTGCTGCAGGTCGCCAACGATTTCGCCCATGTAATCGTCAGGCGTCATAATTTCAAGCCGCATCACCGGTTCCAAAAGCGATGATTGCCCCTGCTCCAAGCCCTCGTTGAATCCATCATTGGCTGCGATTCGAAAAGCGACTTCGTCGGAGCCCGTTTCCGCCACTTCGGAGCCAAGAATGTTGATTCGAATTCCAGTCAATGGAAACGAGCCTATATTGCCGCCGCCGTCCGCACGATTTCGCAGCTCGTCCAAGACTGCTTGCCGCAGGGAATCAGGCAGCATGAGCTCCGGCGGCGTTCGATCAATGACAATGATCGCTTGAGAAGGATCTTCGAGCGGTTCAAATTTTAACTTCAGTCGGGCAAACATCTGATTGCCAGCAACCATTCGGTTGCATTGGCCAGTGACTTCGACCGTGTGCTGAATTGTCTCCCGATAGCTTACGCGTGGTTTATAGAATTTGACATTCAAACCAAAGTCGCGGACCAATCGGTTTTTGATAACTTCTAAGTGCAACTCGCCCATACCACTGATCAGCGTCTGGCCCGACTCCGCATTTTCGAGCGCCCGAAAGGTTGGATCCTGAAGCTTCAACATATCCAGTACTTCGGCAAGCTTCTTGCGATCAGTAGTGTTTTCCGGTTCGATCGCCATTGAGATTACCGCTTGCGCAAACTGAATCGACGGCAACTCAATTGGCTGGCGCGTATCGCAAAGCGTGTCACCCGTAATCGAATCACGAGGGCCAATCGCACATGCGATGTCGCCCGCGTAGAGCGTTTGGACTTGACCCTGCCGCTCCTTTTTCGTTGCGTGAATCTGCCAAAGCTGAGCCACGTTTTCTTTTTTGTCGCGATTGGGGTTGTACAGTCGGCTATTTGAATCAAGCGTTCCTGAGTACATGCGGATCCAATAGAGGTCTCCCGTTTTGGCTGGCAAAATTTTAAAAACCAAAGCGCAAACGGGCTCGTCAATGTCGGGCTTTCGACTAAGAACTTTGTCGCGTTTTTTCGGATCGACGCCTTCGACCGCTGGGCGGTCGATCGGATTGGGGAGGAAACGATTGACGCCATCGAGCAACGGCTGCAAGCCCGCTCCGTGCAAAGCAGAACCGCAAAGCACCGGTTGGATTTTCATAGCGATCGTCGCGTCTCGCAGCGCTTTGTATATCGCCTCCGGTTCAATGGCTTGTTCTTCCATTGCAAGCGTCATCAAAGCTTCGTCATGAAGATAAAGCTTTTCTAGCATCTCAGAGCGCCAGACTTCCGCATCCTCACGAACTTCTTCAGGAATATCATGGGTGTATATCGTCTTGCCTTTATCCTCAGCATTGAAGGTTAGATATTTCATCTCAACCAAGTCAACGATTCCAGTGAACGGCTTACTCGTGTGCGCAGGCCCGCTGCCAACGGGTATTTGAATCGGCAGTGGATCA
Source organism: Pirellulaceae bacterium (assembly GCA_041740995.1). GTDB lineage: Bacteria > Planctomycetota > Planctomycetia > Pirellulales > Pirellulaceae > JBGSKY01. Next base: position 10,284 of record JBGSKY010000299.1, read on the forward strand.
GCGGCCAAACGAGGACCGATCTCCTCTAGAACACGGTAGAAGTCGGCACCTTCGCGATCAAGCTTATTGATGAAGACGATTCTTGGCACGCGATACTTGTTGGCTTGCCGCCAAACCGTTTCGCTTTGCGCTTCAACACCTTCGCGAGCGCTAAACACAACGACGGCACCGTCGAGTACTCTCAAGCAGCGTTCGACTTCAGCAGTAAAATCTACGTGCCCCGGCGTATCGAGCAAGTTGACTTGGCAATCCTTCCATCGAAAGGTCACGCAAGCCGAAAAAATCGTAATGCCACGTTGCTGTTCCTCTGGATCATCGTCCGTTTCGGTCGTGCCTGAATCAACTGCTCCGGCGCGATGTTTGGTACCGCTCATATACAACATCTGTTCGGTCACGGTGGTTTTGCCAGCGTCGATGTGTGCGATAATTCCGATATTTCTTAACGACTTTAAGTCTCTGGCCATGATATTTCTCGTGCCGATCAAGTTGCTTTGGGAACAACGCAATCCAAGGCTCACATTGATTGAAATGTAATGTTTTGGCGAATTGGGTTTGGAAGTAACTGTGTTGCTGGATTATGATTCCCAGCTATTAAAACGCTTCGCCACAGAATTTCTAGGTGTCTCAGTCGAGAAGCTTGGTAGCCGGTGTTTGTCTTTTCGACGCTGGTCAGAGTGAAAATCAGGGATAACGGTTTGCAATCCGATGAAATCAAGTCGCTGGCCCTGCAATGTGGCTTCGACGAATGCAAAATTGTCGCCGCCGATTCCGCGCGAACCTTCTCCAAACTGTTGCAATGGTTGGACAGTGGATACGGTGGTTCGATGCAATATCTTACGGATCGAGCACCGGCCTACGAGCATCCGCAATCGGTCCTTGCCAATGTCAAGTCGCTGATCATGCTCGTGCTCTCATACCATCACGGCAGCCAGACGCCCAGGCAAAGTGTCGATGAATATCAGCAATCATCGGTCCGTCCCAAAGGTCGCGTCGCCAGTTATGCCAGTTCCGGAATTGATTACCACGACGTGATTCATGATCGAAGTAAGCAGTTCATCGCGTTGCTAAAACAAGGTTCACCAAGCGGCAATTTTCGATGTGTCGTCGATACCGCACCCTTGCTTGAACGCGAATTTGCGATGCGCGCCGGCCTGGGTTGGATCGGTAAGAATACGATGCTCATCTCACGAACTTGGGGAAGCTACTTCTTCATAGCGGCCGTGCTCAGTGATCAACACTTTAACACGGACGCTGAATTTGAATCGGATCACTGCGGTACTTGCACCGCTTGTTTGACAGCCTGTCCAACTCAGGCTTTCGTGCAACCTCGGCAGCTCGATGCGACGCGCTGCATCAGCTACTACACCATTGAAGAACGAACGATTGCACCGAACAACTTGCGTGAGCAATTCGGCGATTGGGTTTTCGGCTGCGACGTGTGTCAGGAGGTTTGTCCCTGGAATCGAAAAGCTCGGTTGAGCGACCAGCCGACTTTTCGGCCAATCCTCCAACTCGCAAACTTGGATTTGATAGAAGTCTTACGACTGGACGATGCCTCATTCCGTGAGCGATTTCGCCACAGCCCGTTCTGGCGAACCAAACTTTCCGGTCTGCAACGCAACGCGTTGATGGCCATCGGGAACCAAAAGTCTACCGCCGCAATCCCTCCAATCGTTCCGTACTTGACCAGTCAAAATATTCATCTCAGATTGGCTGCCACCTGGGCGCTCGGTCAAATCAATGACCAGCAAAGTCGCAGTCACTTAGAGCGATGTTTTGCCGACGAAAAACATCCGTTGGTGATTGCGGAATTGAAAAGTGCATTGCGGCGGGATTAGGGCTATTGGAAGCTCTGAAGTTTATCGTTGAGATACTTTCACCCAAGGTCGTCGATTATCGCGCCAATTGACACGCGAGGTCCGATCGCGAGAAACATTTTTTCACTCTTGACATCAACGACGGAGCGGAATAAACCAGAAAGATGGGCAGAGTTTCCGGTGAGATGGACAAGCTTCGAAGGAATTCCCATGATGCAGAACAGTTCCGAAGGTGATGGCAGCAATGCGCCGCTGCTAGATCGATTTTTTTGCGGTCTGGCCGAGTATATCTTTCACTCCAAGCTGGGTGTGGCCGACAGCGAGTTGGTAAATTATGTCAGCGATCTTTTGGTGCGGTTCACCAAGACCGACACCATGTTGCGAATCCGCCAAGTGGACGGTCGCCCAGCCTCTGAAGTCATTACGATGATGTCTGAGGCGCAAACGCGAGTCGGTGTCGCAAAACGGGAAGTACACCGGCACATCGGCGACTTCACTTTGTTCTGGACTGGAATCTATCCAGAGTCGTTGCGCGAGTCGACCCACAAGCTGCGTAGTGACCGATTTCAGGCTTATTGCGAGCAAGGTAAACGGGCTTACGAGATTGCCAGTGAAATTGAGCCGCACAGCGAAAAATCGATCAATAGCTCGCTACTGCGGCGGCTCAGCGATCAATTCGATCTATGTGCCTATGGGTTGCACGAGATTCGGCGGCAGTGGGAATGTAACGACGATCAAAGCAATTCGTCGCTAGTCATTTGATTTGCCGAGCCAATTTATCTTTATCGAATTTATCGACTCTGATTTGGTCAGAAAAATTTCGTGAACGGGATTAAAACGTCTCGCGTTCAGTCGGTGGTTAGGTAAAATTTGTCGGAACAAGTGCCCGCCGCGCACTTGTGGTCGACAGCCACAGACTGCCGTTGCAAGGCTCCCGTGGTGCCGATCAGTATTAGATAATTCTTCGTGCGAATTCAAAAGGAACAGTTGTGCCTACTTTCTCTGTCGGTCATGGAATTACCCGTTTCGAAGACGTGCCGACGCATTCCAATGGGTTTATGGTCAGGTTGTGTCGGTCGGGAGAACGAGTCAGTGAATTTTTTTCGGACAACACCTCCGGTGGAATTCGCAAAGCGAAAAAGAAAGCAATGGATCGATACCAGCAATTATTGAAAGAATATGGTCCGGCCAAAGATCGACCGACGAAAGACCTTCTGACGCATCGCAACAGCACTGGTCATGTCGGTGTTCATATCGCAAAAAGTGTTGACAACCGCTGGTCCGGTGCGGAGTATTTCGCGTATTGTGCTTCGTGGAATTCGCTGGAAGGAAAGCGTCAGAAAATCGCATTCTCATGGAATCGATATGGCAAGGCGCTCGCCTATGAGATGGCCTGTTATGCACGTTCGAACGAAATATGCGATCGAGCGAAAATCACGACGAAGTTTAAGTCCGAAATTGAGGCATACCAGGCCAAAATGACACGCGCAGCAACGCGTGCCGCAAAGAAATCCGCCGCCTCCACAACTGCAAAACCGGCGAAAAAATCCACCGCGAAAGTCGTCAAAGCGACCTCGAAAAAGAAAAGCAAACCAACCAACGCACGAGCTTAGTTGGACAGCGCCACATTGACTTCCAAGTGCGGCAATTTGCTGTGTCTTGCCGCTGCGTGAGCGGCAAGGCGCTAGCCGCCGGTTGAAGCGGCAAAACCCGCGGCTAGCGCCTTGCGGCTCACGACAAAGTGGCGCTGTCCTGTTAAAGTGGCGCTCTCCAATTGGGGACTGGCACGAAATAATTTCCCGATTTGCACGGCACGTCAAACTAAATCGGATCGCAACGGTTGGTTGTCCGAAGTTCGGTTTTGGACCCCCATGAGCTTGTCTCAGGGGTGAACCAGCTTCGTAAGCTAACTCCACGACGCTACACCAAAAGACCCCAACGGGTTTATCCCGTTAGGTGAATCAGTTTGCTTGAAGCGTCAAGGAACTTTCGCTCCGTTTTGATGCACCCACACGGGGGCGGGAAAGATCACTCTGGACTCTTTTCGGAGCATAAAACTTGGCAGTTTTGAGCTGCTACAAAATTGCGAAACTGGGAATTTAATTCAGGACAATTCTTAAGTTGCTGCGAGTTGCTGACGAACTTCAATAACTGTCAGGAGGACTTCACAGTCCAAGAAAACCTTGTCGGTGTCGTTCGCTTTGTGGAACTGGCGGGCTGAGCCAATGGATTGTATTGAGGGTCGCTGCGGCCAGGAAACCGATTGCAAATCCACCTGCATGCGCCCACCACGCAACACCTTCGGAATTGCCTGCAAGGCTTGCCGCACCGTTGTAAAGCTGCATGACAAACCAAATACCCAAAAACGCCGGCGCTGGAACCGGAAAGCTCATGAACAGAATCGGCAGTGGAATCACCGTTTCAATTACCGCTCTTGGATAGAGCATAACGTACGCACCCATTACCGCCGCAATCGCCCCGCTGGCTCCGATGGTTGGGATGGTCGAAGTGGGATCAGCGGCCAATTGGGCCAGTGACGCCAGCACGCCGCCGCCGATGTAAAGCAACAAATACATGACGTGCCCAAATCGATCTTCCACGTTGTCGCCGAAAATGTGCAAGAACCACATATTGCCTAAAAAGTGAAGCCAGCCACCATGCAAAAATATGCAGGTTACTAACGTTAGTAAGTCGCCCGGAACCGAGGGCAGCAAGGGACGTTTAAACTCGCGCACTTGAGCGACTTGCCGATAGTTATCCACGACAACTGCAACATCGTCACGGAGCAATTCACGATCACCGGCAGCATCGTTAACGACGCGGGCCGGCACCATTCCCCACTGTTCAACCAGTTCTTTGTTTCGATCACCGGCGGCCAGTTGAATCAAAAACGCAATCGTACACGTGGCGATTATTCCGTAAGTTAAAAAGGGCGTGCTTCGCGGCGGAATATCGTCATGTAGAGGAAACATTAATCAGGTTTACTCGATCTTGGTGCTTTTGTTTTGGTGTCCGGACGGTCAGCCGCTTGGTTCAGTTGATCCTGCATTTTTCGAACACGATCAGCCAATGATTCGGTTGAGAGTTTCTGCCGCAGCCGATCTACGACTAACGGAAAGGCCAGCGGCGTAGTTTGCGCGGGCCTTTGAAATACGATCAGAGCCTGCTGTATTGTTTCGAGCGTGCTGTATAGCCGATCCCATTCTAGTTGGCGAGACATGACTTCACGACGCGTCTGCTGCAAAAGTAAGTTTTCAGGGTCGTACTCGTTGAAGACGTCAAAAAATAGGTTACTCGAGGCTTGCAATTGCCGCGAGCTTTTTGTCCGCCCAGGCTGGCCCGAATGCACTAAGCCGGCCACACGGGCGATTTCTCGGAACTGCCGACGTCCCATTTCGCTGGCGTTCAAACTGGCTAGACAATCGGGCAGCAAATGATCTAACGAGAACCAACGCCGAACTTCCGCTTCATCGATTTCCAAGTTCGGTGCGGTCGCGCTGTGCAGCAGAAATCCATAATCATTAATCGCAAGATGAAACGTGTTTCGCTGGTGTTTGGCAATGCGGTAAGCGACCAGCGCGCTCAACCCTTCATGAACCAAGCGGCCAGCGAACGGGAAAAAAAATAGGTGGAAACCGTCGCGCGTTTTTAACGACTCGATCAGCAACTCGTTCGACTTCGGAATACAACTCCAGCTAGCTTGAATGTCGAGCAGCTCGCGAACCGCCGTCATCTCCTTCCCAATATATTCTCCTGCGTTGGCTGCATCGAGCCGACGCCTTACTGCAACGGCTAGCTGGGTCGACAACGGCAAGCGACCGCCCTGCCATCTGGGAACCGTCGTTGGCGTTCCTCGCGCGCGGCGCACCCACGCCGCGTTGTCAGCGATGCGAACTAACTCGAGCAGTTTGCCAGCCAACAAAAATCGATCGCCTGGCTTCAGCTTACTGACAAAACTTTCTTCAACATTACCAATTTTCGCGCTGTTCAAAAATTTGACATCAATGGACGCATCGCTGGTAATCGTTCCAATATTCATGCGGTGTATGCGGATCGTCTTGGCGTCGGTCGCACTATAATAATCGTCGATACAACGGACGCGTTTGAAGTCTTCGTAGGCGTCGAGGCATTGTCCGCCGCGGACGATAAAATCTAACGTCCATGCGAATTCTTGACGGCTTAAATCTTGATAGGCATAAGTCTGACGAACTTCTGCGAACATAGAATCGGCATCGAACCCACCACCAATCGCGATCGTGACTAAATGTTGAGCAAGAACATCCAGTGGTTTCTCGATTGGCAAGCGGTCTTCGAGCTGTTTGCTGGCGTATGCGTCGCGAACTGCAGCCAATTCAATCAACTCCAAAGCGTGTGTTGGAACAAAAATCATCCGACTAGTTTGGCCGGGAGAATGACCGCTGCGGCCAGCCCGCTGGATCATTCGAGCAGCGCCTTTTGGGCTGCCGATTTGAATAACTTGATCGACGGCAGAAAAGTCAACGCCTAGGTCAAGGCTGCTGGTGCATACAACCGCTTTCAGCTTGCCTGCTCGCAATCCGTCTTCAACCCAATGCCGGACCCCACTATCAAGCGAACCGTGATGCAAAGCGATCTGTCCAGCCAGTGTGGGTCGGCGGCGAAGCAACTCTTGATACCAAAGCTCCGTTTGGTTTCGAGTGTTAGTGAAGACGAGGGTTGATTGAGCTTCGTCGATCACTTTGGCGACTTCCTCCGCCATCGTCAAACCGAGATGACCTGCCCATGGGAAGCGTTCAATTTTTGGCGGGATGACCGATGCAAGTTCGATCTTCTTCTTTGCAGTTCCTTCGATGATACATCCATTCGAAGTATTGCCCGTCAATGCGGAAAGCGACTGCGTTAGATTACCGATCGTCGCGCTCAGTCCCCATCGCTGGAGAGTTGGCTGAATTCTGTTTAGCCGAGCCAAAGCAAGTTCAGTTTGGACGCCCCGCTTGGTCCCCATCAACTCGTGCCACTCATCGACGATGACGGCTTGCAAATGGGCAAGCTTACTTGCGAACGCTTTGTCGCTGAGCAACAGCGAAATACTTTCCGGCGTTGTAATCAGAACAGTTGGCAACGCTTTTTTCTGACGGGCTTTTACGCTAGCGCTCACATCGCTGGTTCTTCGTTCGACCGACCAAGGCAACTCTAGTGTCGATACGATATCCAGAATCGCGGCCTCGCTATCGCTCGCCAGAGCGCGAAGGGGCGTTAACCAAAGTATGGCCAGCGGCGCCGCATCTTTTGCACCGCGTCGTTTGATGAAGCACTCATGGCTGGGCGGATTATCGATCCATTGCTGAATCGGACCGAGCATTGCAGCAAGCGTTTTTCCAGTCCCTGTAGCGCTGTGAATCAGACCACAGCAGCCATCAAGATATCTCTGCCGCGTCAAACGCTGGTACTGGAAAGACTTCCACTTGCGACGCTTAAAAATTTCGAGCGAACTGTTCGCCCATGTTGTAGCGACCGATCTACTTTTTAGGCGGCTGGGCATCAATTGATCGCAAGAGAGATTCGAAAACCAAATAAGACGCTTCACACTGTCGGATGTAACGTCGGTCAAAGTCTTCGACGGATTGCGGTGCCGGAGTATTCAGTTCAAAAGTCTCTGAGCTCAAAAGTTTAAGAGAATTTTTCGTCGGGGATCGGTCAGCAGCGATCGAGTCTGGCACGCGGCTAGCAATTGCCACAAAAACCTTACCAAGTTTACAACGATTTGTCGCTGACTCGCCGATCGGTCCCAAATGGCCAGTAACCGCAGCGGATAACGTTGCTTGCGACGTCTTCTTGAGTACCGCAAGAGCTAAAGCTTCGGTAACCTGTGAGCTTTCCGGTCCAATATCTGGATCGTCGAGCAACTTGGAATCAATTGAAAGCCACTCAGTCTTTGTGCGAGGCTGGTAGACGACGCTTGAACCGCACAGGATTTCTGAAACTCCCGGTAGCTGACCGAACGAGGCAGCGACCAAGCCGGCGGTGCAACTTTCGGCTAGTACAAGCGAGTGCTGCTTACTTTGAAGCTCATGAAACAACCTCAGCACTAGTTCGAAAGTTTCAGTTTTCATTCGTCAAAAACAATTACTGGTTGAGAGACTAGCTTCGCTAGAAGAGCATTCACAAGATTTGGATACTGTCTAGCCAATCGGCAATGCCAGCCGCGAACCGTAGAGATCATAACGCTGAGGCATTTCAAGTTAATGAATAAGCTTACTCGTTGCAAAGTGCCTTAGGCCAAGTAGCAAAATAGAAAAAAAGGAGGAAAACTTAGGAGTACGAAATTAGAAGTATGAAAAATGATAAGACGAATTATTTTCCTGCCGCTATATTCCTGCCAGTCCTCTTCTTGCCATCAATGACTGAGTTAAAAAGACCAGCACTGCACTTTGAAGGCTCACCCCTTGACGAAAAGCTCAAATTGGAGGTATTCTTTTCCGATTGCAGGCAATTTCCGTGCCTAGCAGCGGCTGTGGCTCGAAAGATTTTACTGGTCTTGTTCAGATGATACGAATGCGGAGGCTTCCGTAATTCATGGTCAAAGACAACGAAACCAGCGATTTTCTCTGTCTTTTGCCCGGTTCGATGCTAGTCACCGAGAATGCAAACTGGCCAGCATAGCTTCAATTGGCAGAGCACCGCATTCGTAATGCGGGGGTTGTGGGTTCGACTCCCACTGCTGGCTCTGGCGGATGTTTTGCATCTACTTGATTGCCGTGCTCAGTCGATTGGTTACCGTTTTCAACCGTGGGAGTGATCGCTTGATGATTCAAGCCGAGTCGACAATAGATTTACGTGATTTGGTACTTTCAAATCAGAGTTTCGGACCGCAAGATGTGGAGCGAATTGCCCACAGCATTGCCGACGATATGACTCAATTTGCCCTACTTCGAGATGCTGTTTCGGAGTTGCAGAGTGACGAAAACCCTTCGCCCGCGACGCTTACGCGGCTTGGTGTTTGCCAAGTCCTGATCGGCAAGTTCGCAGAAGCTGACGCGACGCTTCGTCAAGGCGATGGGGGTGCACTTGCCCAATACTATCTTGGGAAAATCGCTTTCCAGCTCGGTGACTACGACAAGGCGATCCAGTACTACGAAGCGGCCGAGTCATCCGGCTATTCGCCAGAATATTGCAGAATGGCAATCGCCGAAGCCAAGCGTTATAAGGGTGCCAATGAAGAAGCAATGCAGCTTCTAGACAATATTTTTGGCCCAGCCGAACAAACCGCCGAATATCTTTATCAACGAGCCGCTACGGTGGCTGCCGTCGGTGGTAATCGGGAAGAAGTCATCAAACTCTACCAGCGAGCTATTCAAGTCGCCCCCAAGCATGCCGGTGCATTATTCGGTCTGGCGCTGATTTACGATCGGCTTGGCAATGATGAGGAATCGTTTGAGCTGTATCAACGGTCCGCTTCGGTCATGCCGGCGCACGTTGGTGCGTTGATCAATCTTGGGACCGTGTATGAAGATCGAAACGAATTTGGCAAAGCAGCAGCTTGCTACCGCCGCGTGCTGGAAGTCGAGCCGGATCATCCACGAGCAAAACTGTATGCCAAAGACGCAGCTGCCGGCGGAAACGTCCTCTTTGACGAAGATATGGCAAAACGTAACGAACGTTTGAGCCAAATGCTTAACACACCAGTCAGCGATTTTGAACTGTCCGTTCGAGCTCGCAACTGCTTGCAAAAAATGGGCGTCCGAACGCTGGGCGACCTAACACGAACTAGCGAGCAGACATTGCTTGCAAGCAAAAACTTCGGTGAAACTTCGCTTGTCGAAATTCGTGAGATGCTCGCTAGTCGTGGCCTTTCGCTTGGTCAATTTGCTAATGAAAAACGTGATAGCGATCCACCACTGGATATTTCCGGCTTGACCGAAGATCAACAAGCACTTTTGGAACGCCCAATATCGGATCTCAATTTGTCGGTTCGAGCTAGAAAGTGCATGGTCCGTTTGCAGCTTTCATCGATTGGCGAATTGGTACGTAAAACCGGCGACGATATGCTCGAATGCAAAAACTTCGGCGTAACCAGCTTGAACGAAGTCCGAGAGAAACTGACGGGACTCGGTTTGAAGCTTCGTGGCGATTGATTTGAGCCTTGCGAAACAAATTGATTTAACTGCGGTTCACTGCGACCAATTTAGCTTGAACTTTGTTTAGGCCAGGAACCTGTCCTGGCTAATCGTAAGCTCGCCAGGTCGGCTGCTGTCGTAAATTTGCAAGAATATCTTAAATCGAGACTGAGCTGCGGAAGACGCCTAGTGCGTCAACCAAATTTAAGTGTGGGAATTCGTAGCCGAAGTCCCCAGACTTCGGAGCCTTTTCATTGGCAATCCGCTCTCCGACGAGATCGGCTACCCTGAAATCTAATCTGGTTGAAGCACTAGTTGCGGTCGACAAACATGGCCAACCGTAGGCTTGGAAAGTGGGCGTGATGCGTAGCTGTGATTTTGCCGTTCTGGCCAGCGACTCAAGCACCAGTGCACGGCGAGGTACACTCAACTTGGCGCATGGTGAGGTTCGCACCCCCGCCTTCATGCCGGTAGGGACTCTGGCAACGGTCAAGGGCGTTCTGCCTGAACAAGTCCGTCAAACCGGCGCGGACATCTTGCTATCCAATACGTATCACCTGCACTTAAGACCAACCTCTGAACGGATTGCAGAACTCGGCGGGTTGCACAAATTCATGCGTTGGGATCGTCCAATATTAACTGATTCGGGCGGCTTTCAGATTTTTTCATTAAGCGACAATGCGAAGGTCTCAGAGCATTCGGTCAAGATTCGATCACACGTCGATGGTCGGATGATCGAGCTTTCGCCAGAAGTGGCGGTGAAAATTCAAGAGAACCTCGGCAGCGATATCGCAATGCAACTCGATCATGTGGTTGCCTTGCCGAATGAGGAAACGGTTGTCTGGGATGCCTGTCAACGCAGCGTTCGCTGGGCTGAACGATGCAAGCATGCTTCGACGCGTAAAGATCAATGTCTTTTCGGAATCGTTCAGGGCGGTTTAGACAACAAGACGCGACAATGGTCTGCGGAAGAATTGATCAAAATTGGGTTCGATGGTTACGCGATTGGCGGACTGAGCGTCGGTGAAACGCAAGACGAGATGCTTGCGATATTGAAAGAGGTTTGCCCCATTTTGCCCACCGACAAACCGCGTTACTTGATGGGCGTGGGGACGCCAATGGATCTTTTAGAATCGATCGCACTGGGGGCCGACATGTTCGACTGTGTCATGCCGACACGTAATGGAAGAAATGCGATGGCATTCACCTCGCACGGGCAAATAAAAATTCGTAACGCTGCCTATCAAGATGACAGTCGACCGCTAGATGAACGCTGTAGTTGTCTCGCCTGCGGCTATTCCAGAGCATATTTGCGTCATTTGTTTCAAACGAAGGAAATTCTTGGACCTGTATTATTGTCGATTCACAATTTGACATATTATCAAGACTTGATGCAACAAGCTCGCGACGCGATTGAGGCTCGTCGGTTCGGCGAATTGCTAGAAGTGCATCGGACCGCCCATCGACAACAGATCGCATCTAAGTCGAATAACACAACTGCCGCTCAAACCAAAGATTGATTGTCATGTATCGATTGGAGCAAGTCAGTAAGTCTTACGGTGCGACCACTGTGCTTCATCCGATTTCCATTCAAATTCAAAGCGGCCACACGACGGCGTTGATCGGGCCCAGTGGATGTGGAAAAACGACGGTTTTGAGATTACTGACAGGATTAGTGTTACCAGACGAAGGCGTTATCTACTTTGACGATCATGAGATCGGAAAATCTGATTGGGAATTGGTTCGACAGAAGATTGGCTATGTCATTCAAGGTGGCGGGCTTTTTCCACATCTGACTGCAATGGAAAATATTGCATTAGCTGCCAACTGCACCGGTTGGACGCAAAATAAGATTGCGACTCGAATCGACGAGCTTTGCCAGTTAGTTCGAATGTCTAGTGAGCAGATAATGAAGTATCCCAAGCATCTTTCAGGTGGACAATCACAGCGGGTTAGCCTGATGCGAGCTTTAATGCTTGACCCGCGTGTTTTGTTACTCGACGAGCCGCTGGGCGCGCTGGATCCGTTGATTCGATTCGAGCTACAAGACGAATTGCGAGAGATCTTTCGTTCACTTGGGACGACAGTCGTTATGGTAACGCATGACTTGTCAGAAGCAGCCTATCTGGCCGACCAAATTGTATTACTTAATGCCGGTCATGTTGAGCAGGTAGGTTCTCCGAATGAAATTCTGCAAAGACCGCAGTCTGCATGGGCACAAAAATTCGTTCGCTCGATTCGAAAAGTTGTCAATTAAACGAATGTCCGTTGTTTCAAACTATGATTCGTTGCGGATCCACTTGTACAGTCTAACGCTGGTCGTCGTCTGCTTAATGATTCAGGGCGAATTGCTTGCTGCTGGCGATGCGATCGTTGTTGGCTCTAAGAAATTCAATGAGTCTGTGATTCTTGGCGAGATCGCAGTGATATTGGTTGAGGACACTGGAACTGCGGTGATACATCGACGACAGCTTGGTGGAACTCAGATTCTCTGGCAAGCGATGCAGCGAGGGGATATCGATTGCTATGTCGAATACACCGGCACAATCACCGAAGAGATTCTTCCTTCACTTGGCATAAACGTCCAGTCGGAAAAGAATGAGATGAAGTCAATCGGCTACCTAAAGGAGCAGCTTGCAATACACGATGTCATCGTTTCGAATCCGCTTGGATTCAACAATACCTACGCATTGGGAATGACTCAAGCGAACGCGCAAAAACTGGAAGTCAACAAGATTAGTCATTTGCGGGCGCATGCTCAGTTGCGGGTGGGGATCAGCGAAGAATTTCGCAATCGACGCGACGGTTGGGATCAATTGGCATCGCGATATCAATTACCGCAGATGCGTATTCAAACCATCGATCACGATTTGGCCTACCAGGGTTTACAGAGCGACTTTATCCAAATTACCGATCTCTACACGACCGACCCTGAAATCCGCGAGCATGGTTTGGTGACGCTGGAAGATGATCTGAAGTTCTTTCCAGACTATGAAGCAGTTTTGTTAATTCGCTCTGATGTGCAAGATCGGAACCCGTTGGCATTGGCAGCGTTGCATCGTATGGAGAAATCAATCAGCCAAGAACAAATGATTGCACTTTCGGCAAGCGTCAAATTTGGCAACCTGACTGAAATACAAGCGGCTAAGGCATTTGTAAATCGAGCTTTTAATATCGGGGAAGATATCACGAGGACTGACTCACTTCAAACGAGGAACGTTTTTTGGGCTCGATTATTACAAACGACGCAAGAACATCTTGTAATGGTTTCAATCTCTATGTTGATGGCCATTCTGATATCAATACCTTTGGGCATTGTTGGGCAATCGAATCTACGCTTGGGGACAACCATCGTTGGCGTCGTCAGCGTGTTGCAGACGATGCCCTCTTTGGCTTTGCTGGTCCTAATGATTCCGCTCTTCGGACTGGGTGCTTTGCCAGCGATTGTTGCATTGTTTTTCTATAGCCTATTGCCCATTGTCCGCAATACGCTCGTCGGGTTGAAGCAAATAGATTCGAGGCTGCTCGAATCGGCTGATGTGTTGGGATTGAATCGATTTCAAAGGCTTCGACTGATTGAATTACCGCTTGCAATGCCTTCCATTCTGGCGGGAATTAAGACAGCGACTGTGATTAATATCGGCACAGCGACAATCGGAGCACTGATTGGGGCGGGCGGTTACGGCTCGCCGATTTTGACCGGAATTCGATTGAACAATTTTTCACTTGTATTGCAGGGAGCGATTCCAGCGGCGCTAATGGCTTTGCTTGCTCAAGCTTTTTTTGTAGCGGTCGAACGCCGAATTATTTCCCCGGGTCTGCTCGATGTTAGAGAAGAGCGTTAGACGCTCGATCGAAATCGCTTGCATTTTTAATATAGCAGCAACAAAGTTTAAGACTTCAACGATTCTGTCGCACCTCGAATCGATTTGAGTCGGTTTGGGTTGTCAGCTTGGCCCGTAAGTTCATAGAGAAATCGACTTGGAAAAGTCGGGCGATCTTTACCCCATTTCTTTCGATTAAGAGCCAAGCTCAATGTTAGTTCCTCCTTCGCGCGAGTGATCCCGACATAGCACAGGCGACGCTCTTCATCGATCTGGTCATCTCCACCGACCACGCTGCGGCGATGAGGCAAAATACCTTCTTCCATTCCGACCATATAAACCATCGGAAATTCAAGCCCTTTAGCACTATGGTAAGTCATTAGTGAAATTGCGTTTCGCTGGACTTGTTTGTCATTGTTAGAAGTGAAGTCACGGCCGTCGAGCGTTACTTCCGCTAGAAAATCGCCTAGCGTAGCTCCTTCGTGTCCGTCTTCAAATTGAGAGATGGCATTGATTAGTTCTTCGACCGAGGCGCGACGGGCCGAAATCTCATCAGGATCTTGATAGTTTCGATCGATGTCTTCCAAGTATCTTGTCTCGCTGATTAAAGCTCGGGCTGCTTCGACCAGCGATTGGTTTTCGAAATCATGCTGCGACTTTTTTAGCAAGTATCGCAAATGCTGTACGCCAGACTGTGCTGGTTTCGTCAGGCTTTGCGTTGCAGCAGGATCATTGGCTATTTCCCAAACACGTTTGCCGCCACGGACCGCGATATCAAGAATTTTTTCGACGCTTCCAGCACCGATGCCTCTCGGAGGAGTATTGATGATCCGTAAGAACGATACCTCATCGCCTGGCATCTCTATCCACTTGAAATACGCGATAAGATCGCGAACTTCCTTGCGATCAAAAAATGATTGTGAGCCGGTCAGAGTGTAGGGAAGTTTCGCGGCTCGAAGTTCAGATTCTAAAATTCGGGGTTGCTCATTGGTCCGGAACAAGATCGCAAAGTCGCGAGGTTCTAGATGCTTTTCTAATTCCAAACGACTGCGAATTTCTTGGGCGATAGTTTTGGCCTCGGTCGCGTCATCTTTGAGTTGAAGGATCTTCGGTTGGCTGCCATTGGGGCGGGCCGCTCGCAAAACCTTGTCGTGACGATGTGTGTTGAAAGCGATCAATCGATTTGCGGATGACAAAATCGCATCGGTGCTGCGGTAATTATCCTCCAGCCGAACTACGACTGCTTCGGGCCAATCATTCTTGAAATTAAGAATGTGCTTGACCTCCGCTCCACGCCATCCATAAATCGATTGATCGTCGTCACCGACAACGCACAAATTACGGTGTTCAGCAGCCAGTGCAGCGATGATGCGATATTGCGACGCATTGGTGTCTTGATATTCGTCAACCAAAACGTGATCAAATTTTCGCGCTTCTTGCTGTCGGATTTCTGTGTGTTCGCGGAAAAGCTGTTCGGTGCAAAGCAGTAAGTCGTCGAAGTCGAAAGCACCGCAGTTTTTCAGAGCTCGTTGGTACCGTGCGTACCCACTGGCGGCTAGATGTTCTTTGTCTGAGTCAGCCAAACTAGATGCGTCGCGAATCGATACACCACTGCTTTTCCAGCGGCTCAAGATCGAAAGAAAATCACTTGGTTTGATCATCGCGTCGTTTAAACGCAGCTCTCGCAGAATCGTCCTGGCTAACGATTCGCAGTCGCCACGATCGTAGATTGTGAATTTCGCAGGGTAGCCTAACGCGGTTGAGTGACGCCGTAAAATTTGAACACAATGAGAGTGAAAGGTACCGATCGACGGCTTTTTGAACGGCGGATCACCTTTTTTTACTCGCTTGGGAAGCCGGAGTTGATGGCCAACGCGTTCACGCATTTCGTTGGCCGCTTTGTTGGTAAACGTGACCGCTAGAATGCGATCGGCGGAAATCCCGTGACGAATCAGATTGGCAATTCGATAGGTAACAACCCGCGTTTTTCCTGTCCCTGCGCCAGCCAAAACGAGCAGCGGACCGCCAAGCGTATTGACGGCATGGATTTGTGGTGGATTTAGATCAGGCATCCGCAAGACAATTTCTACAGGTTTTGGCACAATCGGTTCAAAATCCTACTCGCTATGGAACCGTAAGGAAGCTCTAATTTGGGCTTGCCGATGCCTGGTCGATCCGATAGCATTCTCCGCTCAGATTTGTGAGAAATCCTCCTTTGCCTCTATGCTTTCCAGTAAAATACGATGTACGCAATAATTGCTGACGGTGGTCGTCAATATAAGGTCGAACAAGGTAAGTTTCTTGATATTGACTACCGCGGAACGCTCGCCGAAGGCGACAGCGTCCAGTTTGATCGCGTCCTCGCGATTGGCGGTGATGACGGACTGAAGCTCGGTTCACCAACGCTCAGCGGTGCAACGGTGGTCGGTAAAGTGCTTTCGACCGAACAAGGTCCGAAAGTTTTTATTCAGAAGTTCCGCCGACGTAAGAATTACGATCGACGAACGGGGCATCGTCAGAAGTACACGCGAGTAACAATCGAGTCGATTAACGTGTAGGTTGTTCAGGTCGCTTCCACTAAGTGGAAAACGTCAAGTTTTTTCAGCAGCGAAAGTAGCTAAAACTCTAGTCTGAATCGACTAATTTTAAAGCCAAACTCTTGGTGAGATTCGCTACACTCAATTCGCTTGGCAATCGGTATTGTCGGTAAATGCTCAATTCAGTTTGGTTGAGCTTTTAGCATCTTGCAAGCTTCGATCGATTTCTATGTCGGTCTTTGCAGCTAGCTCGCGGAAGGCATCTAAGTCTACTGCGTTATTGCCTTGCTCGTGTTTTCTAAAGAGCAACAGGTATGTTTCATTCTGCGGGCGAATCGCGTAGAAAAACTCATCCTCTTTCTGACGCACTAACCGATAGATCTTCGCGATCGAACCAGAGCTATCTGCAATTAATGTTTCGTTGCTTCGATTGGCTTCAGAGAGTTTGATCCAATCTTGAGATGACGGCAAAAGTTGCTGAACCTTATCATCGAAGTCTACAAAGAGATCTGCCCAATCGATTGATAGTGCCGTTAGTCCGCGACTGCTAAGTCGAAATCCATCAATTAGATAGTTGGATTGAATTGGAGGTAATTCGACATGCGGCAGATTCTTTGCGTCGCACAGCTTTTGAATTGCGGCGTTGTAATTTTTGATGTTCTCGTTTATCTCTGAAGAATGAGTATCGTTTGCGAGCGATAGCGGAGGTAGGGCGACTGTGATCCGATAGTTCTCATGGACTAAGTCATCGAGGAATCGAGAGTACTGCTTGATAAATCCATCGATCGTCCATTTCGAATCGATGGCTTCGTTACGACCAAAACAAACGACAACTTGCGTCGGCGCGATCGATTTGATCTGGCTTAACCGTCGTTCGTAACCGTCTTTCGTTTCGCCAAAAAGTGCTTGAGCTTGACCGCTCACGTCGTCGCCGGCCCAAGCCATATTTCTGAAGCGAAGTGACTTATCACGATTGGCAAGACGGATCTGCGTCTCAAAAACGGCATGCCTGCCAATCTGTTCCCACAAATCGTCACCAACAATTGCAACAACATCGCCATCAGTCAGCGAGATTTTTGCTTTGCCTTCAGTTGATTGCGCAACCAGCCAGCTTTTACGAGTTTGCCCACTGCTGGACGCGATAGCAGGACCGGAATTCTCGGTTGCGATGAGTTTAGCGATCTCGACGATCGCTGGGTTTTCCATCGCATCTTTGACTTGGCATCCTAGCTCACCGTTGCCGTCACTGAGAACCGTAATGACGATCCGGTGAAGCCCGGTTGTTAGATAGATTTCATTCTCGGCAAGCGCTGCTTTTCCATCGACGTAAAGATTGAATTGATGATCGCTTTCAATCTTCAAAACGATGTTACCACTCTTCTTACAATCGATTGTCGATTCGACAACTTGGATCGGCGATTGAGAGCTATGTGGTTGAAGCTTATCTGTTTCGCTCAGCTGTACCAAACCGCTCACGTGCGCAGTAACTGGTTGCCATTGCATTTCGTCATTTCGGTCAGCAAGTTTGTCGATTCCTTGGCGATTCAAAAATTGAATCATCGGTGTTGTGTTGCGAAGGTATTTCCAATTGCGAATCCAGCGATCTGAGGAGACCGTGAAATCACGTGTCCGTCCAAGTTGGCTGAGAAAATCGACGAGGTCAGCGAGTTGATCAATCGTCAAGCGATCTACCAAGCCCGCAGGCATCAGCGATCCTCCGTCGCGTTCTTCGATAATCGAATCTAATTCGAGGTGAACCATCTGTCCTTCGGCTGTTTGAAGCGAAAGTTGATCCTCGGTCCTTGATCTTTCCAAGCCAGTGACGATTTTGTCTTGGTCAGTCAACGCGACAACGGTCTTGAAGCCCTCCTTGAGCTTGGCATTCGGTTCAATGAGCGATTCGATGACGTAGTCGATTTGCGAGCTGCCGCCGAGCGAAATAAGGTTTGGTCCGATGTCTCCGCCGGCTGAACCAATTTTGTGGCACTGCACGCATTTTAGGCTTTCTTGGCGATAGATAGTTTCACCTTGATTGGCGTTCGAAAGCCCGTCTGCGATCCGTGCGCGAATCTGGGCAACGAATTCTGGCGTTATTTTCCAGCGGTGTTGATCAAGCTGTCCAAGGCTAGCAATCTGGTCCAATAACGACGCGTCGTCGAGCCGGCAATCACGCATCAGAGCCAGTAAGGTTCTTGCGGTACTAGGTTTCAAAGTTGTGGTTTTTGCTATCGATTGCTGGATCGCTGAAAGCGATTTTTTTTGTGTAAAAACAGGTCTCAGATTTAGGCGCGATCCGTTCAATTCGTCGACACTGTCCAGAAGTTCGATCGCCCTTCGACTGGCTGCATTCACATTCAAAGTCGCTAAAGAGTTGATGGATGCGACGCGAACCGAAGTCGACGATTGTGATGAAGCGCCGATCGATTCGAGCATTGCGGCACCGTTTGGTCCAAGCGACGAAAGTGCAGTGGTGAGTGCGGCGATCGTCGTCGGAGAGTCCGCGATCTCTAAACTTTTTCCCAGCCATGGCAAGGTTGATTCGTCTTTCACGACAGCAATCAGCGAGGCGATCGATTGCATTCGATTTTCCATTGCGGCAGTGTCGGATGGTTGTATTTCATCTGAACGCAAGATGGCGAGCGAAAGCAGTCGGTTGAGCGCCGATGGTGACGGTTTTGGTTTCGGCTTTAAACCAGAGGCAAAAGATCTTAGCAAACTCCAAATGTTTGAGTCGATGTTGTTCGATCTATTCAGTTCGACGATAAACTTCTCGGCTAGCCGATCAATCGAGTCGTCATCGCCTGTCGATGCAATCACGGAAAGGATAGATGCGTCGACATCTACAAGCTCGCGATTAAGCACTTGATCGACGATGATGCGTTTGATTTCCAGGTTGGTATTGCTGTTCAACAGAAAAGCAACTTGCTTTGCATTGATTCCGATCAGCCATTCGCGGTCGGTGAGAGTTGATTCCGTTCCGACTAGTTGCCAAAGAGCGAAGTCAATTTCGTCGTTGACAGGTTGTTCGAGCGCTTGCAACGCGATGGGCAGGCAACCGATCTTGCCTGTATCCGCAATCCTCTGCAACAAAGCAATCGCTTCCAGTCTGACTAGCCAATCGCTATCGGAGATCATTCTTTCAGCAAACTCAATAGAGCTCATTTCGTTTACAAAGTGATCGCCAATCAGTCGCAAGCCCGCTGCACGTATCTGCGGGTCTCCTGCGACCAAAAGTGGCTCTATTTGCTCTTGAGTCAAAGCTCCTACTGCCGCCGCGATCCAATGCTTCTGGAGCAATCGTTTTGCACGTTCAGAATTGTCAGCAGCTTCGTTCACCCATTTGCTGAGTTGTTCTGATAAATCGTCGCTCCATCGATCGGCAAGAAGCAATCGTGTCCAAGACTTCCGTTGCAAATCATCGCTCTGCAAGGTCTCCAACGCCGTTTGGACGGATTGATCTCGCGATACAAAATTCGGAGAAGATGGCGGATGATCGGCAAGCTTAACTCGCCAAATTCGACCGTTTGTCGTGTCGCGTCGCGCGTCACGAAAGTCGACCTCGCCATGCTGAATAATTGGGTTGTACCAATCCGCAATAAACAGTTCACCGGTTGGAGCAAGCTTCATATCGATTGGTCGAAATGCAACATGCTCGCTGCGAATTAAATCGGGTAAGGCGATGCTGGAGTAACCAGAATCGGTTTTGCTGACTTTGAAGCGATTGACGCGGTGAGAACGAAAATCCGCTGTAACCAATTCCATCGAATCGTTGGCTGAATCTTCGTGAAGTAACTCAAGTCCGCAATGTTTCGGGCTGCCGGGATTCATCCCCTTGAGAACTCGAGTTGCGCCCGGACTGGTGGCAAACACCGCGCCGGGAAAAACATGATTGATTCCTTCGTAATAGGCACCGTCAGTGACAAATGATTGTCCGCTTGATGTTATCGCATGTCCCCATGGGTTGACGAATCCTTTGCAAAGAATCGTCAATTGATCTGTGCGTGGATCGAAACGCCAGATGCCGCCGCCGTTTAGATGTTTGGTACCGAACCGTGTAGGAACGTGTGAGTGAATATAAATTGATTGATTGAGATAAATGCAGCCATCAGGTCCCCATCGCAGGGTATGCAAAAGGTGGTGCGTATCCTCTGTACCAAAGCCTTCCAATACAATCTTTTGCTCGTCAGCGACATCATCGCCGTCCGTATCGCGAAAGTAAATCAGCTTGGTTGAACAAGCGACGTACACCCCCTGCCCTTTATCGGTAGCGATGTCAGGTAGTATGCCAGTTGGTATTAAAAGGCCGTCTGCAAAGACAGTTGATTTGTCGCACTTACCATCGTTGTTTGTATCTTGAAGCACGACGATTTTGTCATTTGCCACCTGTCCTGGTTTGATTTGAGGATAAGTTTCGCTAGTCGCAACCCATAGCTTTCCGTCGGAGCCAAAATTCATATGAATCGGTTTCGACAAGAACTTCGAATCCGCGAACAATGATACTTCCGCTCCGTCCAGAATTTCCATTGCTGCTAGCTCCGCAGAAGTGTCCGGAGCTGGAATGTCTGTTAGATCGCGCTGCGCGAACGCATTGGTTGCGAATGAGAAAAAAGATGCTGATGTGAGCATTGACATTAGAAAGCGAGCGAGCATAGAAGTCTCTCGGAGAGTTGGTGGGCATTGGCGAGTAGGAAGCACTATTCTATGTCAACGACATGCGATTTAACAGATTGGGCTGCGGACTCAAATCGCACGCGATACAATTAGATTCGCCGATTCTCTTGAGTGAGTTCTATTTCTCTTCAGCGACTATGAAAGTGTAGCCAACTATGACGTGGACAGTAAATCGTGCGACCAAGGTCTGGTCGTGCTCCAGCTATTCCGATTTGAACTATGCAGAAATTAATAACTTTGCCGAGTATGGTCAGCCGAAGAGTCCTTACGAGCCCGGATATGATCACGATTTCATTCCCGATTTCGCTAACATTGTCATCCAGATGACGCAATTGGAAGTCATGACTAACGGATACGGTCGGAACGTTCGAGTCGATAGTTTCAAAGTGGCCAAAGATTTTCTAAGTCGCAAGATCAGTGTCAATAACGGTACGTATAGCTTCGATCAATTGGTAACTGCCGGGTTGGCTAGCTCAGGCGACCGATGGATCAATTCGAACTTGTACGGTTGGGGCGGCTACTCTGTGTCAGCTGGCAGTATCAGCAGTGGCGATGCGGCGTACATTCATGGGACGGTAAGTTTGGCTCTAATGCGAAATACTCGTTTTGTAGCAACCACTTCAGGGCGACGCGTCGAAGCCGAACTTGGGGCTGGGGATGACAACTGGGATTTCAATTCTTCGTCTATTCCAAACGTCGTCAATGCGGTGGTTGGAACGCTGCTTGGACCTGCGCACTATAACTTGGAGGGACCGATCCAGATAAAATTTACGGGCGCCGGGCGTACCGCGATTGCGGAAAGTTAGCCAGTCACGCCCGTGGTCAATTAGCGATCTTTGTTTAGTTGAATTGACGCAGTTTTAAGGATCCGTTGCGAAGCGGAAAATCGCGGGAAGGTTAAAGCTGGAGCGCAAGGTTACTGCACGGTCTTGCTACACAAGGTAAAATCCATCCCTCTTCTAAATCCGCTTCGACGCTGCTGGTATATTGAACTTGACCAGAGAGCAGACGCGTGATGCAACTGCCGCAAGAACCGACGCGACAGCCGCTGGCAATATCCGTCCCGTTGGCTGAAAGTTGATCGAGCAAGCTCTTTTGGGAACCATCGAAGCAGATCGTTTTTTGGCTATCCTGAAGAAAAATTTCGTAGGCGTTCGGATTGCTTGTTTGATGCGCATTTTGGTCGTTAACGAGATTGCTCGCGAGCGATTCTATCTGTCCACCAAAGGACTCGAAGTGTATCCGCGCTTTATCCACACCAGCATCACCCAAGGCGTCGATCCATTCGCGCATCCAGCGGTTCGGACCGCAACAAAAAAAATGTCCTTGCGTTAGAAACGGAATGTTCGCAATCACGTTCTTGGCAGCTTGACGGCCGGCTTCGATTCTCACATTTTCAAGGCCGGACGTGTTGTTTTTTAAGCCTGCGAGTTTGGAAAAAGCGAACGATAGTGCAAGGTTTTGATTCGCTTTAGCAAGCTGCAAAAGTGCTCCACTAAAAGGAGTGTCTTTGGGATCTCTAGCTTGATAAAACATCCAAACAGGGCGACCCAGAGTGGTCGCTAATGCCGTCTTCGCCATCGCAATCGCAGGTGTAACTCCGATGCCTGCGACCAGTAAAACTAACGGCGATGTGGGATCTGCCGAAGCAAGCGAAAAATTTCCGGAAGGACCGCGTACTTTCAATAGGCTGCCAATGCCGACTTGGTCGTGCAAATATTGACTCATGCTCTGCCGATTCGTCGCTTCACAGTCCGATGCTGATTGACGTTTGACACTGATTCGCCATACATTTGGATCAGCGTTCCCAGAGAGCGTATAACATCGTGTCAGTTGCCCAAGCGGCTTGCCAGCGCAATCGAGGGTGTCCTCTGCTGGACGAACAATAACATGTTGACCTGGGTGAAAAAATGGAAGAGGCCGATTGTCAGTAGCTGATAAATAGAACGATTTTACGTCGCTCGATTCCGAGATGATTTTGAAAATCCGAACGTTACGCCAGTGACCAGATACGAGCGTGGCTTTGGAACGCTGGGCCATCTTTACGAGTTCGTAAATTTGGGCCGATCGATCAGCTGATTGCCGATCGATTGTTGCAACACGTTGAGTGAAAAAGGTATTCGACAGCATCGGAAGCCCGTTGCCAATGAGGGAAAGATCTGAAATACGCTGCCTAGACGTGCTCGAACGTTCTTTTGTCGCTTTCGAACAGAGCGAAATTAAATTTGGCCGAGACAATCTGCTTTTTCAAAAGACTAGGTCATCGCTAACGCGATTTCGACCATCAAGCCAAAGAGTTTCGGATTTTCCGATTACATCGTTTATGAGGAACAACATTTGGCGCAATATCGATATACTTAGGACAGTCAAGTTTTATAAAGCTTCCAAACCCGGACCATCGAATGTCAACTGCGATTTCTATCGAAGACAAGCTCGAGCAATGCCAGGAAAGTATTCGCTACCGTTTTGTCGATCAAAAATTGCTTCTCAGTGCGTTGACTCATGCATCTGGCGCTAGCCGAAGATTGGAAAGCAATGAGCGAATGGAGTTTTTGGGGGACAGCATTCTAGGAATGGTAATTTGCGAGCACTTGTACAACGATTATCCAGAATTACTTGAAGGTGAACTTACCAAGATTAAATCGACCGTTGTCTCACGACGGATTTGCGCCCGAGTGGCAAGACGTTTGGGACTGGAGAGCTGTTTGATCATCGGTCGAGGGATGCTCAATGGTTTGATTCCGCGTTCGTTGCTCAGCGATGTTTTCGAATCTCTAATCGCGGCAATTTATCTCGATGGCGGGCTCGGACCAGCGCGAGAATTTATTCATTATTCAATGGAAGAAGAATTGAATTCAGCCAGCGAAGAGTGTACTGCCGGGAATTTTAAATCTTTGCTTCAGCATTACAGCCAACGCGAATTGGGTATGACACCGAAGTATCGGCTGGTTAGACAAAATGGACCAGATCATGACAAGGTTTTTGCTGTCGCTGCCGAAGTCGGTGGACGAACTTTCACACCGGCCTGTGGGAAAAATAAAAAAGATGCTGAGCAGCGAGCTGCTGGAAACGCGTTGGCCGAACTTCGCAGCGAAGATCCCCCATTCAGCAGCCAAGATTGCAGCTAAGCAAAAAAAGCGTGCAATTTAAGACTCAATCTTTCGCTAAGTCAAAAACGAGCAAGACTCGACTGCATCTTCATTTTTGTTGGTCATACGCAACTTTGATAGTGCGGCTAAAATTAAATTGAATGTCGTCAAACGATCCAAGCCCACTTCATATTCGTCTTGAGGAATTATTTCAGTGTCAATGTCTCGCTTCTCGATTTTCAACAGCTCGTCAATTCGTATTTCATCACTATCGATGATAGCGGTTAGCATTTTTTTGAACTTATCGACGCCTCTCATTTCGCAGGAAGACGAAGACATTCCGCGGCCAAGCGCCGATAAGACATTTACTCAATCGTTAGAAGAACAGGAACGATTGCGAAGTCAATATGACGCGGCAGTCGCTGAAAATCGTGCTGAACGTGACAGCAAGTTTGGAGTACTACCAGAGGATGCGCCGGAGGATTTGCGAAAAGAATATCAGTCGGTCCTTGATGCAATGCGCCGTGACCTACAACAAGTGCGCCGTCGCTACACAAATTACAATGTCGCGGCAATCGATGGAAATGATCTTGTGCGATTACGGCAATGGCAAGAAGCGATGCATCAGTGCGATCGGTCGGCTACCGCGTGGTTGACAAAGATGTCTGATATTTACGCAAGCGACCCAAATAAGTACGCCAATTTAGGGTTTTCATTGATGGAGATCATCAGGGGAGAATCGAAAATGGATCGAGTCTCAAACTTGCTAACGCCGTGTCGAGCCATATTCGTCGATCCGCCCGCTGCTCTGGATCCTGCCTTGCTTGAGGGAATTGGATTTGCCGCATACGCCAACAACGATTATCAGCTTGCAAGAGACGCATGGAGGCAATACGAACTAGAAGCAAGTCTGCCTGCGACTAAAAAGGCTTACAATGATTCGATTGATGAAGCGGCAGCGAAATGGGAGAATGAATTGAAGCAGCGTAACTTGGATAAGACACGCAATAATCCGATCGTGCAACTGGTGACTAGTAAAGGCATAATTACGATCGAACTGTTTGAAGATCAGGCTCCTCTGGCCGTAGCAAATTTTATCTATCTGATTGAGAATCAATTTTACAAGTCGATAAAGATTTATCGCGTGATATCTAATTTTTGCGTGCAAACGGGATGCAATATTGGCGACGGTACCGGTAACGCTGGATATTCGATTGCGAGCGAGGCTGATCGAGAAGATCGCCGAGATGTCTTTCGAGGCAGTCTGTTTTTTGCTTTGGGAACGGATGAGAAAACAGGCGAAATTGACGTCGATTCTGCCTCATCGCAATTTTTGATTGCCTCTTGCATGCTACCTAGGTTCAATCAGTCGGTAACAGTCTTTGGCCGAGTAATCGATGGTGATTATGTTGTAGGATCATTTCGCAAAGTTGATCTATCCGAAAAATCGCAACGTGAAGACAAAACGGTTGTCGCAGATTTTCTGGTCGAATCAAACGTGCTCAGCAAACGAGATCACGTTTATAAACCTAAACCGCTTTTCGGAGAGCTTCCATTCTGACGTTAAGAAAACGAAGCGCATAGGCAAAGAGGTCCTCTGAGCAGACGCGGTGTTCAATCAAACTATGTCAAGAGTATTGGGGCCAACTCCGTCTGTGGTTGCCCAATAACCACCGAGTGCATGATCGCAAAGAACTGCTGAGCTTGCCTTGACATTTGTTATTTCGCCGAATGAATGATCAACCGGCAACTTGAAGACAGACTCGCCTTTGACGAAAGTTTGAACAGGCCAACCAGTCAACGTAACACCCGCCCAAGGAGACCATTTGCATTTGGTGAATTGCTCTTCATCTTTGATCGTTCGAGTTCGTTGCGGATCGACAAGCACTAAATCCGCATCGTAACCGACTGCGATCCGACCTTTGCCGACCAAGCCCCAAATTCTTGCCGGAGCGTCTGCACACCAACTTGCAAGTTGACTGTAAGAAAACCCTTTGCGTTGTGCTGAATCTAAGAGCAAGGCGAAATAATTTTCGACTGCCGGAAGTCCGCTTGGCGAGGCTGGATAGCTAGCGGATTTTTCTTCTAAGGTGTGCGGTGCATGATCCGTTGCGATGACTTGAATTTTTCCGTCCAACAAGGCTTGCCAGAGCGCAGGCGGGTGTTCGGCGGGCTTGATTGACGGATTCATTTGAATCTTTGTGCCTAGCCGATCGTAGTCGCGTGTGTCAAAGAACAGGTGGTGCGGGCAAGCTTCGGCAGTCACAAATGGACGAGAATCGGCGAAGATGGGAATCTCGTCAGCTGTGCTAACATGCAAGACATGAAATCGATGCTTGTGTCGCATCGCTAAATCGACTGCGCGAGTTGTCGCGATCACAGCTGCTTTCACATCTCGGATCATGGAATGTGTCGAGACATTTTGGCGGTTGCCGAACTGTTTTCGGTTGGTTTGTACCGTCGATTCGTCCTCGCAATGGGCGCAGATAGGCAGAGTCGTTTCCGCAAAAATTCTTTCGAGCGCTTCTTGGTCATCAACAAGCAGGTCACCTGTGCTGGAGCCGATGAAAATCTTGATTCCAGGAACGTTTGAAATCGATTTGAGATCTACAATATTTTGAGTGGTAGCGCCGATGTAAAAGCCGTAATTGACAGCCGATTTCTTGGCTGCGAGCTGATACTTGGCTCGAATTTCATTTTCGTTAATTGCCGCCGGTATAGTATTTGGCATTTCGAGATAGGTCGTAACCCCACCGGCAGCACATGCCGTTGATGCCGTGAATAGATCTTCTTTATGAGTCAAGCCGGGCTCACGAAAATGCACTTGGTCGTCGATTAGACCCGGGAATAGCAACAAGCCTTTTCCATCAATCTTCTCATCAGCATCGACTGTCGGTGGCGCATCGATAGCCGCAATTTTGCCTCCTATAATCAGAACATTAGTCACAAAACAGCCAGACGGAAAAACCACCTCGGCATCTCGGATCAAAGTGCGTTTCATCTAGTCGTATCTCGATTACAATCGGCTTGTTGTAAAATGGAATTCGCCTTTTACGCGACGCAGTCAGGAATACGATCGCTATGCCCCCTAACGGTAACACCTCTCTTAAGCCACGCCAACCGGGTTCGTTCTGGGAGAGTCTGATTGCTTCGCTGGTGGCACTGACTTGGCTCGGCCTAATCATCGGTTGTTTGGCAGCCCTGGTTTATCGATTCTCCAATTCGACAGGCGCCAGATGGGCTGACGGATCTGCCAATGGAGCGGCTGTTTGCGTTGCCACAGTTTATATCACTGGGTTGCTAGCGGTATTTCTTGCGCTGTACAAGTTAGCCTTCGGGAGATCTCGACTGACGGCGCTTTTCTATTTGTTCCTCGGCATACTGCCTGCCACGATCTTGTTCTGGAATATAGCCGAACGGCAACTTGGTAACGGGTTAGCAAGTTTGGGAAACCGTCAGAGTACAGTTCTGCTGATCGGCAATTTTTTTGATCTTGGTCATGTCCGACTGTTCGGTGGATCATTATGGACGCAATCGACCGATTTACCCAATGTTCGAGGCTACCTGGAAAATGACGATGAAGGTCAAAAGCAGCGATTGGAATTCGCGAACGATTTCGTCGGCGACGTCCGCGGCGTGTTGGAGTTGTCCGATCCGCAACCACTACGGATCAACTTCGATCCTATCAGTGAATTGATCACGCCAGATGTCTTTTCTTGGATTGTGTTGCAGCAGAAGTTGGCTGATGATCAACCGATGACGGAAGCTGAGTGGAGTCAGTTAGCGGACGGAATACTAACGTCAGAGCTTAAATTTGACCACAATCCTCCAGAACTCTTGTTGTCTGGTTGGCGAGAGTATTGGAGCCAGAGCACCGATGCTTTGATGGATCGGTACTTCACCGCTCGATCGACGCATATGATGCTGCCGAATATTTCTGAACTTACGTCAGATGAGTATTACAACAAGGCAACAACCAACCACGATACCGTCGGCGGAGCATTCGTCTCGTTTTTGATCGAAGAATTGAAGACGACGGATTTTCTCAAATATTGCCAAGTGGCAGGTCCTACTGACTTTCGCACGACTGTCGAAGAGTCAACGTCGGGTAACTGGTCGGAATTGTCCGAACGGTTCGAAGCTTGGTTGCGAATGGAGGCTGATCGACTTGGTTGGGATCGCCAAGCTACGTTTGCATCAACGCCGCTGGATAGTGATTCGGCCATGCTAGACCGAATCGCTTCCTCGCTTCAAAACGTTGAAAAACTACGCCCCGATAATTCGGCGATCCGTCGCGATTGGGACGAGTTGTTAGAAAAAGCGGCCGAGTATTATCGAGAAAGAATGCTCGACGTCGCTGATGTTGGATTTGACAAGAAGCTGACTTTTCCCAAATCTGAATTATATGCAATGCCGGACCAGAAGCGTCTGCGTGCATTGCGTTCCGAAGCAGGCTATTGGTACTCGATGAATGATTCAAAAACCGAAGAAATCATCGTTGTCTCTGATTCAAAGTCTTTTCGAGGGAAACGCGATCAAGAAGAAATTGTAAGAACAGCATGTACTATCGATTCCGATCTGGAACGCCGCGCTGCGGTCAATCAAGTTTTGAACGCGATTCGTGACTGGAGGCTCGAAGGAGATTTGATCCGAGAGTTGAACACATTCGCAAACAGTGATGCCGAATGGGTGGTTGCCTCAATTGAGAAAACAGCGGCTTCAGAAATCGATATAGTTCTTCGATCGAAAAAGCCGGAAAGAGAGAACCAGGAGTGCGAAATAACTGTTGCTTCTGACAACGGACTGCGCGTTACTAAGCGGACACAAAAGAAGGATTCAATAAGTACTGAAGTAATAGAAAGAGTCTATGCGTCGCCGAACGAAGGTAGTGTCATCGTAAGAAGCGAGACTGCCAAAAGCGAGCGCGACCCCGCTTCACAAATACGTCCGATCCTCGTTGAATACAGTTTGCTAGATGAAAAGACAGCAGGCTCACTAAGAGAAGAGCTTGCCTACATTACGGTTACCGATTGCGATGCAGAAGTTCCAGAAACTTCATCGACTCTTCAGCTCATTCGACAAGTCTGCGGTGGCCTATGTTTCATTTCTCTTCTTTGTGTCGTCGGATATTTTGTTCGACGATAGAACGTGCGAAGAGACCTTCGAAAGGCGGTCGTGCGGTCTGATTGTCATCGATCGGGCGGCGATATAAAATTTCGACTGCTTTAGTCAGCGGAGTCAATGGATTGCCGGCCAAATCTCATTCGATACTCCCTTTCCGCTTTTTGTCAGTTCATTCCCCGCCCCGACTGGTTCGCTTTCAAACTGGGATCAAAAATGACGCACAATCGACGCAATTTTATAAAGTCATCCTCAGTCGCCGCACTGGCGGCCCCTTTGCTTTCGAGCTTCCGAGGCTATTCGGCGAACGAGGAGGTTCGCTTAGGTTTCATCGGTGCTGGCGGACGTGCCGGCGAGCTCTCCGAAGCGTATTCAAAATGCAAAAATGCTAAGATAGTCATGTTCGCAGATCCTGATTTGTCGCGAGCTGGAAACTTGGCGCAGCACTATCAGGCTCAAGCAGTTCAAGATCTTCGCAAAGTCTTGGACAACCCAGAAATAGACGCCGTTGTGATATCGACTTGTAACCATTGGCATTGCTTGGCAGCGATCTGGGCACTGGACGCGGGTAAACACGTGTACGTCGAAAAACCGCTGTCGCACAATCAGTGGGAAGGCCGACAATTGCTCAATGCTGCCAAGCGATCGAAAAAAATTGTGCAAATTGGTACCCAGCAACGTAGCGATCCAATGCAAGAAGCTGCCAAGCGATTTCTGCACGAAGACAACGCTCTTGGGGCTATAAAGTTTGTGCAAGCCAATCGACTTGGCCCGAGAACTTCAATCGGGAAGAATGATACCGCGTTATCACCGCCTCCGAATGTCGACTACAACCTTTGGCTGGGGCCCGCTGTAGACGAGCCAATCTATCGTGACAGTTTTCACTACGACTGGCATTGGAATTGGAACACTGGTAACGGCGAGATGGGCAACTGGGGTGTCCACATTTTAGACGATGTACGTAATGTTGCTTATCAGGATCAGGTAAGTACTCCCAAGCGCATCGTTGGAGCGGGCGGTCGAGTTGGTTGGAATGATGCTGGTACAACACCGAACGTGCATTTCTGCTTGTTTGAAACAGAAAAGTTCCCAACACTCATCGCGCTAAGCAACTTGAACAGTCAACCTCAGGCAAAAACAAGCTGGAGTTGTCCAGTCAACGGAAAAATTAAAGGACCATCTAGCGGCTACGTGATTGTCTGCGAGGGAGGTTACTACCTTGGACAACGTGGGAAAGGTGAGGCAATTGATCTAGATGGAAAGACAATCAAGGAATTCAAAGGTGGCAACTTCATGAATCTGCACATGCAAAATTTCATTGATGCCGTAATCGCCAATGATTCGACTCAACTCAATGGAGGCTTAGAAAACGGACACCACAGTACCGGATGGTGCAATTTGGCAAACATCGGCGTCCGAGCAGGGAAAAACTACGACACAAGCCGACTGGCGGCATCGAGCTCACTGAATGCTTGGGGTGGATTGATTGACTTGATGGAAAAACAACTCACCCCATTCGATGTAAATCCTGACGCACTAGTTGCAAGTCCGATCTTGACGCACGATCCGATTACCGAGCAATTTATCGGAGAAAACGCTTCAATCGCCAACGAGTTTCTAAAGCGGCAATACCGTGCTGGCTTTGAAGTAGTCGCTCAAACCTTGTAGCCGAAAGATGTAGGTATCCGCGATTGCCCTGATTCCTATTAACGACCTCTCGGATCCGCGATTGAGTCCATACCGCGATTTAAAGAATCGCAATCCAACGGGGCTGAGCGGCGTATTTGTCGTTGAAAGCAAGCTGCTAGTCCAACGATTGGTCGACAGCGAATATGAGATCGAATCGATTATGGTCGATTCACACATCGGAGAAATTCCATCCGCATGGCTCGAGTTCAATGTGCCAATTTATCAAATTGCCGAAGCTTCGCCTTTGCTCGGTTTTCATTTCCACAGAGGCACGATGGCCTGTGGACGACGTCGACCGCTTCACGAGGCGACCGCATTTGTTGAAAATTGGGAAGAACGAAAAGCAACTTGCGCGGCAGCATATCTGCACTCAATTCAGGACCCAGAGAACATGGGCTTGATTCTCCGGTGCTGTGCTGCTTTAAACGTAAATGACGTCATCATTGGGCCATCATGCGTCGATCCATATGCGCGTCGTGTCATTCGTGTTTCGATGAGCACAGTGCTGAAGTTGAATCTTCTGAAAGACAAGGAACCGTCAGAGTTTATTCAGAAACTGAACAAACATAACATTATTTCAATTGCATCGACGCTTTCGAAAGATTCTTGTTCGCTTCGAGACTTCCGACCTGATCGACCCAGCGTTCTATTTCTCGGCAATGAAGCCAATGGTTTGCCGGAAGACTTAGTCCGTCAATGCCAGACGCGACTTTCAATTCCCATGCGGACCGGAATCGACTCACTGAATGTCAGCCACGCGGCAGCCATCTTTCTATACGCGTTGACCGATAGTGAATAAGAGAAAGTCCATCATCAAAACAAGCTTAACGACTCTGGCGACCACTTGCTCCGCTTCATTTTCGATTCTGCGAAATATTCGGCGATTGATAGTTACCGACGCGTGTCGCTCATAGTTGAAACAAACGCACCGGTGGTCCGAACTCAGATAACCTCAACGACTCGGCGTCGATCAGACTTGATTGGGCAGCGGTCCGGAGATCTAGAGGTTCTAAAATCTCGCAAGACTTTAGCAGAATGCATTCGTCTGCGTCCACAATTTGTGCTAGGTACACCGCAATTGCATCAGACGTGGTTTGCCAACCTAGGGCCGGTACTCGCGAATGTTTCGCGGCGATTGCATTTGATTTGTGGAGGATCGAGCTATAAAAAGAATTTACGCTTACAAGACTTACGCTTCGCCCAATAGACAAATTCTTATCTCGCTTGCCGGCCCGTTTTAGAATGCTGAACTCTTCGGAAGTTGAGATCTGACGAAGGTCAAAACAACGCGAGTTACGTGCGAGGATTTCAATTGCGATCTGTTGATTTAACTCCATCAGCTCGACACATCGCCAGTGCATGTTTACTCTATCAAGGCGGTGGATTGCATCCAGCTCACGCATGGCTTCAACAGCCTTTCCACCACCGACGATCATCAAATATGCTGTGGGCGGACGATTTTCGATAAAATCGTTTAGACGGATATGCCAATCAGTTTGCGCAAGTAGGCTGCCTCCCAATTTCAATACGACTAGCACAGCAAATTCTCAACTTGCTTCAAAGTAGTATTCTGCGAGATTCGCGACTGCGTAAGCCGGGGCGACGCGTGAAAGCTCGGGAGTCATCTGGTCGATCAAAGATACCAACGGTACATCGAGGCCAGCAAGTTGCAAAGCAGATTGGCAGAGGAAATCTCCATGCCCACTTAACACAACGCTGGTTAAACTTTGATCGTCAAAGAACCTAACACGCTTCGCAATCGCATCGGCGACGAGTCTGCATTGAGCTTTAAAAGTTGATTCAGCAATCGCGACCGCGAGTGCATTCGTGTCGTGATCTAAATCAGTCCCAATACATCGAAGCAATCTGATTTTGCAATTTAAAATCGTTCTTGGTCTACCGTCACATGTTTCCAGACAATTTTCGTTTGCAGGGAGACTTCCCAAAACCGTATAAACGTCTGCCGTGGAAGCAAAATATTCGTTGACAATCGGATATCGCTGTCCATTCGCATCGACGAATTGCAACAATCCGTTCACTGATGATCGTTCAATGCCTGTGTAAACAAGTTCACCGCTGAGCAGGCGATCTAAATCGGAGATGGAATTGGTCTCTACGCAGTTTGGTTTAACCATAATTAGATCAGTTGTAGTTGAACCAATATCACATAAGAGTGTCAGACCATCCACGCGATTAGCCACCCATTGAGCCAACGCGCGCCAATTAGATGCCGCTAGCCGAAGCGGTTGGCTTGCGGCATCGTTAGATGATAGCCAAGTCCCATCGCTACCAAAGAAGGAGACTTCTTTATCCGGAAATGCTTCTAATACGCAGGCGACGATGTGGCGGACGCCAACCGTTCTACTGGCGAAACAGTCGGCCATTTCGCCGGTCATCGTTACTGCGATCCGTGCTTGCGGGTTAAAGCCAGAACTAATTTTGACCAATTGTTCCGAAAGACGATGCGGATGCTTCCACATCGCAAATGGAATTGTTTTGGCTTTGCCGCAGTGACTGGCTGCCTTGATGTTCGCACCACCAATATCCAATCCAACTGTCGGCATTTAAGTTGTCAAACGTGCATTGATGTTAGGAATCGCGATGCATGGCAAACTTGCGACATGCATCAATTACTAACAGCATATTCGATTGAGAGAATTCGTCCCAGCCTCGGCATCGATGACGAACGATAGCGAGTTTCATTTGCTCGACGGCTTCGGCCACATCATCGGGCAATTCGGGAAGACCTTGAAACGGATTTACTTCAGCCAAAATTTCCGCATCAGTTTGCTCAGCCGTTTCGACGTTTGACTCATCGCGATACTCGCTATTTTCGTCGCCGAAATCGGGACCTTCTGGAAGCGGTCCGCCGCTGATTCGGCTGTCGTCATCGCGGTCGGAAGCCTCGCGATCTTCGGCTTCCGAAAGTGGTTCGAACGCGTCGTCATAATCAACAGCGACAATATCGTTGCTTGACGGTTCGCTAGCTGGATCGCCGCCCAATGCCGTCCAACGCTGTTTGCGCATTTGAGAAACGCTCCAGCTGCTTTGCGTTGCACCTTCAAGCCAGAGCGGCGCGTCATCCCAGTCGATTGCAGCCAAGAAATGGCTCCAGTAGAGCTTTGGATAACTTTCATGGTCCTTGCCGAATTTGGCAAAAACGCGGCGAAGTCGCCCCACATGTTGCGGCGATACGCCTTCGACCTGGCGAGACCAAACCTCATCGCTATAGTTCATCGCGTCATCACCGGCGGCAATGGCTGCCTCTCGCCATTGGAAAATGATGCGTCCCTTTTCCCAATTCGTTTGGCTGATCAACTGATTCCAACGTCCAACAAATTCAGGACTTATCGACGCAGTTGCCGAATCATTGCGATCGTTGTAGAGATCGTTCAGAGATGACTCGATCGTTTCCACATTACTCTCAAATGGCAAATCATCGTTGATGGATTCGACGCGGGCTTCAATCGCTTTAATCGATACCTTTTTCAGAACCGGTTTCTTCGCTACGCCATTACTCATAGTTCACCAATACAAGACTCGGAAATTCTTAAATTGAGCAGTTCCCGGTGCAAATAACGCAAACGATTTTGTCGTGATCAGACTGGGGCCTGCAGCGACCAAGTCTTGCGTAAAAGTGTTTTAAAGAAAAGGATAATCGCTTCGGAATAGCATCGAAGCTAACAGACAGTTGAACGCGATAACGATCGATTCGTTGCGTTCGAATAGAGAAGGCTTAACGACTACGCGACGCGAAGTATTTGATCGACGCGTTTTCCACACAAAAATACAAACGCATCCAACGTGGAAAAGACGTCAGCAAATTGAAGGCGTCATAACTCAAACTATGATTACACCAAAATTGGCTAAGCTAGTTGAGATCCTGTTCCCCGTTAAGTTGGGATTCAATCTGGTCAGCCTGCCAAGCAATCGCGGCAATTGTACGGCTGATCTCCAACAAATCGAGCGTGTCAGTTAGCAGGTTAGTTTTCAAGACAAGCTGTTCACCGTTGCCTATCGTTCGTAATGCGAATGCACCGTGTACCACTTGGTCATTGCTCCTTAAGATTAGAGCGGCGCTGCTTGGGTTGATCGGGCCGCAAACCGAAGAGATTCTTAAGACACTGTAACCTTTTTCATCACTAAGCCCCTGCTCAACCATCACGCGTTGGCGACGCATCGGTCCAAGTGGAATATTTAAGGTTAATTTGTCGGACTCATCAGATTCAATGTTCCAACCTGATTCGCCAGCCAATCGTCGAGTTGCGACCAGTGGCTCGAGAACATAATCGGGTTTCGAATTTGCATTGGTTATCGCCGCAGCGGTTGACGACGGAGGTGCGGTTGTCGACGCCGGCAATCCCGCGGCTGGAATTGCTGCCGCCTGCATTGCTTGCTGCACCAAATTTGGCAGCATCATTCCGACGCCAAAACCAATCCCCTGGCCTGCTCCACTGCTGTGTCCGGCGGCTTCGATGCCTTTTCCGGTCTGGTACATCATGAAGGATCTCAAGTCACCCAAGGCAGCCATGCTAGAACGAGAGTCGATCGCTTTTTGAACTTCTTCCGGTGGCGTGACCGAGCTTATTAGAACTTCGATTAGCTCAAGACCAAGTTTTTCAAAGCGATCAGAGATTTGCAATCGAGCAGCGATGCTTAAATCATCCATCCTGGCTGGCATGTCTAACAGTGGGATGTTTGCGCTGGCGAAAACCTCGGTCAAACCGGCAATGATCTGGTCCCGAAGATAATCGACAATTTCGGAGGTTGTCATCTTGCCTTGAGAACCGACGACCGTGTTGAGCAACAGCGATGCATTTAGGACCCTATAGGAGAACTTGCCAAAAGCCCGCAAGCGTACGATTCCAAAGTCTTTGTCTCGTAATGTGATGGGTTGGCGAGTGCCCCACCGCTGATCCAAAAAAGTCTGTTTGCCGACGAAGTATACGGACGCTTGAAAAGGAGACTTTTCAAACGGGAGTGAGAGCAGCTTGCCGATGATCGGTAGATTCGCTGTGGTAAGTGTATGACGACCTGGACCAAAATCGTCCATCGCGCGCCCATCACGAAAGAAAACGGCGACCTGAGTTTGCTGGACAATCAGCTGAGCACCATATTGGATCGCCGCAGAACCGTGTTCCGGGACTCGCGCGACGATGGTTTGATTTGTTGGGTCGAAGAAATCAATAACTTCCAAGCGGAACATGCAATCACCCTGCCGGATTCAAAAACAAATAAGTTGGTCTACAATACGTTGGCGGTCGAATTATAACCGGAATATGGAGAGCGTGATTGAGCATTCAAATATTCCGCTATTAGAGTTGAGCGTGGACTTCGGATTGAGATGCAACAATAAAATTGACTGGTTCAATAAGTCGATATAACTCATTGACTGACCACTTAGTGGCATTGTCCAAACCAGATTTGTAAATAGAGCAACGGCCAATAAGCTGACTCAGAAGGAATAAAACAAGATGAAAGCAATGCTGTTGGGCGAATACAAGAAGTTGACGATTGTGGATATGCCTGAACCCGATTTCGGCTCGAATGATTTACTGGTTTCGGTTCAAGCCTGCGGAATTTGTGGCAGTGATATTCACGGTTATGATGGGTCCAGCGGTAGACGTATTCCGCCGTTGGTGATGGGTCACGAAGCGTCTGGTATCGTGTCCAAAGTTGGCCGCGACGTTAGCAAGTTTCGCGAGGGAGATCGAGTTACATTCGATTCGACAGTTTCTTGCGGCAATTGCTCGAATTGCCGTTCTGGCCGAGTCAATCTTTGTTTGAATCGACAGGTGTTAGGTGTTTCATGCGGCGAATATCGAAGGCACGGCGCGTTTGCGGAATATGTGGTAGTGCCGCAAAACATTGCATATCATCTGCCTGACGAGTTGTCGTTTGAACATGCAGCGTTAATCGAGGCTGTTTCGATTGCGGTACATGCAACTAATCGGACGCCAAAACTTCTTGGCCAAAGAGCTGTGATTGTTGGTTCAGGCATGATTGGACTGCTTGTTATACAAGCGATTAAGCTTGCAGGCTTCGCAGAGATTATTGCAGTCGATCTGGACGACGAAAAACTCGATAAAGCTTTGTCGCTCGGAGCAACACACGTTTTGAATGCCGCCAAGTGTGATGTTGAACAAGAGGTCATGAAGTTGACCAACGATCAGGGGAGCGACGTGGCCCTGGAAGTTGTTGGCGCGACTGCAACCATTCAGACGGCCATCAACTGCACGCGACGTGGAGGTGCAGTGACCCTAGTTGGAAATCTTGCGCCCAAGATCGAATTGCCTTTGCAAAGTGTTGTTACGCGAGAGTTGTCGCTTTTCGGATCTTGCGCCAGCAATGGAGAGATTCCAGAATGTATCCGTATGTTGAGTAGCGGTGCAATCGACGTTCGCCCGCTGATCACTGCAACCGCCAGTCTCGAAGATGGACCCGCATGGTTCGAGCGGCTTTACGGTGGTGAAAAAGGTGCGATGAAAGTAATTCTCGCGCCGAATCGATAGCGAGCCAGCTCAGGCAATTAGATTTCATGTCGAGCCAACCACGCTTTGTGCGAGGCGTGCTGTGCGGCTGGCATTTCAATCTTCTCCGTCGGTTTCGTTCAGTCGCTCATCTACTCTGCGCAAGTCGAATCCGTTAAAACGAGACTACCTGTTTTCCTGAAGTACGTCTCGTTGTTTCTTTCGCTTGAAGCTGGTTTTGTATGACAAATCGTCTTTTGCTCTGGTCGATTACCGCCGCATTAGCAGGCTTTCTATTCGGTTTCGATACGGTTGTCATATCTGGCGCAGAGAAGACCATTCAAAATCTCTGGTCGCTCAACGCCACTCAACATGGCCTCGCGATGAGTATGGCTCTCTGGGGCACCGTTGTAGGTTCGTTGATTGGCAGTTGGCCGACCGATCGATTTGGTCGTAAGCAAACATTAATTTGGATTGGCGTACTCTATTTGATTTCGGCTATTTGGTCTGGGCTAGCGACTGATGTCTATGCATTCATGATCGCTCGATTTGTTGGAGGCGTTGGCGTAGGCATATCCACCGTTGCTGCTCCTTTGTTTATTTCGGAAATTTCGCCGCCGTCTAAACGCGGGCGACTGGCAGGGATGTTTCAATTTAATATTGTTTTTGGAATCTTGCTCGCGTATGCCTCAAACGCGGCCTTAAGCGGAATTGGCGAAAACGCTTGGCGAAAACGCTTGGCGATGGATGCTGGGCGTCGAAGCGATACCCGCATTAATTTACACCGTGATGTGCATCTCTTTGCCAGAGAGTCCGCGATGGTTGATCACAAACCGAGGGCAGGAAAAAGGGGCAGCTGCTATTCTTCAGTTAGCAAATCCGGAACTCACAGAAGCTCAAGTGCAGTCGCTTGTTAGCGACATTCAAATTGCTTCTTCTAGATCGGTGCGAGGTCAAGCGTTTTGGACTTGGCGTTTGCGAGTCCCAATCGCATTGGCATTCTTTGTCGCCTTTTTTAACCAGCTTTCCGGTATCAATGCCATTCTCTATTTTGCACCTCGGATTTTCGAATTGGCGGGGCTTGAGCAACAAGCGGCGCTCCTTCAGTCAATCGGCATCGGTTTTGTGAACTTGATTTTCACATTTGTTGGCCTTTGGCTAATCGACCGTTTGGGCCGTCGAGCACTATTGCTGATCGGTTCAATTGGTTACATCGTTTCATTAGGACTATGCGCTTGGGCTTTTAAGGTCGAGTGGTTTGGAATTGTTCCAACGTGCATTTTTGCATTCATCGCTGCTCATGCAATTGGTCAAGGTGCGGTGATCTGGGTATTGATATCGGAAATTTTTCCAAACAATCAACGTGCCGCTGGTCAATCCTTGGGAAGCTTCACTCACTGGATTTTTGCTGCGTTGTTGACGTCATTCTTTCCGGCAATGGTAAGTGCTTTCGCTCCCGAGCAAGTCTTCCTGTTCTTCTGTTTAATGATGGTTCTGCAATTGGTTTGGGTGATCTTCTACGTCCCGGAAACAAAGGGCATACCGTTGGAAGAAATGCAGCGCAAGCTCGGCATCCTGGCAGATGACAAAGCCACAAGGTGAGTTTGCGGCACAGACGAAGATTTACGAAACTTGCTTGAGATCGACAATAACGTCGGAAAACCGTGTTGGAGAGATAGTGCCCCCGTGGAGACTCTCTTTATATCGACCATTTTTTGAAACAAGGATTGTTAGAGTTTGCTCAAAAGGATCGACAATCCAGTATTCAGGAACCTGGTGTTGCTCGTAGACCACGCGTTTTTTCACCCAGTCGATATCAATCGTCGATGGTGACAATATCTCGACAACCAAATCGGGAGATCCCATTATTTGGCTTGGCATAATCATCTGAGATCGCTCCTTGGCAATCACAGCGATGTCTGGTTGCACAATGTTGTGCAATCCCAATTGCACATCGATCGGGGCATTAAAGACTTGGCCACGACCGGCCAACTCGATCTGAGCATCAAGCTGAAATTGTATTCGACGCGATACTGTCTGATGATAGGTACTTGGAGTTGGCGTCACGAAATGTTTTCCGTCGACTATGTGATGGCGCTGACCATCCTCGGGAATAAGGCAATAGTGTTGATAAGTCAATTTGACTGCGGCATTGCTTTGCGGAGTCATGAAATTGCCACTAAAAAGATCGATAGAAGAATCTACTGTCGAGTGTCAAATATACACGTTTGGCTTCGTATCGGCCAAGAGTTTCGTTGGCTCACTTTTCTGACTGCAATTGCTCAAGCCGCCTTGAACGAAACATTTTGACGGTCTCGCCGTTGAATGAGATCGCTTGCATGATTGGACAGCGTTGCATCAGCGACTTCAAATCCATGGCGAAAGAGAAGACTGAATTCATGATGTGTCAATCGCCGTAACGTCGTCTCAAGGCGAGCAACCAAACGAACTTCTTCCTCGTTGAGTGAGGCTTTGTTTTCCGCTGGACGTCTTGGGTAAGCGGCTTTAGGCACGCGACCCATACGCAGGTAGACTCCGCTGCCAGGATTCTGTTTGAAGTATTCGATCAGCATTCTTGCACGCAGACTTCGGACTTGATCGGTTGCGACATCAACCAAACGCATTAAAGCTTTAAAGTATTCTGGGGCAAAGGGAGATTGTCGTGCTTCGTTGGCCAATGATCTTGAAGCATCACAGACAATCAAGAAGTCAGCGCCTTCACAGAGTCCCTCGCTTGGTTTGAAAAGCGATTCGACTCCGAGATTGTCGTAAACGCCGCCATCCCAAAGATGTATTCGGTGGAATCTTGGTTTGATTGGCTGCCAACGATCAGTACAGTATTCACTCCAGCAATAGTCTTTTGTTCGCACGACCAACGGGCCGATTAATCCAGGCACCGCCGCCGAAGCAGCCAACGCATGCGATAGTTTGAAGTCGGGATCGGTCACGTATCTGGTCTGATAGTCGCCCATCAAATCTCGCTGGAACCTCCAGTTTTTGCCTGTCTGGTAACAGGTTGAATTGATTATCCAGCGGGGAGCGGATGGTAAGTCGGCTAGGTTGCCGGAGATTCGCCAATGCTTCTCCAAGGCATCGCCCAAAATTGAAGCTCGTCCAGATGCTAAACGCCAGGGCAAGAGAATTGAATTCAATGCAAATGACCACTGCAGATTTCGCGTGGTCAAAAGCGAGAGAATTTTCGGCACGACGTCATGCAAATATTCGGCACTGCTTGGCCAGCGCTGTCCAGCAGCTGAAAAGACGAGCCCAGCGGCTAGACTGCCGCCAGATACGCTGGAAATCATCGTCACATTTCCCAGTAAATCCTGCCTCGCAAGTCTGGCCAGCACGCCCAGTTGGAATACGGTCGCGCGGACCCCTCCGCCCGAAAAAGCGAGTGCAATCTTCATGATAAAAGCTAGAAAGTTGACGGGTGAAACGATGGCTCCAACGGTACAAGAGAGTTTTGCCGGTAGACCAAATCAATCGATATCAAATCAGGCCGAAAATCGCTAGATGCATGTTGGTTCGATTCGAGACTGCCAGCTTCCCGGAACT
The DNA here is from genome assembly GCA_041740995.1 of Pirellulaceae bacterium. Taxonomy (GTDB): domain Bacteria; phylum Planctomycetota; class Planctomycetia; order Pirellulales; family Pirellulaceae; genus JBGSKY01. The sequence continues at coordinate 51,156 of JBGSKY010000299.1, forward strand.
ATCTCAAGACGAAAGCTAGCTCAGAATTTTTGAGACGATGTCCCAGTCGGCTTGGGTCGTTACTTTAATGTTCGATGGTGAGTCTTCGCAAATTGTTACTGCATGACCTGCTGCTGAGATCAATTGCGCGTCGTCGGTAATGGTTTGCTGACTTTGAAGTGTCTGTAAAAATTCAGTTTTGTAGACTTCTGCCAACCAGTCACGCCGGAAGACTTGAGGCGTTGTGGCCTGATAAAGATTTTGACGTGAAGGCGTGTCCATAACTTGAAACTTAGCATCCACTCGTTTGAGCGTGCCCCAAATCGGGACTCCCAAAATAGACGCGCCGGTTCGATCAGCGAAATCAATTACCCGTTGAATCGCTGATACTTTAATGCACGGTCGCGCCGCGTCATGAATTGCAACCAGCTTTGTGTTCTCGACAAGCCCCGCGTCAAGATCCTTGGTGAGCTCAGTCAGTGCGCTTTGGATGCTAGCCCATCGTTCAGCTCCACCAGCAACCAAACGAATCTTGTTGTGGAAAAGATAGCCGTCGAATTCCGCAGCAAACGAGTTCATTGCGTCAGATGCAATGACTAAATAGATTGGGCCAACTCGCTGGATCGATCGGAACACGTCGACGCTGTATTGCCAAAGTGGTTTACCGTGGAGCTTAAGAAAAACCTTGCTTTGTTTCGATTCGGTCGTTGTCGATTCCGAGAATCTTGTTGAACGACCAGCAGCCGCAATGATGGCCGTTGTGTCAGCCATAATAGTTAGTTTCGTTTGAGGCTAAATGACGTGTAATGGATTCCACTGTCGTCTTCACTTATAAAACCACCAGCCGGTGCCAAGTGTTTTCGAATGACGTCAAATGGCGGTAATTGATGGCGTTGAAGGGCGTTATTCAAAGCAGTGAAAAAGGGGTTGCGATCGGCGATCTCTGCCATTTGTTCTCGATTACGTGGATCAGCTGCCATGTCATAAAAAACACGGATCGCTTCTTCGGGGCGTGACATTGTTAGGCCGCAGATTTTCATGCCCGAAACCTGCTCGGAAATTCGTTGGCGAATGACTTTGTATTCCAACGAATTGAGCAGCAGAGAATCGGCCGCTTGATAAGCTGAAATCAGTTGTTCGAGTGCTTGCAGCGAGTCGGAAACCAGCAAGCGATCGTCGATCATACAGACCGCGGGGTCCGGCCGTCTTGGTCCCTCATTGCGCTGATCGGTGGATACATGCATGACCGAAAATCCTTGAATATCAACGACCTTGGTGTTCTTGTTTTTCGAAGCCACATAATCAAAGAGTTTGGGCAGAGTTTCGTTCTCAAATTGTTTCGCATTTGAGAGCTTGAAAGCGATCACGTTTGAACCAGAATTGACGCGAGCGGGTCGCAATTGAATCTGAATCACGCTGATCCGATCATCGAAGTGATCCAAAATGTCTTTTTGAAAATCAACTTTCAATTCGGCGGAGGCACGCTCGAGGACGTTCTGCTTAAACGCATCTTCGCCGTTAAAGGTATTGAACAGTTCTGCGACAGCGTTGATCGTTGATTGGGTGCGCCAGTTAATAGTCATGTATGAACTGACATCTTCAGGAACAAACGTTTCTGGATCGACAGTGCCCTCCTTAGGACGAACAACAGACAAAAATGCTCGGCGCGGCGACGCGATGAGTATGTGGAAATGAAATATTGAATCGAATCCCTCTGGAGCCAAAATAGCACTACCGCCAGCAGCCTTGATGCCATCGATTCCCAGTACTGGCAGCATGGCGCTAACAGCCATCGTTCCACCGTCGCGTTTGCTAAGGTCGTTGATAATCGCTAGTGGATCGACGTAGAACGAAACCTGTGGTCGCTCGCCACTGGTGCCGGCACTTCGCGACATAATGTCAAGAAATTTTGCGTTTTGAGCGAGAGGTTTATGACCGCTTGAGTTATCCGTCCAAACCTTCGCGACATCCATTGCCACGCGTCGATTGTTAGCGATGAATAAGCAACCTTGATCGAAGAAGTAAGACCAATTTTCGGCTCGGTCCAAATCGGAGTTGTCACTAAAGACTTCGACAAAGGATACCATTTCGTGATGTTGGCCCTCGGAGGCGTTTGAGCCCCGCTGCCGAGCTTTGGCCAAGAGAATTTCTAACTCTGGCAACCGGTCGTTTGCTTCGACCAACACACAGACTGCTGGACGATCGTTCGTCGGAATAACTGCAACGGCGACTTCACCCTGCGGGATTTGCAAGACCTCTTCGATCGACAGACCTACCGCATCTTGAAAACCTTTCGCGCCCTCAATCAGACCGCTGTAGATTTCACGAAAAAATGGGCTAATTTGTGGGTCGTCGAGCAATTTGCCAAATGAAGTCTCCGACCACTTCGACTTCAGCGTGTTCATGTTGTCGACACGAACGTAAGCGAGCGTCGAATCCGGGAAAAGTTGCGGACCTGTAGGACGCTCTGCAAACGCCAGATTGACGCCGAGAAAGACTGAACAACAGATGACAGTGGATAAGTATTTCAACATTCAATTTGCCTTAGATTGTAGAACGCAGTCTCAGTCTCGCATTGCATTCTAATCATCACATGCGAAGCCGACTATCAATCCGAGCGAAGGTAGTTTGTCGATTGTAGTGATTAGCGTCAATTTTTTGGTTACGCAGCACTCTCAAGGTCGCCAACAATTTTCCCAGTTGAACTTCCCAAACAGTCGATGAACTCTGAACCGATCGAGCAAGTTCTTTATCCCAATCGCTCGCTCGAAATTAAAGTATTCGTCTGCAAAGCAAAAATCTTGCGAGGAAAACCATGAGCGCCGAAGCTTTTTTAAGGCTCGATATTGAAGCCAGTTCGCCTGCTCGACTTCGATTGCTTTTAATTCAAAAAGCTGTCGGTTTATCGCATTTGGTTCTGCATCTTTGGGAGGAAGGCGATTATCAAAAAGCGGATCAATGGATTCTCAGAATCCGGGATATTTTGAGCGAATTGCTGGAAGGCGTAACCGACAAGCAAAACTCGGCGGCTGGTCCGATTAGCGATTTGTATGTATATCTCATTCAGTTGCTCGATCAGTCGGCTGCTGGACGAGTCGAAGAGGGGCTCAAGTCGTTGAGCGAAGTGTTGGAAATCGACATGGAAACTTGGTCTTTATTCGTCCGCCAAGAGAATATCTCGGCCGCTCCAAATTCCCCTGCATTCAGTGCCCATGGCTCAAGCGATTTCGATTCAATTTCCAGCAGCATAGAACTTGATTTGCAAATGTAGTCGGATAGTTTCGCCGTCGCCTTCTGGTTAAAAACGTACCGAGTTGGCTCAAATCTTTAAAGGCTGCGATCAATCTCAACGCGGCGAGCTAGTTCTACGACCGCATGCAATCGCCGTTGCGAATTTTGCGATTTATCGCATGCAGAATTTCAGTCGAGCAAATGTCGCCGATCGGCAGCATTTTCCTGCACCCGCCTGACGCTATGGCCCTCCTAGTAAACGCTCAAAGGCTATACAATCGCCTTCGCATGGCTCCGACGAATCAATTCCGTAGCAGACACTGAACGTTGATGGAATTGTCTTTTCTATCAAACTGAAAAAGGAAATTTTTTGTGGCTGGTGAGAAGTCTTTGGAAGTCTTTGAAGGAACCATGCGAGCTTTACGCAAGAACGCTTCAAATAGGTAATGAATAGTGATGTCCGGGATTCTAGAAGAGTTGAAATGGCGCGGGCTAATAAAGCAATGCACCGATGAATTGAATGTGGCCAAACTATTGGAGCAGCCGACGCATGTTTACGCCGGATTCGACCCAACCGCCGACTCGTTGCATGTTGGTTCGCTCTTACCGCTGACTTTACTTCGTCGATTTCAAAGTTTCGGACACACGCCAATCTGCCTCGTGGGTGGTGCGACCGGAATGGTCGGTGATCCGAGCGGAAAGTCGGCCGAGCGCAACTTACTAGACCGAGAATCGCTGGCAAAAAACGTTGCTGGCATTCAACGCCAAGTATCCCAATTTGTCAATTTCGAAGGCAAGAACGCGGCCGTCCTTGTAAACAATTTTGATTGGATGCAAGGCTTCAGTTTCCTCGACTTCCTACGCGACGTCGGTAAAAATTTTCCGGTCAACACAATGCTGGCCAAGGACAGCATCAAGAGTCGAATTGAACGCGATGATGAGGGTATCAGCTACACCGAATTCAGTTATATGCTGCTGCAAGCATATGATTTTGTATATCTCGCAAAACACCATGATTGCAGACTTCAGATTGGTGGCAGCGATCAATGGGGAAATATTACCGCTGGTATCGACCTTGGCCGACGCATGTTGGGGCAACAACTATTTGGTATGACTTGTCCGTTGTTAGTCAACAGCGAAGGACAAAAAATGGGCAAGACCGAACGCGGCGCCGTTTGGCTTGATGCTGAACGGACCAGCCCGTACGAGTTCTATCAATATTTTTTCAATGTCGCTGATGCAGATGTCTTGAATATTATCAAACTGCTGTCGGATATTACGCAAGAAGAGTTTCGCGAACTAGAGAGTATCCCGCCAGATAAAGCGTTCGAGCGCGTTCCCCAGCGTCGTTTGGCTGAATCATTAACCGCGCTAGTTCACGGACAAGCGGGGATTGCGTCGGCCAAACAAGCAAGCGAAATTTTGTTCGGCGGTGAGATCAACAATCTTTCTTCAAAAGAATTAAAGTCGATCTTTCATGATGTGCCTAACGCGACCGTGTCAAGCGAAACGTTTTCAATTGGCCAACTAAACCTGATCGACGCGTTAGTGCAATGCGGACTTTCTAAATCAAAAAGCGAAGCCAAACGTGGCATCGAGGCTGGAAGCATCTATATCAACAACCGTCGCGAGTCCGAGATCGATCGTTGTTTGTCTGCCAGCGACTTGATTGGCGATTCGTCAATTGTGTTACGCAGCGGAAAAAAACGCTACGCGATTTTAAACGTTGAATAAGAGATAATGTCGAGCCTTATCCAATGCAAAACAGGTTGGCAACATTTGTCGCCAACCTGTTATCGAAATCAAATAGCCTGACCTCTCGGTCGGACTTTGTTTTCAGTGGACGCTTATTTTACTTCGAACTCTGCATCAATCGCGTCGTCGTCGCCTGAGGTCGAAGCCGCTTCTGCGCCGCCCGCAGGTGCTGCGTTGGTCTTCTCGTACAACGTCTTGCTAAATGCATGAGACGCTTGTTCGAGATCATTGGTCGCTGACTTGATCTTTTCAATGTCTCCGGACGAAACCGCATCACGAACGGTTTTAATTGCGGAGCTCAGCGGTGCCTTGTCAGCTTCGCTCAGCTTATCGCCCTGCTCTGCGATCGTCTTTTCGAGCTGGTAAACCATGTTTTCGGCCTTGTTTTTCGCTTCAGCCAATTCAAAGGTTCGTCGATCTTCATCGGCATGCTCTTCTGCATCGCGCCGCATGCGTTCGATCTCATCTTTGCTCAATCCGCTGCTCTGCTCAATCCGGACACTCGCCTCTTTACCGGACCCAAGATCTTTGGCTGACACATTGAGAATACCGTTCTGATCGATATCGAATTTGACTTCGATTTGCGGTACGCCACGCGGTGCGGCTGGAATGCCTTCCAAGTTGAATTCGCCCAGCAAACGGTTTTGCTGTGCCATTTTGCGTTCGCCTTGAAACACTCGAACGGTCACGGCAGTTTGCGAGTCTGCCGCAGTCGAGAATGTGTTCTTCTTTTCAGCCGGAACTGTCGTGTTCCGCTCGATCAAAGCGGTCAAAATACCACCCTCGGTTTCGATTCCAAGCGTCAGTGGAGTAACGTCAAGGAGCAATACGTCGCGACGATCGCCAGCGAGTACCGCCCCCTGAATCGCTGCACCGACTGCTACTACCTCGTCAGGATTAACGCCTTGATGAGGTTCCTTTCCAAAGATTGATTTGACAATCTCACGGACTTTTGGAACTCGTGTCGAACCGCCCACCAATACAACTTCATCAATCTGGCCAGGTTTCAGTTTTGCGTCCTCGAGTGCTTGAAGCAACGGCTTTCGCAGTCGCTCGAGCATCGGGTCGATCAGCTCTTCAAACTTGGCGCGAGTAATGGTCAATTGCAAATGCTTCGGCCCCGACGCATCGGCGGTAATAAACGGCAAGTTGATATCCGTTTGTGGAACTGAAGACAATTCCTTTTTCGCCTTTTCGCAAGCTTCTTGCAAACGTTGCAACGCCATCGGTTCCTTGCGTAGATCGGTACCGTTTTCCTTCTGGAAATACTCCGCAACATGCTTGACGAGAGCTTGGTCAAAATCGTCGCCGCCCAAGTGTGTATCACCACTGGTGCTGATTACTTCGAAAACCTTACTCTTGGAGTCTTCGTCGCCACTGGCGGCGACTTCCAAAACAGAGACGTCGAATGTTCCACCACCCAAGTCAAAAACGACGATCTTTTGATCTTTCGTTTTGTCCAGGCCGTACGCAAGTGCAGCGGCTGGTGGCTCGTTGATGATCCGCGCCACTTCCAATCCCGCGACTTGGCCCGCGTCTTTTGTTGCTTGCCGCTGCGCGTCGTTGAAGTAAGCCGGAACGGTGATGACTGCTTTGCTAACGCGATGCCCCAGATAAGATTCCGCCGCTTCCTTCAACTTGCGAAGTACCTTGGCCGAGATCTCTTGCGGCGTATGTTGCGTGTCGCCAATTTGAACCTTCACATATTCATTCGCGCCGCCAACGATTTGATATGGGACGATCTTCTCTTCGGATTCAACTTCCGAATGACGTCGGCCCATGAATCGTTTGACCGACGAAACCGTACGCTGCGGATTGGTGACCGCTTGGCGACGAGCTGGTTCGCCAACAATTGTTTCACCTTTGTCGTTAAACGCGACGACAGAAGGGGTCAGCCGGTTGCCTTCAGCATTCGGAATGACTTTTACTTCCGAACCTTCCATGACCGCAACGACGGAGTTTGTTGTTCCTAAGTCGATGCCGATAATCTTTTCGCCTGAAGCCATTTTGATTCCCTACTTTCGTAATCGAACGGGTTCAATCCGCTATCGCAAGTCGGACGAGCTTGATGTGTTATAAATTGAATACGAAGGCTAAATGTTCATCCGGCGAGTAGCTGGGCTGACGGAAGCCACCGTTTACTCTCACCGTTTTGCAACCCTCGTGCCAGATGGTCTATAAATGTCCTTGACGAGCTTCGAGAAAGAACGTTTCTAGTGTAAAGTCAAGGACTTTTCGCTTCTTTAAAAGGGTAGAAAAAAATCAAAGCCCTCCAGAATTCCGTGTCCGTCGTGGACAGTTCGGATCGATTTGCCAATTTGACAGTCTTTTTTTCGCCTTAAGGTTGATTCTCCATGTCACTGCCCTCGAACCCACCGGAAGCTCTTCAAAAGCTCGACCAAGCCATCGCGAAGCTACTTTTAGAAAGATTCGAGCTGCAAAAATCGATACCAGCCAGCGACGCATTTAACGTCTCCAACTTGGTCAGCCAGCAAGGCTTTCTGGGCACGCCTGCCGGTAAAGAACTGGCTGAGAAATTGCATCCGCAAGCAGCGGCCGCGCTGACGCGAATCATCAGCCAGATCGGACTATTCGAAAAATCCGATCAACCAACCGTCGCCTTTCTCGGTCCGGCATTTTCTTACAGCTACCTGGCTACTGTACGATATTTTTCCGAGCTAGCCGACTTGCGACCGGTCGCGACGATTGCGACCGTTTTCGATGATGTGCTGGCCGGTCGATGCGCCTTCGGAGTTGTTCCCATCGAAAATTCGACCGACGGGCGAGTCGTCGATACGCTGGCTTCGTTTGCCGATTCGCCGCTGGGAATTTGCGGCGAAGTGCTTTACCCGATTCATCATTGCCTGCTCACACATTCGGCAATTGAAAAGATTGAATGTGTTTACAGCAAGCCGCAAGCAATCTCGCAATGCCGAAAGTGGCTAGCGACTCATTTGCCGGGCGTCAAAACCCTCGATGTCTCAAGCACGACAGCCGCGGCAGAAATCGCGTCGCGGGAACCAAAGTCAGCCGCCATCGCTTCGTTCGAAGCCGGACTTCACTTCGGTTTGAAATCCGTTGCCAATCGGATCGAAGACGTAATCGGTAACGTTACTAGGTTCGCGGTCGTCGGTCGCAATAAACCTCCAGCGACTGGTGCGGATAAAACGTCGTTGATGCTGCAGATTCGTCATCGCTCTGGCGCGCTGGCCGATGCGATGCAAATTTTTCGAGCTCACTCGATCAACCTGACTTGGATCGAATCGTTTCCATTGCGCGGAAACCCGAACGAGTATCTCTTTTTCATTGAGCTTGATGGTCATCAAGCAAACGAACAAGTTTCAGCCGCACTTGACCAATTAAAAGAGCAAACGCTTCGTTTTGAATGCTTGGGCTCTTACCCCAAAGCAAAACTCGTGGACGCCTGAACTAGCACGGTTGAACGATGCCCAGTATCAATTTCCGCGATTCGACAAGAGCGCAGTCCGCGTCCGTCGATCCCTACGCAGTCTCCGAAATATCAATGCAGGGCTTTGATGTCCAGCCCCACACATTGGAGATCGAAGGGTTTATCAACCAACAAGCTGCACAGATACTCAGTGACGAAGCTCGCGAAGAGTTCAAGTTTAAGCTCAATCTTCGAACAGTTTTCCTCTTGCTTCTGATTTTTGTCTCGGCAATCTTCACTCGAGATTTTTACTTGACCTCTGGCCTCATTGGTCTCGTCGTCTATTACGTTGTTCAAATCCTCTTGAAGTGGTTTAGATACCAAGAAGTAAAAAATAATCTCGCTGCCCATTTGAGAATTATTCAACCAATCAAATTTCGCTTGGTATGTGTTGACGACATCGTCTCAATTTATCTCGACAATTATGAAGTTCATGCAAACCTGTTGGTGATGCGGCAAAACATCTATCTACCGTCCGGCTTTTTTTGCAATTTTTTTTCGCTTGGTATAAACGGTGAAACGCCAATCCTTTGGTCCGACTGTCGACTCTCGACCTCACCGAGCGAATTCGTCAGCGAAGTAAACCGGCGGCTTGCGAACGTACCCGCTCCCAAAAATTTGATGAAAGTTCCCGCTTTCAATTTGCCTTTGATTACAGATTCGCAAGTCGCAATTAGTGGTCAGATACGTTTGCTGGATTTGCCGATAATGCAAGTTCGAAAAACCCAATCGATATTAAGAAACTATCGCTACCAATTCAGTTTTGCGTTAATGATGCTTTCGTTTTTCGTCGTGCTTTCGGCAACGACGGAGTCCTACGTTTTACTCACGGCAATTCTAGTAGTCATGTCGATTCGATTGGCAAGAATTTTCAGCGTGCAATCGATACGGCAACTAGTCCGACGCAACCCTGTTTTGACAAAGCTCGAAGGTTTCGTTTGCACAGACGGCTGGCAAATAAGAACCGAAGCTTCCGTTGTACGGCACAAGTTTGCTGCGTTTGAGTCGTGTAAATTACGTTACGATCGCGTTGAACTGTACCGATCGGATGCCTTGGAAGCGGACGTAATTTTTCATCGGCATAACTTTGAATCAAACGTAACATTCGAGCATTGCAAAGCGTTGATCGCGGCTCAATTACCGCTGCGCATAGCAAGCTGAACTAGGTTAATTCTATCATTAGCTTGCTGTGCAGTTGCTGCGTCGAAGCGACCGCTAAATTTGCTTCGTCGAGATCAAACGGACCGCCATTGCGAGCGGTCAGTACCGCACCGGCTTGTTTGGCGATGAGAACTCCAGCCGCGACGTCCCAAGGTCGGACGACGCCTGCCCAGTATGCGTCCAATCGACCACATGCGACGAAGCAAAGATTCAATGCTGCTGACCCGAGTCGGCGGACGCTTTGTGCGTTCACTAAGACATTAACGAACTGGTCAATCTCAACATCGCCGCGGGCGACGTTGGGCGGAAAGCTGGCCGCCACCAACGCTTGCGAAAGTTCCGTGCAATCGCTCGATTGAATTCTAATATCATTGAGCGTAGCGTCATCGCCCTGGACTGCACAAAACATTTCGTCCGCCATTGGGTCATAGATCACGCCAACCAGCGGAACTTTGTTGCGAACCAATGCGATTGAGACAGCGAAATTTGGCAGTTGATGAACATAGTTTGCGGTACCGTCGATTGGATCGACTACCCAGCACATTCGATCGTTGAAGCCGCGTAGACTTTTTGCTGCGTCTTCTTCCTCTCCGACAAATGCGTGCTCAGGAAATTTACTCGCGAGGATCGATCGAATCAGCTTTTGGGCTGCGATATCAGCATCAGTAACTAAGTCCTTAGAGCTTTTCTCGAACGACTTCGCGGTATCGAGCATCGCTTTGATCAGCACCCCCGCCTGCCGAGCGGCTCGTTGTGCGATCGTTAGGTAAAAATAGAGCTGCGGATCGATAGATTCACCCATGAAAATTTGCCGGACGTATTAAGATTTTGGAGTTTGCGAGCGGACTTCAAGCTCCGCTCTATCGTCATTAATTCGCGACAATCTGCCAGCCCAAAACCGCACCTCCGAAGCGTTCATCAAAGATGTGCTAAGAGTTTGTTTCGACGGATAGAGTAAGCGATTCGAGATTTTGAATTCGAAAGGGAAAATTGTCAAAAAATTTGTCCCAAGGAGGCCGCGTTTACCGGTAGCACTTTGCTAAATTTACTGGCTGAAAAACGGAAAAAGTCGAGCTTAGGGTATCCGCGATGCATTCGGCTTCATTTCTGGCTGGGATCACGACAGTCAAAAGCTTGTGCGGCACGCAGTC
>JBGSKY010000300.1:0-2635 GCA_041740995.1 Pirellulaceae bacterium
GCCAGACGCTGAGTTCCGAAGCCATCGGAACCGGACTCGAGGGATCGATCTACGCCGGCCTTGAATCGCTGACTTCAAAGCTACTCGATCGCGAGTGGCAACGGGACGATGGCGCTGCGATGAGGATCGGTCGCTGTTTGATCGACGCTAACTGGGGACAATCGACTGATGTGGTCTACCAGTTTTGTCGGCAATCAAAGCACGCCGCTGTGATCATTCCCAGTCACGGCCGGTTTGTTGGGGCGTCGAGTTTACCGTTCAGCGAGTATCGACGTCGTCCAGGTGATCGCGTGGGACTCAACTGGCGCATCCCCAACGTTAACGGCAAGCGGGCGATTCGCCACGTGGTTTACGACACCAATTGGTGGAAGTCGTTTGTCAACGCTCGCCTTCGTGTGAACATGGGCGATCGCGGTTGCCTTTCACTCTTTGGTACGAACGCCGAAACGCATCGTATGTTCGCAGAGCACTTGACTTCGGAGTATTTCATCAAGACCGAGGCCCGCGGCCGAAGCGTAGACGAATGGAAGCAGCGGCCCGAGCAACCAGACAATCACTGGTTTGACTGTTTGGTCGGTTCTGCGGTCGCGGCGTCCATGCAAGGCTGCGTGCTTGCCGAAATACACTTAAAGACAATGGAAAAACCCAGCCGTTTGAGCTTTCGGGATCTGCAGAGGAGGAGGCGAACCTGACAGTCGTAACGGCATGCGGACAACAACCCAAGACGGCAAGTCCTGTGCGCTGAAAGTCTCGATTGTTAAGGCGCTGCGATATACCAAAAAGGTACTAGTTGCTACATCGTTACGTTCCTTAAACGACGTCGCGGCACAATGAAATTGTCGCTCGCTAACGTGTGACTCGGATCCGCTGTCCGCATCGCCGGCATCGATGCCCTGAAAACGCATGTGTTTTGGAAGCAAAAAATTGTCTTTCACAGCACGGGCACTGTACCCATCCGCGTTCGTTCGCACGGATGGTTTCGATTGGATTGTCGTTTTCGAAATAGCGAACGACATGACCGGTTAGCCCGCTTCCATTACAACTTTGGCAAACCTTCCAATCTGCTGAACCGAATCCAGAACACGCTCGGCAATTCTCAAGTACTAGAGGATTGTAGTCGTTGTTTTCGGAAAATTGGGCTTCACTCCGTCGTGGAATTCCCGAGAGTTCCCCATGGGCTTGCATGAATTCTGCTCGTCGAGCAGCAATCTCTGTCTCCAATTTCGCCTTCTTTGACCCATATTTTTGTGCAAGCCACTCAGAGTATTCTTCGTGAGGATCCATTTCCCTCAATCGCCGACGTACAGCAGGCGGATACCGGCGCTGCTCAAACTGTTGCCGGTAACTGCAGCAACGACACTCAAAGGTGCCCATGCATAGGCTAGGTACTGCGAACAAAGTATCGCGGTTTAGGATGGTGCCCTCATCCATTTCTCTCATCGGGATCCACGCACGAAACCCTGAACAGCGGGGACAGAATCTGAAGCGTTCCCTATGCCGACGGAACGTGAGTCTTAGATACAAGTAACCTGCGAGTGCAAAGGATATACAGGCAGCCACAACCGCCACTTCCTGATTCATCGTTTTGTCCATTGGGCAATGAGTTCATCGTTGTCGTGCGTTGATTTAACTAAAAGCCTGCAATCGAGACACTTTCCTTCTCACGCGAGTCCCACGGATCTATTCGACTGGCCGCACTGATTCCCAAGCAGCGGAGCCAGAAATTGGCTTGAGCTTGTTGGATTGTCAGGCATTATAGCTTGGAAAAGCTGCTCCTGCTGCCATTCGTATCCATCGTGATCAACTTCTTACCTACACCGGTTGGACCATCTTCTCGGAGTTCGGCGGTTGGCCAATTGCTGTTGGTATTAACGAGCTTTACCGAGATACAAAAACGCCGGCGTACCAAATAACTTCCAAACTTAAAGTGAAAAAATATTCCCGCTTGTCCGTCAATCTACATGCGTACAGGGTATTCCTACAGATAGAAGACCACTTCTTCATTCTTAGGTAGGCCGCTGGTATGTCAGATAACTTGCAAGAGACGATTCGCGAGAGTGCAAAAGCACCCGCCAAGGCATCGGGAGATGCTGGGAGCGTCGAACAGCACAAGCTCACCGAGCAGATTGCTGCCGACAAGCATTTGGCCAGCAAACAAGCCGTCGGCAAATCATCGCGGGGTCTTAGGTTTAACAAGCTCGTGCCACCCGGAGTTGAATAGCACGGCTTGATCATCGATAGAGGGTTGTCGGGTCACGAGTTAAGGATTGATTCACGGATGTTGAGTATTCTGTCAGGGATGTTGAGCAACAAGACGCAGCGAACTAATCGTTCGCTGACGCGGGGACGCTCGGCCCGACAACCCTTCTCCTTCAAGCGGCTGCTCGGTCGCTACGATGCGGCGCATACCACCATCGACAATGCCCGTCACTGGTCGGCCGCCGATGGACTTTCGGCTGCCGCTGCGAACGGTGCGGAGGTTCGCCGCACGCTACGAAATCGCTCGCGATATGAGATTGCCAATAACAGTTACGCTCGCGGCATCACTCTGACTTTGGCCCACGATTGCGTTGGCACCGGACCGCGATTGCAAATGCTGACAGAAGACGCCGCAGCCAATCGACTTGTGGAGCAG
>JBGSKY010000301.1:0-6109 GCA_041740995.1 Pirellulaceae bacterium
GGCAACTCCGTCAAGTGTTAACTAATCACTATCATTTCACCAGCCAAGATTCGGCGCACCACGAATGAGTGATCATCGTCCAAAGCCGGACCGCACCAAGGCGCTGCCTCGTGTTGAACCTTCAGCGTCTGACATGGCAGACACGCCATCTGCACATGCCGACGAAACTCGCTATGAGTTCGAGCAACTGCTGGGCGATGCGTTGAAACTCGACTTGAATAAGCTGTCGGGGGAAGGTGAATTTTCTGAACTCATTAGCAGACTTAAGAACCCTCAGAAACTTCAGCGGTTACTCGAGGACTTGGATGCGGCCCCACGCGCGGAGGGTGCAACAGAGCGAAAGCGAATCGGTCAATTTGAATTGCTAGAATCGCTTGGCGGTGGTGGTATGGGGCAAGTCTTCAAGGCGCGTCACTTGCAACTTGGGCGGCTTGTTGCTGTAAAAATGTTGCACCCGCATCGGCTGGAAGATCCCACCATCATTCGACGATTCCGTCAAGAAATGCGGGCCGTTGGACAACTACAGAATCCACATATCGTATCGGCATCACACGCGGACGAAGAGGACGGCTTGCCATACTTGGTCATGGACTATGTTCAGGGGCAGTCGCTGCAGCAGCTCGCGAACAAATTGGAGCAGTCTAACCAGCGATTGAGCGTAGGCGTCGCGTGCGAATTGATTCGCCAAGCAGCAATTGGAATTCAGTTCGCCCATGAGCAAGGTATTATTCATCGTGATCTGAAACCTGGCAATCTCATGCTAGACCAAACTGGTATGGTTCGGGTGCTGGACTTAGGACTTGCCAAGATTATACATGAGTCGGAATCTTCTGATTTAGGTGCCACGACTGTCGAGCCGATGACGGGTGAGCACCAAGTCATCGGTACCCCCGACTACATGGCGCCAGAACAGATTGATGGAACAGGCAGTGCCGACGAGCGAACTGATATTTATGCATTGGGTGCGACGTTGTTTCGCTTACTTACGGGAGCTGTCGTTTTTCCTTCGCGAAATGCCCAAGAAAAATTTGTAGCAAAAGCGATTCGCATTTTGCATGATCCCGCACCCGACGTTCGCGACTTACGACCTGACGTCGATGTCCAACTAGCCGCACTGATCAGTTCTTGCCTATCGAAAGATCCATCTGCAAGAATTCAAACTGCAGGGGAACTTGCAAAGCGACTAGCAGCTTGGGCGGATTCTGCTCAGGTGCATGCATTGGCAAGCCAGTCGAGTGCTACTTCAGCGATCACAGCTACGGTAAAGAATCCTCCTTCGGTTTCACCGCTACAAACTCCCAAATCGCCTCGGCCTGTCCGCAACTTATCTGAACGAAAGAGAGTTGCCACTGCCGCAGGTAGCGGATGGCATTTCGGAAACAAGTTTTTAATAGCTGCAGCGGCGGCGTTCTTTCCGCTGGCGCTAGCAGCTTGGTTGGTCTATCGTTTCGCGTTGCCTGGCGGCGGTGAACTAGTCATCGAGTGTACCGAAGATGTACAGTTGACGGTTCGTGCGGTTCAAGAAGAACAAGTGGAAACGCTCGATTTGATCCGTAAGCCTTCAGGCAAACTTGAGCTGGCTACCGGCCCCTGGCAGTTGACTTTACAAGGTGTTGACGCCGAAGAATTCAAGCTCAGTGACGACACGATCGTCGTCTCGAAAGGCGAACAGCTTCAAGTCCGAATCAGTCGGAGCACGCCACCTCAAGCTTCGGTTCACTCCACCACGCCTGCTGTCGATGTGGAGGAGCCAATGTCACAGGACATCGCCAGGAGCGACGATAGTGAAGACGCTTTGCAGTTAGAGGCTTCAGTTCGGATTGAATATCCGCCTGTTTTTCAGCGCGATGAAACAAACCCGCTATTTACAGACCCCGATTCTAGCGTTGAAGAGCCAGTTCAATCTTCTGCTCCCGAGTATCAACGATCGATTTTGCCAGGCTTGGTCTTGCAACCTACCGTTGAAGACGAACTGTTTGAATGGCAGATACTTCGCAAACGACCGCTTTCCGGCATGCAAACTGACAACTGGAAATGGAGTGTAGAGCACTTTGATGTCAATCGCGATGGGACACGATGGGTAGATTCGCTAGGTTCGTACGTGCTAGTTCGTGACTGCCAGAGCGGTCAGGTGAAAGCTTTGGTAACGCGTGGGCGCAGTCATGAATTTTTGCACTCCGTAGCTTTTCGGCCTGCCGAAGATTCATTCGCAGTTCTGGTACATTCGCTGCTTGACCAACGTCAAGATGCAGTTGAGATCCGCTCCGCGACTGGATTGTTGGAGCAGCGGATTGAGTATGGAAAAGATTTGCCACCAAGTTCAGAAATCGGCCGCTTTAATTTTACTTGGTCGGGCGATGGGAAACGCTTGCTTGTCTGGAGCATGAAGCATTTGCTCGTTTATGACAACAATGGTGAGTTACTGTCAAAGTTTCAGTTCGACGATACTTCCGGGCCAGCGACCGAGTTTGCGCAAGTGCCACGTGGCATTCACGCGACGGCCCATCCGAAAACTTCGCACTTAACATTAGTCTGCCGCGACTCAGTCATTCGCACTTGGGATTTGGTCGACGGGTCGGTGCAGGATGTAACTCGAATAGGAATGTCGACACGGCCAGAAGGCCTTGATGTTTTCATCCGTTGGAGTCCAAGTGGAAAGCACTTGTTAGTAACTGGGCTTGATGAATCCGGCGAGAACCGTATTGCTCAGGTTTATTCTTGGGAAGGCAAACGCATAGCCATCAGCCCGCGCGATTGGGACCATGCTGATTGGTCAAGAGATGGAAAGTTTTTAGTTACCGACCGTGGCCAAATACTCGATTTGAACTTGAGGCAGATTCGCGTTCTTCCTTTTTCCGAGCATGATCCATTACCTGGAGCCATGCGATATCCTTACTGGACCAATGGTGATCAAATCGTCCTCGTCTATGCAGATGACAGATGGCAGCGGCATTCGGGCATGATTCGCATGTTCCGCCGAAACGGTGCAGAAATACCGACGTTAGCTGATCCTCAACCTCTGCAACCCATGTCCGCGGACTTGCTGTCAGACGGTCGAATTGCAGCCGCTTATCATCGCGGTGGAACGCATCGTCTGCTTTATCAATGGTCGAAAGAAGGAATTGGGCGTCCTGCCGCTCAGTTGCCTGAACAAACACCGACCGGGGTTCAACTGCAACCTTACGAGGCGGCGCTGTCTTCGCAGAACAACCGTTTTACTCTGCGGTCTCCTTGGCGACAGATTGTTCTGGACGTGGATGGTAAATTGCTTGACGAGACGATCTTGGTTGGAGAAGAGCGACACGATGCAGCTTATCAGCCGCATGGGAATCTATTGGCATTTGTTCAACAACCTGACCAGTCACTGGTGGTTCAGGACGCTCGCGGTAGCACGATTCGAACGCTGAGACCAGCTAGTTACAACGCGATGCTCCGGTGGAGCCCAGACGGACGTTTTCTCGCTTGGCAGCATCCGAGTCCGGACGGAAATTCCAATATCACTTCAGCGGTCGATTTGCAAACAAAAGATTCTCAACCTCGGTCGCTTGGCGACGCGGCCGGCCGTGTCAGTTTTAGTCCTGACGGAAAGTGGCTCGCTTGCTTGGTAGCAGACCAGAATTCTGAAAAACTAGTAGTGACCGATCTAATGTCGGATCGCCGTTTGGAGGTTCCGGTAAAGACAGTCTCCGGTGTTCGAGCGGCTCCAGTTTGGCTACCAGACTCGCAGCACATATTCGCTGGACACGTATATCAAATTGGTAGTGACGACGTATTGGTGAAGAAAGGTGATGCTGAGTTTCATGATTGGTTGGGCGGTGTTGCCAGTCCGAGCAAAAATCAACTGATTGTTTTTGCTCGACAAAAAGAGGGGCACCCGATTTTACATACTGTCGACGCCAATGGGGCCGTTCTCCGATCGATACAGATCGCTGGGCAAGTTCTACCATCGGCAATCAATGGCTCCAGTAGTCAATCGATCCATGATCCCCAACGCTCGGAACGAATGGCATCGCTCGTTTCAGAAGAGGGTTTTCAAGAGCCTCATTCGATAATGTTAACTTCTATTGATGGACAGCAAGCACCGACTCCGCTTTGGAATGGGATCGCCTTCGATGACGGTGCAACGCTGACAATCGGCGCTGAAGGCGAAATCCTGAACGCTTCAAACAATGGCAGTTTAGATCGGTATCTTCTGCATGCAGTTCGCTATCCAAACGGGCCATCGATCCCTTTAACACAAAAAGCTTTTCAGGTCCGGCGTTCCTTGGATCAGAATCGGCAAGCGATGCTCTGGGCAGTGGATATGGAGGCGCGAGTTCAGCTTGCTAGTGGTGACACGTGGAAGCCGACTCTAAGATCCTTCGACGCTCTAAGTACGTTTGACAAGTGGCCGCAAATCGAAGATGTCTCGACAATTGATCTATCGGGACGCAAGGAGCTTTCCGATTTAGAGCTTCAATTCGTCTCGCGATTCGCAAACCTGAAGCAGCTTAACCTAGCAAACACATCGATCCGAGACGTTACTTCCTTGGTCAACCTATCGCAATTGGAAACACTCGATTTGAGCAACACTCAAGTCGAAGAACTGGTTAGTTTGTCAAAACTCTCCTCGCTTCGTCAGCTCAATTTATCAGGTTGTAACGTCACCGCGTTCGATATAGCTCTTCTGAAAGAAGCCATCCCGGAATGCAGCATTCAGCAGACTGTTCCTTAGATTTAAGAATTATGGCAGCTTTCCATTCGACCAAAGTCGCCTCGCCCTGCCTTCGAGGATGAGGAAGCTGCGAATGTTTGCTCTCGGGACGTTGCTCCATATCTCATATCGACGCGTTTTTGTTCGGATCGAGACGGAAAACAAACGCTGTGAACGTCAAACGACCGGACGAACCCAAACATTGGCAAAATCCGTCAGTGCGATGTGAGAGAACGATTTTGAAGAACTCAGTTTCATCAAATCATGCTGGTCACACCGACTGATCGGGCACAGCCGTTCCCACCAAACTTCCAGCGAATCACAAGTTCGAATTTGTACCGTCGCGCAGCTGTCACTCTGGCAGCGAACGAACGCGAGAAACTCCCCATCTGGAGAACAACGTACCGAACCATTTACTAGTCCGCCAATGACTTCAACCTGTTTCTCAAAAAAGCGTTTGAGCGAGTGAAATGAATTATCTATTTTGACAACTTTGAGGGTCGAAGATCGGTCGTGGGGATATGCAACAATCAGTTCATCAGGATGCTCCGGTCGAAACCGACCGTCTGCGTAGCCAGCGACAAAACGCTGCACCAGGAGACCACTTGTGCAAGGATCTAGCCATTCGACATAGGTAGGGTCGCACTCATCTTGGCTAATTCTAGTGGTGACTAAAATGTTTCCAACGATATCAATATAAGTAAGTAGGATTGAAAGTGTGAACTGTGCTAACGCAATTACCATCAGTAACGCATTTCTTTATAAGTCTCTCTCGGCGGCAAAGGGAAATTTCCACTTTTTCTGCCGTTTTATATAGGACCCATGATATTCTTGATTAATTCGTCTGCGAGCTCCGAGTCGGTTATCGTTTCGCTTGTCCTAAACAAGACACCTTCTGTGGTATAAATCCCCTCGCTCAAATTGTTCTTCAGCAAGTAATTTAATTGGTCATCTGCGTCGTTATAGCTCAACTCTAACCAGACGTCTTTATTTCTAAGGCCCGGTACAATAATCTGTTGGCCTCGAACCACACACGGTAATGGTAAGCCATCAATGGATATTAAAGCATGGTTGTGACCGAAGGCTACTGTAACCTTTTTCTTCGTGTAGTAACCATATCTCGCACTATCAATTGTCGTCCCGGTCCCGAGGATGACTCCGCTGTATACTGCACCCTTTAATTGTATCGGCACCTCTGCACCCGTGAGTTTTGCGACAAGGTGATTTCTAAAGAGCTGCACCTCGCCGCGAGGTACTTCGAATGCGAATGGCCGCATGAATCCAAACAGCAATGCGAGAGCGAACATCGCATACAACGGCTTTCGCATAGCACTCGTAAAACGATCATTGATAAAGCCAAGAACTACAAAGCAATTCTGGTAAGTCAACGCGCTGTAGAAACATGACATCATTGCA
>JBGSKY010000302.1:0-2375 GCA_041740995.1 Pirellulaceae bacterium
GACGGGGTATCGCAGTCCAAACAACACACCAAACAAAACCAGAATTCCACCAAAAGCCAAGCAAGTCGTCGCTGCCAAAATCGAGCCTCGCGTCGCAATCGGGCTGTTGTGTTGAAGATACGACGAAAGCGGCACGTCGAAAATACCGGCTCCCATCCCCAATCCAAACAGGCACACCAAAGCGACAATCATTTTCCAATTAGTAAGGTGATCAACAATAAAATTGTCGGGCACAAACCACAGCGAGAATGCAAACACCGCAATAATGAGCGCTCCCCACGGCACCAAGCCCAGGTCGATTCGGCCCGCTGAAATATAACCAGCCATCACGCTACCCAGCCCAATTCCCAATGTCACAGCGATCAACAACGGCGTTCGATGGGACTCCACCAAGCCGCCACTTTCCTCCGAAAACGAATCGATATTCAATTGGGCGAACGCGGCGATCGACCAGAAGAATGCAACGCCCAACGCGACGCGAAACAGCGGTCCAGAGGCAAACAGTTGCCGCAAGTCGCGAAACGTTTCGCCAAACAAGTTATACGGAAACTTGGCCAATCGATTGGCTGCCGGCAAAGACTTCACCAAGAAACTAATTAGCGTACCGACCACGGCAATTCCCACCAACACAACCGCCGCGATCCATAGATTGCTTTGTCCGCGCGCCGTCACATCGGAAAGCCAACCACCGAGGGCCATTCCGATCACAGTTGCCGACAGCGTTGCTAAATTAAAAATTCCGTTGCCCTTGGCGATCGTCCCCTCAGTCAACAATTCTGGAATCGTGCCAACTTTTGCCGGCGCAAATAAAGCACTTTGCAATCCCATAAAGAACACGGCCGCCAACAGCCACCAAAACGCCGGATCAACACCGTTTTGAGGATCAGGCGTTCCAAGCATCCACACGGCCAGCACACCAAGAAGCATGATCGCGATTTCCGCAATCTTGCAACCAATGATCACATGACTTTTCTGAAACCGATTCGCCAACCAACCTGCCACCGACGCAAACAAAACGTAGGGAACAATAAAGAACGAAGAACCCACAATCAGCAGCAGACTTTGGCTTTCTTGTAGAAACTGATCTTTGCCAACGCCAATTACAAACCAGCGAAACACATTGTCATTGATGGCCGTCAGCCACTGAGTCCACAGCAAACCTTGAAATGCGGGCGAGCCGATACCTGTGTGCAGGGTTGCATGATCGGCTTCCGTGAGTTGGATTGCGTCACTAACATCGCTGGAGTTGCTAGTAGAAGTGGTTTCGGTTTCCATAGATATACTTCGTCTTCTTCGGATGTTTTCGTTCGCCGCTTCAAGATCGAAAAATTAAGACGCTGATTTTACGATTTGTTGAGTCTCGTCGCTACGTGTGCGGAAACTCGTTGTCACGCCAGAATCGATCGATAGATTGGTTACGACTTTTTTACGCTCAGAGTTAGCCCCGTAGCGGACTTTTGTAGCCGAAACAGAGCGCGAGCGGGACGCCCGCGCTCCACAAAACCGCGTCAGACTCTTGTAGCTGGATTCGTGAGAATTCAGTTGTCTGTGCATTGTACGAGAGAAACCTCACGACTTCTGCTGCAGCAAAACTCGATAGTTCACGAAAGGCAAATCCACTTCGGTGCAATCCGGTAAAGAAATAAGAGCGCGTTCGCAAGGCAAACGCACTCTCAATGAAACTTAAACTTGAAAGCTTCGATACTTCAATTAAGTGCAATCAGACTTAATTGAAATCGTTTCGACTTCCGTACATCGGTGGCGTGATGGCTTCCGCGTTCGTTTCAAAATCCGAATTAAAGCTTTTGAGTCCTGAACCAATCTGCGAGCCAGAGTCATATCCAGCACTTGAAGGATAGTTGGTTCTGATGGGAGCAGAAGACATATCAGGACCGGGAGCACTTAACATGGGCTGCCCCATTGGAGCTTGCATATCACTGGGGTAATAAGGAACCGCTCCGTCGAACTCGCCTTGATAGACGGGCTCTTCACCGGAAAACCCGTTCCCGCCACAGCTACCGTCTTGGCAACCCTTGACCGAGTTTGCGCCAAACATCTGCAATTTTCCCATCGGAGGATTGCAGGTGCTGCAAGAGGCTCCCCGGAACAAATTCTGAAGTGGGCGCGGACGATTAGCAAACCAGTTCTTGGGTGACCAAGAGTTGCAGCTAGTCGCACAACCAGTTGTGGTAACTGACAGGGAAACAACGAGCAAAAGATAACAGGCGAATTGAAGTGGCTTATTCATCGGAGAACCTCCAGGCTAGAAATGATCGACGCCGTTGTGGGGTCGCTTTCAAATGTGTGCCAAAACGTACAACCGTCTTAATGATCTGCAAGCGAAACTTAAAACAATTTCAGAAATAGTGAAACTT
>JBGSKY010000303.1:0-12123 GCA_041740995.1 Pirellulaceae bacterium
CTGCTGGAGAGTCCTGGGACGAGACGCTTATGGTTGCAGCCGTCCAACCAACCGGGCGAAAAACCTCTCGAGAAACTTAGCTCCATTTCGACCCGCTGAGCTTCGGTCATCATCGAAAATCGATGCTGCATAGCTGCGTCGATTGCTTGCCGATAGTGCGAAACGATATTGGCAACATACTCTGGGCTCTTCAAACGGCCTTCGATTTTGAAACTAGACACGCCGGCCTCGATAAGTTGCGGAACGTGATCGTAAGCTGCTAAATCCAGTGGCGAAAGAAGGTATTTGTTGTCAGCCAAATCGACTTGCTTCCCATCACAAATTAGATCGTAATTCAATCGACAGGCTTGTGCGCATTGCCCACGATTGGCCGATCGACCTCCCAGCGATTCACTGGTCAAACATTGGCCGCTGTACGCGACGCAGAGAGCTCCATGTACAAATACTTCGACCGGCGTTGGATCATTTTGTGTGATCTTTCGAATTTCCGAAAGCGATAGTTCTCTCGCTAAGACGACTCTTTGCAAATCGAGCGAGCGAAGTGCAGCCAACCCTTCGGCGCTGGTTACCGTCATCTGTGTGCTGCCGTGAATTGCCAGCGTCGGAGCAATTTCGCGGATTAGTTGAACAGCACCCAAGTCCTGGACAATGACGGCATCCACGCCAGCGTCGGCCAATCGTCGGACGTTGCTTTCCAGCGCCATGAGTTCGTCTGTGAACACTAATGTGTTGAGCGTAACGAAACCTCGAACTCGATTGCGATGCAAAAACTGCATCAACTTTGGCAATTCATCCAGATGAAAGTTGGTCGCCCTAGCCCGCGCGTTGAAGCCAACATCTAACCCAAAATAGATTGCATCGGCACCAAACTCGACCGCCGCTTGCGCACAAGCAAGCTCGCCGGCGGGCGCAAGCAATTCGGGGGAGGTATTTTTCAGAAGCGACATTTTCAAATTAAAAAAAATTCGTTCGGCGACGAAACCTTACTGCTTGGCGAGTGATGTTCGGCATCACGAACACTGCATTGTTCCGTTAACCGGCAAACTTGTCCACCGCAAGCGGCTGGCCGTGGCAAGCGTGGTAAGTGAGTTAATTTTGGTAAACAGCGACGGCTCCGGCAAACCGATACCAACCGGATAATCAAACCATCCGATACAAGCGAAGTATCGAGAAGCGACTTCCTGCGCAGAGCAACCTGCGATTCCATTTGTACGAACACTTTGCTGCTTTGCCAAAGCCCACCTCAGGATCTTCCGCAATGAATTGTAACTTCAAAAGCACGACGGACAGCCGACTTTTGACGAGCGCACGTCGCAAGCGCCATGCTCGGCGATTGAAGCAAGTCCGCCGTCGGCTTTTTGCACTCGCCCTGGCAAGCGGCTTGGCGATTGTCAGTGTCGGCTGCAATCGAACGTCGTACCGCAATCGGGCTGATGCTGAAGTCGGAGTGCTGATAACTCAGAAGGTCGATGCGGCAGCTTTGCCTACGATTCGCAATATACAAGTTGATCGATCGTCGCGGATGTTCGATCCGTTTAATCCCGACCGTCCACCGATGCCAGAGGACGACCCAACAGCGCACCGTTACATGGAGATCGTTGATGGCAAAAAAGCCTATCCGCTTTGGAATGTGAACGGCCGCACAAACCTTGCTGAATCTCCCGATTGGTGGCAGTTCTTGCCGCTCGACGAACGCGGCGTTTTAGTGCTCGATATTGATCAATGTGTTCGTGTCGCGTTACTTAATTCAACTGACTTTCAGCAGAACCTCGAGACGTTATATCTTTCGGCGCTCGATGTCAGCACAGAACGATTTCTTTTGGACAACCAGTTTTTTGGTGGTGCGAACGTTGATTTTCAGTCGAGCGGTCCCGCACGGCGCAGCAACAACGGCCAGAGCAATTCAACTTTAACAACCGGGCTATTCAGCCGCGGGGCGCGACCGCTCGGGTTTCAACGAACATTCTCGACTGGTGCAACTTTCGCCGCCGGAATTGCCAACTCTTTAACGTGGCAATTGAGTGGACCAGATACACAAACCGCCAATACGATCATCGATTTTTCGTTGTTTCAACCATTGTTGCGCGGAGCTGGGCGCGACGTTGTGTTGGAACGATTAACTTTGGCAGAACGAACACTATTGTCTAACGTTCGCGCTTATGAGCGCTACCGCGTTGGATTCGCCCTAACGGTCACCAACGGTCGAACTGCCGACACCGGACCTAACCGTCGAGGTGGTTTGTTTGGCGGCGCAGGCTTACAAGGCTTTACAGGATTAGGCGGAGGTTTCGGTACTGTCGGAAATAATGGCGGTGGCGGTGGCGGTGGATTCGGTGCCGCGACAACGGTGCCGCAAGCAGGTGGTTATCTTGGTTTGCTGCAAGATCAATTGGAGATTCAGAACACGCTTGAAAACGCAGAACGACTCCGCGATGTTCTGTTGCAATTTGAAGATCAATTGAAAGAACAATTGCTGACCATTCCGGCCAGTCAACAGACGATCCCACAGCAAGAGTTGCAAGTGGCTCAGTCTCGCCAGGCGTTGATTCAAGTCCAAAATCGTTTGCTTAATTTGCAAACGTCCTACGAATTGTCTCTCGATGTCTTCAAGCGAACGTTAGGCTTGCCGTCGTACATTTGCGTTGAAATCAAAGATCCTTTGCTTGATCGCTTCAATATTGTTGCGACATCAATGCTCAAACGTCGAACTCAAATATCGACGCTTCGAGAAACAGTGGGTCGCAGCAATACCCAATTGCTTGAACTCAGTACAATCGTCAGTGATGAAAACACGCTGGGATCCTATCGAGTTCTACCGATCGATGATAAAGTTCGCGGCGTGCTGAAAGAGTTAGGCGAAGAAACAAGCCAAACGGAATCGATTCTTGATGAGCTTTTCGAATCGGATATTCCGCAAGTTCGAGCCGACGTTGACATCTTAGAACGCTCGGTCGCCGATCGTAAACGACAGTTGGCTCGCTTGCGCGACATTTTGGACCAAGAGCGTGACGCGATCTGTTCGATCCTACCAGCCAAGGGGCTAGATGCCGCACTGTTTGATGATTCTGAATTGAGTAAGCTGCCTGGCATCCTCCGCGTTGAATTCGAACGCATCGTTCAACGGTTGAAGAAGTATCGCGAGCAGTACAAGATTCTACAAGAAGATATTGACAAGCTCGCAAAGACTCAGACTGCTCCGCCGTTGGTCCAGCCTGACGGACAGTTACCGCCGATCAATCCAGCACGAAAACAATTCGATGATATTCGTGACAAAGCGATTTTGCAAAGCCAAGAAATCCTCGCTTCCATCAGTGACGATGTGCTTGCCTTACAAGTCTTGCAAGCTCGCGCACGGACCGAATCGCTCGTTTTGACGGATGTCGATATTACACCTCGTGAAGCGATTGATATCGCTCGCGTAAATCGACTCGATTGGATGAATAATCGCGCTGCATTAGTCGACCGCTGGCGCTCAATCGAAGTAGTCGCTGATCAATTGGAATCGTACCTTGATGTGATTTTCAGCGGTGATATCCAGAACAGTAATGACAACCCGCTATCATTGCGAAACAACACCGGTCGCTTGCGCGTCGGCTTGCAATGGGACTCGCCTCTGACACGTTTACAGGAACGAAATCAATATCGTCAAATTTTGATTGAATACCAACAAGCGAAACGTAGCTACTACACCTTTGAAGATAACGTGTGGTTGACGTTGCGAAACGAGTTACGTTCCATACGCTTGAACCAATTCAATTTTGAATTACAACGCTATGCCGTTCGAATTGCCGCTCAGCAGATTACACTCAACGGAGACATTCGCGCAATCGGCGAGGCACAACAGCAACCGCTCGGCCCGACCGCTGCCCGCGACTCGATTCAAGCGTTGCAAGCTTTGCTCGACGCTCAGACGACTTTGATTGGCGTCTACGTTAATTACGAGGCGCAACGCCGAAACTTAAATCAAGACCTTGGCACCGCGCGTGTAGATGGTGAAGGTATCTGGGTTGATCCGGGTGCAATTACTTCAAACAATCTTGCTGGCGCAATGTTAGAGGGCGGTATGATTGAAGGAACGCCATTCGATTTGACGCCACAATCCAGCGGGAACGCAACGGAATCTATCGAGGCCATTCGGCAACAAGTTCCTGAAGTAAATGTCGCTCCACCAGAAGCGCTTAATGGTTCTGATTTGCAACCCGGCAATGGCGGGCTGCTGCTTCCGACAATTCCGCAGGCCGCAACGCCAATCGGCGACTGAATTTTGTGCGGACCCAATTCGAATACGATTCTGACGCTCTGTTGAACAAGCGTTTCTGGTCAGCGTGCCCATCGGGCGGCCAAGCAACGCGATTGCAGCGATTGGGGTGAGCCGCACGTGATGAATTGTTACCGCAATTTGAAGCGTTTTCGGCGATTCTTTAAGCACCCGCGGCAGGCAATTCAAGTCAGCTTGCTCGATCGGAGGGAAGTCGTCAAACTGTAAGTATTCTCGTCGGTTTCAACTCTTGCGCCGTCGCAACTTCTATTCAAGGATCGAATCGCTTATGAATCAGCGGCCGTTCGTACATCTGCACTGCCACAGCCACTACAGCTTACTAGACGGTGCTAGCTCAATTAGTCGATTGGTTAATCGAGCCAAATCGCACGGCATGAACGCTTTGGCATTGACCGATCATGGCAACTTGCACGGTGCTTTAGAGTTTTATCGCAAGGCAAAAGATGCGGGCATCAATCCCGTGATCGGCTACGAAGCCTATGTGGCCCCGAAGAGTCGTTTTGAACGCGACGCTAGCAGCAGCAAAGAGGCAGCATATCACCTGACGCTGCTAGCCAAAAACAAAACGGGCTTTCGAAATTTAGTCAAATTGGCTTCGAAAGCCGCCCTTGAAGGCTTCTACTTCAAGCCGCGGATCGACAAAGAAATCCTCGAAGAATTCAGCGAAGGTATCGTCTGTTTGAGTGGTTGTGTCTCCAGCGAATTTTCGCGAGCGGTGCTGCGAAACGGAAATGTCGAAGGAGAGATAAACGAAGCAAAAAACGTTGCAGCTTGGTTCGAACGAGTCTTCAAAGATCGTTTCTACATCGAGGTGATGAACAACGGAATTGAAATCCAAAGGCAACAATTACAAGGTGCTGTTGAGATCGCCAAGTCGATGGGTCTGCCAGTCGTCGCGACTAGCGACGCGCACTATGTTGATCAAGAAGATTCGGTTGTGCAAGATGTTTTGCTATGCATCAACACTGGCAAATTTCGAACGGATCGCAATCGAATGCAAATGGAAGGCGATCAGTTTTTCTTGCGCAGCCCCGAGCAGATGTATGAAAGTTTTCCTGGCATGGAAGACGCGGTCGCGCGTTCTCAAGAGATTGCCGATACCGTCGATATCGAAATTGAGTTGGGCGCGAGAAACTTTCCGTCGTATAGCTTGCCACCTGAGCGAACCGCCGACGATTATCTTCGTGAATTATGCTTGCAAGGCTTGTTCGAACGTTATGCCGATAACTCGGAGATGTTGATTGAAGGTGAACTGGTTCAAGTCGTTAAAGACCGATTGGATCGCGAGCTGGGGGTAATCGCAAAGCTTGGTTTCTCAAACTACTTTTTAATCGTTTGGGATTTCGTCCGATATTCACGCGAGATTAACGTCCCAGCAACCGCGCGCGGCAGCGGTGTCGGCGCGTTGGTCTGTTACGCGCTCTACTTGTCGCACGTTTGTCCGATTCATTATGACTTGCTGTTCGAACGATTCTTGGACGAAAGCCGTTTGGAAGCGCCTGATATCGACATCGATTTTTGCCAAGAGCGTCGGGCTGATATCATCCGCTATGTTCGCGAGAAATATGGCGCCGAAAACGTTGCTCAGATCGGTACCTTTGGCACGATGAAAGCCAAAGGCGCGATCAAAGACGTTGGTCGCGCGTTGGGCATGGCATTGTCTGACGTAGCCAAAATTACCGAGATGGTTCCTGATGATTTAAAGATCACAGTAAAAACGGCGATCGAGCAAAACTCCGAATTAGCAGCGCTCTACGAATCTAATCACGACATCCGCGAGTTACTCGATTATGCCATGAAGCTTGAGGGCATGGCGCGAAATATCGGGACCCATGCGGCGGCGGTTGTAATCGCCGACAAGCCGTTGACTGAATATGTGCCGCTGGGACGCGGGACCGGTTCAGACGATGTGATCACGCAATGGTCTATGGGCGACGTCGAAGCGGCTGGACTGCTGAAGATGGACTTTTTGGGCCTCCGTAACTTGACGATTTTGTCAAAGGCCGTCGATATCATCGAACAGACTCGCGGCGAGCGAATTGATCCGCTGAAGTTTCCGCTCGATGACAAAGCGACGTTTGCTCTTTTACAACGCGGCGAAACGAAAGGTGTTTTTCAGTTGGAAAGCGGTGGCATCCGCGATTTGCTACAGCGGATGAAACCTGACAAGTTTAGTGACATCATTGCGACCAACGCGCTCTATCGCCCTGGCCCGCTGGAAGGTGGTATGGTTGATGACTTTGTCGCAGTCAAGCATGGTCGCAAGAAGGCCGTTTACATCCATCCGATCTTGGAAGAGATCCTTGGCGAAACCAACGGGGTGATGGTCTATCAAGAACAGGTCATGCGGATTCTAAATCGCCTTGGCGGTATCGAATTGGCCAAAGCGTACACCTGCATTAAAGCGATCAGTAAGAAAAAGGAATCGTTGATTGCGGCCAATGAAGCCAAATTTATGGCCGGCGGGCAAGAGAAGGGTTTGACCGAAAAAGAAGTCCGCGATTTCTGGGAAATGATTCTTAAATTCGCAGGCTATGGCTTCAATAAAAGTCACTCGACGGCATACGCGTTAATCGCTTATCAGACGGCCTATCTGAAAGCACATTATCCGATCGAGTTCATGGCGGCGTTGTTGACCGGTGACATTGACGGTCGAAATTTTAAACGTAAAGACTCGCTCGTTGAACACATGGAAGATTGTTCGCGAATGGGGGTAGCGGTCCATCCACCAAGCGTCAATCATTCTGAATCATTGTTTAGTGTGAAAGACGGCGCCATCTATTTCGGTTTATCTGCCATCAAAGGTTGTGGTGGCGCGGCTGCCGAAGCGATCCTAACTGAGCGACGCAAAAACGGACCATTTAAGGATCTTTACCACTTCTGCGATCGCGTCGAATCTTCAGCTTGCAGTAAGTCAACTATTGAATCACTAGTGAAGAGCGGCAGCATGGATTGCTTCGGGCTGAAGCGATCGCAAATGTTGCTTTGCATCGAAAAAGCGGTTCAAAGCGGCAGCTTGAAAGCCAAAGATAGACGCACCGGCCAGAAGAACTTGTTTGCTGCCTTCGACGACGTTCAGGAAGAAACGCCCGATGCGGTTACAGCAAGCTATCCAGATGTGCCAGAGATGCCTGAAAAAGAATTGCTGCTCGGCGAGAAAGAAGTGCTGGGCTATTATTTGTCAGCTCATCCACTATCCGAGTACCGTGAAACGCTTGAACGATTGGGCACAACATCGACCTCGGATTTGAAAAATAAGAAACGACGCGAGGAGGTCTTGGTTGGCGGCATGATCTCTTCCATTAAGCTGGCTCATACCCGCAACCCTAAACCGAACCAACCGAGCAAGTATGCAAATTTTGATCTCGAAGATTTTGATGGCAATGTTCGCTGCATTATGTGGCCCGATCAATTTGAAAAGACAGGCGAGCTGATCCAGCCCGATGCAGTGATGTTAATTCGCGGTGTAGTTGATAAACGCGGTGAAGATGAAATCAATCTTATTGTCAACGAATTGATTCCCATTGATGATGCCGAATCGCATTTTACATCCGGCATTCAGATTTTCATGAATGTCGAACGTTCCGAAGATGATATGGCCGGAAAGCTCCGCGAAATTTTGCGTGGTTACCCAGGCAATCGTGAAGTCACTTTAGCTGTCCGATTAGACCGTGGCGAGACTGTCCACATGAAAGCAAAGCAGTATCGAGTTGGTATCAATGACGAACTCCGCCGCCGCTTGGACGATCTTCTCGGCCCACAATCTCATCGCCTTACCATCAGCAAACCAAAGTTGGCGAAAGCTCCCGCAGAAAAGTCTTTCCGCAAGTCAACGACGTGATCGGAACCATTTGTCACCGATGAAAATCCGCTGTCGCGAGATAGTGATTTTAGTGGTTGACCAAACTGTTCCAAATTGATTCTGAAAGAGCCCCGCTGCGGTAACTTCTAAACCATTGTTGCCAACAATTCGGAAACTCCTATCGTAGCAAAAGTGGTGGCATAATCGGACATTGCGTATGGGATGATAAGATGATTTTGGTGGACGATTGCACCGCAGGTGTACACGACATTAGGAACATAGCCCTCTCGTTCAACTTCGTTTGGCGTGATCAGTGGTTCATTCAGTCGAGCAACGATTTTGGACGGGTCATTTAAATCTAGCAGCATCGCGCCGATGCAGTACTTTCGCATAGCGCCGACGCCATGCGTTAGCACGAGCCAACCGGCTTCCGTTTCGATCGGCGAACCGCAATTACCCATTTGAACGTATTCCCAGGGGTTGGTCGGTTTAATGATCAGCTCGCTAGTGTGCCAAAAATAGAGCCTGTCGGAATACATCAAAAACAAATGCTCGCCATCTTGGCGGCCCAGCATGGCGTAGTGGCCATTGATTTTTCGAGGAAACAACGCCATCCCCTTATTGGATACTGCTGGACCATTGAGCGTGTGCATCTTGAATCGCAAGAAATCTTTTGTTTCCAGCAACTGCGGTAAAACCATTCGCCCGTCATACGCGCTATAGGTCGCGTAGTAGCGGCTGCTACCGTCATCGTTTCGAAATTGAACGAATCGCGCGTCTTCAATACCATTGGTTTCGGTTGGACTGAAGGGAAATATTAACCGCTCGGACAATTCATGTTCCGGTGTGTATTGGATCTCATAGTTCGATTTCGCCAGCATGACAACTTGCTCGACCAGTGGCGCGAGCACATCGTGATGAGATCGGTGCTCCCGAAGAGACGCCTTCAAGCGTGTCTCTAGTTGGTCGAGTGTGAACTCCGGTGGCAGTTCTGCAAGCACGTCGTACGTGAACTGGGTCCCCAAACCCAACTCGATCAACTTTCGTCGGAAGAGATCGTTCTCATAACTTGAATCTGGTACGAAGCGTGGCGTCGTCACGAAACGATTCGGTTCATCGATAGTGATTTGTAATTCACGGCTGATAGTTCCGCTGCGAAATACAATGGACGAAACGTGCCCTTCGCCGACCGCGCGCAGGCTCATGGCGAATCGACGTGAACCTTTTGCAAGGTTCGTCTGGTCGGGATGCCAGACCAGCGAAGGATTAAAGAGCGCAGCCGATTCGAGCGCGTATTCTTGAGTGAAGTACGCCCCGAGAAGTAGACGCCGGTTTTCACTAAGTGGGGTATCAGTTAGCAAGTGGTGCCGAAGGTCGGCAAATCGTCGCTCAAAAAACGCTTTCGGTTTTTGATGACGTCCATGAAATTCCTCCAGGACGTGAGCGAGCTGATTGTCAACTTCGTGTTCGGAGAGTGTACAGACACGGGCGATTACGCGGAGTTTGCGGTCGTTGCCGGGCGGCTGAAACGGTCGCAAAACAACACGTTGTTTGTTGGGTGAAAGAACAATTCCTGTTCGTTTGATTTGCACGTGCGGTCCATCTGGCGGAGGTTGAATATTGGATAGGCGTTCAGGCATTCAATCAAGCAATGTCAGGCTGGAGGCCTACCCTGCTTGTTGCGTTAAGTCCGCGCATTTCGACGAGTGAAAGTAAAAATGCAAGCGTCGATTCGGCGCCCTGGTTTTCGTTGACTTGATTTTCCATCAGGCCGTCAAAGCAACCGCCTGTTGATGGGTCGTAAATCGGCTGTCCGAGGTCATTGCGGCCCA
Organism: Pirellulaceae bacterium; assembly: GCA_041740995.1. Classification (GTDB taxonomy): domain Bacteria; phylum Planctomycetota; class Planctomycetia; order Pirellulales; family Pirellulaceae; genus JBGSKY01. The sequence continues at coordinate 9,914 of JBGSKY010000303.1, forward strand.
AGAACCAATCAAAAGCTAAGTGAGCTTGTTCACTCCAGAACGGGTTCTTACTGACCGCAAAGGCTTCGATCGATGCCGACACCATCGCGTAAGCCTCGATCGCTTGTTGGTCAAAGACCGCCGGCACGCCACCATCGCGACTGAAACCGTTGGAGCCGATTGGGCGAAATCGTCCTTGCGGAGAAAGCTGCTTTTCACAAAGCCATAGTAAAGATTTCAAGCCGATGTCGGCTGATTTTTGATCGTTGGCCCAACGACCGTGGGTGATCAAAGCGTGTGATAGCTTCGCGTTGTTATAAGTGGTGATATTCTCAAACCAGGGCCAATCATCTGTCGCCGTCGCTTCGTACATCTCAACCAATCGGCCGGCTAGTCGCTGGCACATTGTTGCGGCCGCACGGTCACCGCTGTAACGTTGAAGGTACTCGTGGATGCCAAGGATTCCAAAGGCCCAAGTACGGGGCGAAGTCGTTTTCTCACACACGGGCATTGCCCGGTGGAATAATTCTCGAGCCCATGCAGCCAAACCGGTTCGTTTGGATCGACCAATGCAAGTTCCCAAGGCCCATATGGCGCGACCTTGCGAATCGTCCGAGCCATCGACTTCTAACCAACGTCGTTCATAGCTCATGAAATTGCGAAAACGACGCTTGTCGCGATCGAATGCGATATTTAGAAACGCAGCGTAACGAGAAGCGAGCGAGTGCACTTCCGGTGAATCTTTTCCTTGCTCTTCAAGCAGAACAGTCAAGATCAAGGCCCGCGCATTGTCATCGGTGCAATAACCGTGAGCGTGATCCGGAATCGTATAGATCGCATGCTGAACGATGCCAGTTGAATCGCTGAGATGCCGCAGATGATCGAGTTGCATTTGGGGCAGCGCGAGCGGTTGCTCATCAAGAGTCCGAACGGCAAAGGGCTTGCGCTGACTATGACGCTCCACTTTAGCTCTACGGAACGAATCGAGGTAAGAGAACGATACGTGATCCCACGTCATGCATCGGCCAAGCTTATAGGCTTGTGCACGCATCGCCAGCCGCCGATCGTCATCACCGAGCAAGCTGATAATTTCGCGAGCGATTGCTGAAGGGTTTGCGAAAGGCACAAGCACTCCGCGACCATCAGCTAACAATTCCTCCGCGTGCCAGTACGGCGTTGAAATGACTGCTTGGCCGCAACCGAAGGCATAAGCCAGCGTTCCTGAAACGGCTTGCCTTACATTTAAGTATGGCGTGATGTACAAATCGGCAGCACCGATGAATTCGGTAAGTTCTTCGAGCTCAACGAAACGATTGTAGAAACTCACATGTTTCGTGATGCCAAGTTCTTTCGCCATCCGCTCCAAGCTGATTCGATACCGTTCGCCTTGTTCACGAACCAAACTCGGGTGTGTCGCACCGAGGACAAGATAGATGAAGTCTGGAAAGTGCGCAACTACCTCCGGGATCGCCTGCAGAACATGTTCGATTCCCTTACCGGGTGAAAGCAATCCGAACGTCAAAGCGACCGCTTTGTCTTCAACATTGAACTGTTCCTTCAATATCTTTTGGTCAGTTTTCGGTACATTTGGAATGCCGTGCGCAATCAAGTCGACTTGATCGCGATCGACGGCATAAGTGTCAATGAGGGTTCGCCGGCATCGTTCGGTCATGACAACCAGTCGCGTAGAAAGTCGAATCAACTGGGTCATTACGGCGCGTTGAGTCTGGCTGGGTTCTGACAAAACGGTGTGCAATGTAGTGACGATCGGCATACGGAGGTCTTGCAAGAGGGCCAAAACGTGACTTCCACAAGGTCCGCCGAAAATCCCAAACTCGTGCTGCAAACAAACAACGTCGACGTTGCTAAAATTTAGAAAATCGGCTGCGGCACGGTAATCTTCGATCTCCTGTTCAACCACTTGAAACTTAACTTCGTTCTCATACTCATAGCCGCCTAAAATGTCGTCAATGGGGACCACAATACACTTCGCGTTGGACGCTTTGGCGATTGCTGTCCGCAAGTCGTGAGTGAATGTCGCGATGCCACATTTACGAGGCAAATAGTCGCCGACAAATGCGATTTTTTGTAGATCTGGTGTGTTCATGATTGAGGCTCGCCTTCCAAAACAAGCGAATCAAGAACTGACTGCTTGGAAAATCGTGCCACTGCGACCGACGTATCAGCGGCTCCGTAAAACACGTTCAATTCGTTTCCGTCATCCAAAACGG